>NZ_JBVJHT010000019.1:0-75487 GCF_055586685.1 Micromonospora sp. NPDC049529
TCCCTCATTGGGGGGGTTGGGTTTGCGTGTCTTGCTTCTAGTCGTGTGTTGGGGGGTGTGTTGGGTGGTGGGGGGGGGGGGGGGGGGTGTTTCCCTCCCTTCCCCCCCCCCCCCCCCCCCCCGGTCCGCCGCTAGACGGCGAGCAGCCGGTGCACCGACTCGTCCTGGAGGTCGGCGCGGACGCCGGCACGGGCCACCTCGCCCGCGTCGAGGATGACGAACCGGTCGGCGATCCGCAGGGCAAGTTCGAGGTACTGCTCGACCAGCAGGATCGCCAGTCCCAACTCGTTGTGCAGCCGCTCGATAGCGGCCTCGATCTCCAGGATGATCGACGGTTGGATGCCCTCGGTCGGCTCGTCCAGCAGCAGCATCTTCGGGCGGGTGACCAGGGCCCGCGCGATCGCGAGTTGCTGTTGCTGGCCGCCGGAGAGGAAGCCGGCCCGGCGGCGCAGCAGTGGCGGCAGGGCGGGGAAGAGGTCCAGCGCCTCGTCCACCGCGCTCCGGTCGCCGCCGCCGGGAGACGCCTCCAGCGCCACCTGGAGGTTCTCCCAGACGGTGAGCTGGGGGAAGGTCTCGTGCCCCTGCGGCACGTAGCCGAGGCCGAGGCGCACCCGCTCGTGGGTCTTGAGCCGGGTGATGTCCCGGTCGCCGAACTCGATGGTGCCCTTCTTCGCCGGCAGTACCCCCATGATCGCCTTGAGCAGGGTGGTCTTGCCGACCCCGTTGCGCCCCATCACGCAGACCAGGGAGCCGGCGGGCGCCCACAGGTCCACCCCGAACAGGGCCTGCGCCCGGCCGTACGCGACGTCCAGTCCCGACACCCGCAGCAACTAACCCGCCTCCTTGATCAGCTCGGTGCTCTCCCTACGGGTCCGCCCGAGGTAGACCTCCTGCACCCGGGGATCGGCCTGCACCTGCGCCACCGTCCCCTCGCAGAGCAACCGGCCCTCGTGCAGGACGCTGACCGTGCTGGCGAAGCGGCGCAGGAACTCCATGTCGTGCTCGATCACGATCACGGTGTGTTCCCGGGCCACCTCCTGCAACAGCTCGCCGGTACGTTCCCGTTCCGGCCGGCTCATCCCGGCCACCGGCTCGTCCAGCAGCAGCAGGCTCGGCCGCTGCACGACCAGCATGCCGATCTCCAGCCACTGCCGCTGGCCGTGCGAGAGCACCCCGGCGGGCCGGTGCGCGAGTTCGGTCAGCCCGGTCGTCTCCAGTGCGGCGGCGACCTCGTCGGAGGTGCCCCGGCGCCGCCGCAGCAGGGCGCCGATCCGGCGCCGGAAACTGGCCGCGAGGTCGAGGTTCTCCAGCACCGACAGCTCCTCGAAGACCACCGAGGTCTGGAAGGTGCGCCCGACCCCGAGCCGGACGATCCGGTGCTCGCGCCGACCGACGAGTTCGGTGCCGGCGAAGGTCACCGAACCGGACGCCGGTTTGGTCAGCCCGGTGATCACGTCGATCAGGGTGGTCTTGCCGGCGCCGTTCGGCCCGATCAGGAAGCGCAGTTCACCGGCGGCGACGGTGAAGTCGAGATCGGTGATGGCCCGGAAGCCGGAGAAGGTGACGTTCAGCCCTCGTACCCGGAGCAGTTCGGTCATCTCGCCACCTCGCTCGGCTCGGGCGCCGTGGCGGACGGCGTGGTGTCCACCGGCGGCTGGTCCGGTGGTGTCACCGGCGATCGGGTACGCCGCCGGCGCACCGCCGCACGCCCGTCGGCGAGCAGGCCGGCGAGTCCGCGCGGTGCCCAGAGCATCACCGCGATGAACATCGCGCCCTGGAGGTAGATCCAGTTGTCGGCCGACTCCTCGCTGAAGACCGTCTTGGCGTAGTTGACCAGCAGCGCGCCGCCGACCGCCCCGGCCAGCGAGAAGCGACCGCCGATGGCCACCCCGACCAGCAGTTCGAGGGAGGCGACGATGCCCAGGTTGGCCGGGCTGAGCAGGCCGACCATCGGCACGAACAGGGCACCGGCCAGCCCGGCCATGCCGGCCGAGATGGCGAACGTGATGGTCTTGACCACGGCCGGGTCGTAGCCGAGGAACCGTACCCGGTCCTCGCCGTCGCGGATCGCGACCAGCAGTTTGCCGAACCGGCTGTGGCTCAGTTGCCAGGCGACCAGGAAGGTCAGCCCGAGCACCAGCACCACCACCAGGTAGAGCAGCCGTTTGTCGGCCGGGTCGTAGAGGTCGAGGCCGAAGAAGAACTGGAAGTTGGTCAGCCCGTTGGTGCCGCCGGTCAGGCCCTGCTGACCGACCAGCAGGATGACGAACGCCGCCGCCAGGGCCTGGGACAGTACGGCGAAGTAGGCGCCCCGGACCCGCTGGCGGAAGACCAGCAGGCCGAGCAGGACCGCCACGGTCACCGGTAGCAGCACCGCCATGGCGATGGCGAAGACCGGGTTGGCGAACGGTCGCCAGAGCGCGGGCAGGCTCTCCACCCCGCTCCAGACCATGAAGTCGGGCAGCCCGCCCGGCCCGGCCTCGCGCAGTTTGAGGTGCATGCCCATGGCGTAGCCGCCGAGGCCGAAGAAGACGCCCTGGCCGAGGGTGAGCATGCCGCCGCGCCCCCAGGCCAGGGCGATGCCGACGGCGACGATGGCGAAGCAGAGGTACTTGCCGAGCAGGTCCAGCCGGAACGGCGAGAGCAGGTTCGGCGCGGCCAGGAAGAGCAGGGCCACCACGAGGAAGAGCAGCGGTCCGCCGAGCCGGCCGCGCCAGCGGCGACCGGTGGCGGGGGCCGCCGGGGCGCTCATGCCAGCCCCCTGGTCCGGACCACGAACATGCCCTGCGGCCGGAACTGGAGGAAGGCGATGATCACCGCGAACAGCACCACCTTGGCGAAGCTGGCGCCGTTGTCGACCCAGAACTCGACGAAGCTGTTCAGGATGCCGAGCGCGAACGCGGCGATCACCGCACCGCGCAGTTGGCCGAGCCCGCCGGCCACCACGACCAGGAACGCGTCGACGATGTAGTTGGTGCCCAGGGTCGGGCCGACCGGGCCGATCAGGGTCAGCGCCACCCCGGCGACCCCGGCCAGGCCGGACCCGATGAAGAAGGTGAGCTGGTCGACCCGGCCGGTGGCGACGCCGCTGACGGCGGCGAGCTGCCGGTTCTGCATCACCGCGCGCATCCGCCGGCCGTGTCGCAGCTTGGTCAGGTAGGCCCAGATGCCGATCACGCAGGCGGCGGCGAGCAGCATGATGAAAATCCGGTTGTACGGCAGCCGTACGCCGCCGAGGTCCAGCCCGCCGGTGAGCCAGCCGGGTGCGCGTACCTGGACGTTGGGGGCGCCGAAGATGTCCCGGGCCACCTGTTGCAGGACCAGGCTGACGCCCCAGGTGAGCAGCAGGGTGTCCAGTGGCCGGCCGTAGAAGTGCCGGATCGCCAGCCGTTCCAGGACCAGCCCGAGCAGCCCGCCGACTCCGAACGCCACCGGGATGGCGGCCGGGACCGCCTGCGCCCCGAACACCGGTTGCAGCAGGTACGCCGTGTACGCCCCGGCCATGATGAACTCGCCGTGCGCCATGTTGATGACGCCCATCTGGCCGAACGTGAAGGTCAGGCCGAGCGCGATGAGCAGCAGCACCGCGCCGATGCTCGCGCCGATGACCAGTTGGTTGAGGGTGGCCACGTCTCGACTCCTCCCGCCGTCGCCTCAGGAGAGCCCGCTGGCCCAGGGGTAACCCTTGAGGTACGGGTCGGGCTTGATCGGCTTGCCGGAGTTCCAGACCTCCTTGATCTGCCCGTCCGGCTGGACCAGCCCGATCCTGGCCGTCTTGTAGACGTGCTGGTTCTCGCCGTCGATGGTGACGGTGCCCTCGGGTGCCTCGAACGTGATGCCGCCGGCCGCCGCCTTGACCGCCGCCACGTCGACGCTGCCGGCCTTCTTCACCGCCTCGGCCCAGAGGTGGACGGCGTTGTAGCCGGCCTCCATCGGGTCGGAGGTGACCTTCGCGGCGCCGTACTTGGCCTTGAACGCCTTGACGAAGGTGTCGTTACGGGCACCGGTGGTGGTCTGGTAGTAGTTCCAGGCGACCAGGTGTCCGGCGACGTTGTCCGGGCCGATGCCGACGACCTCCTCCTCGGCGACGCTGACCGAGACCGTGGGCATCGCCTGCGCGGTGATGCCGGCGCTGCGCAGCTGCTTGAAGAAGGCGACGTTGCTGTCCCCGTTGAGGGTGTTGAAGACCGCGTCCGGCTTGGCCTGTTGGAGCTTGTTGACCACGGTGCTGTACTCGGTGTGGCCGAGCGGGGTGTACTCCTCGCCGAGGATCTCCATCCCGTTCGCGGCCGCGTACGCCTTGATGATCTTGTTCGCGGTACGCGGGAAGACGTAGTCGCTGCCAACCAGGAAGATCTTCTTCTTGCCCTGTTCGGCGAGGTAGTCCAGACCGGGCACGATCTGCTGGTTGGTGGTGGCCCCGGTGTAGAAGATGTACGGCGAGCTCTCCAGGCCCTCGTACTGCACCGGATACCAGAGCAGCGCCTTGTTGCGCTCGAAGACCGGCAGCATCGCCTTGCGGCTGGCCGAGGTCCAGCCGCCGAAGACGGTGGCGACCTTGTCCTGCGAGATCAGCTTCTGCGCCTTCTCGGCGAAGGTGGGCCAGTCCGACGCGCCGTCCTCGACCACCGGCTCGATCTTCTTGCCGAGCACACCCCCGGCGGCGTTGATCTCCTCGATCGCCAGCAGTTCGGCGTCCCGTACGGTGACCTCGCTGATCGCCATCGTGCCGCTGAGCGAGTGCAGGATGCCGACCTTGATGGTGGCCGAATCCCCGGCCGAGCTGCCGGGATCCTCGACGCAGCCAGCCGTCAGGAGAAATGTCGACAATATACAAACGGCGGCCAGCCGGTTGCGCAACCCTCGTGCCATCCGGGTCTCCTTCGAGTCGATGTCGGAGTGCCGCCACCGTAGGAACCAGGGATTTCATGAATCTGAGTACATCGATGTCATGCGTGTTAACGGCTTCTCACGCGCCCGACGAGCAGCGGGTGAGTATCGATCGCACCCCAGGTCAGAGGCTATACATGGCGGGTATACACGTCGTGTAGAGTGCTCCGCATGTCAATCGGGCAGACCTTCCTCGGGCTCCTGGAGTCCCACCCCCGCCACGGCTACGACCTCAAGCGGGCCTACGACGAACGGTTCGGACACGGCCGACCGCTGCACTACGGTCAGGTCTACTCGACCCTGGCCCGGCTACTCAAGAGCGGCCTGGTCGAAATCGACGGCGTCGAACCGGGCGAGGGCCCCGAACGCAAGCGGTACGCCGTCACCGCCTCCGGCGTCACCGACGTGCAGACCTGGCTGGCCAGCCCGGAGAAGCCCGACCTCTACCTGCAGAGCACCCTCTACACCAAGGTCCTGCTCGCCCTGCTGACCGAACGGAACGCGGCCGAGATCCTCGACGTGCAGCGGGCCGAACACCTGCGTCTGATGCGCGAGCTCACCCAGCGCAAGCTCGGCGGCGACCTGTCCGACCAGCTCATCTGCGACCACGCCCTGTTCCACCTGGAGGCCGACCTGCGCTGGCTGGAGCTGACCACCGCCCGCCTCGACCAGCTCGCCGCGACGGTGCGCAAGTGACCGCCGAACCAGGGCCCGACCAGCGGCCCACCGACGCCGCCGAGCCGCTCCTGGTCGCCCTCGACCTGCACAAGACGTACGGGTCGACGCCGGCCCTGGACGGGGCGTCGATCACCGTACGGGCCGGCGAGATGGTCGCCGTGATGGGCGCGTCGGGATCCGGCAAGTCCACCCTGCTGCACTGCCTGGCCGGCATCGTCCGGCCCGACTCCGGACAGGTCCGCTACCGGGACCGGGAACTGTCCGCGATGTCCGACGGCGAGCGCAGCGCGCTGCGCCGGGGCGAGTTCGGCTTCGTCTTCCAGTTCGGCCAACTGGTGCCCGAGCTGACCTGCCTGGAGAACGTGGCCCTGCCACTGCGGCTGGACGGGGTCCGACGCCGGGAGGCCGAGCGGCGGGCCGCCGAGTGGCTGGAGCGCCTTGAGGTCGCCGACGTGGCCGGCAAGCGGCCGGGCGAGATCTCCGGCGGCCAGGGGCAGCGGGTGGCGGTCGGCCGGGCCCTGGTCACCGCCCCTCGGGTGATCTTCGCCGACGAGCCGACCGGAGCCCTGGACTCGCTCAACGGCGAACGGGTGATGCGGCTGCTGCGCGAAGCCGCCAAGCAGACCGGTGCGGCCGTGGTGCTGGTCACCCACGAGCCCCGGGTGGCCGCGTACTCCGACCGTGAGGTGGTGGTCCGCGACGGCCGCAGCCGCGACCTCGAACTGGTGTCGCCGTGAGCCGTGACCACCACGACCGGCGGTCCGGGCCCGGCCGCTGGCGCGACGACCTGCTGCTCGGCGCCCGGCTGGTCTTCGTCGGCGGCCGGGAGGGGCTGCTGCGGAGCACGCTGGCCGCGATCGGCGTCGGCCTCGGCGTGGCACTGCTGCTGGTCGCCGTCTCCATCCCGACCATGCTCGGCGACCGGTCCGAGCGCGGCGCCGCCCGCGACGACCAGCAGTACGAGATCGAGCTGACCGCGCCCGCCGCGAACACCGCGCTGATCGGCCAGTTCAACACCAGGTTCGGCGATCACTCGCTGCGCGGCCGGGTGCTGCGACCGGAGGGACCGGACGCCCCGGTGCCGCCCGGCCTGGACCGACTGCCCGGACCGGACGAGATCGTCGTCTCGCCGGCCCTGGCCGACCTGCTCGCCTCCCCCGAGGGCACGCTGCTGCGGCCCCGACTCGACTACCCGATCGTCGGCACCATCGGCGACCGGGGCCTGACCGGCCCCCGCGAGTACGCCTTCTACCTGGGCAGCGACCGGATCAGCATGGGCCAGTCCGGGATCGGCCGGATCGACCACTTCGGCGACCCGAGCACCGGCGAGGGGCTCGACCCGGTTCTGCTGCTGCTCGTGGTGATCATCCTGGTGGTCCTGCTGCTGCCGATCGCCGTGTTCATCGGCACCGCCGTACGTTTCGGCGGCGAACACCGGGACCGCCGGTTGGCGGCGCTGCGCCTGGTCGGCGCCGACCGGCGGATGACCATCCGGATCGCCGCCGGGGAGTCCCTGGTCAGCGCCCTGCTCGGGCTCGCCGCCGGGGCGCTGTTCTTCCTCGTCGGGCGACAGTTCGTCGGGCTGTTCGCCCTCCAGGAGATCAGCGTCTTCCCGGCCGACGTCCGCCCCGACCCGGTGCTGACCGTGCTGATCCTGCTCGGCGTGCCGGCCACGGCCGTGGGGGTTTCGCTGCTCGCCCTGCGCCGGGTGGCGATCGAACCGCTCGGCGTGGTCCGCCGCGCCACCGGGACCCGACGCCGACTCTGGTGGCGACTGATCGCACCGGTCGCCGGTGCCGCCCTGCTCTTCCCGCTGGCCGGCTCGGTCAGCCGGGCCGGGGAGCCGGTCAACTCGGCCCGGATCGCCGTCGGTGTGCTGCTGCTGCTCGTCGGGGTGACCACCGTGCTGCCCTGGCTGGTCGAAACCGTGGTGGGCCGGCTGCGCGGCGGTGGCGTCGCCTGGCAGCTCGCCACCCGGCGGCTGCAACTCGACAGCGCCGCCTCCGCCCGCATGGTCAACGGGGTGGCGGTCGCCGTCGCCGGTGGCATCGCGCTCCAGATGCTCTTCGGCGGCGTCTCGCCGACCTACCGCACGGAGACCGGCCAGGACCCCACCCGAGCCGACATGTACGCCGAGATCACGCTCGGCGACACCGGCGGCACCAGCGCCGACGCCGCCACGATCGAGGAGCGGCTGCGGACCACCACCGGGGTCCGGTCGGTGACCCCGGTGGTGCAGACCTACCTGTTCCCCGCCGGCACGACCCCCGGCAGGGACGGGAACCGCCGGGTCTGGCCGCTGCTGGTCGGTGACTGTGCCGCCCTGGCCGAGGTGGCCACCCTCGACCACTGCGCCGACGGCGACACGTTCGCCGTACCGGGCGAGGGGTTGGAGTCGCTGCCGTCGGGCGGGCAACGGGTCGAGGTCGGCTCGCCGGAGGACGTCACCGGTCGGCCCTGGACCGTGCCGGCCGGGATCCGCGCGGCGACCAGCCGACCCTCCCCGGACGCGGGCAACCGCAGCGGGATCCTGGCCACCCCCGGGGCGGTGGACCCGGCCGCCCTGCGGGACTCGCTGATCTTCGTCTACCTGCGACTGGACCCGGCGGTGCCGGACGCGGTGGAACACGTACGCAACACCGCGGCGGGCATCAGCCCCGTGATGAACATCTGGCCGCTGCGGGCCACGGCCGAGAGCAACAGGTTCGGCGACATCAGCCGTGGCCTGTTCGTCGGGGTGGTGGCGGTGCTGCTGCTGATCGGCGCGAGCCTGCTGGTCACCACCCTGGAGCAGTTGCGGGAACGACGCCGGCTGCTCGCTGTACTGGTCGCGTTCGGCACCCGGCGCACCACGATGATCTGGTCGGTGCTGCTCCAGACGGCGGTGCCGGTGCTGCTCGGGCTGGCTCTGGCGACCGTACTCGGCGCCGGCCTCGGCGGGGTGCTGCAACGGATGGTGCAACTGCCGGTACGGCTGGACTGGGTGAGCCTGGCCCAGCTCTCCGGCGTGGCCGCCGGGGTGGTACTGCTGGTGACCGTACTCAGCCTGCCGGCGCTCTGGCGGCTGATGCGCCCGGACGGGCTGCGGACCGAATGACGGCGGTGTGCGGGCCCCTTTCCCCACCGGAGAGGGGCCCGTGCACGGTCAGCGGGCGAGGCGGGCCGCTCGCGCGTCGCGCTTCTCCTCGAACCGGGAGGCCGCCTGGTCCAGCTCCTCCAGGTGCGCGGCGAGCTGCTCACGGGCAGCCTCGCCGTCGGCGTCCAGCCCGGTGACGTTCCAGACGTCCCACTGGCGCAGCACCGGCACCAGCACGTCGTCCCGGTGCTGGCGCAGGTCGTAGATGCCGGCCAGGGCGATCGCCACCGACTTGCGGGTGAAGCCGTCGATGCCGTTGCCGGGCATCTGGAAGTTGGCGGCCACGTCCGCCACCGCCCGCATCGCCTGGCTCGGTGCCAGCGCGAAGGCGGCGGCGAGCAGGTTGCGGTAGAAGATCATGTGCAGGTTCTCGTCGGCCGCCACCCGGGCGAGCAGCTGCTCGCAGAGCGGGTCGCCGGTGACCCGGCCGGTGTTGCGGTGCGAGATCCGGGTGGCGAGTTCCTGGAACGACACGTACGCCAGCGAGTGCAGCACCTCGTCCGGGTGGTCGTTGCTGAACCCGGCGGACATGTGCACCATCCGGGCCCGCTCCAGCGCCACCGGGTCGACCGCCCGGGTGACCGTCAGGTAGTCGCGGATCGCGACCCCGTGCCGGCCCTCCTCGGCCGTCCAGCGGTGCACCCAGGTCCCCCACGCGCCGTCGCGCCCGAACAGCTTCGCGATCTCGTGGTGGTACGACGGCAGGTTGTCCTCGGTGAGCAGGTTGACCACCAGCGCGGTCCGGGCCACCTCGGGAAGCTTGAAGTCCTCCGGGGACCACGGGTCGCCACCCAGCAACCCGTCGAACGTCCGCCCGTCGCTCCACGGCACGTACTCGTGCGGGAACCACTCCTTGGCGACCGCGAGGTGCCGGTCGAGGTTCTGGGCGACGACGGAGTCCAGCTCGGTCAGCAACGCGGTCTGGCTGAGCGGACGGGTGATGGCGGCAGTCACGGGCTCTCCCTACGGTGGCGTAAGTTACGCTACCGTAGGTCAAGCCGGACCGCAGCGCCAGTCCGCCCGCTCAGCCGGCCCGCTTGCTCAGCCGGCCCGCCCGAGCCGCCCGACGCTCAGCTGACCAGGGGACGCAGGTCCTCGACCGGCGGTGTCCAGTCCTCCGCCGTGGCCGGCACCTGCTCGCCGGAGCGGATGTCCTTCACCTCGTCCACCGCGTCCTGCGCGCCCGGGAACCACACGTACGGGATCCCGCGCCGCTCGGCGTACCGGATCTGCTTGCCGTACTTCGCCGCCGACGGGGAGACCTCGGTGGCGATCCCGCGCCGGCGCAGCGCCGCCGCGATCCGGTCACTGGACGGCCGGTCCTCCTCGGCCGAGAGCGCCACCAGCACACAGGTCGGCACCAACCGGGAGACGTGCAGCTCACCCGCGCCGAAGAGGAGCCCGAGCAGCCGGGTCACGCCGATCGAGATGCCGACACCGGGGTACGTGGTCGAGCCGGCGGTGGCCAGGTTGTCGTACCGGCCGCCGGAGCAGATCGAGCCGAACCGCTCGTAGCCGCGCATCTGCGTCTCGTAGACCGTACCGGTGTAGTAGTCCAGGCCACGGGCGATGCGCAGGTCGGCGACGCAGAGGCCGGGCGAGTGCGCCCCCGCCGTCTCCACCACCGTGACCAGCTCGGCCAGCCCCTCGTCGAGCAGCGGGTGCTCCACCCCGAGGGCCCGGACCGCGTCGGCGAACGACGCGTCCGGCCCGCTGATCTCGGCCAGGGCGAGACACGCCTTGGCCTGCGCCTCGGTCGCGCCCGCGGTCTCGACCAGCAGCGCCGCGACCCGGTCCGGCCCGATCTTGTCGAGCTTGTCCACGGCACGCAGCGCGGCATCCGGGTCGGTCAGCCCGATGCCCCGGTAGAAGCCCTCGCTGACCTTGCGGTTGTTCACCTGGATCACGATCGGCGGGATCGGCAGGCCGCCGAGGGCGTCGCCGATGACCAGCGGCAACTCGGCCTCGTAGTGCGCCGGCAGGGTGTCCCGGTCGACGATGTCGATGTCGGCCTGGAGGAACTCCCGGTAGCGCCCCTCCTGCGGGCGCTCGCCCCGCCACACCTTCTGGATCTGGTAGCGGCGGAACGGGAACTGCAACTTGCCGGCGTTCTCCAGCACGTAGCGGGCGAACGGCACGGTCAGGTCGAAGTGCAGGCCCAGGGCGTCGTCACCGGCCGGACCGCCCGGGTCCTCCTGCAACCGGCGCAGCAGGTAGACCTCCTTGGAGGTCTCCCCCTTGCGCAGCAACTGGTCCAGTGGCTCGACCGACCGGGTCTCCAGCGGCGCGAAGCCGTACAGCTCGAAGGTCCGCTGGATCCGGTCGACCACGTACTGCTCGATCATCCGCTGCGGCGGGGCCCACTCGGGGAAACCGGAGATGGGCGTGGGCTTGCTCATGATGCTCCTTGAACTCCCGCGCGACGCGCGCGGGCGGGATCTGGGTGACGCGAGGCGCGGACCTGCTACCAGCCCCGCTGGGAACCGGCCGGTCGCGCTTCGTCGGACGAGACGACCTGACGCAGGTACGGGTTGCTCGCGCGCTCGCGGCCGATGGTGGTCTCGGGTCCGTGGCCGGGCAGGACGACGGTGTCGTCGGCGAGCGGGAGGATCTTGTCCCGCAGGCTGGTCAGCATGGCCGGCATGCTGCCCCCCGGCAGGTCGGTGCGGCCGATCGAACCGGCGAACAGGACGTCCCCGGAGAGGCAGAGCTGGTCCGCCTCCCAGATCGATCCGACCGCCGGCAACCGGAAGAGCACCGACCCGCCGGTATGGCCCGGTGCGTGGTCGACGGTGATCTCCAGCCCGGCGAGGCTCATGCTCGCGCCGTCGGTCAGCTCGGCCACGTCCTCCGGCTCGGCGTACGGCAGCCGGCCGCCGAAGAGCTGGTTCAGCTCGGCGGAGAGCCCCTTGCTCGGGTCGGCGAGCAGTTCCCGGTCGGCCGGATGCACGTACGCGGTGATCCCGCGGGCACCGCAGACCGGTGCGACGGAGAAGACGTGGTCGAGATGGCCGTGGGTCAGCAGGACGGCGGCCGGCTGCAACCGGTGCTCGTGCAGGAGGGCGTCGAGTTGGTCGATCACTCCGATTCCCGGGTCGACCACGACACACTGCTCTCCCGGCGCGGTCGCGAGCACGTAGCAGTTGGTGCCGAAGGCGTCCGCGGGAAACCCGGCGACGAACACGTCCGCTCCCCTCCCGTCGACGTTGGCGTCCCCCGCAGCCTATCCGTCGGGCCGCTCGGGTGCCGCGCCGCACACACCGTCCGGGCCCCGTCGAGGCGTCCCGCCCGGCGGTCCGGGTGTACCGGCGGATCGGACACCGGGTCACGTACGCCGCACGCGGTGTCGGCCGAGTCGATCGGCGTGGGGGGATATATCCGATAGAACGGTCAGCAGTAGTGCCGACGGGCGGTCCGGGGACAGAGATTTACGCAGCGGCCACCTCGTACACCACATTCTCAGGAGATAGCCGTACACTCTGGCGGGCGTGTGGCGTGGCGCACTTGACGCCCGACGGCGGAAACGTGGCCGTCCGCCACGACCAGGGTAGAGGGAAAAGGAGCGCGGGTGGCTTCCAGCAGGGACCGGCAGCGCAAGTTGGCGCGTGCCAAGCTCGACCGGCAGATGGCTCGGCGAGCCGCCTCCGCCCGGCGTCGGCGACAGATCCAGGCCGGGGTCGGCGCGGCTCTCGCGCTGGCGCTGATCGTGGTCGGGTCGGTCTGGGCGCTCGGCGGTTTCGACCGCGAGCCGAGCCCGGCCGCAGCGCCGGAGATCTGCGCCTGGACCCCGCAGGACGCCGCGTCGAACAGCAGCCTCAAGGACGTCGGCCAGCCGTCGACCACGGGGCTGCCCACCGCCGGCACCCGCCCGATGACGATCACCACCAACCAGGGCAGCCCGGTCACGGTCGACCTCGACCTGGCCAACGCGCCCTGCGCCGGGGCGAGCTTCGCCCACCTGGCCGGCCGGTCGTTCTACGACAACACCACGTGCCACGAGATCACCGCCGACGGCGCGCTGCGCTGCGGCGACCCGAGCGGCACCGGCCAGGGCGGCCCCACCTACACCTTCACCAGCGAGAACGTGCCGTCGGCACCGGCGCCGGAACCGAGCCCGTCGGCCAGCCCGGCAGCGGGCCAGCCGCCGCTCTACCCGGCCGGCACCGTCGCCCTGATCGGCAGCGCGCCCGGCGCCAACGGCAGCCAGTTCCTGATCTTCTTCAAGGACTTCAACCCGACCGAGCCGGCGTACCCGATCGTGGGGAAGGTCAGCTCCGGCCTCGACGTGATCCAGAAGATCGGCACCACCGAACTGGTGGACAATGGCAGTGGCGAGAAGGTCAAGCCGAAGACCGACGTGGTGATCCAGAGCCTGACCGTCGGCGAGGTCGCCACCGACGCACCGCCCGCCGCCCCACCGGCGACGCCGACCGCCAGCCCGTCGGCGGCCGGGCAGTCCTGAAGCAGAGCCCAGAAACCAGCCGCGGACGCAGCACCGCAGCGTTGATAGCCCAGGAGGAGTCACCGTGACGTCCACGAGAGAGCGGCAGCGCGCCGCGGCGCGGGCACGGCTCGAACGGGAGATGGCCCAGCGGGCCGCCGCCGCCCGTAAGCGCCGCCAGCTGCAGACGACCGTCGGCGCCGGGGTGGCTCTGCTACTGGTCATCGCCGGCACCGTGTGGCTGGTCGCCAGCCTCGGCGACGACAACAAGGCCACCGACGCGGCGCCGGTCGGTGCCGGCTCGACCCAGTGCACCTGGACCGACATCCCGGCCGACCAGCGGACACCGACGACCAAGGACGTCGGGCTGCCGCCGACCTCGGCACCGAACGTCGGCTCGCAGACGATGACCATCGACACCGGGCTCGGGCCGATCACCGCCAAGCTCGACCTGTCGAAGGTGCCGTGCACGGCGGCCAGCTTCACCCACCTGGCGGAGAAGAAGTTCTTCGACAACACCAAGTGCCACCGACTGGTGACCGAGGGCCTCCAGGTGCTCCAGTGCGGCGACCCGAGCGCCACCGGCGCCGGCTGGCGGGACAGCGACGGCACCGGTGGCCCGAGCTACCGGATGGCCGAGGAGAACCTGCCGACCGAGCAGCGTCCGCCGTACCCGGCGGGGGTCATCGCGATGGCCAACTCCGGCCAGCCCGGCTCCAGCGGCAGCCAGTTCTTCATCGTGTACGGCGACTCGCAGCTCGACGCGACCTACACCGTGCTCGGTACCGTCACCAGCGGGATGGACCTGGTCAAGGAGGTCGGCGCGGCCGGCGACGACGGCGCCTTCGCCCAGCAGGCCGGCGGCGGCCACCCGAAGAAGGAAGTTCTGATCAAGTCGTTGACGATGAGCAGCGTGGCCGGCTGAGCAAGCCGCCACCAGCGCCACGGCAACGAGAAGGGGCGGTCCGCTACGGCGGGCCGCCCCTTCTGTTCGTCCTCGGTCGTGCTGCCGCTTCCGTGCCTGCCGTCGGTTCCGGGCGGGTCAGGCGCCGGAGGTGACCCGGTAGGCGTCGAAGACGCCGTCGACCTTGCGGACCGCGGCCAGCAGGTGCCCCAGGTGCTTCGGGTCGGCCATCTCGAAGCTGAACCGGCTCACCGCCACCCGGTCGCGGGTGGTGGTGACGGTCGCGGAGAGGATGTTGACCCGCTCGTCGGAGAGGACCCGGGTCACGTCGGCGAGCAGCTTGTGCCGGTCCAGCGCCTCGACCTGGATCGCCACCAGGAAGGTCGACGCCGAGGTGAGCTTCCAGCTCACCTCCACGATCCGCTCCCCCTGCACCCGGAGGTCCTCGGCGTTGGCGCAGTCGTCCCGGTGCACGCTGACCCCGCCGGAGCGGGTCACGAAGCCGAACACCGAGTCCGGCGGCACCGGGGTGCAGCATCGGGCGAGCTTGATCCACACGTCGCTGACCCCCCGGACCACCACACCGGGGTCGTGGCTGGAGGTACGGCTGCGCGGCGGACGGGTGGCGACGGCGGTCTCGGCGATGTCCTCCGCCGCGCCCTCCTCGCCGCCGTAGCCGGCCATCAGCCGCTGCACCACCGACTGGGCGGAGACCTGGCTGTCACCGACCGCCGCGTAGAGCGACGCCACGTCGGCCAGGTGCAGGTCCCGGGCGATCGCCATCAGGTTGTCGGAGCTGAGCATCCGCTGCAACGGCATGCCCTGCTTGCGCATCTGCTTGACGATCGCGTCCTTGCCGGCCTCGATCGCCTCCTCGCGGCGCTCCTTGTTGAAGTACTGACGGATCTTCGTCCGGGCCCGGGGGCTCTTGACGAAGCCCAACCAGTCCTGGGTCGGGCCGGCGGTGTCGGACTTCGAGGTGAAGATCTCGATCACGTCGCCGTTGGAGAGCGTCGACTCCAGCGGCACCAGCTTGCCGTTGACCCGGGCGCCGATGCACTTGTGCCCGACCTCGGTGTGCACCGCGTACGCGAAGTCGACCGGAGTCGACGCCGTCGGCAGCGGGATCACGTCGCCCTTCGGCGTGAAGACGTACACCTCCTGGCTGGACAGGTCGAAGCGGAGCGCGTCGAGGAACTCGCTCGGGTCGCTCGCCTCCCGCTGCCAGTCCAGCAGCTGCCGCAGCCAGGTCATCTCGTCGATGTTGGCCGGCGGGCCGACGACGGTCGCGCCCTTCTGCTCCTTGTACTTCCAGTGCGCGGCGATGCCGAACTCCGCGGTGCGGTGCATCGCGTACGTCCGGATCTGCATCTCCACCGGCTTGCCGCTCGGGCCGATCACGGTGGTGTGCAGGGACTGGTACATGTTGAACTTCGGCATCGCGATGTAGTCCTTGAACCGGCCCGGTACGGGCTGCCAGTTCGCGTGGATCACACCGAGCGCGGCGTAGCAGTCGCGGACCGTCTCGACCAGGATCCGCACCCCGACCAGGTCGTAGATGTCGTTGAAGTCCCGGCCCCGGACGATCATCTTCTGGTAGATCGAGTAGAGGTGCTTCGGGCGCCCGGTCGTCTCCGCCTTGATCTTGGCGGCCTTGAGGTCGACCTGCACCTTCTGCGTCACCTGGCGCAGCAGTGCCTCGCGCTGCGGCTGGTGCTCGCCGATCAGCCGGTTGATCTCCTCGAACCGCTTGGGGAACAGCGTGCCGAAGGCGAGATCCTCCAGCTCCCACTTGATCGTGTTCATACCCAGGCGGTGCGCCAGCGGGGCCAGGATCTCCAGCGTCTCCTTGGCCTTCTGCTCCTGCTTGGCGCGGGGCAGGAAGGTCAGCGTACGCATGTTGTGCAGCCGGTCGGCGAGCTTGATCACCAGGACCCGGGGGTCCTTGGCCATCGCGACGACCATCTTCCGGATCGTCTCGGCCTTGGCCGCGTCCCCCAGCTTGACCTTGTCGAGCTTGGTGACCCCGTCGACCAGCAGGGCCACCTCGGCCCCGAAGTCGATCCGCATCTGGTCCAGGCCGTAGTTGGTGTCCTCGATGGTGTCGTGCAGCAGCGCGGCGACCAGCGTGGTGGTGTCCATGCCGAGGTTGGCCAGGATGGTGGCCACCGCCAGCGGATGGGTGATGTACGGGTCACCGGACTTGCGGTACTGCCCCGAGTGCCAGCGGGCGGCCATGTCGAAGGCGCGTTGCAGCAGCCGGGCGTCCATCTTGGGGTGGGCGGCCCGGTGCGTGGCGATCAGCGGTTCGAGCACCTCGCTCACCTGCGGCGTCTGCCAGGGAGCGTTGAACCGGGCCAGCCGGGCCCGGACCCGCCGCCCGGTCGGCGCGCTGGCCAGACCGAAGCTGGACGTGGGCGCGCCGGGTTCGTCGGTGGTGACGAGGCGACCGGCCATGCCGATCGGCACCACGACGCCACCGACCGGGACGATCGGTACGGGTACGGATGTCGCGGTCGCGCCGAGACCGTTGACCGGGGACCCCGACGGGGCGACCGCGATCGGGACGACGGCGGCGGGATCGTCACCGGCCACCGCCGCGATCGGTACGACGACAGCACCGTCACCGGAGGCGCCGTTACCGCCGTGGAGCGCGCCGCCGTTGCCGGGCTGGGCCGCGCCGGGGTGACCGTTGTCAGCACCCGACGTGCCATTGCTGCCGGACCGGGGAGTTTCCGCCCCGTCGACACCGGGCTCCGGGTCACCGGGGCCGGGATCATCGGCCGCCACGCCGTCGGTGTGAACCGAAGCGACGTCACCGGACTCACCGGCGGGGGCGGCGGAACTGGCACCGGCGGTCGCGGTCGGAACCGACGCGCCGACCGGATCGGCCACCTGGGCGACACCGCCGGCCTCGCTGGTCGATTGCACCGTGCCCTCCGCCGGAGGGGCGACATCGTGGGACACCGGCCTCCTCACACCTCGCTTGGGACGAGCCGACCGTAACCGGTCGGCCGGGTCCTGCGCCAGCCCGGTAGAACGGCCTCCACCTGGTCAGCGAAAGGCAATGCTACCCGTCCCGACGGCCGGATGCCGCTCCCCCGTACGCACCGGATCGGGCCCCGACGACAAGACCTACTAAACGGTCAGAAGTGCATGGACAGGACGGGGGGCCAGGCGCTCGCGGCCCCCGAGGAAAGAGAGTTCCAACAGTACGGACAGCCCCGCCACGGTCCCACCGGCCCGCTCGACCAGGCTCAGCGTCGCCTCCGCCGTACCGCCGGTGGCGAGCACGTCGTCCACCACCAGTACCCGGTGACCGGCGGTGAAGGCATCCTGGTGCACCTCCAGGGTGGCCTCGCCGTACTCCAGGGCGTAGGAGGCGGCGTACGCCGCACGGGGCAGCTTGCCGGCCTTGCGCACCGGCACCACACCCACCCCGGTCGCGTACGCGATCGCGGCGGCGAGCACGAAGCCGCGCGCCTCGATGCCGGCGACCACGTCGAACGAGTCCCGCCCGTGGTATTCGATGATCCCGTCGATCACCCCACGGAACACCTCACCGTCGGCGAAGAGCGGCATCAGGTCCTTGAACACCACTCCGGGCCGGGGAAAGTCCGGTACGTCCAGCACCCGGCTGGCCACCAGCTCCGCCGTGGCCGGGCCGCTGTCGCCCCGTACCCCGGTCTGGGTCTCCGTCACGCTGCTCCTCTCGCCGGACGTCCACACCGGTCACGCCATACGAAAGGCGCCCGGCACGCCGCTGAAGCCAGCATGCCGGACGCCCCCTTCGTCTGTTCCGCCAGGGTCAGCGGCGCTTGGCCCCACTCGGCCGGTTACCGCCACCGCCACCCGGTCGACCACCCCGGGCACCGGAGGGCCGCTTGCCCGCAGGACGGGCACCGACCTTCGGGGCGGCGCCGGCCAGGGCCGCCGCCTCCTCGTCGGTCGGTTCGGCCGCGACGGTCGCGTCGCCGACCGGTTCCTCGCCGGTCCGGGCAGCCGGCCGACGGGCACCGCCGGCCGGGCGTCCGCCACCGGTGGAACGCCGGGCCAGGACCCTCTTGGTGTGCGTCTGGATCCGCGGCTCGTAGTCCTTGAGCACGCTCAGCACCGGGGTCGCGAAGAAGATCGAGGAGTAGACCGCGATACCCATACCGAGGAAGAGCACCAGACCGAGGTCCTCCAGGGTGCCCGCGCCGAGCAGGCCGGCACCGATGAAGAGCAGACCGCCGACCGGCAGCAGCGCCACCAGACCGGTGTTGATCGACCGCATCAGGGTCTGGTTGATGGCCAGGTTGGCCGCCTCGCCGTAGGTCTGGGTGCCACTCGCGGTGATGCCGCGGGTGTTCTCCTGGACCTTGTCGAAGACCACCACGACGTCGTAGAGCGCGAAGCCGAGGATGGTGAGGAAGCCGACGATCGTCGAGGGGGTCACCTCGAAGCCGACCAGGGCGTAGATACCGGCGGTCAGCGCCAGGTTGAGGAAGAGCGACGAGACGGCGGCGACCGCCATCCGCCACTCGAACCGCAGGATCAGGTAGATCATGACCAGGACGACGAAGACCACCAGGCCGAGCACGGCCCGTTCGGTGACCTGGTCACCCCAGGCCGCGCTCACCTGGTTGATGCTGATCTGGTCCTCGGCGATGCCGAACTTGCCGGCCAGGTCGGCCTGGACGTCGTTGGACTGCTGGGTGTTCAGCTCGGTGGTGCGCAGCTCGTAGAAGGAGCCACCGACACCGTTGACCGTCTGGGTGGAGACGACGTGTGCGCCCTCGTCGCCACCGAGGCTGCTCAGTGCCGCGTCGACCTGCTCCTCGGCGTGGTCGATCGTGCCGACGCTGGCGGGCACCTGGAAGGAGTTGCCGCCGGAGAACTCGATGCCGAGCTTGAACCCGGGGGTCCAGAGGCTCACGATCGCGACCAGCGCCAGCCCGAGGGCGATGCCGATCCACAGCCGGCGACGTCCGATGATGTTGAGACCGGCCTCGCCCTGGTAGAGCCGGGTGGCCAGACCGCTACGGCGGCTCATGCCGCTACCTCGCTTTGCTCTGCGCCGGCCGGGTGGGCCGGGGCGCTGCCCTGGATGACTGGCTCGCTCATGCTAGGCCTCCTTGGCGCGCGGGTTGCGCGGCTCGGTCGGCTCGGCCTCGGCCTTGTGCAGCACCCGTCCGAGTCCGCTGACCCGGGGCGACAGGAACGCCCTGGTGTTGGCGAACATCGTCATGATCGGATGCCGGAAGAGGAAGACGACGACCAGGTCGAGGATCGTGGCCAGACCGAGCGCGAACGCGAAGCCCTTCACCGTACCGACCGAGACGATGTAGAGCACGACCGCCGCGAGGATGGAGATGGCGTTGGCCGAGATGATCGTCCGCCGGGCCCGGGCCCAGGCGCGCGGCACCGCACTACGCGGGCTGCGTCCCTCGCGGATCTCGTCCTTGAGTCGTTCGAAGTAGATGACGAACGAGTCGGCGGCGACACCCAGGGAGACGATGAATCCGGCGATGCCGGCGAGGGTCAGGGTGAAGCCGATCTGCCGGCCGAGCACGATCAGCGCACCGAAGACCAGCAGGGCCGAGAGGCCCAGGCTGAGGATGATGACCGTACCGAGCAGGCGGTAGTAGAAGAACGAGTAGATCGCGACCAGCAGCAGACCCACCCCGGCGGCCAGCAGACCGGCCTTGAGGTGGCTGGAGCCGAGCGTCGCGGAGACCGTCTCCTGCTCCTGCGGCTCGAACGTCACCGGCAGCGCGCCGAAGCGGAGCTGGCCGGCGAGGGTGTTGGCGTCCTTGCTGGTGAAGTTGCCGGTGATCTGCGAGTCGCCGGTGAGCACGCCCTGGATCTCGGGCGAGGAGACGATCTCGTTGTCGAGCACCACGGCGACCCGGCAGTTGCCGTCCGGGCCGAGCGCGCTCTGGTCGCAGCTGCCACCCTGGTTGCCGAACGCCTCGCGGGTGAGGTTGGTCCAGGCCTTCTGCCCGTCGCCGGTGAAGTCGAGGCTGACCACCCACTGGCTGTTCTGGTCCAGCACGCCGCTGGCGTCGCTGACATCGGTGCCCAGCACCTTGGCCACGTCGAGCAGGTTCTTGACCGGGCCCTCACAGGCCACGACCTGCTGGTCCTTGGCGCTGATCGAGGCCGGCGGGCGCTGTCCGAGCAGGTCACAGGTGATCGTCGGTACGTTGAACTGCATCGTCGTGGGCAGCGCGGCGACCTCGCGGCCGGTCAGCTCACCGAACGGCTTGAGCGTGTCGAGCAGGGTCGGGTCGGCGGTCAGGTCGGCCGGCGCCTGTAGCGCGCTGGCCGCCTGCCAGGCCGCCGGGCCCACCTTCTGCTGCACCGCGGCCCGCGCCTGCTCCACGCTCTGCGGCACCGGAGCCTCGGAGGCCGAGGGGCTCGGGGCCGGGCTGGCGGGTGGACTGGTGGCACCGGCGCTCGGCGTCGGGGCCGGCGCCATCCCGCCCTGCCCACCGGCGGACGGCGTGGTGCTCGGCGCACCCGCCGCGGGAGCGCTCGGGGTGGCACCGGGTGACGGGGTCGCCGCCGCTCCGGACGGGGTCGGGGTCGCGGCCGGCGTCGGCTGGGCCGCGCTCGGCGCCCCACCGTCGGTCGCCTTGATCACCTTGCGGAACCGCAGTTCGGCCGCGTTGCCGACCTCGCTGAGGTCGCGGCTCTGGCCGGGCAGCGAGATGACGATGTTGCGGTTGCCCTCGGTCACCACCTCGGCCTCGGAGACACCCTGGGCGTTGACCCGGTTCTCGATGATCTGCCGGGCCTCCTCCAGGTTCTCGGCCGTGGGGGGCTGGTTGTTGAGGCTGGTCGCCTCGAGCGTCATCCGGGTGCCACCGACGAGGTCGAGGCCCAGCTTCGGCTCCAACCGGTCGCGGAAGCTCCCGCTAGCACCGCCGGCGAAGAAGACTAAGAGGTAGAGGACGACGAAGATGCCCCCGAGTACGGCTAGCTGCCGCCCGGGGTGCATCTGTCCCTGAGGTGGTGCCACGGCTGTCCTGTCTCCCTGCACGGTTCGGCCGCTGGTGGTGGGCGGCGGTGGGCGCGCCGGCATGCCCGGCGACATGCGTACCTCTCCGGCGTGGAGTCACGCCGGTACAGCTATTAACTATCTTCGATCGGTAACCCGCCCGGTGGACCGGGGTGGGTTACTCCTTCGCTTCGACCTCGTCCGAGATCGTCTCAAGCTTCGGAGCCTGGTTGATCACCCGGGCCACCGCGGGGCGGGCGTACTTGTTGTGCACTCCGGGGGCCACCTCGAGGGTGACTGTCTCGTCGTCGACCGAGGCGACGGTGCCGTGGAGGCCACCAATGGTGACCACCTCGTCGCCGGGGCCGATCGAGGACTGCATCTGCTCAGCCTCGCGACGGCGCTTCTGCTGCGGCCGGATCATCATGAAATACATGACGCCGAAGAGCAGGACAATCATCAGGATCGGCGTGAAGCTGCCGGCTCCACCGCCGCTTGCTGCCGCTTCCAAAACCACGATAGGACCTTCCCATTGGCTCCGCCACGACGTGGTACGTCACGACGAAAGCGAAATCTCCTGTCTCTACAGACAGATCGCGGCGAAGTCTAGTCGGTGAGTCTGTGTACGCCGAATGCGGCACGGATCACAAACAGATCACGGCACTTACGACTCAGCGGTGAACAGATCGGGCGTCGACCCCGGACCAACACCAAATGTACCATTTGGCGGCGTACGCCCCAGATGGTGCCAGGCCGCCTCGGTGGCCACCCGACCGCGCGGGGTACGAGCCAGCAGCCCGGCCCGGACCAGGAACGGCTCGCACACCTCCTCCACCGTGTCCGGCTGCTCCCCCACCGCCACGGCCAGCGTGGAGAGGCCGACCGGCCCGCCCCGGAACGAGTCGATCAAGGCGGTGAGCACCGCCCGGTCGAGCCGGTCCAGACCGAGCGCGTCGACGTCGTACACCTTGAGGGCGGCGCGGGCGGTCTCCAGGGTGACCACGCCCTCGGCCCGGACCTCGGCGAAGTCCCGCACCCGGCGCAGCAGCCGGTTGGCGATCCGGGGCGTGCCCCGCGACCGGCCGGCGATCTCGACCGCCCCCTCCTCGGTGATCGGGACCCCGAGAATGCGCGCCGAGCGGTGCAGCAGCGCCTCCAGATCGGCCGCGCTGTAGAAGTCGAGGTGCGCCACGAAACCGAACCGGTCCCGCATCGGGCCGGTCAGCAGCCCGGACCGGGTGGTCGCGCCGACCAGGGTGAACGGCTCCACGTCGATCGGAATCGCGGTCGCGCCCGGACCCTTGCCGACGATCACGTCGACCCGGAAGTCCTCCATCGCGCTGTAGAGCAGTTCCTCGGCCGGCTTGGCGATCCGGTGGATCTCGTCGATGAAGAAGACGTCACCCTCGGCGAGACTGGTCAGGATCGCGGCCAGGTCGCCGGAACGCTCGATCGCCGGCCCGCTGGTGACCCGGATGCCGGTGCCGAGCTCGGCGGCGACGATGTTGGCCAGGGTGGTCTTGCCCAGTCCCGGCGGACCGGAGAGCAGGATGTGGTCGGGCGGGCTGCCCCGGCCCATGGCGCCCTTCAACAACAGGTCGAGCTGGTCGCGTACGCGGTGCTGGGCGATGAAGTCGGACAGCCGCTTCGGTCGGACGCTGACCTCGGCGTCCCGTTCGGCGTCGTCCGCGTACGCCGAGACCAGCGGATCGGGATCGGTCATCGGGTCTTACCGAGCAGCCGGATCGCCTGCTTGAGCAGGACCGGCACCGGCGGCGTGGGGCCGTCGATCGTCTCCGCCACGGTGGCCACCGCCTGGTCGGCCTGGGCGACACTCCAGCCGAGCCCGACCAGCGCCTGCCGGATCTGGTCCGGCCACGCCCCGCCGACCACACCGCCCGCGCCGTCCGGCCCGATCGCCACCGGCCCGATCTTGTCCCGCAGTTCGAGCACCAGCCGCTCGGCGCCCTTCTTGCCGATCCCCGGCACCCGGACCAGGGTGGCGGTGTCGGAGTTGGCGATCGCCTTGCGGACCACGTCCGGCGAGTGCACCGCGAGCACCGCCTGGGCCAGCCGGGGTCCGACCCCGCTGGCCGTCTGGAGCAGCTCGAACAGGTGCTTCTCGTCGTCGTCGGCGAAGCCGTAGAGGGTGAGCGAGTCCTCCCGGACCACCAGCGTGGTGGCCAGCCGGGCCTCGCTGCCCAGCCGGAGCCCGGCCAGGGTGCCCGGCGCGCAGTGCACGGCCAGCCCGACCCCACCGACCTCGATCACCGCGGTGTCGGGCCCGAGCCCGGCCACCACGCCCCGCACACTGGCGATCATCGTGTTCCTCCACCCCGGGCGGTGTCCGCCCCAGTACGTCGCGGTGCGGTGACCGACGCGGCCCGTCTCGGTGCGGTGACCGCCGCGGCCCGCCGGGCGGCGGCGTCCGCTGCCTCGGCCAGCCGGGCGCGGGTCCCGCCCCGCCACACATGACAGATGGCCAACGCCAGCGCGTCCGCCGCGTCCGCCGGCTTCGGCGGCGCGGCCAGCCGGAGCAGCCGGGTGACCATCGTGGTGACCTGGTCCTTGTCGGCCCGACCGGACCCGGTCACCGCCGCCTTCACCTCGCTCGGCGTGTACGTCTGCACCGGCAGCCCGGCCCGCGCCCCGGCCAGTACGGCGATCGCGCTGGCCTGGGCGGTGCCCATCACGGTCCGGGTGTTGGACTGGCTGAACACCCGCTCGACGGCGACGCTCTCCGGTTGGTGCTCGGCGACCAGCTCGGTCAACGCCCGGTCCAGGTGCAGCAGCCGCAGCGACAGGTCGGCGGCCGGATCGGTGCGGACCACGGTGTACGCGACCAGGGTGCACGGCCGACCGGGAACTCCCTCGACCACGCCGACCCCGCACCGGGTCAGCCCCGGGTCGACGCCCAACACCCGCACGCCGCCTCCCCTGGCCCATTCGCCGGTCGGCGGACAGCCCCCGCACCGGCAGTACACGTGTTCGACACCCTACTTGCGGGCCCGAAACGGGGACACGCCGACACGCCCGCCACGACCACCGCCCGGCCCCGCCGGCCGTCGAGCGGCGGCGTCGGGCACCGGAGCCACATAGGGTTCCCCGCGAGTATGTGTGCGCTGCCCATGTGCGCCCGCCCGTCGGGGTCGTAGCTTCTTGCGCCATGACGGCAGAAAGCGTGGCGGATCCCCACGTCGTACGGCTCGACCTGTCGGGGCGCAACGCGCTCGTCACCGGTGGTGGGAGCGGCATCGGCCGGGCCTGCGCGGTGCGGCTGGCGGCGGCCGGCGCACAGGTGACCGTGGTCGACCGCAACGCCGAGGCGGCCAAGGGGGTGGCGGCCGAGATCGGCGGGCACGCGGTGGCGGCCGACCTGTCCGACCCGGCGGCGACCGCCGCGCTGGACGCGGCCGTGGACATCGTCGTCAACAACGCCGGCCTGCAACACGTCGCGCCGATCGAGGACTTCCCGGCGGAGCGGTTCGCGTACATCCACCGGGTGATGGTGGAGGCGCCGTTCCTGATCGTGCAGCGGGCCCTGCCCCGGATGTACGAGCGCGGCTGGGGGCGAGTGATCAACATCTCCTCTGTGCACGGGTTGCGGGCGTCGCCGTACAAGTCGGCCTACGTGTCGGCCAAGCACGCCCTGGAGGGGCTCTCCAAGGTGGTCGCGCTGGAGGGGGCGGCGCACGGGGTGACCGCGAACTGCATCAACCCGGCGTACGTGCGTACCCCGCTGGTCGAGGGGCAGATCGCCGCGCAGGCGGCCACCCACGGCATCCCGGAGAGCGAGGTGGTCGAGAAGATCATGCTGGCTCGGGCGGCGATCAAGCGCCTGATCGAGCCGGAGGAGGTCGCCGAGCTGATGGCGTACCTCTGCTCGCCCGCCGCGTCGTTCATCACCGGCACCGCGATCGCGGTCGACGGGGGTTGGACAGCAAACTGAAGATCCCCACCCGCACAATGGGTCCCATGTCGTCGCCGATCGAGTTCCTGGAGCTGCTGGCCCGCGAGGCCGCGGCGGTGGAGTTCGAGGGGCCGCTGGTGGCCGCCCGCGCCGCCGGCCTGCCGGCCGAGCGGCTGGTCGAGTTGGAACAGGCGAAGGTGGTCGCGCTGCGGGTCCGCGCGCTGCTGGAACGCCGCCGCCAACGCGAGGTCGAACTCTCCGGCCTGTACGACACCGCCAGCGACCTCGCCGGCCTACGTGACCTGGACGCGGTGCTGCACGCGATCGTGCACCGGGCCCGGCACCTGCTCGGCACCGACGTGGCGTACATGACGCTCAACGACGAGCCGCACGGCGACACGTACATGCGGGTGACCGACGGGTCGGTGTCGGCCCGGTTCCAGCGGCTGCGGCTGCCGATGGGGGCCGGACTCGGTGGGCTGGTGGCCCAGAGCGGCACCCCGTACGCGACCGCGAACTATCCCGAGGACGCCCGCTTCCACCACACCGGCGAGATCGACGCCGGGGTGGGCGAGGAGGGGCTGGTCGCCATCCTCGGCGTACCGCTGCGGCTCGGGGCGAGCGTGATCGGGGTGCTCTACGCGGCGAACCGGTCGGCCCGCCCGTTCGCCCGCGAAGAGGTGGCCCTGCTGGTCTCGCTCGCCGCGCACGCGGCGGTGGCGATCGACACCGCCCGGCTGCTCGCCGAGACCCAGGCCGCGCTCGCCGAACTCTCCGCCGCCAACGGCACCATCCAGGCGCACAGCGCGTCGGTCGAGCGGGCCGCCGCCGCGCACGACCGGATGACCGCGCTGGTGCTGCGCGGCGGCGGGGTGGAGGACGTGGCGGCGGCCGTGACCGAGGTGCTCGGTGGCGCGCTGCTCGCCCTCGACGCCGACGGCCGGCTGCTGGCCCGGGTCGGCACGATCAACTCCCCGGAGCGGGCGGTGCTGGTCGAGGCCGTGGTCGCCTCCCGCACCGAGGGACGCAGCGTCCGCCGGGGACCCCTGTGGTACGCCGCCGTGGTCGCCGGTACGGAGAACCTCGGCGCCCTGGTGCTGCATCCCGACGACGAACTGGTCAACGCCGACCAGCGGATCCTGGAGCGGGCCGCCCTGGTCACCGCGCTGCTGCTGTTGTTCCGCCGGACGGTGGCCGAGGCCGAGGGGCGGGTCCGGGGCGAGTTGCTCGACGACCTGATCGCCCGTCCGGTGCGCGACGCCGAGGCGCTGCGCAGCCGGGCCCGCCGGCTCGGGGTGGAACTGGACGCGCCGCACGTGCTGGTGGCGGTCGGCGACGACGTGATCGCGGCGACGGGTTCGGCCCGGCAGCGGGTGGTGTCGTGGGCGACCACGTACGCCTCGACCCGGGGTGGACTGGCGGCGGCCCGCGACGGCCGGGTGGTGCTGATGCTGCCCGGTCAGGACGCGGGTGCGGCGGCGCGGGCGGTGGTCCGGGACCTGAGCCGGGTGACCGGGCGGCCGGTGACCGCCGGGTCCAGTGGCCCGTCGACCGGGCCGGCGGCGCTGGGCACCGCGTTCCGTGAGGCGGACCGCTGCCTGACCGCGCTCTGGGCGTTGGGCCGGGCCGGTGAGGGGGCCAGCACCGCCGAGCTCGGCTTCGTCGGGCTGCTGCTCGGGGCGGTGACCGAGGACGGCGACCGGGACGTGGCCCGGTTCCTGGCCGACACCGTGGGCCCGGTGGTCGACTACGACGCCCGGCGCGGTACGGCGCTGGTGAAGACGTTGGAGGCGTACTTCGGGGTGGGTGGCAGCCTGGCTCGGGCGGCGGAACAGTTGCACGTGCACGTGAACACGGTGACCCAGCGGCTGGAGCGGGTCGGGCAACTGCTCGGCCCGGACTGGCAGAAGCCGGAGCGGGCGCTGGAGGTCCAGCTCGCGCTCCGGCTGCACCGCCTCCGTACGCCGACCGCCTGACCGCCGTACCGCCGGGGGCGGCCGTCAGCCGGCGGCGATGCCGGTGAACAGGGCGTCGACCAGCCGCTCGGGCAGGTTCTCCTCGCTGAGTTTCGGGTGCCAGTTGAGCAGCCGCTGGAGCAGCACCGGCGCGGTCAGCATGACCAGGGTCAGCTCGATGTCGAGGTCGGGGCGGAGTTCCCCGCGTTCGATGCCGCGCAGCAGCACGTCCCGCATCACCTGCCGGCGGGGTTCGAGCAGCTCCTGGTAGAGCCGGTGCATCGAGGGGTCGCGCTGGATGGTCGGCATCATGCACGGGAAGATCGACGCCGCTCGGGCGTCCGGGTTGCGACCCACCTGGCTGAGCAGGATCACCAGGTCCTCCCGGACGTTGGCGCCGTTCGGCATCGTCGGCGGACCCTTGAGGGTCCGCAGCGTGTCGATGACCAGGGCGTCCTTGCCCGACCAGCGGCGGTAGATGGTGGCCTTGCCGACGCCCGCGCGGGCGGCGATCGCCTCGATGGAGAGCGCCTCGATCGTGGTGCCGTCGGCGAGCAGGTCCAGCGTGGCTTCCACGATCGCCTCGTCGACGCGGGTGCTCCGCGGTCGCCCGGGCGACCGCGGAGCATCAGCGGTGGTGGTCATGTCGGTCATTGTTTCCGACTTATGACGCTGGTGCCAGTTCCGGTGTTTCCGCTGCCTGCGGCTGGACGTGCGCCTCGGTCGCGGCGCGTCCGGGCATCCAGCGCAGCACCACCAGGATGCCGAGGGCGGCGACGACGGCCGACAGCCCGGCCGCCCAGTGCATGGCCGAGACGAAGGCGTCGTTGGCCGCGTCGATCACGCCCTGTCCGGCCGGGCCGAGTTGGGCGGCGGCGGCGTACGCACCGGAGATCGACTCGCTCACCGCGTCGCGGGCCGGTCCGGGCAGTGCGTCGGTCGCGGGCGCGATCTGGTCCCGGTAGACCCCGGACAGGACCGAGCCGAGGACCGCGACGCCGAGCGCGCCACCGATCTGCCGGAAGGTGTTGCTGACCGCCGAGCCCACACCGGCCTTCTCCCGGGGCAGGGACGACATCACCGACTCGGTGGCCGGCGCCATGATGTTGGCCATCCCGACGCCCTGGATGAAGAACGACACGACGAGCACCCAGATCGACGTCTCGGCTCCGATGAAGACGAACGCGGCGAGCGCGACCGCGGTCAGGAGCAGGCCGACGGCGGAGACGGCCTTGGCGCCGTACCGCTTGACCATCGCGGCGCTGCGCGGGGCGAAGATCAGCTGGGCGGCCGCGAACGGCAGGAACAGCACCCCGGTACGCAGCGGCGAGTAGCCCCGGACCAGTTGCAGGTAGAACGAGCTGAAGAACATCACGCCCATGGCGGCGAAGAAGGTCAGCCCGACGACCGCGACCGGCGCGGCGAAGCGGGGAATCCTGAACAGCCGGACGTCCAGCGACGGGAACTCGACCCGCCGCTCGTAGAACACGAACGCGGTCAGGACGGCCAGGCCACCGACGAGCGCCGCCCAGACCAGGGGCCGGTCGAAGCCGTGCTCGCCTCCGTCGATGACGCCGTAGGTCAGTGCCACCAGGCCGATCACCGAGAGCAGCACCCCGATGACGTCGATCTTGTTGGGTCGCGGGTCACGCGACTCGGGCACCAGCACGAACGCGGCCACCAGGCCGACCAGCACCACCGGTACGTTGATCAGGAAGACCGAGCCCCACCAGAAGTGCTCCAGCAGCAGCCCGCCCAGGATCGGGCCGATCGCCACGGCGAGGCCGACGGCGCCGGCCCAGACGCCGATCGCGCGACCCCGTTCGCGGGGGTCGAAGACGTTGGAGATGATCGACAGGGTGGCCGGCATGATCGCCGCCCCACCGAGCCCCATCAGAGCCCGCGCCCCGATCAACTGGCCGGGGTTCTGGGCGTACGCGGAGAGCAACGACGAGGCCCCGAACATGGCCAGCCCGAGCAGCAGGAACCGCTTGCGCCCGAGCCGGTCGCCGAGCACCCCGAAGGTGAACAGCAGTCCGGCGAAGACCAGCGTGTAGGAGTTGATCGCCCATTCCAGGTCTCCCTGGCTGGCGCCCAGGCCGTGCACCGGGTCGGAGAGCGTCCGCAGCGCGACGTTGAGGATCGTGTTGTCCAGGACCACCACCAGCAGGCTGATCACCAGCACGCCGAGGATCACCCAACGCCTGGGGTGTCCGGTGTTCTCGAATGGTTGTGGGTTTTGCATCTAGTACGCCCCTACCCCCGGTACCCCGTACCGCAAAACGATACGGAACAGACTCGTAACGTAAGAGAAGCTAGCCCTCCGAGATGCGATACGGAAACGTACCGTATCGGTTTGTGACCCACCTCACCGCGATCGCGCAACCGGGAAGACGCTGGTCAGGTCAGGGCGGTCAGGGCCCGGTCCACGTCGGCGGGGGTGGAGTAGACGTGGAAGGAGGCGCGGACGCGACCGGCGCGGACGGCCGCCCGGATGCCGGCGTCCGCGAGACGCCGCTGCGCATCGGGTACGTCCACCGTCACGATGGCGCTGTCGCCGGGCGGCTGCCCCAGACCGGCGAGGAACCGGTTGGCCAGCGACACGTCGTGCGCCATGATCGCCGGCAGTCCGATCTCGGCGACCAGTTCCAACGCGGGCGCCGCCCCGACATGGTTGAACCAGGCCGGGGAGAGGTCGAACCGCCGGGCGTCGGCGGCCAGCCGCAGCGGTGGCCCGTAGTAGGAGTCGTGCGGGTCCTCGCCGGCGTACCAACCGGCGGCGAGCGGGGTGAGCCGGTCGCGCAGCGCCGGGGCGAGGTAACCGAACGCGGTACCCCGGGGCGCCATCAGCCACTTGTACGCGCTGACCACCACCGCGTCGGCCAGTCCCGCGTCGAACGGCAGCCAGCCGCAACCCTGGGTCGCGTCCACCACCACCCACGCGCCGTGCGCACGGGCCGCCGCCACCACGGCCTCGTACTCGGCGACCGCCCCGGTGGCGGACTGGACCAGGCTGAACGCCACCAGGTCGGTACCGGCGTCGATCGACTCGACCAGTCGCGCCGCCGGTACGGTCCGCACCCGTACGCCCCGGTCGGCGTGCACCAGCCACGGGAAGAGGTTCGAGGTGAACTCCTCCTCCGGCACCAGCACGCTGGTGCCGGCCGGCAGCGCGGCGGCGATCGGGGCGAGCAACTGGGAGGCCGCGGCACCCACGCAGACGTCGGCGACCGGGACCCCGACCAGCCCGGCGAACGCGGTGCGGGACCGGTCGGTCGCCGCTCCCCACCCCTCCCACGACGTACGCCCGACCTGCCACTCGCCCAGCGCCTGCTGCAACGCCGTCCAGGCCGGTCGGGGCGGCAGCCCGTAGCTCGCGGTGTTGAGCCAGCCCGGCTCGGGATTCCACAGTTCCTGTGCCGATACAAGATCCATATCGCCAGGCTAGGCGGACGCGCGGCCCGCGTCAGCGTCCAATCGACGCCCGCCGGTTCGGCCCGACGTGTCGCCCTGTCTGCCAGGCGGCCGGTTTGGCCCGTCGCCGCCGTCGGGCAGGCCGTCGGGGTGGCGGGAACGGTGGGCCGGCTCAGCGGATGTTGGCGGTGTGGCCGAGGGAGTAGCGGCCGGGTTGGGGCCAGACGGTGAGCCCGTGCGGGCCGGAGCCGACCGGGATCCGGGCCAGCAGTCGGCCGTCCGCGGTGCTCATCGCGTACACCTCGTCGTGGTAGCGGCCGGAGAGCCAGAGCACCCGACCGTCGGCGGAGAGCCCGCCCATGTCCGGGCTGCCCCCGCCGGGGATCCGCCAGAGTCCGGCCGGGCTGAGCGTGGCCAGGTCGATCAGGCTCACGCTGCCCTCGTCCCGGTTGGTCACGTACGCGAGGGTGCCGTCCCGGCTGAAGTAGATGCCGTGCGCGCCTTTGCCGGTGGGGATGAAACCGGTGCGTCTGGTGGCCGCCCCGTCGAAGACGTACACGCCGCCGGCCATCATGTCCGCGACCAGGAAGTGCCGCCCGTCCGGGGTGAGCCGGGTGTCCTGCGGCATGCCGTCGGCGACCACGTCCAGGTCGAACTGGCGCAGCTTCGTCCGGGTGACCACGTCGACGACCAGCATCCGGTTGCCGAACTCACAGCTCACCAGCATCGTCCGCCCGTCGACCGAGTAGTCGAGGTGGTTGATCCCGGCGCACTCGGGAAAGGTCACCGAGCCGGTCGGGCGCCAGGTGGCGACGTCGTAGAAGTCGAGTCGCCGGTAGAACTCGGCGACCACGATCCCCTGCTTGCCGTCCGGGGTGAAGTACAGGTTGTAGACGTCCTGCACGTCGATCAGCTTGCCCGGTCTGCCGGTACGCGGGTCGATCGGCACCAGGCCGCCGGAGGGCACCCGGCTGGACGCGACGTAGAGCGTACGCAGGTCGTAGGAGGGGACCACGTGCTGCGGTTCCGGGCCGCCGGGGAACTTGTCCACCACCTTGTACGTGTCCGGGTCGATCACCCACACGTCGTCGCTGCCGGTGTTCGGCACGTACACCAGGGGTTTGTCGCCGCGTACCGCCTCGATCAGCTGGTCGGCACCGGCGGCGGCGTACACGTTGGTGGTGGAGGTGTAGGGCGGCATCCCGGCGATCAGTTCCAGGGCCGGCGTGGCCTGCGGCTCGGCCTGCTGGGCAGGAGGACCGGACGCCGGGCCGGCTTGCTGCGGCGACTGCTCGGTGCAGGCGGTGAGCGCGACCACCAGGGCCACCACCGACCCGGCGAGGATTCTCTGCCCTCTGGTCACGACCCGACTTTACCGACGAAACCTCGTAACTTTCGCTTTACATATATTCCGGGCCGTCCACCCCGTGTCGGTGGGGTGGACGGCCGCAGGGGCGGTCGGCGAGGGTCAGGCCCGAGCACCGGCGGCTGCCGGCGCGGCGGTGTCGGTGTCGGCCGGCGTCTCGTCGTCGGCCGGTCCGTGGTCGTCGAGCATGGTCGCCTCGTCGAACGGCCGGTCACCGGCGAGTACGGCACGCGCCTGCTCCCGGTCGAACTCGCGGGTCCAGGTGCCGATCAGTACGGTCGCCACCGCGTTGCCGGCGAAGTTGGTCAGCGCGCGGGCCTCGGACATGAAGCGGTCGATGCCGACGATCAGACCGACCCCGTCGACCAGGTCCGGCCGGTGGCTCTGCAACCCACCGGCGAGGGTGGCCAGGCCCGCACCGGTGATCCCGGCCGCGCCCTTGGACGCGATGACCATGAAGACCAGCAGTGAGATCTGCTCGCCCACGGCCAGCGGCTTGCCCATCGCCTCGGCGATGAACAGCGAGGCCATGGTCAGGTAGATCGCGGTGCCGTCGAGGTTGAACGAGTAGCCGGTGGGCACGGTGATGCCGACGACCGGCTTGCTCACCCCGAAGTGCTCCATCTTGGCGATCAGGCGGGGCAGCGCCGACTCCGACGACGAGGTGGAGACGATCAGCAGGAACTCGCGGCCCAGGTAGCGCAGCAGCGAGAAGATCGAGATGCGGGCGACCAGGCGAAGCAGCAGGCCCAGGATGACGATCACGAAGATCGCACAGGTGACATAGAAGCCGATCATGATCTGGGCCAGGCTCTTGAGCGCGTCCACCCCGGTCGCGCCGACCACCGCGGCCATCGCGCCGAACGCGCCGATCGGTGCCAGCCACATGATCATCGTGAGGATCTTGAAGACCAGCCGCTGGGCCACACCGACCGCGCGCAGCACCGGCTCGCCCCGGCGGCCCAGCCCCTGCACGGCGAAGCCGACCAGGAGCGCGACCAGCAACGTCTGGAGCACCTCGCCCTCGGTCAGCGCCGACAGCAGCGAGGTCGGGATGATCCCGAGCAGGAAGTCGACCGTACCCTCGCTCTTGCCGCTGGCCTGGGCCTGACCGGCGGCGGCCAGGTCGTCGCCGAGGTGCAGACCCGAGCCGGGGTGCACGATGTTGCCGACGACCAGCCCGATGGCCAGCGCCACGGTCGACATGACCAGGAAGTAGCCGAGCGCCAGGCCGCCGACCTTGCCGACCTTCGCGGCCTGCCGGACCGACCCGACCCCGAGCACGATGGTGCAGAAGATGACCGGGCTGATCATCATCTTGATCAGCGCGACGAAGCCGGTACCGATCGGCTTCAGCGCCTTGGCCGCCTCCGGCGCGACGAAGCCGAGCACGATGCCGGCGACGACGGCGACGATGACGGCGAGGTACAGATAGTGGGTGCGGTCCCGTCGTGGCCGGGCGGTAGGGGTGTCCATGCCCGAGACTGTGGCCTGGATCTCACGTACGCACAGCCTTGCGTTCATTGTGTTCACCGGGCCGACCCCAACCCGAAACAACAAACTGATCCCCGGCGTCGTCAAGCGCCGGAGCCGTCACACAGGGAACACTGGTGCGCATGTCCAGACGACGATGGAGCATCGCGGGCCAGCTCTTCGCCCTGCAGGTCCTGGTCGTCACCCTGCTGGTGGTGGCCGGCATGGCCGGGGCGGTGCTGCTCGCCCGCGCCGACGTACGCGACGCCGCAACGGAGGAGGTCCTCGCGGTGGCGGAAGCCGTCGCCCGCTCCCCCGACGTGGCAACCGCGCTGCGCTCCGCCGACCCGGCCGCCACGCTCCAGCCGTACGCCGAATCGACCCGCCGGGCCACCGGAACCGACTTCATCGTGGTGATGGCACCCGACCGCACCCGCTACTCGCACCCCAACCCGGCCCAGATCGGTCACCCCTTCGTCGGTGAGATCGAACCGGCGCTCGCCGGCCGGGCCTTCACCACGATCAACATCGGCACCCTCGGCGAGTCCGTCCGGGCGGTGGTGCCGGTACGCGGCGAGGGCGGCACCGTCGTCGGACTGGTCTCCGTCGGCATCACCACCGAGGCGATCAACCGCAAGCTGATCGCCCAGGCACCGGCGCTGCTCAGCGCCACCGCCGCCGCGCTCGCCCTCGCCGCCGCCGGATCCTGGCTGCTCAGTCGCCGCCTGCGCCGGCAGACCCACGGGCTCGGCCCGACCCAGATCACCCGGATGTACGAGTACTACGACGCGGTCCTGCACTCGGTCCGGGAAGGGCTGGTCGTGCTCACCCCCGACCGGCGGGTGGCCCTGATCAACGACGAGGCACGGCGGCTGCTCGGGCTGGCCGGAGCCGATCCGGTGCAGGACCGCCCGGTCGCCGAACTCGGCTTCCCACCGGCCGTCGCCGACCTGATCCTCTCCGGCCGCCCCGCACACGACGAGCCGATGCTCGCCGGTGACCGGGTCCTGGTGGCCAACCAGCGGGCCACCACGTTCGGCGGCCGGTCGGTCGGCACCGTACTGACCCTGCGCGACCACACCGAGCTGCGCAGCCTCGCCAGCGAACTCGACTCGGTACGCGGACTCAGCGAGGCCCTCCAGGCACAGGCGCACGAGTCGGCGAACCGGCTGCACACCGTACTGACACTGGTGGAGCTGGGGCGTACCGACGAGGCGGTGCAGCTCGCCACCGCCGAGCTGACCCTCGCCCAGCAGCTCACCGACCGGGTGGTCGGCGCGGTCACCGAACCGGCGCTGGCCGCCCTGCTGCTCGGCAAGTCCGCCCAGGCCGGTGAACGCGGCGTGGACCTGGTGGTCGATCCCGACTCCCGGCTCGACGGTCATCCGCTGCCCATCGGCGACCTGCTCACCGTGGTCGGCAACCTGCTCGACAACGCCCTGGAGGCGGTCGGCGGCACCGAACCGCCCCGGCAGGTCCGGGTCTTCGTCGGCGCGACCGACCGGGAGGTGACCGTCCGGGTCGCCGACAGCGGACCGGGACTCGACCCGGCCCAGGTCACCGACGCCTTCCGGCGCGGCTGGTCGACCAAGAGCGCCGGCCGGGGACTCGGCCTGGCCCTGGTCGGCCAGGTGGTGTCACGCTACGACGGCAAGGTCGACGTGAGCCGTCCCGCCGCAGGTGGCACGCTGTTCAACGTCCGGCTGCCGATCCCGGCCCGGCTACCGATCCCCCGGGAGTCCCCGACATGACCACCATCCGGGTGCTGGTCGTGGAGGACGAGCCCCTGCTCGCCGACGCACACCGCGCCTACACCGAGCGGGTACCGGGCTTCGCCGTCGTCGGCGTCGTGCACACCGCCCGGGACGCGATGGCGGCCCTGCGCGCCGGTGGCGGCGACGGGGTGGACCTCGTACTGCTGGACTTCCGGCTGCCCGACCTGCACGGCCTGGACGTCTGCCGGGCGCTGCGGGCGGCCGGCAGCAGCACCGACGTGCTGGCCGTGACCTCTGCCCGGGACCTGACCATGGTCCGCGCCGCGGTCGCCCTCGGGGTGACCCACTACCTGCTCAAACCATTCACCTTCGCCGCGTTCCGCGACAAGCTGGAGCGGTACGCCGAGTACCGCCGCCAGGCCCTCGCCGACGGCGCCGTGGTCGCCCAGCACGAGGTCGACCGGATGTTCGCGACGTTGCGCGGTGCCGACGCCGACACCCTGCCCAAGGGGCTCGGCACGGAAACCCTGGACGCGGTGCTGGCGGTGCTGCGCACCGAGCCGGGCCTGTCCGCCAGCGAGGTGTCGACCCGGACCGGCACCTCCCGGGTCACCGCCCGGCGCTACCTCGAACACCTGGTCGGGATCGGGCGGGTCAGTCGCAGCTCCCGCTACGGCACCCCCGGCCGCCCCGAGGTCGAGTACCGGCCGACCTAGCAGCGGCGGGTCAGGCGGGCGTCCGGTCGGCGTGCCAGGAGTGCCAGAGCGCGGCGTACGCGCCGTCGCCGGCCACCAGGTCGTCGTGGGTGCCGAGTTCGGTGATCCGGCCCTCCTCCAGCACCGCCACCCGGTCCGCGTCGTGCGCGGTGTGCAGGCGGTGCGCGATCGCGACGACCGTACGCCCGGCCAGGACCGCGGCCAGCGCCCGCTCGGTGCTCCGCGCCGTCCTCGGGTCGAGCAGCGCGGTCGCCTCGTCCAGGATCAGCGTGTGCGGGTCGGCCAGCACCACCCGGGCCAGCGCGAGCTGCTGGGCCTGTGCCCCGTCGAGCCGGTGACCGCCCTCGCCCAGCTCGGTGTCCAGCCCGTCGGGTAGGTCGTCGGCCCAGTCGGCGCCGACCGCGTACAGCGCCGCGCGCAGCTCCCCGTCACCGGCGGTGGCCGCCGCGACCAGCAGGTTGTCCCGCACCGAGCCGAGGAACACGTGGTGCTCCTGGGTGACAAGGACCACCTGCCGGCGCAGCCGTTCCGGCGGCAGCTCGGCGATCGGCACCCCGCCGACCGTCACCGCACCGGTACGCGGCACGTCGACCCCGGCGAGCAACCGGCCCAGCGTCGACTTGCCGGCACCGGACGGCCCGACCAGCGCCAGCCGCTCGCCCGGCCGTACGGTCAGGTCGACCCCGTGCAGCACGTCACGCAGCCCGTCGTAGGCGTAACGCACACCGGTCACCTCGATCCGGTCGTCGGCCGGCTCGGGATGGGCCGGCGGTGCCGACCGGGCGGCCCGCCCCAGACCCTCGACGCGGGCGAACGAGGCGCCGCTGCTCTGCAACTGGTCCAGCCAGTTCAGGATCGTGTCCAGCGGATCGGAGACCTGCCGCAGGTACAGGGCCGCCGCGACGACCGTACCGAGGCTCACCGCGCCCCGGTCGTAGAGCAGCCCGCCGAGCAGGAGCACCCCGACCACCGGCAGCACGTGCGAGATGTCCGTACCGGGGTAGAGCACGCTACGCAGGAACAGGGTCCGCAACCGGGCCCGCCGGCACCGTTCGATCGCCTCGATGCAGGCGGTTATCCGGCGCTGTTGCAGCCCCAGCACCTCGACCGTACGGGCGCCGGAGGCGGTGGCGGCGAGCACCTCGGCGAGGTGTGAGCTCTCCGCCCCCTCGGCGAGGTACGCGGGGTGGGCCCGGCGCAGATACCAGCGGGTGACGAACCACATGCCGAACAGGCCGAGCAGGCCACAGGCGCCCAGTGGCGGGGAGAGGACGAAGACCGCGCCGAACAGGAAGAACGCCTGAACTCCGGCGATGAACACGTCCGGGGCGACGTCGCGCAGGGTGGTGCCGACAGCGGCGACGTCGGTGGTGCCCCGGGCGGTCAGGTCACCCGGTCCGACCCGCTCCACCACCGAGGTGGGCAGCGTCAGGGCCCGGTCGACGTACTGCTCCCGGATCCGGGCCGAGGTCCGCTCGCCGAACCGGTGACCCAGCCAGCGGGCGTAGCGGGTCAGCACGAACTGGACCAGGGCGGCGGCCAGGATGACGAGGGCCAGCCGGTCCACCTCGGCCACCCCGCCGCCGCCCTCGACCGTGTCGACGATCCGGGCGAGCAGCCACGGTCCGACCAGTCCGGCAACGGCGGCGAGCACGTTCAGCGCGATCATGGCGACGAAGACGCGTCGGTCGAGCCGGATCAGTCGCAGCGCCGCCCGCCATACCCGCCGCGGCTCGGCGACCGGCAGTCCGCCACCCGCCGGTTGCGCCGCGCCGGTCACCGGACCACCTGCTGGACGGGCAGACCCGGCGCGTCGGCGCTGTCGAGGGTGTCGCGGGTGACCAGCCGGCGGTACGCCGCAGCGGCGGCCAGCAGTTCCCGGTGCGTGCCGGCGGCGGCGACGTGGCCGTCGACCAGGTGGTACACGGTGTCCGCCCGGTCGAGCAGCAGCGGTGACGTGCTGACGACCAGGGTGGTGCGCCCGGACCGGGCAACCGCCAGCCGGGCGGCGACGGCCGCCTCGGTGTGCGCGTCGACCGCCGAGGTCGGCTCGACCGCGAGCAGCACCTCGGGATCGGCCAGCAGGGCCCGGGCCAACCGGACCCGCTGCCGCTGCCCGCCGGAGAGATCGCGTCCCTGCGCGTCGACGGTGGAGTCGAGCCCGTGCGGGGCACCGAGGACGACGTCCTGCGCGACGGCGGCGTACACGGCCGCCATGATGCTGTCGTCGTTCCGGTCCCACCGGCCGGCGATCATGTCGCGCAGGGTGCCGGCGAACAGGTCCGCCTCGTTCTCGGCGACCAGGATCCGGTCCCGTACGTGTGCCGGGTCGACCGCGTCGAGTCGGACGTCGCCCCAGGTCACGTCCGAGTCGACCAGGCCGCCGAGGCGGTCGACCACGGCCACCGCGTCGGCGGGACGGGCGCTGGCGAGCACGGTCAACCGGCCCGGCGTCAGCTCGACACCGGACGCGGGATCGTGCAGCACCGCCGGTGATTCGGGCGGGGCGGCGGTGACCGTACGACCGGCCCGGTCGGGCGCGAGTTCCAGGAAGCGGATCACCCGCCGGGCGGCTACCAGGCCACGGCTGAGATCGAGGCCGCCCTCGATGAAGAAGTACACCGGCACCGCCAGGACGGCCACGTACCCGTAGACGGCGACCAGTTCACCGACGCTGATGTCGCCCGACGCGGCCGTCCGGGCGGCCAGCCAGGTCACCGCGGCGAGGAAGATCGCCGGCAGGCCGACCCCGAGCGCCTGGATCCAACTCGTCACCGCACCGACCCGGTACCCGTCGTCGCGCAACGTCCGCGAACCCTGCCGGTACCGCTCGGCGTACCGCTCCTTGCCACCGAGGCCGCCCAGCACCCGCAGGCCGCCGACGATGTCCACCAGCCGGGCGGCGAGCGCGCCCTCGCGTTCCCGGTACACCAGGCCCACCCGCTGCAACCGGCCCAACAGCGGGCCGACCAGCACGGCCAGCAGCGGAACCCCGAGCAGGACCACCACCGCGAGCAGCGGCGAAACCGTCAGCAGCAGCGCGGCCACCGTGACGTATGCGACCACCGCCCCGACGCCGGGACCGGTGAGGGTCAGCACCCGGCCGATCACCCAGACGTCACCGATGCCGATGGTGACCACCTCGCCGGCCGTGACCCGGCGAGGCAGTACGGCACCGAGCCGGGTCGCCTGCCCGACGACCACCCGCACCGTACGGAAGGCCGCGTCCATCCGGATCCTGGTCATCGTCCGGTGCCGGAGCATCCCGACGAAGGCGTTCAGCACCCCGACGCCGAACAGCACTCCCACCCAGCCGACCAGCGCCGTCGAGTCCCCCGCCCGCAACCCGTCGTCGATCGCCCGGCTCAGCAGGTACGGCGGCAGGGTCAGGCAGACCATCCACACCGTGCCCAGCGTCGCGCCCGCCAGGACCCGCCGCCACTGGCTGGTCACCAGCCACCACAGGTACCACCCCGGACCGCGTACGTCCGGTTCTCCCGGATCCTCGTACGACTGCGCCATCCCCGTACCTTATTGGCCGGGAGCCACCCGGCGGGCCTCGCGGCGGTGCGGTAAGCGTCACCACGACCGGTGGGCGCGAAGCGTGTCAGGTCGATTCGGAAAGGTCAACATCCGCAGGCCACCGCCGGTCGACGACCGGCTGTCGTCGCTACCGCCGGTGATACAGTCCACCGGCCTGATCGGCCCGGGGTCGAGCGCGGTCGGGAACCGGGGAGGAAGCATGGGAAGGTCCATGGTCGACGGCGACGAGCGGCGCGGCCTGGTCTTCCTGCCCGGGATCGTCGGCCACCGGCGCCGGACGGTATCCGAGTTCGAGTACCGGCGAGCGAGGCGAAGACCCGCTTCCTGCCCAACGCCAGCCGCGAGCTGCGGGCACCGGTGACGGCGGTGATCGGGCTGTCCCGGTTGCTGCTCGACCTCGCCAAGGCGGAGTCCGGCACGGTCGAGCCGAGCTGGACCGACATCGAGCTGCGGGCCCTGTTCGGCGGCACCCCGGAGGTCGAGAGCCGCCCCGGCACCGGCAGCGCCTTCACCGTCCGGCTACCCGTACGACCGATGCGATGAGCGCCGCGGACCCGGCGGCGTCGGGCGCCACGATCCTGGTGGTCGACGACCGGGACACGAAGCGGTTCCTGCTGGTGAGTTGGCTGACCCGAGCCGGTTTCACCGTGCTCCAGGCCGACAGCGGCACGGCGGCCCTGGAGCTGATGGAGCACCGCGACGTCGACCTGCTCGTGCTCGACGTGCGGCTCGGTGACATGACCGGGTTCGAGATCAGCGAACGGATCAAGGCCGATCCGCGCTGGGCGTCCCGACCGGTGATCCACGTGTCGGCGCACGCGGTGGACGTCACCGACCGGATCATGGGGTTGACCAGGGGCGCGGACGCGTACCTGGTGGAACCGATCGAGCCGGACGAGCTGATCGCCACCACCCACGCCGCGCTGCGCTACTACCGGGCCCGGCGCCGGGCCGAACTGCTCGCCGCCCGGCTGGCCCGGCTCGCCGACACCACCCTGGCGGTCAACTCCGCCCCCACCCTGGTCCAACTCCTCACCGCCGCCGTGGCCGGGGCCGCGCAGATCTTCGGTACGGGCGCGGTCGTCGCCGCGCAGAACACCGACGGTGAACGGCTGATCGCCACCACCGCCGAGCCCGGCACACCGGTGACGATCCGGTCGTGGCCGCTCGACCCGACCCCGGTCCCGCTCGGCGTCGCGTTGCGCACCGAACCGCCGACCGCCTGGCCGCTGCTCACCGGAGCCGACGAGCAGATCGCCGTCGCCACCGCGCGACTGCGCAACGACCGGCCGGGCGTGCAGATCGCCGTGCCGGACTCGGCCCTGGCCGCCGAGTCCATCGTGCTCAGTCAGCTCGTCCAGGCGCTCGCCGCGGCGGTCGAGGCGCAACGCTCGTACGACCAGGAGCACCGGATCGCGGTGACGCTGCAACGCAGCCTGCTGCCCCGTACGCTGCCCCGGATCCCCAATTTGGACCTGGCCGTCCGGTACGAGCCGGCGAGCGCGCACACCGAGGTCGGCGGCGACTTCTACGAACTCGCGATGATCGACGGCCGGCTGCTGGTCGCGATCGGCGACGTCGCCGGCCACTCCCTGCACGCGGCGACCGTCATGGCCGAGCTCCGGCACGCGATCCGGGCGTACGCGGTGGACGGGCATCCGCCGGGCGCGATCGTGGCCCGGGTCGACAAGCTCCTGCGTACGCTCCTGCCGGGCGAGTTCGCCACGCTCTGCGTACTGACCCTCGAACCGCATACGGGCCGGATCCGCCTGGCCAGCGCCGGCCACCTTCCCGCCCTGCTGATCGCCCCCGACAACTCCCCCACCTTCGTCGAACACACCGCCACCCTGCTGGGCGTACGGGCGACCCGCCCCGACGACCTGGAATTCGACCTACCCCCCGGCGCCACCCTGGTCCTCTACACCGACGGCCTGATCGAACGCCGAGACGTGGACATAGACCATCGCATGGCCGCCCTGGCCGCCGTCTCCACCCCGGTGAACGAGGATCTCGACACCTTCTGCGGCCACCTCCTAACCGCCCTAGCCCCACCCGAAATCACCGACGACATAGCCGTAGTAGCCCTCCGCCGCCACTGACGCCTACCCCGTTGATCATGAAGTTAGGTACGCGATCAGAGCCCTGAACCCGCGCCAACTTCATGGTCAACTTTGAATCAGGGGTTGGGAGGAGGTGGATCAGGGGGCGAGCACTCCGGTGTTTTGGCAGGCGGTCGGGTGCCAGCGTCCGTCCTCTTTGGTCATGACGAACAGTGGCGTGCCCTCGTCCGGGCCGTCGGGGGTCCGGTAGAGTTGGCGGGCCTTGATGGCGGCAACGTCGGGGCGAAGGAACAGCACGTGTACGACCTCGAACGTGACTGTCGAATCCGTCATCCCACCGGGAAGCACCCGGTGCGTGAACTCGGAGACCTTGTCGCGCCCAATCAGGAGCTTCCCTCCGCCCGTCGTCCAGATCGCGTCGGCCCGGAACAGACCGACGAACTCGTCGGGCAGCTCGTTGTTCTGGGAGTGCTCGATCGTGGCGACCACCCGCTTGATCGCCTCGATCTCGGTCTCGTACGCCTGCTCGCTGATGTCCGTCGCTTCCATGCCGAGCACCCTCACACTTGAAGCAAGCTTGAGGTCGAGCCATCTCTCTCCACCGCTACGCACCACCTCGGGGCTCGAACATGATCCACGCGCGCTGAGCTGTCGCCGGACAACCTTCCACGACAGCTCAGCGCGCGTGGATCATCAAGGTGGACGCCATCCAAGACCGATGTCGGTGCGGGTGCGTGTCTGTTTGCCGACACAGGGGTCGCATCTGCTGTCGGGGATTGTGGGGATCCGGTTTATTCGGGCAGCCGGCCGACATCGCGCGAGATCGAATTGGACGCGAGGTGTCGCGGGCTGCTTCGATGTGATCGAGCCCCAAGCAGCCGGGACGGTGGGTCGGGTTGGAAGGTTTGGCCGTGGCCGAAAATCCAGGGAAAGACTTCTTCATCAGCTATACCGAGGTGAACCGCTCGTGGGCCGAGTGGATCGCGGCCGAGTTGGAGCGTGCGCGGTATTCGACGGTGTTGCAGTCCTGGGACTTCCGGCCGGGCACGGACTTCGTACAGAAAATGCAGGAAGCCGTGACCTTGGCGGCCCGGACGATCGCGGTGCTCTCCCCGGCGTATTTCGGCTCGAAGTTCGGGGAGGCCGAGTGGCGGGTCGCGTTCGCCAAGGATCCCAGCGGGGAGCTTGGCCTGCTGCTCCCGGTGCGCGTGCAGCCGTGTGAACCGCCGGGCCTGCTGGCGACCCGGGTGTACGTCGATCTGGTCGACGTGGACGAGGCCGGTGCGCGAAGGAAGCTGCTGGCGGCGGTCGACGCGAACAGGCCACGGCCCACCTCCGGTACCTACCCCGGCAAAACTGGTTCCGGCGCTCGGGAACGGTTTCCCGGCCTGGGTCCGGAAGTGAGCAACCTCCCCGCGCGTAACCGCAACTTCTCCGGCCGGGACGCGATGTTGGAGCGGCTGCACGCGGAGCTTCTGAGCGAGTCCACGGCTGCGGTCGTGCCCACTGGGGCGCTGCACGGGCTGGGTGGTGTCGGAAAGACCCAGTTGGCGTTGGAGTACGCGCACCGGTTCGCCAGCGACTACGACGTGATCTGGTGGATCGCGGCCGAGCAGCCCACCACGGCCGTAGCGACATTGGCAGGTCTCGGGCGGCGGTTGGGCGTACCGGCGGCAGTAGAGCAGGCGGAGATGGTCGCCGGATTGTTCGACCTGCTGCGGAGTCGTAGGCGCTGGCTGCTGGTGTACGACAATGCGGAGCGCCCCGATCAGTTGGCCGGGTTGCTGCCTTCGGGCGGGGGTGGTCATGTGCTGGTGACGTCTCGATGGTCCGCTTGGTCCGCCCAAGCCTCACCCCTGGGGTTGGGGGTGCTCGCCCGCCCGGAGTCGGTCGAGATCCTTCGTCGCAGGACACGCGTCACCGACGAGACTGCGTTAGCCGAGTTGGCCGAGTTGGTGGGTGATCTGCCGTTGGCACTGGAGGAGGCTGCGGCATATCTGGACGAGACCAAAGAGAGGCTTCCTGACTACTTGGAACTCCTCCGCGCCCGTGAGCGCGAGTTGTTCGAGCTGGATTCTGTCGACGCGGCGAATGGTGATCCGGACCGCCGACGGGTGGCGACCGTGTGGTCGGTTTCGCTGGACCGTGTCAAGGCTGAGGCGCCAGAGGCCGGGGCGCTGTTGAATCTGCTGGCGTTCCTCGCGCCGGATGTTCCGCGCGCGCTCCCAACGGAACAGCCGGAGATGCTGCCGAAGGCCCTCGCGTCGATGGTTTCCGACCGGCTGATGTACAACCGGGTGCTGGCGGCGTTGGGACACTATTCGCTGGCGACGGTCAACTCCGAAGTCGTGGGGCTACACCGACTAGTGCAGGCGGTGATCCGGGCCCGGCTCGGCAAGGAAGGAGAGCGGACCTGGGCCGAGACTGCGGTCGACCTGCTGAGGGCGGCCTTTCCGAAGGCGAGTTGGGAGGTGCACACGTGGCCGGACTGTGAACAACTGTTACCGCACCTGCTCTCGGTTGCCGATCACGCGCAGCGGCTTGAGGTGGCCTTGGAGAAAACTGGGTGGCTGTTGCATCGGGCCTCGGCCTACCTGCGGGGACGTGGGCAGTATCGGCAGGCTCGTCCTCTGGCCGAGCAAGCGGTGAGGGTGAATGAGAAGGCGCTCGGTGCAGACCGCCCTGATCTGGCCAGACTCCACGACGAGTTGGGCCGGGTGTTGCGCAACCTCGGAGACTTGAGGGGCGCCCGAACACAATTTAGGCGCGCCCTCGAAATCATCGAAGCGGCCGTCGGCCCCAACCACCCCAACGTGGGCACCTCGCGCAGCAACCTCGGCAACGTGCTGCGGGACCTGGGAGACCTGAACGCCGCCCGCACACAATACGAACGCGCCCTCGAAATCAGTGAAGCAGCCCTCGGCCCCAACCACCCCAACGTGGGCACCTCGCGCAGCAACCTCGGCAACGTGCTGCGAGACCTGGGAGACCTGAACGCCGCCCGCACACAATACGCACGCGCCCTCGAAATCGGTGAAGCAGCCCTCGGCCCCAACCACCCCGACGTAGGCACCTCGCGCAGCAACCTCGGCAGCGTCCTGCAGGACCTGGGAGACCTGAACGCCGCCCGCACACAATACGAACGCGCCCTCGAAATCGCTGAAGCAGCCCTCGGCCCCAACCACCCCGACGTAGGCACCCGGCGCAGCAATCTCGGCAGTGTGCTGCGGGACCTGGGAGACCTGAACGCCGCCCGCACACAGCTCGAACGCGCCCTCGAAATCAGTGAAGCAGCCCTCGGCCCCAACCACCCCAACGTAGGCACCCAGCGCAGCAACCTCGGCAGTGTGCTGCGGGACCTGGGAGACCTGAACGCCGCCCGCACACAATTCGAACGCGCGCTCGAAATCAGTGAAGCAGCCCTCGGCCCCAACCACCCCCACATGGGCACCCAGCGCAGCAACCTCGGCAACGTCCTGTGGGACCTGGGAGACCTGAACGCCGCCCGCACACAGCTCGAACGCGCTCTCGAAATCGGTGAAGCAGCCCTCGGCCCCAACCACCCCAACGTAGGCACCCGGCGCAGCAACCTCGGCAGCGTCCTGCAGTCCCTGGGAGACCTGAACGCCGCCCGCACACAGTTTGAGCGCGCTCTCGAAATCGGTGAAGCAGCCCTCGGCCCCAACCACCCCCACATGGGCATCCGGCGTAACAACCTCGGCAGCGTCCTGCAGTCCCTGGGAGACCTGAACGCCGCCCGCACACAGTTTGAGCGCGCCCTCGAAATCAGTGAAGCAGCCCTCGGCCCCGATCACTCCAACACGTGCATCGTCCGCCGCAACCTGGACAGCGTGATCACCCTTCAAGGGGGTCAGGTGCCGCAACAGGTCACTCCAGCAGCGCCGTCCGTTGATCGAGAGGAGAACGGGTTGTGAGTGAGTCGTACGAGGTGGTGTTGGCGTACTGGAGTGAGCATCGGCAGCAGCTTCGGCAGTCTGAGACGCAGCGGTCGGTGCTGACCAATTATCTGCTGGTCATCGCCGCTGGGTTGAGCAGTCTGATCGTTCAGCAGAAGTTCGCGCTCGGCACGCTTCCGTTGGCGGTGCTCGTGCTCGGGCTTGGTTTGTACGGCGCGCTGTCGGCTGCGAAATACCACGAACGGGCCGAGTATCACCTGGTTCAGGCACGGGCGCTGACCGAGACGCTGAAGGGCATGGGCGCGCTCGCGGACGATCCACACATTCCGGAATTCCGCGAGGCCCACTACCGTGCCTACCCACGGCTGCACCGGATCCGTCTGCACTGGCTGTGGACCGGGCTACACCTGGCGGTGGCGCTTTACGGCGCGGTGCTTGCCGTCATCATCCTGGTCTGATAGCGCGACGGGGCAACGCTGGGTGGCTGCGACGGGCGCCGCAGCCACCGCGTGCTGGTCAGCTTCGGTGGGACAGGTCTGCGAGGAACGCGCGCCAGGCGTTCTCCGGGAATGCCAGCACGGGACCGGCCTGGTCCTTGCTGTCACGGACGGAGATCACACCGGGCAGCCCCGCCACCTCGACGCAGTTGCCCTCGCCACCGGAGCGAGTCGACTTACGCCAGACACCATCAGTACGCACTGTTGAACTCCTTGGCTATCGATGCGATCAACTCCCTGGATTCTTCCGGATCCAGGGCCTGCTCGGTGAGCGAGCGCCAGGCATCTTCGTAGGTCGCGATCTCATACGGTTTGTCGAGGTAGACAGCGCCACATGGCCCGTCCATGTAGACGGTTGCCGGCTCCGGCTCTCGGACGTTCTCGGTCGCGAAGTCCAGGATTGTGAACTGCCCGATCATCGCCCAGCGCCCCAGTCCGGCGTTCAGCGGCAGGACCCGGATGCTGAGGTTGTGCCGTTGCCCGGCTGCCACAAGGTAGTTGAGCTGTCGGGCCATCGCCGCACGGTCGCTCAGCGAACGTCGAAGCACGAACTCCGTCAAGATCACGTCGAGTTGCGGTCCAGGTGGAACTGCCCGAGACAAGAGCCCCTGCCGCCGGACCCGGACGTCTGTCTTGGCGCGGCGTTCCGCCTCAGGCATGTCCGGATGGTCGAGTCTCATGATCTCCTGCACGTACTCCACGGTCTGTAACAGACCTGGGATCAGACTCGTCTCGTACTGGCGAATTCTGACCGCTGCTGCTTCGAGGCCGATGTAGAGCTTGAACCACTCCTTGACGGCTTCGCCGTAGCTGTGCCACCAGCCGTGGGACTTGGTTTCGCGGGCCAGGCCGCGCAGCTTCTCGGTCCGTTCCGGGGTGGCGCCGTAGAGGCGGCACATGGCCTCGACGTCGTTCGGGTGCATCGGCACCTGGCCGGTCTCGTAGCGCCAGATCCGGGGCACCGACCACTCCAGGGCCTTCGCCGCCGCCGTGGCGGTGATGTGCGCGTCCTCGCGAAGCTCCCTCAGATACCTACCGAGTTGCCTACGCGGGACGGTGCTCTCGTCAACGTCCACGTTACGTCCCCCTCTGCCGTCGCGTAAGGCGCCTCATTCCCCGGTGTCGATTCTGGTGCACGGCATTGCGCCAAGCCAAGAGGTCACTGAAACATTCTTTACAACTCGCCGGTCCCCACCCGGCGAGCACCGGCAGGGGCACGGGTGAATTCACCAACGCCACATTTCCCGACCCGTGCCCCTGCACGGAGAGATCGCGGAGAGATGAGGACGATGTTTCCCGAACCGAACCGGCGATTGATCCGGCTGGAGCGCGACGACTACCACGGCGGTGAGCGCCCGGTGGTCCTCCGGGCGCCGACTCCGACCGACGACCCCGAGTGGTGTGACCTGCATGGCGTCCGGATCGCCGGTAACGGCGACCGCCGGGGAGAGCTTCACCTCAGGGTACGGACCAGCGCGCTGTACGCCCGACGCGAAGACGAGGAGTCGTGGTGAGTGAAGATCACATGGCGGTACGCCCCGCCTGGTCCTGCACCTGTGGCGCTGCCGAATGGCCGTGCGAACGGGCCCGCACAGTGCTTCTGCTCACCACCGATCGAATCAGTCTCGCGATGTTCGCCTCCGGCTGGATGACCGGTGCCGCTCGGGATCTGCCGGACATGACGCCCATCCAGCTTTTCGAGCGCTTCATGAAATGGACGCGCGAATAGGCGTACACAAAAATTCTCCATTGTATCGAGCCGAAAGGATCCGTGTTGGCCACCACCACATCGGACCCGGAGTTGCGCGACGCCGGGGGCGCCGACATCTCCGGCATCTGCCACATTCTCGCTGAGGTGTTCCGGCACGAACCGGTCGCACACTGGCTCGTCCCCGACGCCGACCAGCGCTACCCGGTCCTCTACGACCTCTTCGGCGAACTGGTCGCGCACACCCTTCAGGCTGGCGCGGTGCACGTCAGCACCGAGCTTTCCGCCGTCGCCCTCTGGCATCCCCGGATCGACCCGCCCCGCCAACCGCCCGAGTTTCCCGCGCGCCTGCACGCCGCCGCCGGCCCGTACGCGCAGCGGTTCGCCCTACTGGAGACCACGCTGGGCGGGCACCATCCCGGCAGTGCGCACCACCATCTGAGCTGGCTCGGCGTGCATCCGCTGCGTCGGTCACAGGGCATCGGCGGTGCGCTGCTCCGGCACCAGCACCGGATCCTCGACGCGGCCCGCGTCCCCACCTACCTGGTCGCCGGGAGCGAGTCCGGCCGCGACTTCGCCCAGCGGCACGGGTACGTCAGCGAGGGCCGGATCATCCTGTCCGATCGGGGTCCGTCGCTCTGGCCGATGTGGCGCACCCCGCAAGCCAACCCGCAGCCCTGGCGAGCGACCTCATGATCTTGGAGAGTTCGGCTCGCCATGGCCGGCCGAACTCTCCAAGATCTCCCGATCCTCACCCGGCACACCCCGCATACATGGCATGCCTGGCAGAGCCGGCGTAGCGGTTGCGTCGTTCCGGGTTCACTCAACGTGCCAGACAGCGCCGGCAGGCTCTGTAGCTGCGGATACTTCATTTCGCGTTCGGCTGGCGTTGCCCGTGCCGGTGATCATCGTTCCGAGCTGTCGCCCCTAATGTGCGCCGACCCTCCGTCACATCAGGGAGTTTTGAGCATGCAGCAACCCGTCGACAATTCCGTTCCGGGCGCCGCGAGCCGCCGTACGTTCCTGCGGGGTGCCGGTCTGGTCGGTGCGGGCGCGGCGGCGGCCGGTGTGCTCGGCGTCGCCGCCCAGCCCGCCCTCGCCGCCGACCCGGCCAACGCCAACGCCACCAGCGGCAACGGCAAGGTCGATCCGGAGAATCCCCGGTTCACCATCGCCGTCATCCCGGACACGCAGTATCTCTTCGACGGCGACCGGGGCGACCCGGCCCCGCTGACCGCGAGCCTGCGCTACATCCTCGACCACCGCGAGGAACACAACATCGTCTTCGCCGCGCACCTCGGGGACGTGGTCGAGAACGCCGCCGCGTCCGAGCTGACCGCCGCCGGCAAGGTCTTCGACATCTTCGACAAGCGCAGGATGCCGTACAGCGTGCTGGCCGGTAACCACGACATCGACTCGCGTACGGACGACCAGCGCGGGCCGAGCGCCTATCTCGACGTGTTCCCGCCGTCACGGTTCGCGCCGCTGCCAACCTATGGTGGCTCGACGCCCGACGGCTACAACACCTACCATCTCGTACGCGCCGCCGGCATGGAGTGGCTCGTCTTCGCGCTCGACTGGCGGGCTTCCGCCGGCACGATCGCCTGGGCGAAGCAGGTCCTCGCCGCTCACCCCCGTACGCCGGCGATCCTCACCACCCACGAGGTCGCGTCGGCCGACGCGGCCGGCAAGGCCACGTTGTCGGCCTACGGCCAGCAGCTCTGGAACAACCTGGTCAAGGACAGTGACCAGATCTTCCTGACGCTCAACGGGCACTACTGGCCGCCGGGGCGGACCGTGCTCACCAACACCGCCGGGCACGACGTGCACGTGCACGTCACCGACTACCAGGACCGCTACTACGGCGGCAGCGCGATGATCCGGCTCTACCACTTCGATCTGGCCCGGAACACCATCGACGTGGAAACCCTGTCGCCGTGGATTCTGGGCAAGGTCGCCGAGCGGCGCAATCCGCTGGAGGAGGGCGAGATCGAGCTGACCGGCCCGGTGGACCGGTTCAGTCTCCCGATCGACTTCCGGGAGCGGTTCGCCGGCTTCGCCCCGGTGCCGGTGCCGCCGGTCCGCCCGGTGAAGGAGATGCTGGTCAAGGGGACCGTCGGCTACTGGCGGTTCGACCAGTCGGCGACCGACGGGGCGACCGTCCCGGATGGATACCGGGTCAACGACCTCTCCGGCAACGGTAACCACCTGACCCGGGTCACCCTCGCCGGCAGCGACGCCACCGCGCTGCGCTGGTCGGCCGAGCACCACCCGGCGCAGCCGACCCGGTCCAGCCTGCGGTTCGACGGAGCCAAGAAGCCGGCCCGGGGCGCCTACCTGCGTACGGCCGACGCCGCGCCGATGAACACGATGACGTTCACCGGCGGTTACACGATCGAGGCGTTCGTCAAGCTGCCCGCCGACGCCAAGTCGACCAACCACGCGTGGATGAGCGTGGTGAGCCGGTTCGGTGCGGGTGCCGACGCCGGCAAGACCGGTGGCGACCCGGCGGAGCCGTTGGCGACGCTCTCGCTGTCGGACGGGATGGCGTTGCAGTGGGCGGTCTTCCCGACCAACCAGAACGACATCTCCACCAACTGGGGTCACGAGATGCGTACCGGTGAGTGGTTCCACGTCGCGGTGGTCAACGACGGCCAGCACACCGTCCTGTACGTCGACGGCGCCCCGCTGCTGCGCAACCCGAGCACCCCGGCGGTCGGCCTGGCCAGCTCGGGTGAGCCGTGGTTCTTCGGCGCGTACCACTACGACCGGCTGATCGAGCAGGGCTTCTACGGCTGGCTCGGTGACGTACGCGTCGTCGACCACGCCCTGCCCGTCGCCCGCTTCATGAACGCACCGACAACAGCTTGACAGTCTGAACACGCTGGGTCGTGCCTACCGGCACGACCCAGCGAACAAGCGTCGAGGTTACGGCTATACCGACGAGCGGATGCGCTCCTGTTGGAACTGCGGCACCACGTTGGCGACTGTCTCGAAATCAGCGTCCTGGTGCAGCACAACGAGCTTCAGCTTGATGGCTGTCGCGACGATGTGATAGTCGGCAACCGAGAGTCCCTGGTGGGCACTGTGTCCGGCGAGTTCGAGACGTACCGCGCTGACGAGGCGCCAGACGTCGTCGGGAACCGGCACCCAGGGGTACAGGTCCCGTAGCCCCTCTTCCACCCGTCCGTAACTCTTCGCATCGGCGATGGCCAGTGTTTCCACCAGGACTGGCTCACAGATGGCGATCAGGCCCCGAGTCGCCAGATCGGCCCACTCGGGCTCGACCTGGCGACGCAGGACCCTGACCAGCGCACTGGTATCGATGAGGTACTTCACTGATCCAGCTCATCGAGCCGATCGAAGTGGAAACCGCCCTCATCCGCGACCTGCTGGAGATCTGCCAACGCCCGCTGCCGACGCTCCCGGCTCCCCTCGACCGCCTGTCGCAACGCCTCGGTCACCGTGTCCTTCTTGGTGGACGTGCCGAGTGCGACCGTGGCCTCCGCCAGAAGGTCTTCATCGAGATCCAACAGAGTCTTCGCCATGAGCCACCTCCTGCCAGAAGGATATAGCCAAGCCTGTCGTATATCTGAACGGGACGTGGAACTAGTCGACGGCGGCCATGACCTCGTCGGAGATGTCGAAGTTGCCGTAGACGTTCTGCACGTCGTCGGAGTCCTCCAGCGCGTCGATCAGCTTGAAGATCTTCCGCGCGCCGTCCTCTTCGAGCGGGATGGTGACGCTCGGGACGAGCGACGACTCGGCCGACTCGTACTCCATGCCGGCTTCCTGGAGTGCGGTGCGGACCGCGACCAGGTCGGTCGGCTCGGAGATGACCTCGAACGCCTCACCGAGGTCGTTGACCTCTTCGGCACCGGCGTCGAGGACCGCGAGCAGCACGTCGTCCTCGGTCAGGCCGGCCTTCGGCACGATCACGACGCCCTTGCGGGTGAACATGTACGACACCGAGCCAGCGTCGGCGAGCGAGCCGCCGTTGCGGGTCAGTGCGGTGCGTACCTCGGTCGCGGCCCGGTTGCGGTTGTCGGTGAGGCACTCGATCAGGAGCGCGACGCCGTTGGGGCCGTAGCCCTCGTACATCACCGTCTGCCAGTCGGCGCCGCCGGCTTCCAGGCCGGAGCCGCGCTTGACGGCACGGTCGATGTTGTCGTTCGGGACCGAGCTCTTCTTCGCCTTCTGGATGGCGTCGTAGAGGGTCGGGTTGCCGGTCGGGTCACCGCCGCCGGTCCGCGCCGCGACCTCGACGTTCTTGATCAACTTGGCGAACATCTTGCCGCGCTTGGCGTCGATGACCGCCTTCTTGTGCTTGGTCGTCGCCCACTTTGAGTGGCCGGACATCTGTTACCTCCGTCGCTAACCCACGCGTCAACAGTCGACTGCCCGCTCATCTTCCCGGCGAGTCCGCCGATTCACGACAATCAGGCCGGGTGAAGATCCGCTGTCGGCTCTGGGCGGAAGGCGATTTGACCAGACTGCCCGGCCGAACCCGGCAATCCTACCGGCGCGACCCATCCGGCCGTCACACCCCGTCAGCCCGTGGCGTCCCACCCGCCCCGGGCGGTGCCACCACCGCGCCTCAGGCGGTGGCGTCCCGGACCAGGTCGACGAAGTACTGGTGCACCCGCAGGTCCCCGGTCAGCTCCGGGTGGAACGCGGTGGCGAGCAGGTTGCCCTGCCGTACGGCGACGATCCGCCCGGCCGCCGGACCCTCGGTCACCCGGCCCAGCACCTGCACCCCGTCACCGACCCGCTCCACCCAGGGCGCCCGGATGAACACGGCGTCGAACCGGGGACCCGGCACACCGGTGATCTCCACCGGGGCCTCGAACGAGTCGACCTGCCGGCCGAACGCGTTGCGCCGTACGGTCATCTCGATGCCGTCGAAGCCGCGCTGGTCGGGCCGCCCGTCGAGCACCTCGGTGGCCAGCATGATCATGCCGGCGCAGGAGCCGTAGACCGGCATGCCGTTGCTGATCCGCTTGCGGATCGGCTCCAGCAACTCGAACTCGGCGACGAGCTTGCTCATGGTGGTGGACTCGCCGCCCGGAATGACCAGGGCGTCGACGTCGTCCAGCTCCGCCGGCCGGCGAACCGGCCGGGCGATGGCGTCGTCGGTGCTGGCCAGTGCCAGCAGGTGCTCGCGTACGTCACCCTGCAACGCGAGCACGCCGATGGTGGTCATCTGTCGCCCCCGTCGGTTACCGGGCTCACCAGCCACGCTCGGCGAGGCGGTGCGGCTGCGGGATCTCGTCGACGTTGATGCCGACCATCGCCTCGCCCAGCCCACGGGAGACCTTGGCCAGCACGTCCGGGTCGTCGTGGAAGGTGGTCGCCTTGACGATCGCGGCGGCGCGCTGCTCCGGGTTGCCGGACTTGAAGATGCCCGAGCCCACGAAGACCCCCTGGGCGCCGAGCTGCATCATCATCGCGGCGTCCGCCGGGGTCGCGATGCCTCCGGCGGTGAAGAGTACGACCGGCAGCTTCCCGGTCTCGGCCACCTCACGAACCAGCTCGTACGGTGCCTGGAGCTCCTTCGCCGCGACGTACAGCTCGTCGGGGGCCAGGGAGGTGAGGCGGCGGATCTCGCCCAGGATCTTGCGCATGTGGGTGGTGGCGTTGGAGACGTCACCGGTGCCGGCCTCGCCCTTGGAGCGGATCATCGCCGCCCCCTCGGTGATCCGGCGCAGCGCCTCGCCCAGGTTGGTCGCCCCGCACACGAACGGCACGGTGAACGCCCACTTGTCGATGTGGTTGGCGTAGTCGGCCGGGGTCAGCACCTCGGACTCGTCCACGTAGTCGACGCCGAGCGCCTGGAGCACCTGGGCCTCGACGAAGTGGCCGATCCGGGCCTTGGCCATCACCGGGATGGAGACCGCGTTGATGATGCTGTCGATCATGTCCGGGTCGCTCATCCGGGAGACGCCGCCCTGGGCCCGGATGTCGGCGGGCACCCGCTCCAGCGCCATCACCGCGACCGCGCCGGCATCCTCGGCGATCTTCGCCTGCTCGGCGGTGACCACATCCATGATCACGCCGCCCTTGAGCATCTCGGCCATCCCGCGCTTGACTCGGGCACTGCCGACGACGGGGTTGGCGGACTCGGGCTGCACGGCGGAATCGGACACGCTCAGTCACTCCTCGGGGCTTGATTCACATTCCGCCCCGATGTTACGCGCGCCCCCGCCCGCTTCCGACAGCCAATCACTCCCCCCGTGGCCTCCCCTGTGGTCAGCCTCACCCTCCCAACCCAGGGCCGCACTCGTAGAGAAAGAGGGGCAATGACGCGGCGGACACCCCCTCTTTCTCTACAAGAGTGCGGATCTTGGGGGTGGGGGGTGGGGGGTGGGGGTGGACGGGAGGGGGTGGAGGGTGGGGTCGTCGACGTCGAAGTAGGTGGGGCGGTCGTGTTTGCGGGCCATCCGGAACAGTCGTACGACGGGACGGCGGCGGGCCGACAGCGCGTCGCGTACGAGATCGGTGTGCACCTGGCGGGCCAGACCGAGCCGGCGGCTGGCCGCGATCACCGACCCGGCGGCCGGGTCGTCCAACGACAGCGGGGTGAGCCGCAACTGGCGGGTGAGGTCGTTCTCGGCCGCCTCCCGCTCCTGCGGGCCGGCGTCGAGCGCGATCCGGGCCGCCGCGTAGAGCTCCACCGCGAAGTGCTCCTCGGCCAGGACGGCGGCCGCGGCGGCCCGGCGCAGCAGGTGGGCGTCGAGGGACCGGGCGGCCGAGGCGGCCCGGATGTGCAGCCGGTCGACCCGACCGGCCGTCCAGGACAGGTAGACCGCGATCAGGGCGACCACGGCGACAGCAACCACCAACCACCACATGTGCGGCATCGTCGTGCGGCTCCTCATCCCGTCCGGCCGGAGGCGTGGGTACGCCGCCGGCACCTCCGTACGAGCCGACCGCCGGACCGGCTCAGCGTGGGCCCACCCACTCCTGGTCGATCACCCGTCCGTCGGTGGCCTCGATCGCAGCTGCGTATACCTCCAGAACCCGGCGGGCAACCGTCGGCCAGTCGAACGTCGCCACGACCTCCCGCGCGCACGCCGACAGGGCTGCCCGACGATCCGGGTCGTCGAGCAGTTCGACGAGCGTACGACGCAGCGCCTGGGCGTCCCCGGTGGGGAAGAGCTGCCCGGCCCGGCCGCCGTCGAGCACCCGGCGGAACGCGTCCAGGTCACTGGCGACGATGGCGGCCCCGGCGGCCATCGCCTCGGTGAGGATCATCCCGAACGACTCGCCGCCGGTGTTCGGTGCGACGTAAACGTGGACGCTGCGCAGCATGCGCGCTTTGTCCGCTTCGGAGACCAGGCCGAGGAAGGTGACCCGGTCGCGCAGGTCCGGCGGCACGTCCTCCATCAGCTCGGTCGGCTCCCCCGGACCGGCGACCAGCAGGCGCAGGCCGGGGCGCTCGGCGGCGAGTTCGACGAACGCCTCCCGGAGCAGCGCGAACCCCTTGCGCGGCTCGGTGAACCGGCCGAGGAAGCCGATCGTGCCGCCGCTGCCCGGCGCGCACTCCCCCGGCCAGCCGGGCAACGGTTCGGCGTCGGCGAACTTCGCCACCGCCACCCCGTTGGGGATCTCCACCGCGCCGCCGTCGAGGTGTTCCACCTGCACCTTGCGGGCCAACGCGCTGACCGCGATCCGGGCGGTGACCCGTTCCAGCACGATCTGGAGCATGTTCTGCGCGGCGGCCAGCGCCCGGGACCGGGTCATCGCGGTGTGGAAGGTCGCCACCACCGGGCCGCGCGCCGACATCACGGCCAGCAGCGACAGGCTCAGCGCCAACGGCTCGTGCACGTGCAGTACGTCGAAGTCACCCCGGGCGATCCAGCGGCGTACCCGGGCGGTGGAGACCGGGCCGAAGGTGATCCGGGCCACCGACCCGTTGTACGGAAACGGCACCGACCGACCGGCCGACACGACGTAGGGCGGCAGCGGCGAGTCCTCGTCCGCCGGGGCCAGCACGCTCACCTCGTGACCGAGACCGATCAGGGCCTCGGCCAGGTCCATGATGTGGTTCTGCACCCCACCCGGCACGTCGAAGGAGTACGGGCACACGATGCCGATCCGCACTGCGCCCTCCCCCTCAGGCCGGCCCGGGGGCGGCTGGTGTCACGGGGTCCGTCTGTGCCCGATCCTCCCCGGCCAGCCACATCCGCTGCAACATGTGCCAGTCTTCCGGATGCTGGGCGATACCGGCCGCGAGATGGTCGGCGATGTCCTGGGTGAGTACCCGTACCCGCTCGGCGAGGGTGCCGCTGGACGGGTCCGGCAACTCCAGCGGGCCGATCAGTTCGGCCAGCGCCTTGTCCGGTTCGTACCACATCGAGGCGACGTAGAGCGGTGCGCCCGTACTGAGGGCGAGCAGAGCCGGACCGGCCGGCATCCGGGTACGGGCGCCGAAGAAGCGGACCTCGATCCCCCGCCGGGTCAGGTCCCGGTCGGCGAGCAGCGGCACCACGTGCCCCTGCCGGACCCGCTCGGCGAGTACGTCGAACGGCGGCTGCTGCCCACCGGTCAGCGGGATGATCTCCATCCCGAGCCCCTGCCGGAACTCCAGGAACCGGGTGTAGATCGCCTCCGGCTTGAGCCGCTCGGCGACGGTGGTGATCGGCCAGCCCATCGCCGCCACCCAGGCCCCGGCCGCGTCCCAGTTGCCGCCGTGCGGCAGCGCGATCACCGCGCCCCGGCCGGCGGCCACGTCGGCGGCCAGGATCTCCGTGCCGACCAGCTCGAACGTGGCGAGCCGCTGGGCGTGCGACAGCGACGGCAGCCGGAACAGCTCCAGCCAGTACCGCGCGTACGACCGCAGCCCGCGCCGGACGAGTTGGTCGAACTCGTCCGGTGGCAGGTCCGGGCCGACGACCTGGCGCAGGTTGTTCGCCAGCCGCTTGACGCCGGGGCCGCCGCGCCGGAACGCCCGGTCGGCGCCGAACCGGAACACGGCGGCGGCCAGCGGCTTCGGCACCGTACGGGTGATCCGCCAGCCGGCCAGATAGCCCAGCTCGACCAGATTCACCCGACCACACCGTTCCCGGTGCTCGGTTCGACCGCGTCCTTCACCGGTCGGCCGGTCGCCCGGCTCGGCGACCGACGCCCGACCCGGTCGGTCATCCGGCTCGACGCTCCACGCCCGACCCGGTCGGTCTTCCCGCTCAACGCTCCACGCCCGACCCGGTCGGTCATCCGGCTCACCGGTCCACGCCCGACTCGGTCGGCTGGGACGGGCGGGCCTGCTGGGCGGCCTGGCGGTAGACGTGCGTCATCCGCTGCCCGACGGTGAAGACCGACACCGCGGCCAGCAGCCAGAGCGCGACGGTGAGCGCGTGGTCGATCCCGGCGCCCTGGAGGATGCCGCCGATCCCGACGATGATCAGGCGCTCGGTGCGCTCGGCGACGCCCACGTTCGCGGTCATCCCGAGCCCTTCGGCCCGTGCCTTCACGTAGGAGACGACTCCGCCGGCGACCAGGCAGACCAGCGCACCGGCCACTCCCCAGCGGTCGCCCTCGGTGGCGAGCCAGAAGGCCACCGCGCCGAAGACGGCGCCGTCGGCCACCCGGTCCATGCTCGAATCGAGGAAGGCGCCGAACTTGGTCGAGCCACCCGACATCCGCGCCATCGTCCCGTCGAGCAGGTCGGTGAGTGCGAAGAAGGTGACGATGACGGCACCGGTGACGAGGTGACCGCGGGCGCCGAAGCCGAGGGCTCCGATCAGCACCCCGACGGTGCCCGTCACCGTTACCGCGTTGGGGGTCACGCCGCGACGCAGCAGCGCGCGGGCGACCGGTTCGATGACGCGGGTCAGGCCCGCTCGGGCAGATACTTGGAAGATCTTCGCCATGGCGGTCTCACGATAACGGTCGTCGCCCCGATCGTGGTAAGCCCGGTGGTGTCACTTGCCGCTGCGGGGTTGTGTACCGTCCGCCGCGGGCGTGGGATCGAATGAGGGAACGTGAGCTAAGTCACGCAACGAAACGACATGTTCCTGACATCCGGCATGCTATCGCAGGATATCGCCACGAAGCGGCCGCGTCGCTTACCGTCGGGATTCCGCCCCGGTGCGGTCCACCCGCTCACCCATGCGGCGACCACACCCCACACCGGCATGTCGTCGCAGGCCAGCGGCATGTCGTCAACGACCGACCACCGGCAGAGGGAGGTGCGCCCGATGGCGCAGAAGAGTCAGGGCAGCGAAGGCACCGGCCTGGCGCCGATGGCGGACGAACCCGCCCGGATCCGCAACGTGGTCCTCGTCGGCCACTCCGGCGCCGGCAAGACCACCCTGGTCGAGGCGCTGCTCGCGGCGACCGGCACGATCAGCCGCGCCGGGAGCGTCACCGAGGGCACCACCGTCTGCGACCACGACCCCGCCGCCGTACGCCAGCAGCGCTCGGTCACCCTCGCCAGCGCCCCGCTGCAACACGACGGGATCAAGGTCAACCTGCTGGACAGCCCCGGTTACGCCGACTTCGTCGGTGAACTGCGGGCCGGGCTGCGCGCCGCCGACGCGGCCCTGTTCGTCGTCTCCGCCGCCGGTGGCATGGACGCGGCCACCGTCAACCTGTGGGAGGAGTGCGCCTCGGTCGGCATGCCCCGCGCCGTGGCGATCTCCCGGCTCGACGACCCGAAGGCCGACTACGACGAGGCGGTGGCGCTCTGCCAGCGGGTCTTCGGTGACAACGTGGTCCCGCTCTACCTGCCGATGCTCGGCGACGACGGGGTGTCGACGGCCGGCCTGCTCGGCCTGATCACCCGTCGGGTCTTCGACTACTCCGGCGGCCTTCCGGCGGACGTACGCGACCCCGAGCCGCAGCACCTGCCGGCCATCGACGAGTCCCGTGACGAGCTGGTCGAGGCGATCATCGCGGAGAGCGAAGACGAGACCCTGATGGACCGGTACATCGACGGTGCGGAGATCGGCGTCGACGTACTCGTCGACGATCTGGAGACCGCGGTCGCGCGCGGCCACTTCTACCCGGTGGTGCCGGTCTGCGCCGGGACCGGCGTCGGGATCGACGCCCTGCTGGAGGTGCTGACCGGGGCCTTCCCGTCGCCGTTGGAGCACGACCTGCCGGTGGTCACCGGCGTGGACGGCTCGCCCCGGCCGCCGCTGCACTGCGACCCGGACGGCCCGCTGGTCGCCCAGGTGGTCAAGACCACCATCGACCGGCACGTCGGGCGGGTGTCGCTGGTCCGGGTCTTCTCCGGCACCCTCCGTCCCGACCGGGCGGTGCACGTGTCCGGGCACGGGCTGGCCGAACGCGGCCACCCGGACCACGACGCCGACGAACGGACCACCCGCGTCTACACCCCGCTCGGCGCGACCCTGCGCGAGGTGTCCGCCTGCGTCGCCGGGGACATCTGCGCGATCACCGAGTCCGGCAGCGCGGGGACCGGGGACACCATCTCCGCCACGGACGACCCGCTGCTGGTCGAGCCGTGGGAGCTGCCCGAACCACTGCTGCCGGTGGCGGTCGCGGCGAAGACCCCCGGCGACGAGGACAGCCTGGCCGAGCGCCTGGCCCGGTTGGTCGTCGGCGACCCGACCGTGCGCCTGGAACGCAACCCGGAGACCCACCAACTCGTCCTCTGGTGCATGGGCGAGGCGCACGCCGAGGTCGTCCTGGACCGGGTACGCGCGGACGGCGTCGAACTGGACACCGAACCGGTACGCGTAGCGCCGTGACGGCACGCCCCGCTCAGTTCCGCTCGGCCGGACCCCGCAGGTCGGCCAGCAGACGTTCGACCTCGGCCAGCTGCACGGCGGTGAGCGGCCCGTACGCCAGCGCTCCCGCGTTCTCCTCCACCTGCGCCACGGTCCGGCAGCCGGGGATCGGCACCGTACGGGGACTGCGCGCCCACAGGTAGGCCAGCGCCCCCTGGGCCAGGGTGCGCCCGTCCACGGTCAGCGCCTCCCGGACCGCGGCGACCCGGCTCAGCCACTCCGGTGCCGGCCGACCGTCGCGGAACCAGTCCAGCCACTCCGGCGCGATGCCGCGTACGTCGTCCGGGCCGAGCACCGTCTCGGCGGTGTACTTGCCGGTCAGCAGCCCCATTCCGAGCGGCCCCCGGTTGATGCTGGCCAGGTCGTGCTTCTCGCAGACTGCCAGCACCTCCGGCGAGTCCTGCAACACCGAGAAGGAGTGCTGGATGGCGGTGGTGTGGGTGCCGCCGAGCGCCCACGCCTCGGCCCGGTCGGGGAAGTCGGTGCTCCACCCGTACCACCGGATCTTGCCCTCGGCGACGAGGTCCTCCAGGGTGCCGAGCAGCGGCTCCGCCAGGTCGACGGCCAGGTCGTTGAGGTGCAGTTGGTAGAGGTCGATCCGGTCGGTGCCGAGCCGGCGCAGCGACGCCTCGGCCGCGCGGCGCAGGTGTGCCGGCGACCAGTCCGGCCCGGTGGCCTGCTTGGTCTGCTCGTCGAAGGTGTTGCCCCACTTGGTGGCGATGACCGCCTCGTCGCGTCGTCCGGCCAGGGCCCGGCCGAGCACTCGCTCGCTGTGTCCGGCCCCGTACGTGTCGGCGGTGTCGAAGAACGTCACCCCGAGTTCGAGCGCCCGGTGTACGACCCGAACCGACTCCTCGTCGTCGACCCTGCCCCAGCCCAGCGGCTGCTCCCCCGCGTACCAGGGACCGCCGATGGCCCAGCATCCCACCCCCAGGCCACCGACCCGAACCCCGCTGCGCCCCAGAACCCGCCCATTCACCGTCATGCCCCCGAGCCTTCCACTCTCGCCCGGCGCGATCCAGCGCGAAAATGGGTGGCCCGGCAGGGGTCAGGGCCAGGTGGTGGTGAGGAGGTTGCGGGTGTCGGTGAGGAGTTGGGGGAGGACCTTGGTACGGCCGATGACGGGCATGAAGTTGGCGTCGCCGCCCCACCGGGGCACCACATGCTGGTGCAGGTGGGCGGCGATGCCGGCACCGGCCACCCCGCCCTGGTTCATCCCGATGTTGAAGCCGTGCGCGTTGCTGACCCGGCGGATCACCCGCATCGCGGTCTGCGTCTGGGTGGCCAGTTCGGCCGTCTCCTCCGCGTCCAGCTCGCTGTAGTCGGCCACGTGCCGGTACGGGCAGACCAGCAGGTGCCCCGGGTTGTACGGATAGAGGTTCAGCACCACGAAGACCCGCTCGCCCCGGGCGACCACCAGGCTGTCGTCGCCCTCCTTGCCCGGTGCCAGGCAGAACGGGCAGCCGGATGGTTTCTCGTAGCCCTCGGCCGGCTGGTCCTGCCCGGAGATGTACGTCATCCGGTGCGGGGTCCAGAGCCGATCCAATCCGTCCGACATCTCGGATTCCGTGTGCCGCGCCACCCCTGTCACACCGACGATCCTACGGTCAGCGCGACGGATCCCACCCGTCCGTACCGGCGAGATAGGCGCTCGGCGTGAGCGCGGCCGCCTGGGCGGCGGTGAGCTGCGGCCGGTCGGTTCCGGTGCCCGCGCCGGGCCCCGGTTGCGGTACTCGGCGTAGCGGGCGTCGCGCCACGACCAGGTGCCGAAGTCGGTCCACGGGGTCGGGTTGACGTGCCCGCCGAGGGTGCAGTCGCGGATCACCGTCTGGGCGATGGCGAGCGGGTCGTTGCTCGGCTGCAAGCCCCACCCCCACCCCACCCCCACCCCCGAACACCAAGGCGTTGATCATGAAGTTAGCGCCCGTAGTCAAGATCGAAAACGGCGCTAACTTCATGATCAACGAGGTGGGGGGCGGGTCAGGCCGAGGGCTGTTCGGGGTCCTCGGCGGGGGCGGCGGGGGCGGAGGGGCCGGTGTTGGTGCGGGTGCGGACCACGTCGACGACGTGGGCGACCGCCTCGGCCAGGGGGATGCCGTTTCGCTGTGAGCCGTCGCGGTAGCGGAACGAAATCGAACCCGCCTCGACGTCGGAGTCACCGGCGATCGCCATGAACGGGATCTTCTGCTGCTGGGCGGTCCGGATCTTCTTCTGCATCCGGTCGTCCGAGCTGTCCACCTCGGCCCGGATCCCCTGCTCACGCAGGGCCTCGACGAACTCGGCCAGGTAGCCGGTGTGCTCCTCGCGGATCGGGATGCCGACCACCTGCACCGGTGCCAGCCAGGCCGGGAAGGCCCCGGCGTAGTGCTCGGTCAGCACCCCGAAGAACCGCTCGATCGAGCCGAACAGGGCCCGGTGGATCATGACCGGGCGCTGCCGGCTGCCGTCGGAGGCCTGGAACTCCAGGCCGAAGCGCTCCGGCAGGTTGAAGTCGACCTGGATGGTGGACATCTGCCAGGTCCGGCCGATCGCGTCCTTCGCCTGGACCGAGATCTTCGGGCCGTAGAACGCCGCGCCGCCCGGATCCGGCACCAGGTCCAGCCCGGACTCCTCGGCCGCCGACCGCAGCGCCTCGGTGGCCTTCTCCCAGTTCTCGTCGGTGCCGACCGACTTCTCCGGGTTACGGGTGGACAGCTCCAGGTAGAAGTCGTCCAGGCCGTAGTCGCGCAGCAGGTCCAGGACGAAGCGGAGCAGCGACTTCAGCTCACCGGCCATCTGCTCCTGGGTGCAGTAGATGTGCGCGTCGTCCTGCGTCATCCCGCGTACGCGGGTCAGGCCGTGCACCACGCCGGACTTCTCGAACCGGTAGACCGAGCCGAACTCGAACAGGCGCAGCGGCAGCTCGCGGTAGGAGCGGCCCCGGGCCCGGTAGATCAGGTTGTGGAACGGGCAGTTCATCGGCTTGAGGTAGTAGTCGGCGCCCTCGACCGACATGGGCGGGTACATGCCGTCGGCGTACCACTGGAGGTGACCGGAGGTCTCGAACAGGTGACCCTTGGTGATGTGCGGGGTGTTCACGAACTCGTACCCGGCCCGCTCGTGCCGCTGCCGGGAGTAGTTCTCCAGCTCGCGGCGGATGATGCCGCCCTTGGGGTGGAAGACCGCCAGGCCCGAGCCGATCTCGTCGGGGAAGCTGAACAGGTCGAGGTCCGAGCCGAGCTTGCGGTGGTCGCGGCGGGCCGCCTCCTCCAACAGCTTCAGGTACGCCTTGAGCGCGTCCCGGGTCGGCCAGGCGGTGCCGTACACCCGCTGGAGCTGCGGGTTCTTCTCCGACCCGCGCCAGTACGCGGCGGCGGAGCGCATCAGCTTGAACGCGCCGATCAGCCGGGTGTTGGGCAGGTGCGGTCCCCGGCACAGGTCGGACCAGCAGACCTTGTCGGTGCCGGCGTCGACGTTGTCGTAGATGGTGAGTTCGCCGGCACCGACCTCCATCACCTCGCCCGCGTCCAGCCCGGATCCACCGGAGGCGTCGCCGGCTCCCTTGACCTCGATCAGCTCCAGCTTGTACGGCTCGTCGGCCAGCTCGGTACGGGCGGCGTCCAGGCTGTCGAAGCGGCGGCGGCGGAACCGCTGCCCGGCCTTGACGATCTCCTGCATCCGCTTCTCCAGCTTGTCGAGGTCCTCGGGCTGGAACGGCTTCGGCACGTCGAAGTCGTAGTAGAAGCCGTTCTCGATCGGCGGGCCGATGCCGAGCTTCGCCTCGGGGAAGATGTCCTGCACGGCCTGGGCCAGTACGTGCGCGGTCGAGTGGCGCAGCACGTTCAGGCCGTCCGGTGAGTCGAGGCTCACCGGCTCGACCTCGGTGTCGACCTCGGGCGACCAGTCGAGGTCGCGCAGTTGGCCGGTGCCGTCGGCGGTCGCCTCCCGGACGACCACGATCGCCTTCGGGCCGGCCGAGGGCAGGCCCGCCGCGGCTACCGCGTCGGCCGCCGTGGTCCCGGCCGCGACGACGACCGGGTCAGCCACGACGGGAATACGGGATGCGGACACGGTGAACTCCTTCAATTAAGACATAACGGGCATCGCCCGTGGATCGGCTATCCGATGCTATCGGTCCTGCTTTTACGCCTCCCAGCGACGCGACTGCGGCGTTAGATTGGCGCGGTGGCTCCCGCGGACTTGGTCAGCGCACTCCAGCGCAGGTACGAGACATTCTTCGCCGCCCAACCGGCAATGCCGTTTGCGGTGGCGAACGCCGGCTCGCCGGCTCACCTATTCGGCACCGGTGACCCGAAGTTCACCATCACCATCAGCGACCCCCGGGGCGCGAAAGCGCTGGCCGGGCTCGACCAGTTCGGCGTCGCGGTCGCGTACCTCCAGGGCTGGCTCGACGTCGAGGGTGACCTCGCGGCGGCGCTGCGGATGCGCGACTTCTTCACCGACTTCCATCCGCTCGCCTGGGCCGGCCGTTTCCTGCCGGCGCTGATCCGGGGCCGCCGGGAGGACGACCGACGCTCGATCTCGCATCACTACGACGAGGATTCGGCGTTCTTCCTCACCTTCCTCGACACCCGGCACCGGTGCTACACCGAGGGTGTCTTCGCCTCCGACGACGAGCCGCTCGAAGACGCGATGACCCGAAAGATGGACCTCGCACTGGAGGCGATCGGGGTCAACCCCGGCGACCACGTGCTGGAGGTCGGCGGCGGCTGGGGCGCGTTCTCCGAACACGCCGCCCGGCGCGGGATCAACGTCACCACCACGACCCTGGCCAAGGAGTCCGAGCGCTATCTGGTCGACCTCTTCGACCGGGAACGGCTGCCGGTCCGGGTGGTCCGGGAACACATCTTCAACTACTCCCCGCACCAGCGCTTCGACGCGATCGTCAACATGGGTGTCACCGAACACCTGCCCGACTACCGCACCACCCTGCGCAAGTACGCCGAACTACTCAAACCGGGCGGCCGGGTCTACCTGGACGCGCTGGCGATGCGCCGTAAGCACGCCGCGTCGACCTTCCTCAAGCGCTACATCTACCCCGGCGCCTCGGCCCCGCTGCTGCTGCACCAGTACCTGCGACACGTCGCCCGGTCACCGTTCGAGCTGCTCAGCGTCACCGACGACCGGCACAACTACTACCTGACCTGCCGGGAGTGGGCCAGCCGGCTGGACGGCGCCCGGGACGAGATCGTGCACAACTGGGGTGAGCCGCTCTACCGCCGGTTCCGGCTCTTCCTCTGGGGCTCGGCGGCCGGCTTCGACACCGGCCTGGTCCAGGCGTACCGCTGGGTGCTGCGGCTGCCCTGACGGCGTACCCGACGAGCGGGCCGGCGCGGGCCGGGCCGCGGATCCGGCCCGTTCAGGGCAGCCAGGCCGGGAGCGGTTCGCGGGCGGCGAGCCAGTCGGCCGGCACGCCGCCCGGACCACCGACCCCGGTGTACGTGGCGACGATGCCGCCGACGATCGCAGCCGTCGTGTCCACATCACCACCGGCCTCGACGCAGGCCCGGATCGCGGCCGGGTAGTCGTCCAGGTACCCGGCCGCCACCCAGACGGTGAACGGGACCGTGTCCGGGGCACTGATCCGGCTCCCGTTGCCCAGTTCGTCGGCGGCCTCCCGCACCGGACGGCCGACCAGCGTGATCGCCCGCCGCACGCCCGGATGGACCCGGCCGGCGGGGTCGAGCGCACCGGCCACGGCGGCGAGGAACCGGTCCGGCTCGGGCCGGTACCCGGTGAGCCGGGCGCGGGCGGCCAGTGCGGCGGCCACCGCGACCGCGACCGCGCCGGCGATCCCGTCCGGATGCCCGTGGGTCACCTCGGCCGAGGCCGCCGCCTGCGCCGCCGCCCGTACGGTCGAGTCGCCGAAATACGCGCCGCACGGCGCGACCCGCATCGCCGCCCCGTTGCCGAACGAGCCCTGCCCGTCGAAGGCGGAGACGGCGGCGACCGGCCACGGGGTGCCGCCGCGGATGAGTTCGAGCAGTTCGACCGCGCCGGCGCCGTAGCGCCGACCGGGGTCGTACCGGGTCGCGAAGGACGCGGCGAGTTCGTCCCGGTCGATCGTCGCGTGCCGGGCGAGCACGGCCAGGACCGAGCACGCCATCTCGGTGTCGTCGCTCCAGACCCAGGGCGGCTCGGGCAGCGGTTCGTCCCGCCAGGGCGACACGCCGGCACCGGGAACGAAGTGCGACCCGCCGAGGGCGTCACCCACCGACAAACCGGCCAGACTGTCACGAGCCAGGGCAAGTCGCGCGTCGTCGACAAGTACGAAGGACATGGTACGGGGAGCATGCCGGCAAAAGGCACGTGGGCGCAATCCGCCGCACTTGCCAGGGGCAGTACGGTCTTCACGTGGCCACGGTGCTCCTGGTCGAGGATGACCACGTCGTGCGCGGCGCGATGCTGCGCTCCCTGGCCGATCGTGGGCACGCGGTGCACGCGGTCGGCACGGCTCTCGACGCCCTGCGCAGGGTGGCCGCCGAAACGCCCGACCTGGTGGTGCTGGATCTCGGGCTGCCCGACCTGGACGGGGCCGACGCGTTACGGATGCTGCGCGGCATCACCGACGTGCCGATCATCATCGCCACCGCCCGCGACGACGAGCAGTCGGTGGTCCGGCTGCTGCGGGCCGGGGCGGACGACTACATGGTCAAGCCGTTCACCGGCGCGCACCTGGACGCCCGGATCACCACCGTGCTGCGCCGGGCCGGGCGGGCGAGCCGTACCGTGGCACCTGCCGTACACGAGGTCGGTGGTCTGCGGGTCGACGTCGGTGAGCGCAGTGCGCTGCTCGACGGCGTACCGCTCGCGCTGACCCGCAAGGAATTCGACGTGCTGGCCTATCTCGCCGCGCGACCGGGCCGGGTAGTGTCCCGCCGGGAACTGTTGGAGGAGGTATGGCGGCAACCGTCGGTCGGCGAGGATCAGACAATCGACGTACATCTGTACTGGCTTCGCCGCAAACTGGGCGAGTCCGCAGCGAAACCCCGCTACCTGCGCACCGTGCGGGGGGTCGGGTTCCGGTTGGTGGCACCGGACTGAGGTTGGCGCTGGCCTATCTCGGGGCCGGCATGACCTCGATCGTCGCCCTCGCCTTCCTCATCCCGCTGGGCCTGTCGTTGCAGCAGGAGGCCCGCGAGCACGCCCTCGCCGACGCCGGCCGACACGCGGCCGTGGTGGTCGGTGCGCTGGCCGCCGGGGCGGACGCGGCGATGCTGACCCAGGTGATCGGGCAGTTCGCCGACGGTCCGGCCGACCGGCCGGTGGTGCACGGGTTGGAGACCGGCGGCACCCCGCGGGCCAGCGAGGCCGATGTCGACCGGGCCCGCGCCAGTGGTGAGCTGGTGATCGCCGACGTGGACGGCGGGGTGGTCCGGCTGGAGCCGGCGTCGCTCGGCGACCGGGTAGCGGTGGTCGAGGTCTTCATCCCCGACTCGGCGCTGAAGCCCGGAGCCGGTGGCCGCTGGCTCACCCTGATCGCCATCGCGATCGGGCTGGTGGTGGTCTCGGTGATCGTCGTGGACCGGCTCGCCGGTCGGGCGGTCGCGTCCGCCCGTGGACTGGTCCAGGCCGCGCTCGCGGTCGGCGACGGTGATCTCGACCTGCGGATCGAGCCCAGTGGTCCACGGGAGCTGGCCGAAGCCGGGTACGCCTTCAACCGGATGGCGGACCGGCTGGTCACCTCCCGCACCGACGAACGTGAACTGGTCGCCGACCTGTCGCACCGGTTGCGTACGCCGCTGACCGTACTGCGGCTCGACGCCGACGCGCTCGACTCCGACGACACCAGCGTCGGCTCGTTCAGCGAGGCGGAGCTCGACCGGCGCCGGACGATCCGGCGGATCCGGCAGGCGATCGTCACCCTGGAGGGTGAGATCGACGTGCTGATCAACACCACCCGCAAGACGGTCGTTCAGGAGACCGAACCGGGCATGTGCGATGTCAGCGAGGTGGTCCGGGACCGGATGGTGTTCTGGGCGGCGCTCGCCGGTGATCAGAACCGGCCACACCGGATCAGCGGCGCCCAGTTGCGCATTCCCGTACCGGTGCCCCGGGCCGAGCTGGCAGCGGCCCTGGACGCGGTGCTGGGCAACGTGTTCCGGTACACCCCGCAGGGCACGGCCTTCGAGGTCGCGGTCTCCCGGCGGGACGGTTACATCGCGGTCCGGGTCGACGACGCCGGTCCGGGCATCGCCAATCCGGACCGGGCGTTGCGCCGGGGCGCGAGTGACCGGGGTTCGACCGGTCTGGGGCTGGACATCGCCCGACGGGTGGCGTTGCAGGCGAACGGCTCGGTCAGCATCGACCGGGCCCGGCTCGGCGGGGCCAGCGTGGTGATGCTGCTCGCCGACCCGGAGGCGACACCGCGCCAGGTCAGCCGGTTCGGGCTGGTCGGCCGGTTGGCCCGCGAACGCGACGGCAAGGGCCGCCGCCAGGCCAAATCCGGCGGTACGGAGAACTGACTCCGGGACGGGCCGTCGTGCTCCGTCCACACAGGTCCAGCACACCGGGTCTCCACAGTGGAGGCCCGGTGTCCGGTCGTCCACCGGAAATCAGTAAGAAATCTTCAAGTTCAGCTTAGGTCTGGATTAACCGCGCCGTACGCGCTGCCCGCTGCTGGCAGGATTGGCACCGATCCCACCAGTTCCGCCGGACTATCATTTTCCCCACGCGGTCCGGCGGGAATTCGTGCGCGCGGCGGGACTTGGTCCCCCACACCCCGTCCCGTCGCGCGCGCCAGCTCGGCGAACGCCACGGCGCCGTCCGACCGCCCCCTCGGTCGGCCCGGCACCGTGGCGTTCGCCCCACGTACGCTGGCCCGGCGCGGCCGCCCGCAGCACCCCACGCCGGGCCAGCCCCATTTCCCGGTCAGGATCCGCTGGTGGCGAGGTAACCGTCGATCTCGGCGATGATCCGCTGCTGTTCCGGTGCGGGCAGGAACGACGCGGTGACCGCGTTGCGGGCCAGGGCGGCGACCCCGTCCGGGCCGAGGTCGAGCAGGTTGGCCGCGACGGCGTACTCCTGCTCCAGGGTGGTGCCGAACATCGGTGGGTCGTCCGAGTTGATGGTGACCAGCACCCCGGCCGCGACCAGCGCGGGCAGCGGGTGTTCCGCCATCGCCCGGACAGCGCGGGTCCGGACGTTCGACGTCGGGCAGACCTCCAGCGCGATCTGCCGCTGCGCCAGGTACTCCAGCAGTTGCGGGTCCTGCGCGGCCGAGATGCCGTGCCCGATGCGCTCCGCGCCCAGCTCGCGCAGCGCGTCCCAGATCGTCTCCGGGCCGGTGGTCTCCCCGGCGTGCGGCACCGAGCGCAGCCCGGCCGCCCGCGCCCGGTCGAAGTACGGCTTGAACTGCGGTCGCGGCACCCCGATCTCCGGTCCGCCGAGCCCGAAGCTGACCAGCCCCTCGGGGCGCTCCTCCAGGGCGATACGCAGCGTCTCCTCGGCGGCCGGGAGTCCGGCCTCGCCGGGGATGTCGAAGCACCAGCGCAGTTCGATGCCGAGTTCGGCGCCGGCTGCCTTGCGGGCGTCCTCGATCGCCTCGCAGAACGCCGGTGCCGGGATCCCACGCCGCACGTGCGAGTACGGGGTGACGGTCAGTTCGGCGTACCGGACCTCCTGGCGGGCCAGCTCGCGGGCCACCTCGAAGGTCAGGATCCGTACGTCCTCGGGGTCCCGGATCAGGTCCACCACGCTCAGGTAGACCTCGATGAAGTGGGCGAAGTCGCGGAAGGCGAAGTAGTCGGCGAGCGTGGCCGGGTCGGCGGGGACCGGGGTACGCCCCTCGTGCCGGGCGGCCAGTTCGGCCACGATCCGCGGTGACGCGGAGCCGACGTGGTGCACGTGCAGTTCCACCTTGGGCAGTCCGGCGATGAAGGCCGAAAGGTCGGTCACGAGTTCTTCCTAACTACGGGTGATGCACCCGTCACGGCACGGGAGCCGGTCCGGGCGACGAAGAAGTGGCGACGGAACGGGAAGTACACCAGGCCGTCCCGGACCGGGTACGCCTCGGCAAGCCGCTCGTTGAGCGCTCCCCGGAAGTCGGCCCAGGCGGGGGTGTCGCCGCCGAGACCGGCCCGGACCGGTCGCAGCGCGGTCCCCTCCATCCAGCTCAACACCGGGTGGTCGGCCTGGTCACGGGCGGGCAGCAGGTGCACGTAGGTAGTTTCCCAGGCGTCCACCGCGCACCCGGCACCGGTCAGCAGCGCGGCGTAGCCGACCGCGTCGGAGACCGGCGCCGGCCGCAGCAGGTCCCGGAGGTGGTCTCCCCAGCGCGGGTCGGTGGCGACCTCGGCCAACGCCCGGTGCGAGGCGGCGTCGAAGTTGCCGGGCACCTGGACGGCGAGCAGGGCCCCGGCCGGCAGTTGCGCGGCCCACCGCGTCAGCAGCGCCTCGTGACCGGGCACCCACTGGAGTACGGCGTTGGAGACCACCAGGTCGACCGTCGGGTCCGGGGTCCAGTCGCGTACGTCGGCGACCGTGAAGTCGACCCCGGAGCCCAGCCCGAGGGCCTTGGCGATCATCTCGGGCGACGAGTCGAAGCCGCTGATCCGCGCCTGTGGCCAGCGCTCGCGCAGGGTCAGGGTGAGGTTGCCGGGGCCGCAGCCGAGGTCGACCACGCTCCTCGGGGACTCCACCGGCACCCGGGCGAGCAGGTCGCGGAAGGGGCGGGAGCGTTCGTCGCCGTACCGCAGGTAGGCGTTCGGGTCCCACATCATCGGCCTCCAAACCGTACGTACGTCTTGTTTCGAGGATAGGGGCAGGTCGGCACCGTGTCAGCCCCGGGGGTCTAGGCTCCGGTTCGTGGAAAAGCGCAGCTTCCCCCGATTGGGGCGTGAGGTCGGTGTGGTCGGGCTCGGGGCCTGGCAGCTCGGCGCGGACTGGGGCACGGTCGGCGAGGACGAGGCCCTCGACATCCTGGCCACGGCCGTCGAATCCGGGGTCACCTTCCTCGACACCGCCGACGTGTACGGCGACGGTCGCAGCGAACAGCTGATCGGCCGGTTCCTGCGGGAGCGCCCGAACTCGGGGCTGACCGTGGCGACCAAGATGGGCCGACGGGTGCCGCAGACCCCTGAGGCGTACACCCTGGACAACTTCCGGGCCTGGACCGACCGGTCCCGGGCCAACCTCGGCGTGGACCGGCTCGACCTGGTGCAGTTGCACTGCCCGCCCACGTCGGTCTTCGGCGACGACCGGGTCTACGACGCCCTCGACACCCTGGTCGAGCAGGAACGCATCGCCGCGTACGGGGTGAGCGTGGAGACCTGCGAGGAGGCCCTGACCGCGATCGCCCGACCGGGCACGGCCAGCGTCCAGATCATCCTCAACGCGTTCCGGCTCAAGCCGCTGGAGCGGGTGCTGCCCGCAGCAGCCGCCGCCGGGGTGGGCATCATCGCCCGGGTTCCGCTCGCCAGCGGCCTGCTCTCCGGCCGGTACGACGAGCACACCACGTTCGGCGCCGACGACCACCGCAACTACAACCGGCAGGGGCAGGCGTTCGACGTCGGCGAGACCTTCTCCGGGGTCGACTTCACCGTCGGCCTGGAGGCCGTCGGACGGCTGCGTCCACTGGTCCCGGCCGGGGCGACGATGGCCCAGTTCGCCCTCCGCTGGGTCATCGACCAGGCGGGCGTGACCGTGGTGATCCCCGGTGCCCGCAACCCCGGACAGGCCCAGGGCAACGTGGCCGCGGCCGACCTGGCACCGCTGCCGGCGGAGACGCTGGCCGGCGTCAACGCCGTCTACGACGAGCTGATCCGGCCCCAGGTACACGACCGCTGGTAGGTGTCGACCGTGGCGCCGGGCTCCCCCGGCGCCGCCTCGACAGCAACCCCGTCTGTCTCCGCCCGAGCGCAGGACGCGTCGAGCCCCGTGACCACTGCTGGCCACGGGGCTCGACGTCGATCCGGTGATGGATCACATACAGGGCCGGCGGCGGCCGGCCGTCACTGAATCAGATGGGGCGGACCTGCTCAGCCTGCGGGCCCTTCTGGCCCTGAGCGATCTCGAACTCCACCCGCTGGTTCTCCTCCAGCGTGCGGTAGCCGCTGGACTGGATCGCCGAGAAGTGGACGAACACGTCAGCACCCCCGCCGTCGACGGTGATGAAGCCGAAGCCCTTGTCTGCGTTGAACCACTTCACGGTTCCCTGCGCCATGTGTATCTCCTTCTAAACTGGCGGCCGAGCACGCCGTGCGGCCGGTTGGCCGTTTTCGAGCAGCGGCGCCTGATCGGCCCCCACCAAGGGAGACTTCTCCACCCCGCTGTCTCTAACAGCGGGGAACAGCAAACCACGTACGCAAAAACTTCGCACAGCCTACCCGACGATATTCTCCGACATGTGACCTGAACGCCCGCGACTTGCTCGCCCAACGATCGATCGCGGACCCGTCCTCGGGCGACGATCCCCCGGTCAGGGGCACTGCCGGGCGGCACGGTACGGGTACGGCGGCTGTCCATCATGCTCGGCCGCCCGGGCCCGTCGGAGACGTTCACGCATCGTCGTACCCGCTTGTGGTTACCAGCGGTGGCGATAGGGGCACTTGCCGATACCGAGAGCGATCGAGTGGCGAGCAAAGGAGTGCTTCGGGACCTTTGCCGGGAGTTCGCATAGCGTTTACGGGTACGTCCGACCGTACCGAGTGCCGACGACCATCGGGGTGCCGGTTGCGCCACCGATCGCGCCTACTGCGGCCAGCTTCCGGTCAACCGCCGTACGCCGACCGCACTACCCCGGTCGACCGCGGCCCGGACCACCGCGAAGATCGCCCCCTGCAACGCGGCGGCGGCCAGGATCTCACCCCAACCCCGGTCCTCGTCGGTGGCGCCGGGCGCCTCGCCGTCGCCGGCCGTCACCTTCCAGACCTGCCGGAACAGGGCTCCGGCCAGCACTCCGGCGCCCATGCCGAGCAGCAGTCCGACCGGCTTGTAGGCGGCCCGGCCGATCCCCGCGCTCACCGCTGCCCCCGCCGCAGCACCAGGTACGCGACCGCCGCCGCCAGCGCCAGCGCGGTGAGCGCACCGGCGGCCCAGGGCGCCGGCCGGCGGTGGACCGCCCGGTTCGCCTCCGAGACCGAGGAGCGGATCTCGCCGGCCCGCTGCTCCGCCTGCGTCCGGGCCTCTCCGGTGAGCTGGGCGGCCTGTCCGCGCAGCCGGCCGGTGACCTGGGCGGCCGAACCCTTGATCCGCGCCTTGACATCCGCCTTGGCGGCCAGCGCCTGGACGGTTTCGGCCAGTTCGGCACGGGTTTGCTGGATTTCAGCCCGCAACGCTTCGTGGTCGCCGTGGCCATTACTCAAAGTCATGGCTGTCCCCTGTCCTTGACCGCTGCGGTGACCGTGTCGACGTCGGCGCGCACGCTCCGCACCGCCGCGCTCGGCATCGGCGGTACCGCTCGGCTCACCTGACTCTTGCCGATCACCGCGAGCAGTCCGGCCCCGACGAACAGCACCCCGGCGATGATCAGGGCCGCCGCCCAGGCCGGCAGCACCAGGTCGAGCGCGAGGATGGCGGTGGTGACCAGCGCGCCCAGCCCGAAGAAGGCGAGCGCGCCACCACCGCCGAAGAGCCCGACGCCGATCCCGGCGTGCTTGCCCTTCTGGGCGAGTTCGGCGCGGGCCAGCGCCAGTTCGTCGCGGATCAGCTTCGACACCTGTTCGGTGCCGTGCTGAACCAGCTCGGCGACCGACTGTTCGGCCACCGGCCGAATGACCTTGCCGTCACGCAGGTCGGCCATGGTGTCCCCCTATCCGCTTGCCGACCTGTATGCCCCGACTCGCACCCGGGCAATCCTGTTCGGCCGAAGATTCGTCCCCCTGCCGCCACGGCGGAAGGAGTCCCCCTCCCACCCTGGAGGAAGGAAGGCTCCCCCGGTGCCGATTCCGCACAGGAAGGGCGACTTCCCGGTTCCCGGCGCGCTCTCCCGGCTCCCGGTGGCGTTGGCGTTGGCGTTGGCGTCGACGGGCGCCTAGCTCCTGCTGGCGTTGGCGTCGACCGGTTCGTCCGGTCCGACGAAGGTGCTGCTGCGCGCGTCGCCGTCGTCACTGCCGCCGAACACCCGGGCGTCGTCGGCGGCCTCGGTGGCGGGCGCCGCCGGCCCGTCCCGGCCGGGAGGCTGGACCCGCTGCCAGTCGAAGCCGCCGTTGGCGTCGCCGACCTCGGCCCTGGTCCGGGGCAGGGCGGTCGGACGCTGGTCCCGGATCCAGCCGACCAGGTGCTCCCGGACCAGGCAGCGCAGATCCCACAGGCTCGGCGCGTCGGCGGCGCTGACCAGGGCCCGGACCCGGACCAGGCCGCCGGTGGCCTCGGTGACCTGGAGTACGCAGACCCGCCCGTCCCACAACTCGGTCCCCTCCACCAGGCGGCGCAACTCCTCGCGCATCGCCTGGACCGGTACCGACCAGTCCACATCGAACTCGGCCGTGCCGAGCACCGCCGCGCGGGTACGGGTCCAGTTCTGGAACGGCTTGCTGGTGAAGTACGAGGTGGGCAGGATCAGCCGCCGGTCGTCCCAGATCTGGACCACCACGTAGCTGAGGGTCAGCTCCTCGATCCGCCCCCACTCCCCCTCGACCACCACCACGTCGTCGAGGCGTACCGCGTCGCTGAAGGCGAGTTGGATGCCGGCGAAGACGTTGCCGAGGACCGTCTGTGCGGCCAGCGCGGCGACCACGCCGATCACCCCGGCGGAGGCGAGCACGCTCGCGCCGACACCCCGGACGCTCGGGAAGGTCATCAGGGCCGCGCCGAAGGCTAGGACGACGATCACCGCGATGGTGACCCGGCGCAGCATCACCACCTGGGTCTTGATCCGCCGAGCCTGCCGGTTGTCCGGTACGTCGGTGCGGAACCGGGCCAGCGCCGTGTCCTCGGCGGCCAGCAGTACGGCGCCCACCAGCCAGGCGGCGCCGGCGATGATCCCCAGCACCAGCAGGTGCAGCAGCACCTCGCGCCAGGTGGTGCCCACGGCGTAGTCGGTGTTGCCACGGATCGCGACCTGGACGGCGAAGACCGTACCGGCGAGTTGGAACGGCCGGTGCCCGTGTTCGGACAGTTCGACCAGCAGCAGCGACCGCCGGCCGAGCCAGTGCAGGGCGCGGTAGAGCACCTCGGCGACGAGCAGGGCGATCGCCGCGGCGCCCAGCACGGCGGCGATGGTCTCGGCGTACTCCGGAACGTCCGGCACGGTTGTTCTCCCCTGGTACCGGTCGGGTTCCCGCGCACGCGTGACCGGTGTCCCGCGCGGGTCGGCGGCTGGCGCCGGCCTGCGGGGGAACACCGGTCAGGCGGTACGGGTTCCTCGACCTCTGAGCAGATGCGGTGGCTCGGGTGGCGCGACGTGGTCCAAGTGACCTGGATTAACCAGTTCTATCCGGGCTAAACCTTGCGATACCGGGCCTGGACGAAACAGAAGGCACCGAACGCCGCGATGCCGAGCGCGACCAGCGACAGCAGGAACGTGCCGTACGCCTGCTCACGCAGGGTGTGCAGGGCGGCGTCCAGCCCTCGGGCCCGGTCCGGGTCGTAGTTGACGGCGGCGGTCAGCAGGAGCACTCCGGCGATGCCGTACGCGACGCCCTTGGCGCTGTAACCGGCGACGCCCAGCCGGCGGCTCAGGGTCCGGGTCTGCGGGCTCATCTGCTCGGTCATCAGGTGCTTCTCGAAGTGCTTCTTCACCCCGTAGACGACCAGCCCGACGCCGAGCGCGGCGAGGGCGAGCCCGGCCAGTCCGACCAGCCAGCGCCCGCCGGAGGAGGCCATCATCTCCTCGGTCAGCGCCTGAGACTTGTCGGCGCTGGACGAGTTGGCGTGGTTGAACACCTGGTACGCGGTCCAGGCGAAGTAGAGGTAGACAAGCGTCCGGCCGGCGGAGGCGAGGCGTTCCAGCACCCGCTCGCGGCCCCGGTCCTCGGTGTGGCCGACGGCGGCCTCGAAGGCCTGCCAGATCGCCATGGCCAGCAGGCCGATCGCGATCGCGATCACCAGGAACCGGCCCAGCGGCTGTTCGGCGAGCGTACGCAGGGCGCCGGACTGGTCGCCGTCGTCGGCGGCGGTGCCGAACGCGATCTGCAACGCCAGCCAGGCGAAGAGGAGGTGGACGATTCCGTAGCCGACGAACCCGGCCCGGGCCAGCGCGGCCAGGGCGGGGCTGTTCGCGGCGCGGGAGGCGGCACGGGAGGCGGTGGCTTCGGCACCGCGGGTCATCGACATGGCCGTGTCATTGACCGTTCGGCATGATTTCCAAACGTCGGGCGCGACACACCGGCGGCCCGACACGCCGACGGGGTGGTCGGCCGGTGGGGGGGGGGGGGGGGGGGGGGGGGGGGAAAGGGGGGGGGGGGGGGGGGGGGGGGGGGGGGGGGGGGGGGGGGGGCGGGAGAGGAAGAAAGAAAAAAAAAAAAGAGGAAGGAGGGAGAGG
>NZ_JBVJHT010000019.1:75497-168317 GCF_055586685.1 Micromonospora sp. NPDC049529
TCCCCGCCCCCCCCCTCCCCCCCCCCCCCCCCCCCCCCCCCCCCCCCCCACCCCCGCCCCCCCCCGGGGGGGGGGTTGTCCCCCTTCCTCCCCCCCCCCCCCCCCCCCCCCCCCCACCGCACGTCGATCGGAGGCGCCGCCACGGTCGGCGGCGGCCTACCGGATCAGAGCTTGCCGATCCGCACCCGGACCTGGCTGTCGGTGATGCTCTCCAGGGTCACCGCCATGCCGCCGACCTCGGTGGCCTGCTGACCGGTGGTCAGGGTGAGCTGCTCGCCGGCAACCTCGATGGTCACCTGGTCGCCCTCGGCCTTGACCAGCTTGGCGTTCACGCCGAGCATCGAGGCGTTGGCCTCGACACCCCGGTTGAACGTGACCGTGCACTGGTCGATGCCACAGTCGGTGGAGGCACCCTCGGAACTGCAACCGGCGAGCAGGGCTGCACCGAGGGCAAGGCCTGCGGCGAGACCGGCGACACGTCGGACATACGTCGTACTGGCATACCTGCGGGGGCTATTCACCCCAACAAGGGTACGAGACGGATGCGACCGTAGTCGCGCGCCGCGACGATCTTCGACCGGCTATCGTGCCGGCATGCCGTACGACATCGCCCGGGTCCGGGCCGCCTACCCCGCTCTCGCCGAGGGCTACCTGCACTTCGACGGGGCCGGGGGCAGTCAGGTCGCCGCCGGGGTCGCCGACGCGGTGGCGCAGACGATGCGTACGGCGGTGGGCAACCGGAGCACCGCCAACGTGGCGGGCCAGCGGGCGTACCGGCTGGTGGCCGAGGCCCGTGCCGCCGTCGCCGACCTGCTCGGCGGGGTGGCCGACGGGGTGGTGTTCGGGCCGAGCGCGACCGCGTTGACGTACACCGTGGCGCGGACGGTGGCGCGGACCTGGCGGCCGGGCGACGAGGTGGTGGTCTCCCGGCTCGACCACGACTCGAACGTGCGTCCGTGGGTGCAGGCGGCCGAGACGACCGGGGCGACCGTACGCTGGGCGGAGTTCGACCCGGACAGCGGCGAGCTTCCCACCGACCAGTACGCCGACCTGATCGGCGCCCGGACCCGACTGGTCGCGGTCACCGGCGGCAGCAACGCGATCGGCACCACGCCGGACGTACCGGCGATCGCCAAGCTCGCGCACGCGGCCGGTGCCCTGGTCTACGTCGACGGCGTACACGCCGCCCCGCACGGCCCGACCGACCTGGCCGGCCTCGGCGCGGACTTCTTCGTCACCAGCGCCTACAAGTGGTCCGGCCCGCACGTGGCCGCGGTGGTCGCCGCGCCGTCGGTGTGGGAGCCGCTGTGGCCGGCGAAGCTGATCCCGTCGCCGGACGCCGCGCCGGACCGGTTCGAGTTCGGCACCCCGAGTTTCCCGCTGCTCGCCGGGGTACGCGCCGCCGTCGACCACCTGGCCGGCCTGGCCGAGCTGGCCGGCGTCGCCGACCCGGACACCGCCGCCGACCGGCCGGCGCGGCTGCGGGCCAGCCTGAGCGCGGTACGGACGTACGAGGAGTCGATCTTCGAGCGGCTGCTGACCGGTCTGGCCGGTCTGCCCGCCGTCACCGTCTACGGGTCGCCCCGGCACCGCTGCCCGACGGTCTCGTTCCGGGTCGCCGGGCAGACGCCGGCGCAGACCGCGGCGGCCCTGGGCGCGCTGGGCATCTGCGTCTCCGCCGGTGACTACTACGCCTACGAGTACTTCCAGACGATGGGGTTGCGCGACACCGGCGGCGCGGTCCGGGCCAGCGTCTACCACTACAACACGGCCGACGAGGTGGACCGGCTGCTCACCGAACTCGACCGGCTGAGCCCGCGCGGCTGACCGGGTCGACAGTCGCTCGCCGATCCGTCGGCGGACGGGGCGTCGGGCTGTTCAGACCGCGTGCTCGGGGGCGGGCAACTCGTTGAACGGGAAGCGCAGGCGGAAGTCGGGCCACGGCACGGTGAGCCGTACCCGTCCGTCGCCACCGCGCCAGTCCAGGCCCAGATCGGCGATCTCGCCCAGGTCGGTCAGGGCCAACCGGGTCAGCTCCGGCGGTAGGCCGGACACCTCGGCCAACCCGGCCAGGTTGGTGCTGACCACTCGCCGCCGCCACCGCCGTCTGGTCCGCTGGGCCAGCCGGCGGACCGCGATGGCGACCAGTACGGCCCGGTCGTCGCGCTGGGCGCGGGCCTCGAGGTCGCGTTCCTCGGCCGAAAGCGGCAGCACGTCGAGCGGATCCCGGTCGAGTCGGGGGCGCACCCACGGGTCGTCGGCAACGCCGTCGTAGTCGACCTCGAACAGGCCGAACCCGGCCAGGCAGGGCAACAGTTCGCCGACGGTGTGCGGGATCGGCAGGTCGAGGCGTCGGCACATCTCGCCGAACAGTTCGATCCGCGCCCCGCGCACCTCGACCATCCAGTCGTAGTGCTGGCGCGCGTGCAACTCGGCGTGCGCGGCCTCGCGACGCGGATGCCGGTGCCGCGAGCGGGCCACCCAGTCATCCACGTCACCGGGATCGCACCAGAGCGCGTCCTCCCAGGGCACGAGGCCGTTCCAGTCCGAACGACGGAACGGCACCGGGCCAGGGACGACGGTCAGGTAGACAAAGGAGCAGGGGAGCCAGCGGATCCAGGACGGCATCATCGCGGCCCGCTGCCAGCGGGGGGTCACCGGACGGACAATACCGCGACTAGCCGTGAAGGTGGGGGCACCCTTCGTAAAGATTGGATTGATTCCGGTATGGACTGTCGCCGATCGAGTCGGGAGGCACACATCTACCCAGGGTCACTATCACGTGACCCGGCGATATGTCGATCGTCCTTTCAGGATCCACCGGCGAGCAGTTCGGCCGCAGCACGGGCACCCGCCCGGGTGGCGCCGTACGTCGCCAGGTGGATCCGGCCGGTGACCAGCTCCGGCACCCCGAGCTCCACCACGACGGCGTCCGGTCGTACCGCCAGCACCCCGGCCACGGTGGTCACCATCCAGTCGTGCCGATGCAGGTCCCGGACCACCAGCACGAGCGGGCGACCCTCCGCCGGCGCGAGCAGCGACGACGGCAGCCGGCCGGCCGACAGGTCCTCGGCGGCCACCCGGACCGCGGTGGTGCCCGGCAACAGCGCCGTGAGCGGCTCCGCCAGACCCCACGGCGTCTCCGCGCCGATCGCGATGTTGCGCGGCGGCGCGAACTCGACCACGTGCGGCGCAGCGGTCAGCGGCAGCGCCGGGGCGTCGGCCGTCGCGGTCAGCCGGACCGCCCGCCGGGCCGCGGCCAGCCCGATCGCCGAACCCTGCGGGCCCGAGCCGGACCAGGCCGGCCGCTCGGCGCGGGCCGCGGTGGTCCAGGCGGCCAGCTGACCGACCCGCTTGGCGGCCTCGACCAGCCGCTCCTCGGGCAGCTCCCCGCTCACCACGGCGGCCACGATCGCGTCGCGCAGCCGGCGGGCGGTCTCCTCGTCGGCGTGGTCGCCACCGACACAGATCGCGTCGACCCCGCTGGCCAGGGCGCGTACGGCCACGGCTTCGAGACCGTAGCGGTCGGCGACGGCCCGCATCTCGATCCCGTCGGTGATCACCACACCCTGGAAGCCGAGCTCCTCGCGGAGCAGTCCGTTGAGCACCCGTCGGCTCAGGGTCGCCGGCCACTCGCCGTCGATCGCCGGGACCAGCAGGTGTCCGGTCATGATGGCCTGCACCCCGGCGTCGATGGCGGCCCGGAACGGCGGCAACTCGACCGCGTCGAGCCGGTCCCGGCTCGCGTCGATCCGGGGTACGTCGACATGCGAGTCCACGCTGGTGTCCCCGTGCCCGGGGAAGTGCTTGGCACAGGCGGCCACCCCGGCGGCCTGGAGTCCGCGTACCCAGGCGGCGGTCTGACGGGCCACCAGGGCCGAGTCGGCACCGAAGGCGCGTACGCCGATGACCGGGTTGTCGGGGTTGGAGTTGACGTCGGCGACCGGCGCGTAGTTCAGGGTGATCCCGGCGGCGGCCAGTTCGGCGCCGAGGTCGCGGGCCACCCGTTCGGTCAGGTCCGGATCGTCGATCGCGCCGAGGGCCAGGTTGCCGGGGCGGGAGCTGCCGAGCCGGGATTCGAACCGGGTGACGTCACCGGCCTCCTCGTCGATCGCCACCAGCACGTCCGGCCGCTCCGCGCGCAGTGCGGCGGTGAGCGCGGAGACCTGCTCGGCGTCGCGTACGTTGCGGGCGAAGAGGGCGACCCCGCCGAGTCCCTCACCGAGCCATCGGCGCACCCAGTCCGGCGGAGTGGCACTGCCCTCGAAACCCGGTTGCAGGACCGCCGCGGCCAGAATCGAAAGGCCGCCCGTCGGTGTGCTCATCAGGCTCCGTACCCCCCGTTTTCCACAGTGAATACGCGCCGGTCCGGTCGCGGCGCGTGCTGCCATGGTCACACCGGCCCAGGAAATAGTCAATAAACCTTTCTATTAGCGGGATGCGCCGTTCCGGCAGTCGTACGACAATGCTCGGATGGGTTGGATTCCGCTCGCCGCGCAGGACACAAGCTGGTACGACGTTCCCGGCGTACGGCTGCTCGGCGCGGTGCTGGGGGCACTTCTGCTGATCGCGGCGATCCGCTCGATGTTCGGCCGGGGTGGCCGCTGATCCCCGCGACTCGTTTCGCGCGACCGCCCGCGGGGGTAACGCACCGTGGGGGCGGACCTGATCTAACCTGTCACCTGATCCAACCCTGTCCGGTACCCGATCTCGTCGGTCGCCGGACGCTCGCTTGTTGATCGATGTACGGAAAGGGGCATGCCGTGACCGACCAGCCGGTATTCACCGAGTTCGGGTTCTCCGACGACGAGTGGGGGCTGCTCGTGGGCCTGCCGCAGGCGGTGCTGACCGCGGCGAGCGCCGCCGAGTCGAACGGCTCCCGGCGCACCCGCAGCGAGAGCGCCGCCGGCCTGGAGGCGATCTCCGCCGGCCGGGAGTCGGCCAGCCCACTGGTCGCCGCCGTCGCCCTGGAGGCGATCAGTCGCGCCGGTGACCCGGAGGTCGGCGAGGAACTGCCGGTGATCGAGCCCGACGACCCCCAGGCATTGATCAGCGACGTGCTGCTGCGGGCCAAGAGCGCGGTGACCCTGCTCGGGAACAAGGTGCACGAGGGCGAGGTTGGCGCGTACGAGCACTGGTTGGTGGAGATCGCCGACAAGGTGGTGTCGGCCGCGCCCAGCGGCGGCATCCTCGGCATCGGCGGCGAAGCCGTCAGCGACGCCGAGCGCCGCTTCCGGGACCGGCTCGCCGAGGTGCTCAACGACTGACGGACCAACGCGAGAAAGGGAGACGATGACGGCGCACGAGACCGAAGAGATCCTGGACAGCCCGAGCGAATGGGTGGCCAACCACATCCGCTCGTACGTGGACAGCGACGGCAAGGAGGGCCAGATCTGGAACGGCTACCCGACGCTGCTGCTCACCGTCCGGGGTCGTAAGTCGGGCAAGCTGCACCGGACCGCGCTGATCTACGGCCGCGACGGCGACAACCTGCTGCTGGTCGCGTCGAGCGGCGGGGCTCCGAAACACCCGAGCTGGTACCTGAACCTGACCGCCAACCCGGACGTCACGGTCCAGGTCGGCGCGGACGTCTTCGCCGCACGGGCGCGCACCGCCACACCGGAGGAGAAGCCGGCGCTGTGGCGGAACATGGTCTCGGTCTTCCCGCCCTACGAGGACTACCAGACCAAGACCGACCGGCAGATCCCGGTCGTCATCCTCGAACCCGCCGGCTGAGCGCGATCTGACGCGACCAGCGGGTCGGGGCGTCGTCGCTCCGGCCCGCTGACCGGCTCAGCCCAGTTCGGGTCAGCTCAGCTCGTCGGCCCACTGCTGCCAGGCGTCGAGGCCGACGTCGCGCTGGACCGACCAGGCGCGCTGCGCGGCGGCGCTGCGGACGTTCTGCTCACCGGTCGCGGTCACCCACACCACCTCGTTGCACGCCCGCCGCCGCAACTCGTCCCGCTGCCACCAGGGCGCCCGCTCCTGGAGGTCACCGATCTGCGCGACCATCGCCGTCACCGCGTCACGGGCGTCGGCCGTACCCTGGTCGCGGAGCTGCCGCTGCCGGCGGATCGCCGCGTCCCAGCGCGGTCCCCAGTCGACGTCGAGCCGGCCGTGCGGGCGGTTGAGCGCCCGTCGCGCCGCGTCCCGCGCCCGGTGGGCGATCGTCATCGCCAGCAGTCCGTGATGCGCCCAGAGCGGTTCGGTCTCGTCCGGGCCGGTCAACGGCACGGTCTCCGGCCGGACGCCCGCGTCGAGCGCGGCCAGGCGCTCGCCGCGCCGGGAGACGTACGAGTCGAGGTCGGTGAGGCGGACCAGCGCGGGAAGCGTCGACACGCCCCGCCCGGTCACGGTCACCACCACCTCGTCGAGGACGACCCGCCACACCACGTACGCCTCCACCCGCTGGACCCGCGCGGACGTCGGCGTCCCGTCGACCGTCACCTGTACCGGCCCCGACCGGGGCGCCTCCGGCAGGTCCAGCCCCGATCCCGCCGGCAACTCCCCGGGCACCGGGTAGTCCCGCCCCTGCGCGGCGAACTGGTCGGCGAGCAGCCGGTCGAGTGAGTGGAAGAAGCTACCCGTGCACGGTTGGGTCTCCACCAGCAGCCAGGTCTCGTCCACCGGCAGCCCGTAGCCGATCTCCACGGAGATCGCCGTGTCGTCCTGCCGGGACCAACCGGCGAGCCAGCCGGACTCGACCGAGTCGGCGAGCCCGTATACCGGCCAGGGCGGCGGGTGGAGGTCCAGCTCGGCCCGCTGCCGCTCGGCGACCTCGCGCAGTGCCCCGGTCCAGCCCGGATCCTCGGGCCCCATGATCCCCATGACCCATTGTCGCCGTAGGACCGCCGTCCACACCACCCGGTGAGCGCTGTGGGGATTGCCGGTGTCCCGGTCCGGGAAGACCGATCACATGTTCTTCGAGGGCTTCGACCAGCAGAAGATCGACGTCGGTCCCGCCGAGCTGCGGGTACGCACCGGCGGTGTCGGGCCACCGGTGGTGCTGCTGCACGGCCACCCGCGTACGCACACCACCTGGCACCGGGTGGCGCCGCTGCTGGTCGCGGCCGGGCACACGGTGGTCTGCCCCGACCTGCGCGGGTACGGCCGCTCGTCGAAGCCGGCCACCACCACCGACCACGCGCCGTACTCGAAGCGGGCGATGGCCGGGGACGTGGTGGAGCTGATGCGCCGGCTCGGACACGAACGGTTCGCCGTGGTGGGCCACGACCGGGGCAGCTACGTCGCCACCCGGCTGGCCCTGGACAACCCGGCGGCGGTCACCGGCCTGGCCGTGCTGGACTGCGTACCGATCGGCGAGGCGCTGGCCAGAGCCGGGAGCGGGTTCGCCACCGCCTGGTGGCACTGGTTCTTCTTCGCCCAGCCGGACAAGCCCGAACGGGCCATCCTCGCCGACCCCGACGCCTGGTACGGCGGCGATCCCGACCGGATGGGCGCGGAGAACCACGCCGACTACCGGGCGGCGATCCACGACCCGGCCACGGTCCGGGCCATGCTGGAGGACTACCGTGCCGGCCTCGGGGTCGACCGGGCGGCGGACGACGCGGACCGGGCGACCGGCCGACGGATCGACTGCCCGACCCTGGTCCTCTGGTCCAGCGGCGACGATCTGGAGGACCTGTACGGCGACGTCCTCGGGATCTGGCGCGACTGGGCATCCGACCTGCGCGGCGGCGGGCCGATCGAAAGCGGTCACCACATGGCCGAGGAGGCGCCGGAGCAACTGGCCGCCGCACTCGTCCCGTTCCTGCGTTCCTAGGTGTGCCCGGGGGCCAGGGCTGCGGCGAAGCGCGTCGCGACCGCCGCGACCGCGGCACGCAGCTCGTCCCCGCCCTCGACGCGGAAGTCGAACGGCACGCTCGCCAACCACTCCTGCGCGTACATGGCCGGGTTGCGGGTGCTGCCGACGAGCACGCACCCGTCCCCCAGTGGTCGGAGCTGGCCCATGGGAGGTCGGATCCAGGGTGCGACCTCGGCCGGTGGTGCGTGGAACACGACGCGGGTGGGGAACTTCCAGCCGGTGCCCAGGTTCTCCTCCAGCGCCGCCAACGGGTCGAGGTCGTCGGGCGGTTCGAACTCGTGCGTGGTCTGCCCGACCGTACGGACCCGGTCGAGGCGGTAGGTGCGGATCGCGTTTGCGCGGTGGGAGTGGCAGAGCAGGTACCAGCGCCCGTGGCGGGCCACGATCGCCCAGGGGTCGACTTCGGCCTGCCACTCGTTGTCGGAGTCGCTCCGGTAGGTGATCAGTACCCGGCGTCTGGCCGCGACGGCGGCGACGAGTGCGCTGGTGGTGGCGGGATCGGGGCGGGCGGAGTGCCGGTCGGGCGTGGCCGAGGCGTGCTCGCGCAGCGCGGCCGCCTGTCGTCCGACGTTCTCGGGCAGCGCCTGGATGACCTTGCCGAGGGCGGCTCCGACAGGGTCGTCGACGTCGGTGGCGGCCGGTTGGCCGTCGAGCACCGCCATGACCAACCCGAGTGCCTCGGCCTGGGTGAACACGATCGGCGGCAACCTCGTTCCGCGCCGGAGCCGATACCCGCCGTGCGGCCCACGGGTCGACTCGACCGGGATGCCGGCCTCCCGGAGGATCCCGATGTAGCGGCGGGCCGCACGCTCCGTCACGCCCAGTGACTCGGCGAGCTGGTCGGCCGTCGTGCCGGGGCGGGCCCGGAGGATCTCCAGGGCGCGCAGCGCCCGTGCGGTGGGACTGAGGTCGCTCGACACCCGAGCAGGCTAGGCGATCGCCATGCTGAACCGGCAGCAGATCGTCCGGAATTGGGGGTAGCTTGACGCGTCGACGCACCACGCGGTGACCCGACCGCGCAGGAAAAGGAGAATTGATCATGGATGTCCTGCTCATCGCGGGCCTGTGGCTCGACGGATCCGTCTGGGACGATGTCGCGTCCACACTCCGGTCACTCGGCCACAACCCCGTGCCGCTGACCCTGCCCGGTCAGGGCGACGGCTCGACCTCCGCCACGCTCGACGACCAGGTGGCGGCCGTGCTCGCCGCCGTGGACTCGGCCTCTGGCAGGCCCATGGTGGTCGGGCACTCGGCGGCCTGCACCCTGGCCTGGCTGGCCGCCGACGCGCGACCGGAGAAGATCTCCAAGGTCGTCCTCATCGGTGGCTTCCCGACCGACGACGGGAAGCCCTACGCCGACTTCTTCGAGCTGCGCGACGGCGTCATGCCCTTTCCCGGCTGGGCCGCCTTCGAGGGACCGGACTCGGTCGACCTCGACGAGGAGACCAGGCGCGCCATCGCGGCCGCCGCGATCCCCGTTCCCGGCGGCGTGGCCACGGGTGTCGTACGGCTGACCGACGAGCGACGCTTCGACGTGCCGGTCGTCCTCGTCTGTCCCGAGTTCACCCCTGCCCAGGCCAAGGAGTGGATCGACGGAGGCGAGGTGCCCGAACTCGCGAAGGTCACCCACCTCGACTTCGTCGACATCAACTCCGGCCACTGGCCGATGCACACCGAGCCGGCCGAACTCGCCCGCCTCCTCGCCGCAGCCGCCGCTACGGGACGGGCCGGATAGCCTGTCGGGATGTCGCTGACCCTCGACGAGGCCCGTGCTCGGGCCGCCGTGCTCTCCGAGGTCTCGTACGATCTCGCGCTCGACGTCACGTCCCCGGACACCTTCCGTAGCCAGGTCACCGTGCGGTTCCGCACCAGTGGTGGCGACACGTTCATGGAGCTGCACCGGGCCGAGTCGCTGCACGTGACGCTCGACGGCTCGACCGCCGCGCCGGCGTACGACGGACGCCGGATCCCGCTCGACGGCCTGGCCCCCGGCCTGCACGAGGTGGTGGTGGACGCGCGGCTGCGATACGTCACCGACGGCGAGGGTCTGCACACCTTCACCGACCCGGTGGACGGGGAGCGGTACGTCGGCGGCTATCTCGGCCTGGACGTCACCCAGCGCCTGTTCGCCTGCTTCGACCAGCTCGATCTCAAGGCTCCGATCACGGTGAGCGTGGTCGCGGATCCGGCGTGGACGGTCCTGTCGAACGGACGGCCCACGGTAGCCGACGGGGGCCGGTTCGAGTTCGCCACCACCCCGCCGATCCCGTGCGACCTGGTCGCTGTCGCGGCGGGTCCGTACCACTCGGTGAGGTGGGAGTACCACGGCCTGCCCATGGGCTGGCACGCCCGCCGCTCGCTCGCCGCCGAGCTGGAGCGCGACGCCGCCGAGCTGCGGCGGGTGACCGAGGTCTGCTTCGACCACTACGCCAAGATCTTCTCCGAGCCGTTCCCGTTCGACTCCTACGACCAGGTCTTCGTGCCCGAGCTCAACTGGGGCGCGATGGAGTGTCCGGGCTGTGTCACGTTCAACGAGTCCATGCTGCCGCGCGAGCGGGTCACCGACGACGACCGCCGGCGCCGCGCGATGGTGATCGCGCACGAGATGTCGCACATGTGGTTCGGCGACCTGGTCTCCCCGGTCTGGTGGGAGGACGCGTGGCTCAACGAGTCCTTCGCGGACTACATGGGGTTCGAGGTGGCCGAGACCGCGGCCGGGTACGCCGGCACCCGGGTGTCGTTCGAGGCGGCGTACAAGCCCGGGGCCTTCCTCGCCGACCGGCGCCGTTCCACGCACCCGGTCGCACCGGCCGCCGAGGACGTGCCCGACGTGGACACCGGCACCACGATCTTCGACGCCATCTCCTACGGCAAGGGAAACGCGGTCGTACGCCAGCTCGTGACCTGGCTGGGGCCGGCGGACTTCCTGGCCGGGGTGAACGCGCACCTCAGCGCGCACCGGTTCGCCAACGCCACGCTGAAGGACCTGCTGTCGGCGCTCGACGCCGCCTCGCCGCGCGACGTGCGCGGCTGGGCCGAGGTGTGGCTGCGGCAGTCCGGCCACGACACGATCCGGGTCTCGCGCACCGACGACGTTCCGGTGCTGACGCGTGACGGTGTACGGCCACACCGGTTCACCGTCGCGGCGTACACCACGTCGCTGGAGCCGATCGGCACGCGGCTGGTCGACCTCGCGGACGAGCCGCTGGAGCTGCCGGAGTGGGCCGGGCTGGTCGTGGTGCCCAACGCGCACGGCGAGACCTTCGCCCGGATCGAACTGGACCCCCTCTCCTACGACACCGTCGCGCGTGGGCTGGCCGACCTGCCGGACCCGCTCGTGCGGTCGGTGCTGTGGGCGATGGTGCTCGACCGGGTGCCGCCGGCCGCGCACCTGGAACTGCTGGCGCGACAGCTGCCGCGCGAGCCGTCGCCGACCCTGGTGACCGCCGCCCTCGACCGGACCCTGAACGACCTGGTACGCCGCGTGCTACCGCCCTCGGACGTACCCGCCGCGCTGGAGGTGGTCGCCTCGGCATGCGCGGTCGACGGCGAGCCGGACGAGCAGCGCGCGGTCGCGCTGGCCCGCGGGCTGGCCCGGACCACGAGCGACACCGCGCTGTTGCGGCGCTGGCTGGACGCGGACGCGACCGACCAGGGGTTGACGCTCGACCCGGAGCTGCGCTGGGCAGTCGTACGCCGGCTGGCCGAGTTCGGCGGCGTCGAGGCACCGGAGATCGAGGCCGAGCGGCTGCGGGACGGCACTGCCGGCGGTGATCTCGGTGCCGTCACCGCACTGGCCGCCCGCCCCACCGCCGAGGCGAAATCGGCTGCCTGGGCGGCGATGACCGAGGACCCCGACGTCTCCGTACGCCGCTTCCGGGCGCTGGCCGCCGGGCTCTGGTCGCTGACGCAACGGGAGCTTGTCGCGCCGTACGTCACCGCCTATGTGGCGCTCGCCCCGTCGCTGGCCCGGCGCGGGTCGGCGTTCGCTGCCGAGGTCGGTCGGTCCTTCCCCGCCCTCCCGCTGACCGCCGAGGAGTTGCAGCTGGTACGTGAGGCGCTGCGCGGCGACGTGCCCGCGGTGCTGAGACGGTACTGGGAGGACGAGTTGGACGACCGTACGGCATGGGTTGTATCGACGGCGCAGGGCCTAGGCTGGTCCGGTGCCGGAGCCGACCGATGACCTGATCCGGCCCGGTTGGTCGGTGGAGCCGCTGGGACACAACCCGTTCAACGCGGCCACCGGCGGCATCTGGCGGGTACGACGCGACACCGACACCGCCATTGTGAAGATCGCGACACCGAACCGGCGCGACGACCACCCCGCACACTGGGCGACCAGCGACGATCCCGGTCACTGGAACTACTGGCGCCGCGAGGTGCTCGCCTACCGGACCGGACTGGCGGCGCGGGCGTACGCGGCGGCCGGCATCCGGGCACCGGTGCTGCTCGACTCGGTCGACCGGGCCGACGGGTCGGTGGCACTGTGGCTGGAGGACGTCGCCGGGCGGGCCGGGACGGCGTGCTCGCCGGAGCAGTTGGGCGAGTTCGGCTACCGGCTGGGCGTCGCACACGCGGCCTGGCTGGGGCGGGAGTCGGCGCCGCGGTGGCTGTCGCGGGACTGGCTGCGGGCGTACACGACGTCGCGGCCGGTGCCGGAGACGGTGCGCTGGGACCATCCGACCGCGGTGCAGACCTGGCCCGAGGACCTTCGCGCGGGGTTGCGGTCGCTCTGGGAACGGCGGTACGACGTACTCGCCGCCACCGACGCGCTGCCCCGGACGCTGGGCCACCACGACGTGTGGCCGATGAACCTGATCGTCGACGAGAGTGGGCCGGTGCTGCTCGACTGGACCTTCGTCGGGCCGGGGCCGATCGGTGAGGACGCCGCCAACCTGATCCTGGACACCTTCTTCGACGGGCTGGTCGAGGTTGACCTGCTCGACGACGTGGCCGACGCGGTCCGTGCCGGTTATGCGCGCGGCCTCGCCCCGGCGGTGCCGGCCACGGACGTACGCCGGGCGATCATGCTCGGTGCCGCCGCGAAGTACTTCTGGCTCGCCCCCGGCATGCTCGCCGCCCTCGACCGGCACAACCCCGACCGCAGCCAGCAGTACGACAGCCGCGACGACCTGGCCATGTTCGACGGTCGTCGGCGAGTGCTGGAAGTGCTGGTCGACTGGTTCCGGGCGGCGGTTGACTGAGCGGCCGGGTCACTGCACGTCGAGCAGGTACGGGGTGTCCGGGCAGCGCTGACAGGTGAAGATCCGTAGCGCTCCCCACCTGCCGGCCTGGATGCCGGTCGGCTCCTGCGAGTCGAAGCGCTCCGGGTCGGCCCACTCCAGGTGCTGTTCCTGCACCGGGCGCCACCGGTCACGGGTGCCGCCGTCGTACTCCTTCGAGTCGAGGACCAGGGTCAACGTGGTCGGACCGGCGCAGTTCGGGCAGGGCGTCTCGCACGGGTCGGTGACGCTCCAGTTGGCGTACCCGCCGACCTTCCAGCCGGGCACCATGAACCTGCTGACGTAGTCGACGTCCACGTGTTCCCGCAGGTGCTCCGGCAACTCGTCGGGGTACGGGTACTCCACGACCTGTTCCGGGTGCAGGCGGCACGGCCGGGGCCGGTAGACCTCGTTGCCGATCTCGCCGGTCGGCGGCTCGGTCAGGATCTCGGTCAGCTCCGACTCGCGACGCCAGTGCAGGCGTACCGTCGGGCCCCAGTTGTGGGTCTGCCGGTGCTCGAACGGGCACCAGAGCACCTGGAGCAGGTCGGCGCCACCGGGTCGGGGCAGGTCCGGGATGTCGTCGGCGCGCAACTGGGCCACCGGCAGCATCGGGTTCGGCGTGGGGTGCGGGCGGGTGACGTACCGGTGGCCGACCATCGGGCCGCCGTCGCGCGCGCCCCAACCGGAGAAGCCGGGCCCGACCAGGTCGGCGATCTCGTCGCGCAGCTCACGCTCGCCGTCGGCGAGCTGGTGGGCGACCGTACGCCGGGCTTCGGCGGCCCGCATCCGTTGCACCAGCCCGGCCGGGATCGGCACCTCCTCGTGCACGCTGTACGGGTGCTCGCAGGTGGGCCAGGGTTCGTCCGCCGGCCACCGCAGCGGTCCGCCGACGTGGCTGTCCCGCACGCCGACCGCTCCGGGACGCGGGTGCAGTCGGGTGGCGGTCCGGCCGAGATCGGCCAGCCCCGGCATACGGTCGAGGGTTCCCGGCGGCAGCGACGGCGATTTCACCGGCCGATCCTAGAAGGCTTGCCTGAACACGGGATGCGGTGATCCGCCCGCCGGACGACGGTCAGCTGCCGACGCGGCGGCGGCGGGCGCGCTGGCGGCAGGTCGGGCCGCAGTAGCGGGGTGGCCGACCGGTGGTCCGGATGCGCAGCCGGGCGCCGCATTCCACGCAGTGTTCGACGGTGTGGACGGTGGTTTCGTGACGTCGAGCCGAGGGCGTGTCACGAAATGCGAGGGCTTCCGTGACAGCCGGCGTACGCAGTCCGTCCAGCAGCAGCCGTACCAGTCGCATGCCTCGGGCTCGGCTCCGGTGCGCCGACCGCAGTGCGGCGGCGCCGACGGCCAGCGCGGCCAGGTCGTCGGCCTGCACGTCGGCGCGGATCGCACCTGCCTGTTTCGCGTTGAACAGCAGGCGGTCCAGCGCCTCGTCGAAGCGCCGGGTCGCCGTGGCCAGCATGGCGTGCGGCCAGCCCTGGTCGGCGGTGAGCGCGTCGCAGACGTGCTGGCGGCCAGCCGCCTTCTCGATCACCTCGAACAGGAACCCGAACAGCGCGTCACCGGGTGCGGCGCGGCCGGCCCACCGGTCGGCGGCGTCGACCAGGCTCTCGACGTGTTCGGTGAGCACCGCCTCGACCAGGATCTCCTTGCTCGGGAAGTGCCGGTAGACGGTGCCGGCGCCCACCCCGGCGCGCTGCGCGATCCGGCCGAGCGACACCTCCAGCCCTTCGTCGGCGAAGACCCGCGTCGCGGTCCGCAGCACGATCTCCCGGTTGCGCCGGGCATCGGCGCGTCCGGCCGGTGTGGCACCGGGTACGGGAACCGGCACTGCCGTCATGTCACGTAATCCTTGTCCGTGCCGTGGAACCGGGTGGATCGTTCCGGATCGTTGCCAGTATCACGCATCTCGCGAAGGGACGCCATGAGCACTCCGACACCGACCCACCCCCGCTCCCCGATCCTCGTCACCGGCGCCACCGGCAAGCAGGGTGGCGCCACCGCACGGCGCCTGCTCGCCGAGGGACGGCCGGTACGCGCCCTGGTGCGCGACACGACCGGAGCAGCCGCCGCCGCGCTGGCGACAGCCGGTGCCCAACTCGTACGCGGCGACTTCGACGATCCGGCGAGCCTCCCGCCCGCCCTCGACGGCACCACCGCCGTGTTCGCCATACCGCCCGTGGCCTTCGGCCCCGCCGGACTCGATCCGGATCTCGAAGTGGCCCGCGGCCGGGTGCTCATCGACGCGGTGGCCGCAGCCGGAATCGAACAGGTGGTGTTCAGCACCGTCGCCTCGACATCGACAACATCGCAGGGTGCGGCGGGAAAGGCGTTGATCGAGCAGTACCTGCGTGACCACATCGCGCTGCCCACCGTGCTGCGGCCGGTCCGGTTCATGACCAACTATCTCGGCGTCGGGCCGATCGGCATCGACGGCATCGCCGACGGCGTGCACCGGCACCTGTTCCCGCCGCACGAGCCGATGCAGATCATCGCGCTGGAAGACATCGCCGAGTTCGCCGCGCTCGCGTTCGCGGACCCGGCCCGATTCGCCGGACGAACGCTGGAACTGGCCGGTGACCAGCCAACCCCGGTCGAGGCCGCCGCCGCGATCAGCGCGGCCACCGGCATCCCGATCCGGTACGAGCAGCTCACCGACGACGAGGCCGCCGCGATCAGCGCGGAGGTCGCCGAGACCAGGAACCGCTGGCTGGCCGGTGACCGCTGGCACGCCGACATCGAAGCACTGCGGATCATCCACCCCGGAATGCGAACCTTCGCCGACTGGCTCGCCGAGTCCGGCGCCGCCGCCATCCGCGGCCAGCTCACCCACTGACCTCCCACCCGGCCGCATGCGCCGGGGCGTCTTGAGCAAGGCGCGACGGTGGTGGGCTCGGGCGACCGCACGCCGACGGGCGGGAAGTCCAGGATCCCCCGGCGCGCGGTCGACGCGGTCGACCTGCTGGCGCTCGCCACCCTGAGCCGGACGGACGCGGTCAAAGGGGCGCTCGTACTGGCCGAGCGGATCGAGCGGATCGCCCCCGGCCGGGATTTCCTGATCGCGCTGCCCGCCGGCGACCGACACCGGATCGTCCTGCTCACCTGACCCGCCCAGCCGGCCCGTCCGGCAAGCACCACCTCCGGGGTCGTACGACAAAAGCCGTCACGGGTGGGGCGGACTGCCGGCAGGATCGTGCTGGGGGTCGGCGTCGAACGAGGCGAGAAGGTGCGAGATGTTCTCAGGGCGTGCGTGGCGAGTGGTTCGCTTCGGCCCACCCGATCAGGCGATCGAGCTGCAAGAGATGACCTGGGCGGAGCCGCCAGCCGATCGGTTGCTCGTGCGGGTGCGCACGGCCGGTGCCGGCTTCCCGGACGCGCTGATGACGGCGGGCCAGTTCCCGCTGCTCGGCACCCCTCCGTTCGGGCTCGGCGAGGAGGCCGCTGGCGAGGTCGTCGCGGTGCCATCTGGCTCACGGTTCGCGGTGGGCGACCAGGTGGCGGGTATCACCGGCTTCCTGGAGGGCTGGGGCGGGTACGCCGACTACGCGTACCTGCGGGAGGGGTCGACCATCCGGATCCCGCCGGGGATGACCGACGAGCAGGCCGGCGGCTTCCCGATAGGGTTCCGGACGGCATACGCGGGTCTGGTCGAGCGCGCACCGGTCGAGGCGGGCCAGACGCTGCTGATTCTGGGCGCGTCCGGTAGCAGCGGTGTGACCGCCGTCCAGCTCGGCAAGGCGTTGGGGGCGATCGTGATCGCGGTGGCGGGCAGCGCGGAGAAGCTGGGGTTCTGCGCCCGGTACGGCGCGGACCACGGGATCAACTACCGCGCGGACGACCTCACCGCCCGGATCGCCGAGATCACGAACGGGCGGGGTGTGGACGTCATCTACGACCCGGTGGGCGGCGAGACCGCCGCCACGGCCATGAAGAGCCTGGCCCGCGACGGCCGCATCGCGATCATCGGCCTGGCGAGCGGCGCACCCGTGGCGCTGAACTCGCTGGAGCTGATGCTGGGCAACCAGACGGCGGTCGGTGTGCTGGCCGTTCCGCAGGACGAGCCGCTGATCGAGGCCGCCGTCTGGGACCGGCTCGCCGACCTGGCCGCGCAAGGCGCGATCACGACGCCGGTCGGTTCGGTGTACGGCTTCGAAGAGGTGCCTCGGATGATCGCGAACCAGGCCACCCCGGACGCGGGCAAGTCCGTCGTCCGGGTCGCGGCGTAACGGGTCGGGGGAGTTCCGCCTCGGGTCTGTCGCGTCCCCCGCGCCACAGACCCGAGGGAGTGCGGTGTCAGGCGGTGGTGCGGAGGTGTTCCTGCGCCCATTCCTCGAAGGTCGTGAGCGGGATGCCGAGGGCCCGCGCGTACTCGGGGCGGGCGGGTTGGCCGGACACGTTCATGAAGTCGTGGGAGGCGCCCATTCCCGGCATCCCCGCCGCGCTCGCCTGCTCCACCGTCATCTCGGGCGCGGTCAGCTCGGTGCCCAGGGCGCGGGAGAGAACCCCGGCGATCTCGGTCATCGTCAGGTAGTCGCTCGCCAACTCCAACTCGACCCCGGTGAACCGGTCCGGTGCGGTGATGGCGGCGGCGGCCGCCCTGCCGATGTCCGTGGTCGCGACCAGGGAGAGCCGGGTGTCGGGCTTCAGGACACTCACCAGGCCGCCCTCGACGCCCCGGGGAAACAGGAAGGCCATGGAGGGCAGGAAGTTGTCCATGAAGAAGCCCGGCTTGAGGAGCGTCCAGCGCGGGAAGCCCGCCTCGCGTACGCGGTCCTCGATCCTGGCCTTGGTGCCGAGGGGAGCCGCGATCGACGCCCAGCGGCCCTCGGCCCAGCCGGGGATCTCGGTGTACCGGCTGGCGCCGGAGACGGACGTGTGCACGAACTGCGGCACCCCTGCGGCCAGCGCACCCTCGATCAGGTTGACGGCCTGGGTGAGCTCACCGTCGAAGTCGAAGGCCGCTCCGTTGAACTCGGCCATCTGGACCGAGAAGACGGCTCGGGCTCCTTGCGCGGCCCTGGTCACCGAGTCGCGGTCGTGCAGGTCGCCGGTGACCAGTTCGGCGCCGAGCGCCTGGACGGCCCTCGCCCGGTCGGTTGCGGGGTCGCGGACCAGCGCCCGGACGGGGACACCGGTCGCGAGCAGGGCACGGGCGGTGGCGCCGCCCTGCCGGCCGGTGGCGCCGGTGACCAGGACGGGTGCGGAATCGGTAGTCATGGGGTCTCTCCTGTGGTGCACACTCGTTAAACGGCGGGGGCCGCCGTTTATGCTTCGCTAAGATACGGAGGACCCCGCCACTTAGCAAGCTTCGAGGTGACGCCCATGTCCGGCCAGCGCGCGGACGCCCGGCGCAACTACGCGCGCCTGCTCGCCGTCGCCGAGGAGGAGATCGCCGCGTACGGCGCCGACGCGTCCCTGGAACAGATCGCCCGGATCGCGGGAGTCGGATCGGCCACCGTGCGCCGGCACTTCCCCAGCCGCCACGCACTGCTGGCGGCGGTCTTCTCCGCACGGGTCGAAACCCTGGCCGCCCGGGCCCGCGACCTGTCCGGTGCGGCCGACACGCGGGCCGCGCTGCTGGAGTGGCTGAGCGCCGTCACCGCCTCCGCCGCCTCCATCCGAGGGCTGGCCATGGCACTGACCCGCGACCGGGTGGCCGATCCCGAGGAGGCACACGAGCACTGCGCCACCGCGCAGCTCACCGAGGCGGGCGAACCACTGGTACGCCGCGCGGTGCGCGACGGCACGGTGGCACCGGACGTGACCATCACCGACCTGCTCACACTGATCACCGGCATCGCGCTGGCCACGGAGCACCACCCCGACCCGGCGACCGAGGCGAACCGGCTGCTCGGCCTGACCGTGGCGGGACTCAGTCCCCGTCCGGGGTGAGGGCACAACAGGACGGTGTTCAGTCCGACAGGAAGTCGATCACCGCTCGCTCGATCGCCTCCGGCGGGGCGGACGGGTCGATCTCGATCGTCCGGCCGTCGTGGTAACGGTCGATCAGCCTCGGGTCCACGTACGACGCCCGGGCCACGGCAGGGGTGTTGCCGAGCAGTTCGGCCACCTCGCGCATGACCCCGGCAACGGCCCGCCTGCGTCTCGTCTCCGACCGCTCCGGGCCCAGCCGGGCCAACGCCTGCGACGTCCGGAGCGTGGCGTGCCAGGTGCGGAAGTCCTTCGCGGTCATCTCGCCACCACTGGCCGCCCGCAGATACTCGTTGATCTCGTCGCTGCGTACGTCCCGCCAGCCGTGCCCGTCCCAGTAGCCGAACAGCCGGTCCGCGTCGCGCCGCCGTTTGCGCAGGTCCCGCAGCACTGCACAGAGGCCGGGGTCGTCGACCCGCTGCACCTGGGCGATGCCGCCCTTGGCCGGAAACTCGAACACCACACAGCCGCGTCGGGCGCGGGTGTGCTCGGGGCGCAGCGTGGCGACCCCGAACGTGGGATCGTCGCCGGCCGCGTACTGGTCGCTGCCGATCCGGAAGGTGCCGGAGTCGAGCAGGCTCGTCACGGTCGCGAGGACCCGTTCCCGACCCAGCCCCCGCCCGGCCAGGTCGGCGCCGACCCGTTGCCGCAGCACCGGCAGCCGAGCGGCCACCTCCAGGACGTGGTCGAACTTCGCCTCGTCCTGCCGCACCCGCCACAACGGGTGGTAGAGGTACTGCTTGCGGCCGGCGGCGTCGATGCCGGTGGCCTGGATGTGCCCGGCCGGATGCGAACAGATCCAGACGTCCCGCCACGCGGGCGGGATCACCAGTCCCCGCAGCCGTTCCAGCACCTCCCGGTCACGGATCGGCCGACCAGCCTGGTCGACGAAGCCCACGCCGCGACCACGGCGGCGGCGCCCGTATCCGGGGGTCGCCGGATCGCTACGTCGCAACCGCATGGCGGTCCCAGGCCACCGATCGCCCCGCCGTCCGAGCCGGTCGAATGTGGTCGACCTCCTCCACGGCGGCGAGCACCTGTTCGATCCCGATCGCGGCCAGCGTCGGATGGGGCCGGAACCGTTCGCTGTCACCCTCGACCGGCACCGAGTCCGGCACCTCGGGATCGAGTTCGGGCAGCTCCGGGTCGACGGCGGGGACGGCCGACGCCGCCCGCAGGGCGCGGTGCCAGGGGCGGTCGGCCGGTGGGCCCCAGTGCTCGGGGCGGACCGGGCCGAAGAGCACCACCGACGGGATGCCGTACGCGGTGGCCAGGTGCGCCACGCCGGTGTCGGCGCTGACCACGAGCCGGCTGTGCGCGACCACCGCGGCCAGCCCGGACAGGTCGAGCCGGCCGGCGAGTACGGCGGTGCCGGGCAGACCCGCCCGGTGGGCCACCTGTTCGGCGAGGTCGCGTTCGGCGGCGGAGCCGGTGACCACCACCCGGTGACCGGAGCGGCCCAGTTCCCGGGCGACCGCCGCGAACCGCCCCGGCGACCAGCGCTTGGCGGCGATCTTGGCGCCCGGGTGGACCACTGTCACACCGACCGGCACCCGGTGCGGGCTGGGCCGGCGCAGGGACAGGTCACCGGCGTCGGTCGGGATGTCGTACCAGTCGAGCAGCCGGCACCAGCGGTCCACCTCGTGCTCGTCGGCCGACCACGGCGGGCCGTCGGTGTGGTCGGCCTCCGGGTTGTGGAACGCGCAGAGCCGCTGCGGCCCGGCGGCCCGCAGCAGCCGGTGCGAACGCGGGCCGCGCCCGTGCAGGTTCACCGCCCAGTGCGGCGCCGGACCCGGCCACTCGACGTCGTCCAGGCCGTCGGTCGGCACCAGCCGGTCGACGCCGCCGACCAGGTCGACCAGCGGCCCCAGCCAGGCCGGCGCGGCCAACGCCAGCGTCCGGTCCGGGAACGCGGCGCGCAGGCCACGCAGCGCCGGCACCGCGGTCGCCAGGTCACCGACACCGAGGGCCCGCAGGACCAGGATCACGGGTACGACGTCTCTTGCTCGGCACACACCACGAGTTCACGGATCGCGCAGCCGGGTGGCTGGCTGAGCGCGAACAGCACCGAGGCCGCCACACTCGCCGGGTCGTTGAGCACCGCGTCGGCGCCCGGCCGGTACTGCTCCGTGCGCTCGTCGAAGAAGGCCGTCCGCATCCCGCCCGGCACCAGCAGCGTCACCCCGACCGAGCCGGCCAGTTCGGCGGCGAGCGCCCGGGTGAAGCCGACCACCCCGAACTTCGCCGCGCAGTACGCGGTCGCGTCGCTGACCGCCTTCACGCCCAGCGTCGAGGCGACGGTGACCACCGTCCCGTGTGAGCGTTCCAGGTACGGCAACGCCGCCCGGACCACCGCGACGGTGGCCAGCAGGTCCACCGTGACGACCCGTTCCCAGGTTTCGGCGGGCAGGTCGGCCAACCGGCCGGGCACGTCCATCCCGGCGGCGGTGACCAGCCCGTCGAGTCCACCGGCCTGCTCGGCGAGGTCGCGGGTGGCCTGCTCGGCGGCACGGGTGTCGGCCAGGTCGCACTCGACCCACGGCACCCCGTCGGCGGGTGCCCGCCGGTCCAGCACGTACGGCCGGCCGCCGGACTTGGCGACCGCCGTGACCACCGCCGCGCCCAGCCCGCTGGCCCCCCCGCTGACCAGTACGGCCGGACCCGCGCCCGGCATCGTTGCGGTCATCGCGCTCCTCCGTCGGTCGGGACTCCTGCGTCGGTCGGGACTCCTGCGTCCGTCATCGCGCTCCTCCCGTCGGGCGTCGCGCGGCCGTCCGGGCCAGCGCGATCATGCCGGTGGTGGACCGGCCGTCGAGGTACGGCACCACCACCGTGTGCCCGCCCCAGCGGTGGACGATCTCGGCCTCGGGCAGGTCCGGTTCGTCCCCGCCGCCGGTGCCGTAGTCACCGCCCTTGACCCAGATGTCCGGGCGCAACCAGGACAGGGACGCGTGCGGGGTGGACTCGTCGAAGACGACCACCGCGTCGACGCAGCCGAGCGCGGCCAGCAGCCGGCTGCGGTCGTACTGCGGGACCAGGGGGCGGTCCGGGCCCTTCAGCCCGGCGACGCTGGTGTCGGAGTTGACGCAGACGATCAGGCAGTCGCCGAGCCTGCGGGCCGCCTCCAGGGTCGCCACGTGTCCGGCGTGCAGCAGGTCGAAGCAGCCACCGGTGGCGACCACCGTTCCCCCGGCGGCGCGGACCTCGGCGACCAGCGCACCGGCCGCCGCCGCACCGATGCGCGGCCCACCGTCGGGGACGGGAACCGCCACCGGCTCGGGAACCGGGGCCGGTACGGCCGCCGCCACCCCGCCACCGGCCACGTACGCGGACGCCTCGGCGACCGCCTGCTGCACCGCCTCGGACACCAGCGCCCCACGGGCCAGCGCCACGGTCGCGGCGGCGGCGAACCGGTCCCCGGCCCCGCAGGTGTCCCCGTCGGCACTGGTCGGCGACGGCACCACCAGCGGCGTCGAGCCGGCGTGGCAGAGCAGCGCGCCGTCCCCGCCGAGGGTCACCGCTACCGCGCCGACCCGCCAACGCTGACGCAGCCCGTTCGCCCCCCGGGACGCGGTGATCAGGCGGGACGCGCCGGGCGTACCGCCGGCCAGTTCGCGTACCTCGACCTCGTTCGGGCAGGCCAGCCGCACACCGGGCACCGCCGCCGGGCCACGCGGGTGCGGGTCCCAGACCACCGGTGCGGTCGCCGCCGCCAGCGCCGCCCGCAGCGTCGGCTGGGCGGCGACTCCCCGCCCGTAGTCGCTGACCAGGATGCCGGCCGCCCCGGCGAGCAGGTCCAGTACGGCTTCGCTCGGCTCACCCGGCGGACCGGCGGCACCGCCCCGGTCGAGGCGCAGCAGCACCCGGCCACGGGTCCGCAGCCGGATCTTCTCCGGCGTGGCACCGGGCAGCGGCAGCGCGTACACCTGCACCCCGGCGGCGGTGAGCAGGCTGCTCAACCGGGCCCCACCGGCGTCGTCGGCGAGCGCGGTGACCAGGGCGACCTCGAAGCCCTGCCCGACCGCGAAGAGGGCGGCGAGCCCGGCGCCACCGGGCCGGTCGACGTGGGTGCTCTCGTCCAGCACCGGGACCGGCGAATCCGGGCAGAGCCGGTTGACCACCCCCTCCACGTCCCGGTCGAGCAGGGTGTCGCCGATGACCACCAGCCGCCCGGTCACGGCCCGGCCCCTCGCCCGTTCGGCCCCCGGCTGTGCGTACGCCGCGACCGCACCGGCCGGTGCTCCCCCGGCTGCCACCCGCCCGGTTCCCGCTCCACCACCGGCGGTTCGATCAGTTCCGGCACCACCGGATCGGGATCGACCAGCGGTGCGTCGACCAACGTCGGGTCGACCGGTGCCGGAGCCACGGTCGGGTCGACCAGCGGCAGCGCGGCGTACCCGGCCGGTACGCCGAGCGCGGTCGGCAACGCCAGTTCGACGTACTCGCAGAGCAGGTGCGCCGAGACGAGGTGCAGTTCCTGCACCACCTGCGGATCCGGCGACGGTACGGCGAGCACCTCGGCACAGACCTCGGCCAGCGGGTTCGGCACCGGGCCGGTGAACGCCCAGCAGCGCAGTCCCGCCTCCCGTCCGGCCCGCGCCGCGCGGATCAGGTTGGCGCTGCGGCCACTGGTCGAGAGCAGGAGCAGGATGTCGTCGCGGCGGCCGTGTGCGCGTACCTGGCGGGCGAAGACCTCCTCGAAGCCGTAGTCGTTGCCGATCGCGGTCAGCGACGAGGTCTCCGCGCTGAGCGCGATCGCCGACAGCGGCGCCCGGTCCGCCCGCAGCTTGCCGACCAGTTCGGCGGCGAGGTGCTGAGCCTCGGCGGCGCTGCCACCGTTGCCGGCGACCAGCAACCGCCCGCCCCGGGCGAGCCGGTCGGCCAGTTCGTCACCCCAGCGGGCCAGATCGCCCGCCACCTGCCGGTACGGCAGCAGCGCCGAGGCCAAGCCGGCGAGGTGCGCGTCGATCACCTCGGTGGAGTGCGCCATCAGGCCACCACCCCGCTCGGCCGACGCACCTCGCTGACCGCCGTGTAGACACCGCCGACCTCCGCCGCCGCACGCCGCCACGAGTACTGCTGGCGGGCCCGGTCCAGGGCCGCCTGGGCGTAGGCGAAACGGCGGGTCCGGTCGGCCAGCAGGTCGGCGATGGCGACGCCGAGCGCGCCCGGATCGCGGGGCGGCACCAGGTCACCGGTCCGGCCGTCGACGACGGTGTCGATCAGCCCGCCGACCCTGGTGCCGATCACCGGCACCCCGCACGCCATCGCCTCCAGCGGGGTCAGCCCGAACGGTTCGTACCAGGGGGCGGCGACCAGCACGTCCGCCGACCGGTACCACCGGGGCATCTCCTCGCGGGGCACGGCACCGACCAGGCGTACCCGGTCGGCGAGACCGCACGAGCGGGCCAGCGCCCGCAGCCGGCGGGCCTGCGGGTCCTCGCCGAGCAACTCCTCCGGCGGCCCGCCGACGATCACGCACTCGGCGTCCGGGACGGCGCGCATCGCCCGGATCACGTCCTGGAAGCCCTTGCGTTCCACCAGCCGGCCGACGGTCAGCACCCGGGCCCGGCCGGGCTGCCGCTGCGCGACCGGACCGGCCGGGGAGAAGTTCTCCACGTTCACCCCGGACGGCACGACCACCATCCGGTCCTGCGGCACGCCCATCCGGACCAGTTCGCGTACCTCGTCCTGGCTCTGCGCGATGACCCGGTCCATCGCCCGGCCCAGGGCGCGCTCGTAACCGATCCGGCGGGCCGGGCTGGTGTCGGCCGCCCCCTGGTGCCGCCGCTTGACCGTGCCCAGCGCGTGGTACGTCTGCACCACCGGCACCCCGGTCTGCCGGCCGGCGGTGATCGCCGCCAGGCCGCTCATCCAGAAGTGCGCGTGCGCGACGTCCGGCACCCAGTCGTCGCGCCGCCACGCCGCGACCAGCCACCGGCTGAACTCCTTCATGTACGGCAGCAGCGCGTCCTTCACGATCGGCTCGGGTGGCCCGGCCGGTACGTGCACCACGGCCACCCCGTCCAGCATCCGTACGAGTTCGGGCGGGTCGGTGCTGTCCCGCCGGGTGTAGACCCGTACGTCGTGCCCGGCCGCGGCCAGCGCGGCGGAGAGCTCGGCGACGTGCGTGTTCTGCCCACCGGCGTCCTCCCCGCCCAGCGTGGCGAGCGGACTGGCGTGCTCCGAGATCATCGCGATCCGCATAGCTCCTCCTCCAGCAGCCGGTCCCAGTCGGTGAGGAAACGGTCCAGGCCGTACCGGGTCCGGGCGGCCTCTCGGGCCCGGACGCCGAGCCGGTGTGCCGCCGAGGGCTGGTCGATCAGGTGCGCGGCCGCTGCCAGCAGGGTGTCGACCCGGGTGGAGAGCACCCCCGCGTCCGGTGGCACCGCGACCACCGCCTCGGTCGCGGCGAGTACGACCACCGGCATGCCGATCGCCATCGCCTCGATCAGGCTCAGCCCGAGCGAGGTCCACCGGCACAGGTGCAGGTACGCCCGACGCCGGCCGAGTTCGGCCTGCATCCGGCTCTGCGGGAGGTCGTCGTGGGTGGTCAGCCGGTCGGCGGGCAGTCCGAGGTGGTCACCGAGACCGGCCACGCCCAGGCCGAAGACGTCGAGCGGGGCGATCTCGGCGAATCGCGGCAGCAGGTCGGTGCCGGTGACCCGACCTCGGCGTACCGGTTCGTTGATCACGACGGCGAGGCGGTCGAGTTCCCCGGTGTAGCCGGCGACCGGGTCCACGATGCCGTGTTCGATCACCGTGGTCCGGGTGCCGCCGGTGTCCCAGAACAGCGAGTTGAAGTGGGTGACGTGGGCGATCAGCAGGTCGTCCCGGTCGGCCATCGGGTGCCGGCTGTTCGGCACCGCGCCCTCCTTGGGCGTGTTGTGCTCGACGAAGATCGCCGGCAGGGTGCCCCCGATCGGGCGACGCAGCCAACGACCGGCCAGCTCGAACTCCTCCGGCCGTTGCAGGATCACCAGGTCCACGTCGGCGTCGGCGAGCTGTTCCGGGGTGACCTCCTCGACCGTGTCCGGCCAGGGGTACGTCCGGGCCCGCCCCAGCCCGTACGGGCCCCGGTCCGGGGTGACCGGCACCAGGTAGCGGTGCTTGCCGTGCACGAAGGACGTGGTCCAGGAGCCGTGCACGTGCCAGAGCAGGATGTTCATACGGTGCCGCCGGGGACCAGTTCGGTACCGCCGGGGACCAGCCGGGTGTCGCCGGTGACCGGACCGGCGGTGGCGGGGACCGGCTCGCCGCTCCCGACGACCGGCTCGGTGGACCGCTCGACCGGCTCGGGGGCGCGGGCGGCGAGCAGGCGGACCGCCTCGACCACGCTCTCCGGCGCCACCCGGGACAGGCACGGGTGGCCGGGCACCGGGCATCGGGTGGCGCGGGTGTTCCGGCAGCCGGCGGCGGCGTCACCGAGCCGGACCGTGGGCACCCGGTACGGGCCCCACTGTCCGAACGAGACGGTCGGGGCGAAGAGGCTGATCACCGGCGTACCCAGGGCGGCGGCGAGGTGCGCGGGCCCGGTGTTGCCGACGACCAGGCACCCGGCGCGGGCGATGATCGCGGCGAGTCCGGTCAGCGAGGTCTGGCCGCCGAGGTCGACACCGGACCGGCCGGCGACCCGGGCGCTCAGCGCACCCTCGCCCGGTCCCCCGGTGACCACCACCCGGTGCCCCGCCTCGGCGAGCGCGGTCACGATCCGGGCACAAATTTCGGGCGGGCAGGCGCGGGCGGCCACCGACGAGCCGGGGTGGACCACGACGTAACCGGGTTCGGCCAGTGCGCCGTCGCTGGGCCCGGTCTCCAGGCACCCGGCGCGCAACCGGAGCACCGGCTCGTCCCCGGCGGGCAGCGGGAACCCGGCCGCCGCGGCGAGCGACAGCGCCCGTTCGGTCTCCGGGATGCCCAACGGCACCCGGTGCCGTACGTCCAGCAGCGAGCCCGGGTAGTCGTCGCTGATCGCCGAGATCCGCCCCACCCCGGCCATCCTCAGCACCAGGGCCAGCGGCAACGCGGACTGGTGGAAGGATGTGAACAGGACCGCCTCGTCGGCGCCGACCTCGGCGAGCCGGGCGGTCAGCCGGTCCACTTCGGACCGGTCGACCGGGGTCGGTTGCGGGTCGATCCACGGCAGCGGCCACTCGATCAGCTCGTCGATGCCGGGCAGCAGTTCGGCCGCGGCCCGTCCCCGGGGACCGCAGAGCATCACCACCCGGTCGGCACCGGCCGCCACCGCCCGGATCGCTGGCCCGGTGACCAGCACGTCCCCGGCCGAGTCGGGCCGGGCCACCAGGACGCGGCGCGGTCGCCGCCGGGGCGTACCGCCGGTGTCGGGCTGCTGCCGGCGGGAAACGACGAGTTGTTGTCGACGGAGGATGAGGTCGACCGCGCCCGGCAGGTCACCGGCGACGGTCGGGGCCGCGGCGATCTCCTCGGCGCGGGTCTGCGGCGTCGGCACCAGGATTCCGGCCGCCCCGGCGGCCGAGGCCGCGGTCATGTCGGCGGCGATGTCTCCGACCAGGACACAGCGGTCCGGTGTGGTGCCGAGGGCACGGGCGGCGTCGGAGACCATGCCGGGTGACGGCTTGCGGCAGCGGCAGCCGGCCACTCCGGGCCCCGACTCGGCGTGCGGGCAGATCTGCCAGGTGTCGAACGGACCCAGCAAGTCCTCCACCCGCGCGTTGACCCGCTCCAGGTCACGGCGGCTGAACCGCCCCCTGGCGAGGCCGGACTGGTTGGTGACCACACCGAGCCGCAGGCCGGCCGCGCGCAGCCGGTCGAGTGCCTCCCGGGCTCCCCGCACCGGCCGGACCAGCGTCGGGTCCCCGTTGTACGGCACATCGTGGACCAGGGTGCCGTCCCGGTCGAAGAGCACCGCGTCGAACAGCGGCAGCCGGTCCGGTTCACCCCGAGCCGGCTCGGCCCGCCCCCGGTCCGATTCAGGTCGCCCCTGCGCGGGGCCGGCGATCGTGCCGCCTGACCTGCGCTGATGCGGGTCGACCTGATCGTTTCGCACGGGGGCCGGGTTCCCTCGGGTAGGAGGAGTAAACCTGGGTTCCGCCCGGTCGCCGAACCGCCCAGCCCGCCCCCGGCGGCTGCTGCGGCCACTGTGCGCGCTGCTTCTCGCCCATGACGCGCTCCGCACCGGTACCCACGCCGCCGCCGCGCTAACCGCGATCCCCCGAATCGACCCGGCGCCCGAGCCGTGACCGGATCGGTGTGGCCGAGCGCGACCCGAACCGGAAGGGCGGATCGCGGCGTTGGGTAGTGGTGAGCACTGCCGAGCGTAACCCTGAGCCCTGGTCACAGGGAGGCCGGACCACCGTCGCGACACTCCCGACAACACTTCGGGCACCCCGTCCCGGATGACCTCGCACCCGTGGTCGGCGCGTGGCGACGCCACAGAATGGTGGTAAACAGGATGCACCCGGATGGCCCGGTGGTCGCGCCGGGATACCGACGCAACTACCCTCTCCCCTGACCGCTGTCGGCAGAACGAGGATGTCCGTAATGATCGAACCCGTGCAGTTGCCATCCCCGTGGCGGGATGAGCGGCTCACCGTCGTCGTGCCCACCTACAACGAGGCGGGCAATCTGCCTGTGTTGGTCGACCGACTACTCGCCCTGCCGCTGCCGGGACTGACCGTCCTGATCGCCGACGACAACTCTCCGGACGGAACCGGTGAGGTCGCGGACAAGCTCGCGGCCGAACACCCCGACCGGGTACGGGTGGTGCACCGGCCGGGCAAGGAGGGCCTGGGGCGGGCGTACGTCGACGGGATCAGCCGGGCGCTCGACGGCGGCGCGGATTTCGTGGCCCAGATGGACGCGGACCTGTCCCACCCGCCGGAGGCGCTGCCGGGGATGCTCGGTGCACTGCTCGCCACCCAGGCCGGCGTGGTGATCGGCTCACGCTACGTGCCGGGCGGGCAGCTCGACGAGGCGTGGCCGCTCTACCGACGGGCCCTGAGCGGCTGGGCCAACCTGTACGTGCACACCCTGCTGCGGGTCCGCATCCGCGACCTGACCGCCGGTTTCAAGATCTGGCGGGCGGACTCGCTGCGCTCGATCGGGCTGGACCGGGTGCAGTCCAACGGCTACAGCTTCCAGGTCGAGATGCACTACCTGGCCACCAAGCTCGGGCACACCATCCTGGAGGTGCCGATCCGGTTCGAGGAGCGCCGGGACGGCGTTTCGAAGATGACCACGGCGACGAAGATCGAAAGCGCGCTGATGCCGTTCAAGCTGTGGAGCCGGCACCGCGACATCCGCTCGTAGTAACGACGCGACACCGCCAGTCGCGAACTCGTAGGGTGCTCGCCCACCGGCGGCGGGCACCGCGCCGAAACGGCCCCGGCCTCGGCAACCCGGCGAAACGGCGTTTGTCACCGCCAGACCGGGGCATCCAGCCCGCCATGTACGAGGTACAGCAACTCATCGACGGGGTGTGGGGGGCCGGCGGCGACCCGGACGACCCGCTGGTCCTCGATCCGGCCGACAACACCGAGGTGACCCGGGTTCCGGAGGCCACCGAGGCGCACGTGGCCGCGGCGGTCAAGGCGAGCCGGGTGGCCGCCGCCGGCTGGGCCGCCACCCCCGCCTCGGCCCGGGGTGCGGTCCTGCACCGGGTGGCGGACCTGCTGGAATCCTCCGCCGACCAGCTCGCGCTGGCACAGACCGCCGAGATGGGGCGGCCGATCGGCCTGGCCCGGGGCGGGGTCGACGCCGGTGTCGGCACCCTGCGCCAGTACGCCGAACTCGGCCCGATCCACCGGGGTCAGTCGCTCGCCGGCAACCCGGAGGCGATCGACCTGATGGCGGTGCAGCCACGGGGCGTGGTCGCGGTGCTGACCCCGTGGAACGACCCGGTGGCGGTCTCCTGCGGGCTGCTCGGCGCCGCCCTGGTCACCGGCAACGCGGTGGTCTACAAGCCGAGCGAGCGCAGCCCGGTGAGCGGCTGGCTGCTCGCCCGGCTCTTCGCCGCACACCTGCCGGCGGGCGTACTGTCGCTGCTCACCGGGGGTGCGCGGGTCGGTGCGGCGCTCGCCGCGCAGGAGGTGGACGTGGTCGCCCACGTGGGTTCCACCGCCACCGGGCGGTCGATCGCCGCGACCTGCGCCCGGACCGGGGCGAAGGCGCTGCTGGAGAACGGCGGCAGCGACGCGCTGATCGTGGACGACGACGTCGATCCGCGTTGGGCCGCCGAGCAGGCCGCCCTGGGCGCGTTCACCAACTCGGGGCAGCTCTGCGTCGCGGTCGAGCGGATCTACGTACTGCGCGCGGTCGCGGACGAGTTCGTCGAGGCGCTGGTGGCACGGGCGCAGGCGCTGCGGGTCGGTCCGGGACGGGACCCGCAGACCGAGATCGGGCCACTGGTCGACCGCCGGCAGCGGGCCGTGGTCGACACCCGGGTACGGGCGGCGGTCGCCGACGGGGCGCGGGTACGCACCGGCGGCTCGGTGCCGGACGGGCCGGGCGCCTTCTACCCGCCCACGGTGCTGGTCGACTGCACCGACGAGATGGCGGTGATGCGCGAGGAGACCTTCGGTCCGGTCGCGCCGGTGCTGGTGGTGGACTCGTTCGACGAGGCGCTGTCGCGGGCGGCGCACTCGCCGTACGGGTTGTCGGCGAGCGTACTGACCGGGTCGATGAGCCACGCGCAGCAGGCCTGGCGGGAGCTGCCGGTAGGCACGGTGAAAATCAACAACGTGTTCGGTGGGGCGCCCGGCGGTGCCGCGCACCCGCGCCGGGGCAGTGGCCAGGGCTTCGGGTACGGCCCCGAACTGCTCGACGAGCTGACCGTGACCAAGGTGGTGCACATCTGCGCGCCGGGCGGTCCCGCCGGGCGGTGGTGACCCGGCGGACCCACCGCCGCGCGAACGGCCGCTACTTCCTGCGCGCCCGGGCGGTCTGCCGGTTGTTCGCCTTCTGGATCGCGCCGACCAGTTCGGACTTGTTCATCCGGGACCGGCCCGGCACGTCGAGCTTCTTCGCCACCTCCATCAGGTGACCCTTCGAGGCGTTGGCGTCGACACCACCGGCGGTCGGTGCCCGACGGGCCGGGCCACCACCGGCGGCCTGCTCGTCGCTCGGGCCCTTGCGCCCCTTCTGCTCCCAGTGGTCGCCGACCTTCTCGAACGAGTGCTTCACCGCCGCGTACGCGGTCCGGTGTGCCCGTTCGCCCTCACCGTACGTCTCCACCGCCGAATCGTGCGTCTTCGCCCAGGTGTCCTGGGCCTTGTCCGGCGAGCGTCGCAACGTACTCGGTAGCACCTCACGTCCCGGCATGGTCATCCTCCTGGAGTTCCGAGCCGGTTCGCACCGGCCCCAAACCGTCGTCGGCCAACCCTCACTCTTCCCGGCACCGCGACCACCAAACGTTTCGGCCCGGCTCCGGCCCGATCGCCCGGCGATTCGGTTTACCGGGTGGGCCTCGGGGTAGCGCATAGGACATGGACCGGGGCAACAGCAAACACGGACCGAGGCTCGACGACGAGATGAGCCGGGAGGTGGCCAGCACGGTCAACAACACCGCCGGCTCCCGAGCCGAGGAGTGGCGCGAACCGGAACCGTCCGGCGAGGACCAGCCGGGCTCGACCAGGGCGCCGACCGCCGACACCCGCTCCGGTGCCCCTGCGGGCATGACCTCGGTCGAGGTCGAGGAGCGCAGCCGGCTGGGCCGCTTCATCAGCCTGTCCGCGTTGCCCGGTGACCGGGAGGCGCTGCGGCGCAGCGCGGAGGAGAACGAGGCGCCGGACGAGATCCTGGCCCAGTTGGACCAGCTGCCCCCGGACACCGAGTTCCGTACGGTCTCCGAGGTGTGGGCGGTGCTCGGGCATCCGAACGAGACGCAGCGTTGGTGACCCGCCGCCGCGTACGCGCGGTGGCAGCGGGTTTCCGTCGACGAGGAAGGAAGTCAGTCAGATGAGTGCGGTGACCGAATCCGTGGACGTGGCCGTCCCCGTACGGACCGCGTACGACCAGTGGACCCAGTTCGAGGACTTTCCCCGCTTCATGGAGGGGGTCGAGGAGGTCCGTCAGGTATCCGAGACGATGACCCACTGGAAGGTCGGGATCGTCGGGGTCGAGCGTGAGTTCGACGCCCGGATCACCGAGCAGCTGCCCGACGAGCGGGTGGCGTGGACCTCCACGAACGGCACCAACCAGGCCGGTGTGGTCACCTTCCACCGGCTCGACGAGGGACACACCCGGGTCACCCTGCAACTCGACTTCGAGCCGCAGGGGATGACCGAGAAGGCCGGCGACAAGCTCGGCCTGGTCGACCGCCGGATCAAGGGCGACCTGCAACGGTTCAAGAACTTCATCGAGGCACGCGGTGGCGTCGAGACCGGCGCCTGGCGCGGCAAGGTGGACCGGCCGCAGCCGTAGTGGTGTCCACAGCAGCCGGTGCCCGTCGGGACCTTTCCCGACGGGCACCGCCGTGTCTCCCGCCGGTTTGTCCGTCCGGCCGCCGGGTACGGCCAGAGTATGACCGACAACGACAGCTCCGTCTGGCGGGACGACGAACGGATACCCCTGCGCGATCTGGAACGGGCGATGGGCGCCTCCACTCCGGATGGGCAGGTGGACGACACGACCGGCAACGACGCGGGCGCGGAGTCGACATACGGCCACGGCGCCGAGGCGGCCGACGGACAGCCGACCACCGAGGTGGACCGGGAGGAGATGACCGATCCGGATCGGGCCTACCGGCCGTCGACGACGGGCCGCAACGGCCCACACTGACCCCGAGGGTGTATTCGGCGTTCCGGCGGGTTCGCGCCGGGACGCCGCCTGCGGTCAGGCTGCGGCGCGGGCGCGTTCGCGCCGACCGGAGGCGAGGTAGAGACCGAGCAGGATCAGCGAGAGGACCACCAGCGACGGCCCGAGCGCCTCGACACCGAACCGGCTGATCAACACCCCGATCCCGGCCGGGAGCAGGGCGCCGCCGAGACCGGCGGCGCCGATCTGCAACCCGATGGTCCGGTCCGCGTGCCGGGCGCCGACCCGGTCGGCGGTGGTCAGGGTGAGCAGCGGGAAGACCGGTGCCGCGGCGAAGCCGATGATGGCCAGGCCGGTCACCGCCAGCGCGCCCGGCCCCGGTACGGCCACCAGCGCCGCGCCGACGACCATCCCGATCAGGCTGCCCCGCAGTACCGCCCCGCTGCCCAGCCGTTCGGCGACCAGTCCCTGCACCACCCGGCCCAGGAACAGGCTGCCCCAGTAGATCGACACGCAGACCCCCGCCACCGTCGCGCTGATTCCCCGCCCCTCGGTGAGCAGGAGGAAGGCCCAGAGTCCGGCACCGACCTCGACGCCCACGTAGACGGCGAACGCGAGGGCGCCGGTCCAGACCGCCGGCAGGGCGAGGGTGGCGGCGATCCGTACCCGTTCGGGCGCGGCGGTCGGCTCCGACCCCGGCTCGGCCGAGTTCGCCGTACCGGGGCGGGCCCAGGCCCGTACGGTGAGCACGAACGCGAGGGCGAGCAGGATCTGGGCGCTGGCGACGATGCCGTAGCCCCAGCGCCAGGAGAGTCCCGCTCCGATCGCGCTCGTCATGATCAGGGGACCGAGCGCCACGCCGAGCCCGAAGAACGCGTGCATCCAGTTCATGTGGCGGGGCCCGAAGGCGCCCGCCGCGTACGCGTTGAGACCGGAGTCGATCGCACCGGAGCCGAGCCCCAGCACCAGCGCGCTCACGATCATCACCGTCAGTGCGGGCGCCTGCGAGTAGCCGGTCAGGGCGAGGCTGGCCACCGCGGTGCTGCCCGCGAGCAGCCAGCCGACGCCCACCCGGGCGAGCGTGAAGCCGGCCGCGACGCTCGATGTGAGGTAACCGACCGTGCCCGCGGTCAGCAGCAGTCCGACCGCCTCGGTCGGCACCCCGAGGGTCACCCGGATCGACGGCCAGCCGACGCCGAGCAGGCCGTCGGGCAGGCCGAGGCTGACGAAGGCGAGGTAGGCCAGGATGAGCAGGGCGGGGCGGGGGCGGTTCGACACGTCTGGCGATCTTTCCCGATCCCCGACCGGTACCGCTACCCGGAATATCCGCAACCGGAGTATTGCCACTTCACGGGACAGCCAGCACGGAGCCTTCCAATCCGGACAGCTCCCCTAGAATCGGCCGATCGGACGACGGGCGAACGGGAAAACACCCGGCAGAATTCTTCAGATGCATGAACGCTCCGGTCTCTTCTCCGTGCGCCAACGCCGCTGGGCCTGGTTCGGCTTCCTGCTGACGGCGCTCCAGGCTCCGGTCGCCGCACAGGTCCTGCCCGACGCCTCCTGGCTGTTCAGCATCGTGGTGGCGGTGATGGTGGCGACGGTCATTCTCGCCGACGACGCCATGCGCCGCCGGCCGGCGGAGACCAGCCCGGCCGAGTAGCCCGATCCGGACGACGCCTACCGGCTCGGCTCGTCGCCGCTGGTGGTGGGCCGTTCCGGGGCCGGTGCCAGCAGGTCGGACGGGTAGCCCGCGAGCCCGTCGGTGATCGGGGCGGACTGGTAGGTGGGGGCGGCGTCCGTCGTCGGCGTCACCGTCGCCAGGCCCTCCGGCGCCGGCTCGTACCCGGCGGTCAGTCCGTCCGGCAGCGGCTCGTAGGCGGCCAGCCCGGCGGTCGTGGACTCGTACCCGGCAGCCAGCCCGGAGGATGCCGGATCGTAGGCGCCCAGACCACCCGGTGCCGGATCGTAGGCAGCCAGACCACCCGGTGCCGACGGGTAGCCGGCCAGGCCGTCCGGGGCCGGTGAGGTGGGCACGTCGACGTACGTGGGGTCGACCGACACGGGGTCGGCCAGCGGTGGGACCGAGGCTCGGCCGGCGACGCCCGGTTCGACGTACGCCGAACCCAGGCCCGCCCTCGGGTACGCCTCGCCGCGCGCCCGCCGCTGCCTCGCCTCGTCGGCCACCCGGCGCAGCCACCGCTCCCAGCGCACCCGCATCGGCCCGACCAGTCCCCCGCCGACGCCGACGATCAGGATGCCGGCAACGGTGGCCAGCACCGCGACGAGCACCGGCACGGTGACCGCCCGAGCCACCCCGGTCTGCACGAATGCGGCGATCACCCCGAGCCCGATGACCAGCAGCGCGACCACGTCGGCCAGCAGCCGACCGTAGGACACCCGGCCCAGCGCGTCGCTGATCAGGTCGTGCACCGCGTTGCCGATCACCACCGACACCGCCACCACCACCAGTGCGACGAAGGCCTGCGGCAGCCAGCCGACCACGGCCTCGACCAGATCGTGAGCCGGGTTCGGACCCCAGATCGCGAAGGCCAGTCGCAGGGCGAACAGCAGCACCAGGTAGTACGCCAGCCGGGCGACGACGGTGGCGGGCCGGTACCGGGTACGCGCCACCAGCCGCCCCAGTCCCCCGCGCTGCACGATCCCGTCGAAGCCGAACCGGTCGAGCAGCCTGGTCGCCAGCCGCAGGACGAAGCGGGCCAGCAGCCAACCGAGCATCAGGATGCCCGCGCAGCCGATCAGGCGGGGCACGAACAGCAGCATCGAATTCCAGACCTCGGTCAGCTCGGTGCCGACGTCGACCCGCCGTACCGCGAGGATTGCGGGCATGGCGTCCCTCCCGTCACCCGGACCACCGCCGCCCGCGTACCCGGCCGGGCCTGGTTCATTCCGCGCCCGGCGGCCGGGTACGGCGGCCCCCGTCCCGGGGTGTCCCCGATCCGGTGGAAACGCCGGGAACCGCCCGCCGCCCGCTTGATCGACGGCGGTGTCGTGCCGGCCGGCTAGGCTGCTGACATGCCAGGCTCGGTCGGGCGGGTTCCCGCTCCCCCCTCGCGGCGGACCGGTCTGTCCCCGACGCCGGAATCGTCCCGGCAGCCCGACCCGGGATTCCGGTGGTCGGACACGCCCCTGGGCCCGCCCGACCGGTGGGATCCGGCCCTCTGCGCCGTGGTCAACCTGGTGCACTCCTCGCCGGTGCCGATGACCCTGGCGTACGGCGACGACCTCGCCTTGATCTACAACGACGGCTACGCCGAGCTGATCGGTGGCAAGCACCCGGACGCGTTCGGCCGCCCGGCCGCCGAGGTCTTCGCCGAGATATGGCACCTGGCCGGGGTGGGCGACGAGATCGAACGGGTCTACCGCACCGGCACCAGCTACCTGGAGAAGGAAGGCCAGTTCCCGGTGGCACCCGAGCCGGAACACGCCGACCAGGTGGTCCTCACCCGTGGCTACTCACCGGTCCGGGACGGGCAGGGGCGGATCATCGCCGTACTGATGGTCGTCGTGGAGACCACCCAGGTGACCCGACGCCTACAGAGCCTGAGCGAGCTGGCCACCGCCCTGTCCGGCACGCTCACCCTGGACGACGTCGCGCGGGCCGCACTGCGTTACGCCCTGGAGTCGTTCGACGCCGACCAGGTCGCGCTCGGCGTCGACGACGGCGGCGGCTGGCGCGGCGTACGGCGGGTCCGGGGTGAACTGCTCGACGAGGCCGACGAGCGGCTGCCCCCGCTGTGGCGCGGTTACCCGCCCGAGTCCCCCGCCCCGCTGATCGGCACCGCCGTCGCCGGCACCGCCCGCTACTGGAGCGACGGGCAGCCGCTACTGCCGACCGCCACCGACCGGCACGACGAGAAGGTTCAGGCGCTGGCCGCGCTACCGCTGCGTACGCCGTCGCTGCGCGGGGCGCTGACCATCGGCTACCGCACCGCCCATCCGTGGTCGCCGGCCGAACGGGCACTGCTCACCGCCGCCGCCGAACTGGTGGCGCAGGCCGCCGAGCGGGCCCGCCGGTTCGAGAACCAGCACGGCACCGCCCAACTGCTGCAACGCAGCATGCTGCCGGAACAGCTGCCCGACCTGCCGAGGCTGCGGCTGGCCGCCCGGTACGACGCCGGGGTCGACGGCAACGCCGCCGGGGGCGACTTCTACGACGCCTTCCGGCTCAGTGGCGGCCGGCTGGCGGTGGTCCTCGGTGACGTGGCCGGGCACGACGTGCACGCCGCCGCGCTGATGGGCCAGGTCCGGGCCGCGCTGCGGGCGCTGGCGCTCAGCGACCCGGATCCGGCGGCGGTGCTGTCCGGCCTCGATCGGCTGGTGGAGAGCCTGGGCACCGAGGCCAGCCGGGACGAGCTGTTCGTCACCGTGGTCTACGGGGTGATCGAACCCGGCACCGGCCTGATGACGCTGGCCAGCGCCGGTCACCCGGCTCCGCTGCTGCGCCGTGCCCCGGTCGACGGGCCGGTCAGCGCCGAATACCTCGACGTGCATCCGGGGGTGCCGCTGGGCCTGGGCGGTCACCGCCCGACCAGCACCGTGCCGTTCCTGCCCGGCGACACGCTGCTGCTGTTCAGCGACGGGGTGGTGGAGCGGCGACAGCAGAGCCTGACGGAGGGCTTCGCGGCGCTCGCCCGCGCCGTCGCCGCCGCCACCGGCGGCGATCCGCGTACGCTCTGCGCGGTCGCCGGTGCGGCGGTGCCGGGTTCGAGCGAGGACGACGTTGCGGTGCTGGCGGTGGAGCACGCGCTGACGCCGAGTCGCTCGGCGGCGCTCGAAATGCCGGCCGAGCCGACCGCACCGGGGCGGGTCCGGCAGTGGCTGACCGCCCAGCTGACCTCGTGGCAGGTGGCCGAGTCGGTGATCGGCGCGGCGGTGCTCTGCACCAGCGAGTTGACCACCAACGCGCTGCTGCACGCCGGTACGGCGGCTCGGGTGGAGATCGACCTCAGCCCGGAGCGGCTGCTGGTGTCGGTGGCCGACCAGGGCACCCGGGGCACCGTGACCCGCGCCCGGACCGACACGCTGAGCAGTCGGGGCCGAGGGCTCGGGCTGATCGAGCAGCTCAGCGACGCCTGGGGCACCGACCCGACCGTACGCGGTTCGACCGTCTGGTTCGAGATACTGATTGCGGAGGGTAGTCCCGACACACACAGGTAGGTGGCATGGAGATCGACAGACCCGCAGGGGTGTTGTTCGATGTCGACGGAACCCTCGTCGACACCGCCTACCTGCACACGGTCAGCTGGTGGGAAGCGCTGCGCCAGGCCGACCAGGAGATCCCGATGGCGGCGATCCACCGGGCGCTCGGCATGGGCTCCGAACGGATGCTGCCACACCTGCTCGGCCCGGAACGGGACCGGGACGCCGACGAGCGGATCCGGTACGGCCACGACAGCCTGTTCGCCGAGTTCTGGGACCGGATCCGTCCCCTGCCCGGCGCGACCGAACTGCTCCGGGCCTGCGCCGCCCGTGGACTACGGGTGGTGCTGGCCACCTCCGCTACCGAGCGTGAACTCGACGCGCTCCGGGCGGCGCTGCTCGCCGACGACGTGATCGGCGGCATCACCCCGGTCACCGGCACCGGTGATCCGGGTTCGGAACCCGGCCTGCTGGCCACCGCCCTGGACCACGCCGGACTGGATCGCGGCCGGGTCGTCTTCGTCGGCGACTCGGTCTGGGACGTCGCCGCCGCCGGCTACCTCGACATCCCGTGCATCGGGCTGACCTGCGGCGGCACCGGTCGCAGCGAACTCGCCGGCGCCGGTGCGGCGGCCGTCTTCGACGACCCGGCGGCCCTGCTCGCCGGCCTGGCCGACTCACCGGTCGCCGCCCTCGGCTGACCCGAGGGTCAGGCCCCGGTCACCAGTCCATCTGCAGGCGTACGGTGGTCGAGTCCGTGGTGGTGTGCACGTGGACCAGGTCGCAGAGGTTGTTGACCAGCAGCAGTCCCCGCCCCTGTTCGCTGGTGGGCGCGACGGGAACCCGTCCGGCGAGCCGGTTGGTGAGCACGCTGGTGCCGATCACCTCGCAGACCATGCCGGTCGGCTCGGCCCAGACCCGCAGCACCGCCGGTTCACCGCCGTACGCGACCGCGTTGGTGGCGATCTCGTTCGTGGCCAGCCGCAGGTCGTCGACCCGGTCCGGGGCGAGTCCGGCCTCACTGGCGAGCGCGGCGACCAGGGCCCGCATGCCGCCCATCCCGGCCCGGTCGAACAGCAGGGTGGACGGGGTCAGCGGCGGCTCGGGCAGCGGCAGGTTGAACGCGTCGACCACCGCCTCGGGGCTGCCGTAGCCGGCACTGCCCTGCCGTACCCCGGCCCGGATCAGCACCGGATGGGTGCTGGCCGCGTCGGCGATCACGTCCACGTCCAGCCCCGCCGCGTCGTACGGGCACAGGATGCTGACCGGTTCGTCGCCCAGGGCCAGGTTCACCAGCGCCTCGTGCTGCACACACCGGGGGTACGCCGCAGCCGTCCGGCCCGGCCAGATCGGCTCGACCACGATCCGTACCCGGCTGTCGGGGTGTTCGGCGAGGAAGGCGTACAGGATGCCGGGAATGATCCAGGCGGGGTTGCGTCCGGCGTGGGCCATGTCGACGTAGCCGACCCCGGTGCCGTCGCCGGGTATCGCGTCGCGGAGCAGGTCGAGCCGGGGTTCGGGGACGACGACCAGGACCGGCTCGCCCTCGGCCCGCCCGGCCTCGACAAACGCCCGTACGCCGCCGAGGTAGTCGTCGTCACCCCGGTAGAACATCGCCTCGTGGCGCAGGGCACCGGATCGGGACACGGCGCGCGGCAGAATGGTCATCGGTCGTACCACCGGCTCAAGGCGCACCCCCGTCGTCCGCTCCTCCGGTTGGCACCCTACGCGCGGCGGTTCGGCTGCCGCACGTGGAGATCGGATAGCCGTCTTTCGTCCGAAGGAGTGAGCCGTGCCGAGAACGTCGTACCGCTACCCGCTGACCCTCACCTGGACCGGGAACCTGGGCACCGGCACGGGTGACCACCGGGGCTACAGCCGGGCGCACGAGGTGACCGCGCCGGGCGTACCGCCGCTGCTCGGTTCGGCCGATCCGACGTTCCGGGGCGAGGCCGACCGGTGGAATCCCGAACAGTTGCTGGTCGCCGCGCTGTCGCAGTGCCATCTGCTGGCGTACCTGCACGTCTGCGCCGGGGCGGGAGTGGTGGTCATCGCGTACGTCGACCACCCGGAGGGCGTCCTGTCCAGGACCTCGGGCGGCGGTGGACGCTTCACCGAGGTGACCCTGCGCCCCACGGTGACGGTCGCGTCGGCCGACCAACTCGACCGCGCCCAGACCCTACACGAGGAAGCCCACCGCCAGTGCTTCATCGCCAACTCGGTCAACTTCCCGATCCACCACACCCCCACCACCCTCCCCCCACCCCCGCCCCGACTCATGTAGAGAATGAGTGGCTATCCACGACGGAATAGCCACTCATTCTCTACATGAGTGCGGATCTTGGGGCCCCGCGCACGGGCGGTGCGTGGGGCAGGGGGTTACGGGAGGGTCCAGCGTTGGGCGGCGGTGGCGTTGCAGTCGTAGATCTGTAGTTGGACGCCGTTGGCGAGGTTGGAGCCGGGGATGTCCAGGCAGCGGCCGGACTGGGGGTTGCGCAGGCTGCCGTTGGCCTGGACCGCCCACTGCTGGGCGCCGCTGGCGTTGCACGTCCAGAGGTGGATCTTCGTCCCGTTGACCAGACCACTGGCCTGTACGTCCAGGCACTTGCCGAGACCCCGGATGGTGCCGTCGGTGCCGACCGTCCAACGCTGGTTGGTGGCACCGTTGCAGTCCCAGGTCTGGACCCGGGTCCCGTCGGCGGTGGCGCTGGCGTTGATGTCGATGCACTTGTTCAACGCCTTGATCTCACCGGTACGGGGGCCGGTGGGTCCGCCGGTGCCGATGCCGGGCCCGACGAAGGTGTAGCTGTCGATGTCCAGGATCGCCCCGCCGCCGCCGGTGAAGACCAGGAACAGGTCGTGCAGGCCGTCGTCGGGGCGGGTCACCGGGGCGGTGACCTCGGTGTAGTTGTCCCAGCCGCCGGTGTTCGGCACGGTCACCCGGGCCACCTCGGGACCGGTGGTCGAGTCGTACCGGAAGGAGATCGTGCCGGTCGCGCCGCTGCCGTTGCTGACCCGCGCCCTGACCGAGTCGATGCCCTTGAGGCTGACCGCGTGGTGCTTGACCCACTCGCCGTTCTGGATGTCACCGAGCCGCTTGCCACCCTCGGCGGCGGCCTGGTTGATCACCTGCGGGCCGTTGAGTTGTACGTAGTGCTCGGCCTGCCACTGCTTGGGCCAGAGCGTGATCGTCTGCTCCCCGGTCAGCGGCACCGAACCGGTCGCGCCCTGGTCGGTGTAGGTGGCCCGAACCACGAAGAAGAGGACCGAGTCGGGGCCGGCGTGCACCGGCCCGGTGTTGAAGGTGGCGCTGCAACCGGTGCCCTCGCCCTCCTCGTGGGCGTGGTCCTGGTGGCCGAGGGCGACCCGGATGATGACCCGGGAGCAGTCGATCGCCCCCTCCTGCGGGTCGGTGGCCGAGGCGGTGACGGTGAAGTTCTGCCCCCAGTCGAACATGCCGCCGGCCGGGATGGCGCCGATGCTCACGCTCGGCCGGCTGTTGCCGACGACGATCGGGACCAGGGTGGTGGCGGATCGGCCGGTGCCGTCGCTGACCGTGAGCCGGGCCCGTTTGTCCCCGTTGGTGGTGTACGTGTACGACGGGTTCGCGGCGGTCGAGTCGGTGGTGCCGTTGTTGTCGAAGTCCCAGGCGTACGTGATCGGGTCGCCGTCCGGGTCGGAGCTGCCGGCGCTGGAGAAGGTGACCGCCAGCGGCGCCGGGCCGTTGTCCCGGTTCACGCTCGCCTGGGCGACCGGTGACCGGCCGCCCTGCACGTAGTTGATTTTGTAGAGGCCGGCGTCGGCGGCGCCGGAGAAGTAGCCGCTGCCGTATTCGAGCAGGTACAACGAGCCGTCGGGGCCGAACTCCATGTCGATCGGGTGCACCAGGTTCATCCCGGCGAGCACCGGTTCGATGATCGTCGGGGTGCCGGTCGACGGGTTGCCGTTGTTGAACTGGACCTCCTTGATCCAGTTGCGGCAGTACTCGGAGATGAGCAGCTTGTTGTCGTAGTACTGGGGCCACTTCACGTCCGAGACCAGGTTCGGGTCGTAGTGGTAGACCTCGGTGTGGTTGGGCGAGCCGCAGCCGCCGGGGTTGTCCAGCGCCGGCCATTCCCGGCTGCCGCCGTGCTGTTCCCAGACCAGTGCCGGCTTGGTCGGCGGCAGCTGCTGGATGCCGGTGTTGCGCGGCGAGTTGTTGACCGGCCCGGTGGTGCCGCCGCAGGGGAACCAGCCGCGCGGCGCGTTGGCCGCGAAGTCCCAGTCGTTGTACGCGACGTTCGGCCCACCGCAGTACGGCCAGCCGTAGTTGCCCGGCCCGGTGGCCCGGTTGAACTCGTCGTAGGCGGCCGGTCCCCGGTTGGCGAGGGTGGCGCCCGCGTCCGGGCCGACCTCGCCCCAGTAGAGGGTGTTCCCGCCGCGCTTGTCGACCCAGATCCGGTACGGGTTCCGGGTGCCCATGACGTACACCTCGGGGCGGGTGCCGGCGGTGCCGACGGGGAAGAGGTTTCCGCTCGGGATGGTGTAGGTGCCGTTGTTCTCCGGGTGGATCCGGTTGATCTTGCCCCGGAGGTCGTTGGCGTTGCCCGAGGTGCGCTGGGCGTCGTACTGGGCGTTGCGGGAGGTGCGCTCGTCGATCGGGGCCATGCCGGCGCTGTCGCCGCCGGAGTTGGTGTTGTCACCGACGGCGAAGTAGAGGTTGCCGTTGCTGTCCCAGCTCATCGAGCCGGCCGAGTGGCAGCAGAGTTCCCGCTCGGTCGGCCACTCGATGAGCATGTCCTCGCTGGCCGGGTCGAGCACATTGGTGGTCGTGTTGAAGGTGAACCGGGAGATCCGGTTGACCAGCGGGGTCACCTTCGGGGAGTAGAACAGGTAGACCCACCGGTTGGTGGCGAAGCTCGGGTGCAGGGTGATGCCGATCAGGCCGTCCTCGAACCGGGCGTCGAGTTGCACGGTGAGCGCGACGGTGGTGACCCGGGTGGTGGGGTTGTAGAGGCGCACCTGGCCGCCACCGGCGGTGGTGCCCCGGTTGATGTAGAGCACCTTGCCGTCGGGGAGCACGGAAAGCTCGATCGGTTCGCCCATGGACAGACCGCCGTCGAGCTTGACCTTCTCGAAGCCGGCGGTGGGCGGCGGCGCCGCGGCGACCACCGGGTCCGCCTGCGCGGCGGCATCCACTTCGGACTGTACGGCCGCAGGCGCGACCGCGGCCGGCCGCGCGGCTGCCGGTGGGGCGGCGGTGGCCGGAGCCGACCAGCCGCCCAGTCCGAGCACTGTGGACAGAGCGATGGCACCGACCAGTGGCCGGCGAGGAGTGCGTAACACGAGACCTCCATGGAACGTCAGGGCGATCTCGGTGCCGCTCCCGCCGACCGGAGGAGACACCGCAGTGCAGCAGACATTAGCGTCTTTCCATGCGATAGCCCAGAAGTTTCCGCCCTGTAACCAAAAGTTGGCGCGCCATCGACAGAAGTCGACCGACCGGAGCGGGTCCGGGCTCGACGAAGACCGACAGAATATCCACGAATGTCGCTGTGTTCGGACACAGGGTCTTCACATTGGCGTTACACCGCCGGTACGGTGGTCGATATCCGTGGGAGCGCTTCCATCCACGGCTCTCGATTCCAGTCCCCACCGGAAAGGACCCCGCATGCGCAGACGATCAGCGCTCACCGCGGTCGGAGCCAGCACCGCCGCGCTGACGCTCGCCGTCGCCGCCACCGTCGGCCTCGACCTGCTGCACCCCAGCACCGCAGCCGCCGCCGACTCGGTCTTCTACGTCGACCCGAACACCAACGCCGCCGTCTGGGTCGCCGCCAACCCCGGCGACTCGCGCGCCGCCGTGATCCGCGACCGGATCGCCAGCGTGCCGCAGGGCCGCTGGTTCGCCAGCCACAACCCCACCGCCGTACGCGCCCAGGTGGACTCGTTCGTCGGTGCCGCCGCTGCCGCCGGCAAGATCCCGATCCTGGTCGTCTACAACATCCCGAACCGGGACTGTAGCGGTGCCAGCAGCGGCGGCGCCCCCAACCACACCGCCTACCGGCAGTGGGTGGACCAGGTGGCGCTCGGCCTGGCCGGTCGCCCGGCCAGCATCGTGCTGGAGCCGGACGTACTGGCCCTGATGAGCAGCTGCCAGAACGCCGGCCAGCAGGCCGAGACCAGGGCCTCGATGGCGTACGCCGGCAAGCAGCTCAAGGCGGCCTCGGCCCAGGCCAAGGTCTACTTCGACGCGGCCCACTCGGCCTGGCTCGCCCCCGCCGAGATGGCCAGCCGCCTGGTCGGCGCCGACATCGCCAACAGCGCCGACGGCATCTCGATCAACGTCTCCAACTACCGCACCACCGCCGAGTCCGTGGCGTACGGCAAGAACGTCATCGCGGCCACCGGGATCTCCCGGCTGAAGATGGTGGTGGACACCAGCCGCAACGGCAACGGACCGGCCGGTGGCGAGTGGTGCGACCCGCCCGGGCGGGCGATCGGCACTCCCAGCACCAACAACACCGGTGACGCGGCGGTCGACGCCCTGTACTGGATCAAGCTGCCGGGCGAGGCGGACGGCTGCATCGCCGGGGCCGGACAGTTCGTCCCGCAGCGGGCGTACGACCTGGCGATCGCCGCCGGGCCGGTACCCACCACCCCGCCGGTCACGACTCCGCCGGCAACGACCCCACCGCCCACCACCCCGCCCGTGACCACGCCGCCGCCCACCACTCCCCCGGCGACCACCCCGCCGGCCACCACCCCGCCGGCCGGCGGCTGCCGGGTCGCCTACGTGCCGAACGTGTGGAACGGCGGGTTCACCGCCGAGATCCGGCTGACCAACGGCAGCACCGCCGTCAGCAGTTGGACGCTCACCTTCACCGTCGGGTCGACCGTACGGCTGAGCAGCGGTTGGAACGGCACCTGGAGCCAGTCGGGTACCCAGCTCACCGTCCGCAACGCCGCCTGGAACGGCAGCCTGCCGGCCGGCGGGACCGCCACCCTCGGCTTCCAGGGCACCCACACCGGCACCCTGCCCGCGCCGACCGCCTTCGCGCTCAACGGCGCCGCCTGCACCAGCTGACCCCCACCCAGCTGGACGGGAGCCCCGCGCCGCCACCACACCGGGCGCGGGGCTCCCGCAGATCGGCCGACGCTTCCCGCAGGCCGGCACGGACGGGACGCCGGGGCCGGAAACGGACCCCGCCCATCGGTGTCCCGGTACGGGTTAGTGCCGTACCGGGGCGGGAAACCGTGGCGTTGACGAAGGAGGCAGCTGATGACCACACCCATGTCCTCCAGTGGGCGGGCAGCGATACCGGGCCTGCTCGGTGGTGGCGGAAACCTGCCACCCGGTCCGGCCGGCGGAGTGGGCATGCCGGGTGACGGCGGCAGCACCCGCCCGACCGTCACCATGGCGTCGTATCCCGACTACTCCGGGGCACAACAGGCGGTCGACTTCCTGGCCGACAACCGCTTCCCGGTGGAACGTACCGCCATCATCGGCACCAACCTGGCACTGGTCGAGACGGTGCTCGGGCGCCTGACGACGGCACGGGCCGCACTGGCGGGTCTGGCCTCCGGTGCCTGGTTCGGGCTCTTCATCGGGCTGTTGTTCGGTATCTTCACCGTCGGCAACTGGTGGGCCGTGATCGTCGCCGGTCTGCTGATCGGTGCCGCCTGGGGCGCGATCTTCGGTGCCATCGCCCACGCCAGCACCGGCGGCCGCCGCGACTTCACCTCGGCGGCCACCCTGCGGGCCCGCGAGTACGCGGTCACCGTCGACGCGGACCTCGCCGACCAGGCCCGGCAGGTGCTGAGCCGAATGAACTGGCAACCCGCTCCCGGCTGACAGACGTCGTACCGGGGCCCCTCGTCACTACCGGGAGCGGTGACGTGGGGCCCTACCTGTATTTCAGCTCGCCGGCCGCGATCGGGGCGGTGACCCGGTTCTCGGTCGGGGCGAGCGGGCAGGCCCAGCGGTCGTCGTAGGCGCAGCTGGCGTTGTATCCGTAGTTGAAGTCGAGGCGGATCCGGTCGCCGGGCAGCACGGTGACGCCCCGCCCGAAGGTGCCCTTGACCGTGTCGGTGAGGTAACGCCCACCGCCGTACGAGTCGGGGCCGCAGGTGCCGTCGCGGTAGGGCAGGAACAGGCCGCCGCCGTACGCCTCGATCCACCAGAGGGTCAGCGGACCCCACGGCGTCTGCGCGACGCCGACCCGGCGGTACTGCACGACTCCGTCGGGCCCGCCGGTGTCGATCCGCAGCGTGCCCTCGGCGGGGCGCACCGGGACCTCGACCACGGCGTCCGGGTTCTCCGGGAAGTAGCGCAGGCCGGCGAAGGTCGGGCGCTGCTCGGCCGGGATCGGTGACTGCGGGTGCCGGGCGAACAGCTCGTCGCGGGCGGCCCGGAAGCCGGTCAGGTCCAGGTCGGAGAGGTAGAGCCGGGCCACCCGCTCGCGCCAGTCACTGAGATCAAGTTCGTCCACCCGCCCCACGCTAGCCCGGTCGCGGCGGTCCGGTCAGTCGTCCGTGGCCAATCGGCCGTGGATGTGTTCGTCGTAACGCTGTTGGTCGCCGTACCGGTACGACTCGCGCAGCGTCCCCTCCAGCAGGTAACCGGACTTTTCGGCCACCCGGCACGAGGCGGCGTTGGCGACCGCGTGGCACAGCTCGACCCGGTGCAGGCCGAGCCGCTGGAAACCCCAGCCGGTCACGGTGGCGACGGCGAGCGCCGCCAGGCCGCGCCCGCGCACCGGGGCGAGCGTCCAGTACCCGATCGAGCCGGCGCCGTCGAAGATCCGGTGCAGCGAGACCGAGCCGAGCAGTTCCCCGGTCGACGGTTCGGCCATCGCGAACGAGGCGTGGTCGCCGCCGGACCAGTCGGCCCGGCGCCGGACCCACTCGCGCGCGCCCTCCAGGCCGGCCGCCGCGCTCGGCGCGGCGTTCCACTGGGCGATCGCCGGCTCGCGCATGGCCGCCATGACCTCGGGCGCGTCCTGCAACCGCCACGGGCGCAGCAACAGACCGGGTACGGATATCTGCATCGGTTCCACGGTCGTGCAGTCTCGCACCCCGGACCGGTCGGCACCTCGGATTTGCGCCGAACAGCGCCCCGACCGACGCCTCCGGGCAGCCCCGGCAGGCCTCTCCTTCAAACCCGTAGGACACGTGGAGCCGAGCTGAGAGGCGTGATCCACCGCCCAGCAGGATGTTTGTTTCTAATTTGAAGGAGTGCTACTCTTCCGATGTGACACAGAGTTTGAACAGCGCTCAGCTCGCCTGCTGGCGCGCGTACATCGAGTCGAGCCAGCGGTTGTTCAACCAGCTCGAAGAGGAGTTGCGCACGACGAGCGGGCTGACCCTCGCCGACTACCAGGTGCTGGTCCTGCTCTCCGAGAACCCCGGTCAGCGGCTCCGGATGGGTGAGCTGGCCGGGCAACTGGTCTTCTCACCGAGCCGGCTGACGTACCAGATCTCGAACATGGAGAAACGCGGCCTGGTCACCCGGCAGCCCTGTCCCGACGACCGGCGCGGCAGCGAGGCGGTGCTCACCGCCGCCGGACTGCTGACCCTGCGGGAGGCGGCACCGCAGCACGCGGCGTCCGTCCGGCAGCACCTGATGGACGACCTCAGCGAGACCGAACTCGCCGTCCTGACCCGCGTCTTCGACCGACTCGGCGAACGCCTGGCCCCCAGCCGACCCTCTTCCCCCTCCGACTCCACGACCATCAGTTAAGGGAGTACGACGATGCCCGCGATCACCGTGGAAAACGTGCTGGTCCTGCCGCGGCTGCCGCGACTCGACGAACAGACCACCGAATACCGCAAGGTACGTCGGGTGATCACCGCGCCCAGCGGCTTCGAGGGCGAGGGCTTCCCCGTCCGTCGCGCCTTCGCCGGGGTGCCGATGCCCGAGCTCGACCCGTTCATCCACCTGGACCAGATGGGCGAGGTCGACTACGCGCCGGGCGAGCCGAAGGGAACCCCGTGGCACCCGCACCGGGGGTTCGAGACGGTCACGTACATCATCGACGGGATCTTCGACCACCAGGATTCGAATGGTGGCGGCGGCACGATCACCGACGGCGACACCCAGTGGATGACCGCCGGCAGTGGCCTGCTGCACATCGAGGCACCGCCGGAGCACCTGGTGATGAGCGGTGGCCTCTTCCACGGCCTCCAGCTCTGGGTCAACCTGCCCCGCGTGGCGAAGATGAACCCGCCGCGCTACCAGGACATCCGGGGCAAGGAGTCGGCGCTGCTGACCAGCCCGGACGGCGGCGCCCTGCTGCGGGTCATCGCCGGTGAGATCGACGGCCACCAGGGTCCCGGCTCGACCTTCACGCCGATCACCATCACCCACGTGACGGTGCAGCCCGGAGCCACGGTCGACCTGCCCTGGCGCTCCGACTTCAACGCCCTGGTCTACGTGCTCGGCGGCCGGGGAACCGTCGGGACCGAGCGTCGACCGGTGCACACCGGACAGCTCGCCGTCCACGGACCGGGCGAGGCGCTGCGGTTCGCCGCCGACGAGCAGCAGGACTCGAACACGCCGGTGCTCGACCTCTACATCATGGGCGGCCTGCCGATCCGTGAGCCGGTCGCCCAGTACGGCCCGTTCGTCATGAACACCCGCGACGAACTGGTCAAGGCGTTCGAGGACTACCAGGCCGGTCGGCTCGGCGTCATCCCCGCCGCACGGGTCCCGCACACCGACGGCCACACCCCGCGCCCGTAACCGGCGTACGGCCCGGGACACGGCAACGCCCTCGTACCGCGCCCGGCACGAGGGCGTTGCCGTGGGTCAGACGGCTTCGGGATCGGGCCCGTTGGCTGCTCGTCCTCCATCAACGGGGAGGATGGCGCCGTTGACGAATCCCGCGGCGGGAGACAGCAGGAAGGCAACGGTGTCTGCTACCTCACCCGCAGTGCCGACCCTGCCCAGCGGATGCAGGGCGGCCATCTGGACGTCGACCTCGGGATGTTCGGCCCGGTACTGCTCGAACCGGGCCGTGCTGATCGAGCCGAGCGCGACCGCATTGGTGCGGATCCCGGATGGCCCGTGATCCACTGCGACGGCGCGGGTCAAGCCCTCGACTGCCGCCTTCGCGGTCGCGTAGGGCAGGGCTCCCCGGACGGGGCGCTGGGCCTGGTGGGAGGAGACGTTGACGATGGCGCCCGCCCGGTGATGTACCAGAAAGTGGTTGACGGCGGTATGACAGCCGGTGAGGGCGAGCGCCAGATTCGTGGTGACGAGGTCGAGGATCCGGGCAGCCGACGCGTCACCGAGGCCGGCGTCGCCGAAAACCGCCGCGTTGTTGACCCAACCGAGCAGAGGACCCATGGCCTCGGCTGTCGCGGCCGCTCGTTGTGTCGTCTCGGGGTCGCGGGCGTCGCCGGTGATCAGAATGACCCGTTCGTGCCGCCAGTCGAGCTGGCCGGTGACATCGAGGACGACGACCTGACCGTCGTCTGTCAGGCGTTCGGCGATGGCCCGACCGACGCCTTGGGCGCCCCCGGTGACGACGAACGACGGTCGAATGGGCATGGCGGCATGGCCTCCTGCTGGCGCCTCAGGTTCGGACAAGGTTCTGGCCTGCGGCGATGGGCATGGTCGAACAGGGCACAGCCCATCCCACCACGACGGCAGCACCGCCACCGGCTGACGCCTTCGACTCGTACACCATCGCTTGTGCACATACGTCAAAGATGGTGTACGAGATTGACGCGTCCTTCCGGTCCGGCCGGGGTTTGGGTCTGCGGCAAACACCCTACTGGGGCTTTCACAGCGTTGATGGCGAGCGCCATCGCATTTCAGGGTTGGCTGTCCGTGCGCAAGCCGTGGGGTCCGGTACGCCGAGGCCGCCGCGCCGTCCCCGGCACGGGCACCGGACCGATATGGATATTCGTGGCCACCGTGCTCGCGGGCCTCGCCGAGCTGACGCTCGCACTCGTCCTCGGGCACCCGATGCCGCTGCTCACCCTGCTCCTGATCATCATCGTCCTGATCCGTCGGCCACGCTGGACCGGCGTGCGCCGACCGCGAGGATCCGTCGCGCGTCCGGAACCACTCGGCGATTCCGGACAGCTGACCTGAGCCCGACGGTGCCACCACGCGGCCGGCCGAACCCAGAACCCACCGAGATGTGAAAAGCCGACCGGGCCGGTACGTGACCGGACCCGGTCGGCCGCCGCTGTCCCCCGCTTGCGAGGCACACCGGCGGTCCACGGTCAGGCGGAGACGGCGAAGATCCCCACCACACCGAGCACCACCATCACGAACACCGCGACCAGGGCTCCGCGTTCGCCTTCAACCGCCTGGTCGGGCTGGTCCGGGGTGCTGTCGACAACCTCGCTGGCCATACTCGTTCCTCCCCTGCCTCCTGCTCGACGATGTGATCTGGGCACGCCGACGCACCGGTCTCGCCACGTCCTGCCGAACGCGTTGGTCACGGCAGCCGATCGCGGCTGCGGCGCGTCGGCGTGCGACGGTCGGCGTCGGTTCCGGTGCGGGGACGCTGGTCCCCGTACGGGCCTCGGTCGACCTGCCGGTTGGCTGCCGGCTGCCGGAAGGGGGGCCCTTCGCGACGTGCCCGACGTGCCAACCTGGCATTCGATTAGCCAATCTGGGGGCACGGAAACCGGTACGGGGCAGCAATTTGGCAGTTCTCCGGACGGGATCGCCGAGGTGTGCTGGGCGAGTCCGTTCCGTCCACTTTTCGAGGCCGATGTCGGGTGAGATGTCTACCGCTGGCATCCGGCAACCCGAGCGCGTAGCGTTCCGCCTCGTGTCCCGTACGGTCACTCTTGTCCTCGATCGTGCTGCACTGGCTCGGGCGGGCGGCACCCACGCTCACCCCGCCGCTGCTCGCCGCCGACGACAACGGGCGGATGCTGCTCGACCACGTGCCCGGCGAGGACTGGTACTGACCGAGGCAGCCCGACTGATCAGCTAGCCCCGAGTGTCGTCTATCCGTCGTTGCTCTCCACTATGGACGAGCCGTAGCGTCGCGACTACCCATGGTTGACCACGGCAAACTCGGGCTGTCGCGGTCCGACCAGGTCGTCCACAGCACGGAGGCACCCGGTGACCGACCCCGCCGCACCACCACTCGTCGTGCCACTGCCCGTCGCGGCACAACTGGTCGTGAACAGTCGGATGATCTACTTCGGCTGGCTGCCGGCCGACCCCGACGCGGTCGCGGCGCTGGTGCCGAAGGGGCTGGAGCCGATGGCGAACCGCCAGGTTTTCATGAACCAGTACGTGGTCGACGACGCGTCCCAGACCTCCGGTTTCGGTGCCTACTCGCTCACCTACCTCGGCCCGGACCTGGCCGGTCTGAACACCCCGGACGGGGTGACCCCCGGCCGCTGGTGGACCCACTATCTCAACTCCAGCCCGGTGGTCCGGGAGTACGCCGCCGCCCGTGGCGCCCCGGCCAGCGCCGGCCGGACCACGATCGAGATCCGGGGCCGGCGACTGGTCGCCACCACCGAGGCGGACGGCGTGCCGGTCATCCGGACCACCGCCAGGGTCGGCCGGACCGGCGACGCGGTCAACCGGGGGCAACTGCGCTACATCACCGACGTCAACGGCCAGCGGATGAGCGGAAACTACCCGTTCGTCGCGGAGCCGGTCGACCCGTTCGAGATCGAGTCACTGGAGTTCCTCGAACCCGACCATTCCACCTGGCCCCTGCGCCCAGCCAACCCCCTGGACATCACCTGGGGCTTCTACTCCCCCCGCTCCTCCTTCGCCTACCCCGGCGGCGAGTCCCCCCTCCCCTGACCACCAAGGTCGACACTCTTGTAGAGAAAGCGTGGCAATCGCCCGCTGAATTGCGCCTCTTTCTCTACAAGAGGCGTGCCCGTTCAGCGGGGTGGGAACGGCGCCAAGGGGTGTCCTGGGGGGCGGAGGTGCGGTCGAGCTGGCGTTGGTGGGATGGGGGGAGGGAGGTCCACCAGCGGTGGTGCAGGGTGGTGAGGTCGTCGGGGGCGATCCGGCCGGGGAGGCGCAGGCGGGCCATGCCGCCGTCGGGGTAGATGTCGAGCCGGACCTCGGTTGCCGTACGGGTCTCGGGGAGGGGGAAGCGGTGCCGGGTGTCGGGTTGCAGGCGGGTGCGGGGCAGCAGGTCGAACCAGGCTGACTCGTCGGCCGGGTCGGCGGAGCGGGTGTCGATGCCGCGCAGTGCGGCGGCTCCGGGCGCGTTTCCCTTGAAGTGGCTGGTGTCGAGTTCGGCCAGGCGGATTCGGCCGGGGGCGGCGAGGCGGACGCGTACCCAGTCGTTGCCGGTGTCGCGGCGCCGCGCGGTCTCCCAGCCCTCGCCCATCACCCGCGCCAGACCGGGTGCGATGAGCCGGTGCGGTGAACCGTAGAACCGGTTGCTGCAGTCGGTCACCAGGCCGCCGTACTCCAGGGCCGCGAGGTCGGCCAGGCCGTCGGGGAAGAGCCGGGGATCGGGTACGACGGTGCCGTGCACCCGCAGCCGGGCCACCCCGCCGTCCGGGTGGATGGACAGCCGTACGTGGGTGAACCGGTGCGGGTTCGTCACCGGGAAGGCGTTCGTGGTGTCGCCCTGCACCGCCGAGCGGGGCACGATCGGCAGCCAGTCGGCGGCGGCCAGCTCCTCCGGACTCGGATAGCCCTCCACACCGCATGCCTGCACCGACACGTACGGCGGGAAGTTGCCGGTGAAGAACGCGGTGTCGACCACCACCCCGGAGATGATCCCGGCGGCGCCGAGCCGGATGATCGCGTAGTCGTGGCCGGGTTCGCGGCGGCGGCGGGTTTCCCAACCGTCGTACACCTGGCCCTTGGCGCCGAAGGTCTGCGGGGTGAAGGTCGGCGGGCCGGTGCTGACCAGGTTGTCCCGGGCGGCGAAGAACTCGTCGTTGGCGTCGACGACCGAACCACCGAGCAGCCGGGAGGCGAGGTCGGGCAACTCGGTGAAGTCGGCCATCAGGCCCCCCGGCGCAGGAACCGGCCGCGCGGCGGCTGGTCGGGCCGGACCGGGTCGCCGCGCAGCCAGGTGGCGTGAACCTCGCCGAACAACTTCTGCCCGGCGTACGGGGTGATCGGGTGGCGGTGCCGCAGCAGGGCCGGCTCGACGGTGAACCGGCCGTCGGGGTTGAACGCGACCAGGTCGGCGTCGGCACCGGGCACGATCCGCCCCTTGGTCGGCAGTCCGGCGATCTCGGCCGGTCGTCGTGCCATCCAGCGGACCACGTCGGACAGGCTGTGCCCGCGCTGACGAGCCTGGGTCCAGACGACCGGCAGGCCGAGCTGCAACGACGAGATGCCGCCCCAGGCTGCGCCGAAGTCGCCCCGGTCGAAGTTCTTCAACGCCGGTGGGCAGGGCGAGTGGTCGGAGACAACGCAGTCGATCAGCCCGGCGGCCAGGCCGGACCAGAGCGCGTCCCGGTTGCCGGCCGACCGGATCGGTGGGCAACACTTGAACTCGGTGCTGCCGTCGGGCACCTGTTCGGCGGTCAGGGCCAGGTAGTGCGGGCAGGTCTCGGCGGTCACCCGGACCCCGTCCCGGCGGGCCTCGGAGATCATCGGCAGCACGTCGGCAGCGCTGAGGTGCAGGATGTGGACGCGTGCGCCGGTGGCTCGGGCGGCGGCGAGCACGGTGGCGACCGCCCGCGACTCGGCCTGCGGTGGGCGGGAGGCGACGAAGTCGGCGTACCGGCCGGACTGCGGGGCGGGCAGGATCTCGGCCGGGTCCTCGGCGTGCAGGACGAACAGGGCGTCGACCGCTTCCAGTGCCCGCCACAGCCCGGCCGGGTCGAGCGGCGGGAACTCCGGCACCCCGGAGTCAATCAGGAACGCCTTGAAGCCGAGCACCCCGGCGGCGTGCAGGGCGGGCAGGTCGGCGAGGTTGTCCGGCACCGCCCCGCCCCAGAATCCGACGTCGACGTGGCAGCGGCCGGCGGCGGCCCGCCGCTTGGCCCGCAGCGCGTCGGCGGTCACGGTCGGCGGCAGCGAGTTCAGCGGCATGTCCACGATGGTGGTGACGCCACCGGCCAGGGCGGCCCGGGTGGCGGTCGGAAAGCCCTCCCACTCGGTCCGGCCCGGTTCGTTGACGTGCACGTGGGTGTCCACCAGGCCCGGTAGCAGCGCCAGTTCACCGAGGTCCTCACCGTCCACCGAGTGATAGCCCTCGATCGCGGCGATCCGCCCGTCGCGCAGGCAGACCGCCGCCGGGCGCTCCCCCTGCGGCGTCACCACCCGACGCGAGCGCAGTACCAGGTCGTAACCCGTGTCGTTCCGGTCGTCGCTCATGCCCACCACCTTCCGCTGTGCCGTGCTGTGCCTGGCCGGCTTCCGTTCACAGGGCTGTCAGTTCGGCTCGGTCGAAGCCGGCCTCCTCGGCGTCGAACGCGCCGCAGTCCAGGCCGCGCAGGAGGAATCCGGCCAGCGCCCGCGCGGTGGCCGGTTCGTCGAGCACTCCGGTGCTGCGCCGTTCCAGGTACGCCCGCAGCCGCCGCGCCGCCACCACCCGTCCCTGGCGGAAGAAGCCGTAGGTGGCGCCGAACCGGGTCGGCAGCTGCGCCGGGTGCATGTCCCAGCCCTGGTAGAGCCCCTGTTCGAGGGAGCGGCGGACCAGTCCGGCGTGCAGTTGCCAGGCGGCCCGTACGTCGGCTTCGCTCCCGACCGGGAGCACGTTGGTCGAGCCGTCGGAGAGGCGTACGCCGGTGCCGGCGGCGACCACCTGCATCACCGCCTTGGCGAAGTCGGCCACCGGGTGCGCCATGCTCTGCTGGGCGGCGGCGACCCCGAGCGCCGCGCTGTAGTCGTAGGTGCCGTAGTGCAGGGCGGTGCACCGGCCGTCCGCCGCACCGATCATCCGGGCGATGGTGGCGGTGCCGTCCGGCCCGAGTACGGCCGGTGGCGTCTCCACCTGCACCTCGAAGCGCAGCGCCCGTGCGGGCAGCCCGTGCGCCGTCTCCAGCCGTTGGCAGAGCAGGACCATCGCCTCGACCTGCGCGGGTGCGCTGACCTTCGGCAGGGTCACCACGAAACCGTCCGGCGGGGGCCCGTCCAGCGCCTCCAGGAAGATGTCCAGGGTGCGTACGGCCCGGTGCCGGCTCGGCCCCTCCAGGCTCTTGATCCGCAGTCCGCAGAACGGCAGTGGTCCGGCGGCCCGTAACGCCTTCGCCGCGCCGCGGGCCGCCTCGTCCTCGACGCGATCGGCCGGTACGCCGTACCCGTCCTCGAAGTCGATCCGCAGGTCCTCGATCGGTTCCCGGTCGAGTTTACGCACCACCCGCTCGTGCAGTTCGGGGTCGTAGGGCGGCGGTGGGAACTCGTCCAGTACGGCGAGCGCCGCCGCTCCCCACTGCGCCACCACGCCGGGGTGCATCCGGTCGGCGGGCAGGTAGACGGTGTGCACCGGTTGCCGGCCGGTCGCCGGTCCCGGGTAGGCGCGCAGCAGTTCGGCGTCGACCGGTCCGAGCAGGTTGTCGAGCTCGGCGTAGACCGAGGGGTCGAGCGTGTTCCACTGTGGAGTGTTGTCGGCCATGCTTGGTATCCCCCATCCGGAGTCACCCTGCGCAGTGGATCCTGCTAGCACCGTAGCCGTTCCGGCCCCGACAGTCAGCACCCAAGACCATCACTCATGCATACCTATTGATGTATGCGGGCGCAGCTCCTAGGCTGACGTGCGGCATCGGCCGTACGAAGGCGGTGCACGAGGGCCGCCGGGGACTCGACCACGGGTCGACCGTGTCCGGCTCGGCGACGTAGGGGGAAACGCTGGGCGGAGACCTCCCTGCCGAAGGGCGCACCGGTCTGCTCGGCCGGACGGAACTGCTGGCCGGCATCGAGCGTCGGCTGACCACGGGCGGCGGGGTGGTGCTCGCCGGACCCGACGGCATCGGCAAGTCCGCGCTGCTGGACGCGGTCGCCGCGACGGCTGCCGGGCGCGGGGAACTCGTGTTGCGGCTCAGTCCGGCCGAGCCCGAGCGGTCACTGCTCTACTCCGGGCTGGTCGACCTGTTCACCCAGCTTCCGCCGGGTGCGGTGGAGGCACTGGCGGCGCCGTACCGGGCCGTGGTCGAGGCGGTTCTCGCCGGCTCGATCGGCCCCACCGCCACCGGCGGCACTGGCGGGGTGCACGACGGGGATCCGGCGTTCGAGTTGGCCTGCCGGCGGGCGTTGCGTCGGGTGCTGGAGGCGGTGGCCGCCCGGCAGCCGGTCCTGCTCGTGCTCGACGACACCCAGTGGCTCGACGCGGCCTCGGCCGGGATGATCGGCTACGTCGTACGCCGCATCGGTGACCAGCCGATCCGTACGGTGGCCGCCCGTCGGCTGGTCGAACCCGGCTCGGACCACTGGGCCAGCCGGCTCTGCCCGCCACCGGTGCTGGAGCTGACCGTGCCGCCGCTGGCCGCCGACGACCTGGCCGCGCTGTTGGAGGCGCACGGGTTGCCGTGCCGGGCGGCGAGCCGGCTGCACGCGGACAGCGGCGGGAACCCGTACCTGGCGCTGGCGCTCGGCGGCGCCTTCGGACCGGACCCGCTCGGCGGCACCTTCGGGCCGGGTCCGCATTCGGCGTGGCGCCCGGTGCCGCTGCCCGAACCGGTCCGGGCCCGGCTGCGGCGGCGGATCGACGCACTGCCGGCCGGGGTGGCCGAAACCCTGCTGGTGGCGGCGCTCGCCACCCGCCCGACGGTGGCGCAGTTGTGCCTGGCCGGGCGCCCGGACGCCGAACGGGAGATCCGGCTCGCCGGCTCGGCCGGACTGGTCCGGCTGGACGGCCCGGTGGTCTGCTTCACCCCGGCGGGGGTGGCGACCGTGCTGGTCGACGAGGCGGAGTCGCCGCGCCGGGCGGCGATCCACGCCGCGTTGGCCGGGGTGGCGACCGACCGGGCCGAGGATGCCCGGCACCGGGCGCTGGCCGGTTCGGGGCCGGACGCCGAGGTGACCCGGTCACTGGTCGCGGCGGCCGAGGCGGCCCTGCACCGGGGCGCCCGGGGGCTGGTCGCCGAGCTGTACCTGCTGGCCGCCGAACGTACCCCGCCCGGATGGCCCCGGCAGGAGTGGCTGGTCAGCGCGGCGGAGGCGGCGGCCTCGGCCGGACAACCCGACCTTGCCGGGCGGGCCGCCGAGGCGGTACTGGCCGGCGACGCCACGGCCGCGCACCGGGTCCGGGCCCGGATCGCGCTGATCGACCTCGCCGGCCAGGCGCTCGGCGAGATGGACCAGGCGTTCGCCGCCGCGCTCGCCGACGCCGAGAGCGAGGTCGCCCTGCTCGGGCCGCTGCGGCTGAGACTGGCCTGGCGGGCCCTGGTGGCCGGCACCCCGGACCGGGCGGTGGCCGAGATCGACGGGGCGATCGCCGCCGCGCGGGCGGCGGGCGACCGGACCACCGAGGCGATGGCGCTCGGCGTACGGGCCCAGGTGCAGCGGGTACGCGGCCACCCCGACTACGTCGACACGCTGGCTCGCGCGCTGGCGCTGCCGGTCCCGGAGTTGACCGGCTGGCTGCACCTGACCCCGCGTTACCTGGCCGCCCGGTTCGCTCTCGCCGACGACCGGCTCGACGCCGCCCGCGCCGAACTGCTGACCATGCTCGCTACCGCCGAGCGCGGCGGCGGTGAGGAACTGATCGGAGTGCTGCGCAGCCTGGCCGAGGTGTCGGCCCGCTCGGGCCGGTGCCGGGAGGCGTTGCAGCACGCCGAGCGGGCGATGCGGATCTGCGAACAGAGCCGGGGCAGCCCCGGCCCGTGCTGGTACACCCTGGCCGTGGCGGAACTGGCCGGGGGCAGCGTGACCCGCGCCCTGGCGTACGCCGAGCGTGGGGTGCGCGCCTCCGAACAGGAACGGGACAGCATCTTCCTCTGCCGCAACCTGCACGTGCTCGGCCAGGCACGGCTGCGCGCCGGGCAGCACCGGGCCGGGGTGGAGGCGTTGCGCCGGCTGCGGGACCTGGAAGCCGAGCAGGGCGTGGCCGACCCGTCGCTGCTGCGCTGGCACGGTGACCTGGCCGCCGGCCTGGCCGCGCTCGGCGCGTACGACGAGGCGACCGAGACCATCGCGCTGGGGCGACGGGCGGCGTTGCGCCTCGGCCACTGCCCCGGGGTGCTGGCGCAACTGGACCGGGCGGCGGCGCTGGTGCTCGCCGAACGCGGCGATCCGGGGTCGGCGGTGGACCTGTCCGCTGCGGCGGCGCGGTGTTTCGCCACCCTGGACCAGCCGATCGAACGCGGGCACGCGCTGCTCGTGCAGGGCGGTGCGGAACGCCGACGGCGGCGGTACGCGGCGGCGCGGGTCGCGGTCGGTGCCGCGCTGACCATCTTCCTCCAGGTGGAGGCGAAGCCGTGGGTGGAGCAGACGACCAGGGCGCTGGCCCGTGCCGAGGGGATCTCGACCGGCCCGTACGCGCCCGAGACGGTGTCCCGTACGACCGGCGGGTTTTCCGCCGTGACCGGGGTGACCGTCGACGCCGGTGACCGGCAGCCGAACGGCGGGTCCGAGGCGCTCACCTCGACCGAGGCGCACATCGCCGGGCTGGTCCGGCAGGGGGCGAGCAACCGGGAGATCGCCACCCGGCTGTTCATCAGCGTGAAGACGGTCGAGGCGACCCTGACCCGGGTCTACCGCAAGCTCGGCGTCCGGTCCCGCACCCAGCTCAGCTCGCGTCTCAACGAGCGCTGACCCGGCGCCCGACGCGGGGCTCGGGCGTCGGCAAGGGATTTCCCTGATTCGGTGACCAGTGTCGATGCCTAGCGTGTCATCGCACGAACTTGTCTCCACTGTCGACCCGGCCGGCCGTCACCCACCGGTGCGACCGGTCAACCCCCGGCCGAACCCGCCCCATCGGGCGGAAGAAGGAGTACCCAGGTGAGACGCAAGGTTCTCAGCCACACTCTGGTGGCGCTGGCCACCGGCACGGCCCTGACGCTGACCGCGACGCCCGGTGTCGCCGCACCCGGTGTCGCGGCACCCGTGCCGGCCGCCCCGAGCGCCGCCCCCGCCCAGTTGGCCGCCACCGCCGCCGACCAGCTCGTCGACGGCGCCGCCGCCGTCCTGCACCGGTCGGCCGGCGACACGCTGCACCGGACCGGGGTGCAGGTCGGCAACCGGGGGCTGCACTACGTCACGTACGAGCGCAGCCACCGGGGTCTGCCGGTGGTCGGCGGCGACGTGGTCGTCACCACCGACTCGGCGGGTGCGGTACGCGGCACCTCCGTCGCCCAGGAGTCGACGATCACCGTCGACACCGTCCCGACGGTGAGCGCCGACCGGGCCGGCGCCACCGCCGCCGCCCAGCTCACCAAGGCCACCGAGGCGACCACTCCACGCCTGGTGGTGCTCGCCTGGGGTGCGCCCCGGCTCGCCTGGGAGACGGTGGTGACCGGCTCGGTCGGCAACACCCCGAGCAAGCTGCACGTCTTCGTCGACGCCGCCACCGGTGCGGTCGCCGACTCGTACGACGAGGTCAAGGCCGGCACCGGCACCGGTTACTTCAACGGCGCGGTCACCATCAACACCTCGGGCTCCGGATCGTCGTACTCAATGACCGACACGACCCGGTCCGGGCTGCGCTGCGGTGGGCAGAACGGCACCGCGTACACCGGCACCGACGACGTGTGGGGCACCGGCTCCGGCACCAACCTGGAAACCGCCTGCGTCGACGCCCTGTACGGCGCCCAGCGCGAGTGGGACCTGCTCGGTTCCTGGTTCGGCCGCAACGGCATCACCGGCAGCGGCGGCAGCCCACCGATCCGGGTCGGCCTGAACGACGTCAACGCCTACTGGAACGGCAGCTACGTCAACTTCGGCCACAACCAGGCCAACACCCGGCAGGCCACCCCGATCGACGTGGTCGCGCACGAGCTGGGTCACGCCGTCTTCCAGTACACGCCGGGCGGTGCCGGCAGCGGCAACGAGAACGGCGGCATCAACGAGTCGACCGGTGACATCTTCGGCGCGCTGACCGAGGCGTTCACGAACAACCCCAACGACCCGCCGGACTACGAGGTCGGCGAGGAGGTCGACCTGGTCGGCGACGGGCCGATCCGCTACATGTACAACCCGTCCCTGGCCGGTGACCCGAACTGCTGGTCGACGGCGATCCCGAGCACCGAGGTGCACGCCGCCGCCGGTCCGCTCAACCACTGGTTCTACCTGACCGCCGAGGGCTCCAACCCCGGCGGCGGCAAGCCGGCCAGCCCGACCTGCAACAGCTCCACCGTCACCGGCATCAGCATCCGCAAGGCCGGCGAGATCTACTACAACGCGCTGCTGGCGAAGACGTCGAGCTGGCGGTACGCCAACATCCGGGTCGCCACCCTGAACGCGGCGAAGAACCTCTACCCGGGCAGCTGCACCGAGTTCGACACGGTCAAGGCGGCCTGGAACGCGATCAGCGTACCGGCGCAGTCGGGCGAGCCGACCTGCGGCACCGCGTCGAACGACTTCTCCATCTCGGCGTCGCCGACCGCCGGCAGCGTCGCGCCGGGCTCGGCCGCGACGACCACGATCGGTACCGCGGTCACCGCCGGGTCCGCCCAGACGGTGGCGTTGTCGGCCAGCGGCCTGCCCTCGGGTACGACCGCAGCGTTCAGCCCGACGTCGGTGACCGCCGGAAACTCGGCCACCCTGACCCTGAGCACGTCGACGTCGACCCCGGCCGGCACGTACACCGTGACGGTCACCGGCACCGGCAGCGTGACGCGTACGGCGTCGTACACGCTGACCGTGACCGGGGGCGGGGGTGGCGGCTGCTCCGGCACGAACGGCACCGACGTCGCGATCCCGGACAACGGGGCGGCGGTGACCAGCAGCATCACCATCGCCGGCTGCAACCGCAACGCCGGTTCCGGCTCGACGATCGCGGTCAACATCGTCCACACCTACCGGGGTGACCTGGTCATCGACCTGGTCGCGCCGGACAACTCGGCGTACCGGCTGAAGAACAGCTCCAGCGACAGCGCCGACAACATCAACACGACGTACACGGCGAACCTGTCCAGCGAGGCGGCGAACGGCACCTGGCGGCTGCGGGTGCAGGACGTGGCCTCGATCGACACCGGCTACATCAACACCTGGACCCTGACCCTCTGATCGACGCGACACCGCCGGCCGCTGCCCGTACGCCGGGTGGCGGCCGGTCCGTTCGATCTTGCCGGCGGCGGCAAACGGGCGTCCCGGCGGCGCCGGATGCGCGACGATAGCGACATGTCGAAGACGAACGATGCCGGCGGCACCTACGTGAACCCCGGCGGCGAATTCACCCGCGACCAGCGTTACATCGCCACCCGGATCACCGCCGACGGGCGCGACGGCTACCCGGTCGAACCCGGTCGGTACCGGCTGGCGGTGGCGCGGGCCTGCCCGTGGGCGAGCCGGATGGTCATCGTCCGCCGCCTACTCGGGCTGGAGGAGGTGCTGTCGATGGCCCTGGCCGGGCCGACCCACGACGTACGGAGCTGGACCTTCGACCTCGATCCGGGCGGCCGGGACCCGGTGCTCGGCATCGAACGGCTCCAGGAGGCCTACTTCGCCCGCTTCCCCGGCTACGAGCGCGGCATCACCGTCCCGGCGATCGTCGACGTACCGACCGGGCAGGTGGTGACCAACGACTACGCGCCGATGTCGCTGGACCTGTCCACCGAGTGGACCGCGTACCACCGGCCGGGCGCCCCGAAGCTGTATCCGGAGGAGCTGCGGGAGGAGATCGACGAGGTGAACAAGGTGGTCTTCACCGACGTCAACAACGGCGTCTACCGCTGCGGCTTCGCCGGGTCCCAGGAGTCGTACGAGCGGGCGTACAAGCGGCTGTTCGACCGGCTCGACTGGCTCTCCGCCCGCCTCGACGGCCAGCGTTACCTGGTCGGCGACACGATCACCGAGGCCGACATCCGGCTCTTCACGACGCTGGTGCGCTTCGACGCGGTCTACCACGGGCACTTCAAGTGCAACCGGCAGAAGCTCACCGAGCTGCCGGTGCTCTGGGCGTACGCCCGCGACCTGTTCCAGACCCCCGGTTTCGGCGACACGGTCGACTTCGCCCAGATCAAGGAGCACTACTACGTGGTGCACCGGGACATCAACCCGACCGGGATCGTGCCGGTCGGACCCGACCTGCGCGGCTGGCTCGACCCGCACGGTCGGGAAACCCTCGGTGGGCGGCCGTTCGGCGACGGCACCCCACCGGGACCGGTGTCGGCGGGCGAGACGGTCCCGGTGGAGCACACCCCGTACGCCGGGATCTGATGCTCAGGCGGTCGCGGCCTTGTCCAGGTCGGCGCGGGTGAGCAGCGACCGCAGCGCGATACCGTCGCGGGCCAGCGCCTCGGCACCGCCCTCCTGCCGGTCGATGACGCAGAGCGCGTGCTCGATCCGGGCACCCAGCTCACGAAGCTGACCGGTGGAGATGGCAATCTGACCGCCGGAGGTGACCACGTCCTCGACGATCAGCACCCGCGCACCGTCGACGTCGGCGCCCTCGGCCAGCCTGGCCGTCCCGTACTCCTTGGCGGTCTTGCGGACGAACGCGCACGGCAACCCGGTGTGCCGGCCGAGCGCGGTCACGACCGGGATGCCGCCGAGTTCCAGCCCGGCGAGCACCTCGGTCTCCGGTGGTACGAGCGCGGCCATCTCGGCGGCGAGCGCGTCGAGCAGCACCGGATCGGCCTCGAACCGGTACTTGTCGAAGTACTCGTCGGCGATCCGGCCGGAGCGGAGCACGAACCGGCCGGAGAGACGGGCGACGGAGTTCACCCGATGGGCGAGATCAACAAGAGTCACGAGGAACCATCCTGACAGAACCGCCGCTGCCTCATCCACGGTGGATCGCCCCGCGCCCACGCACCCCGGATCGGCGGGCTGGACCCTCACCCAGGGGTAGACCACAGACTGGTGCGGACCGGACGCGACGGTGTCCGGCCACCGACGAGGGAGGCAACAGGTGTTCGACATCCGGCTACGCGAGGTCCCCGAACAGCTCCTGGTCACCGAGCAGCGCAACGTGGCCCAGGCCGAGCTCTCCGACTGGCTGCACGAGGCGATGGGACGGGTGCACCAGTTGGCCCGCGAGCACGGCGGCGGGGTCGACACCCACGACCTGCCGTACCTGCTGCGGGCGGACCGGCCAGCCGAACCGGTACTCGTGGTCATCTACCACGGCAACCCCAACGAGGGGCCGGTGCCGGTGGAGGTCGGCCGACCGATCGACCCAACCGAAGTCGCGGTCGCCGTGCCGACCCGGCCCGAGCCGGCCCACCGGGAGGCGTACGTCCGGCTCCGCAAGGAACAGGTGCCGGGGGTGAGTGCCGCGTTCACTGCCGTGGAACAGTGGGTGCACGCCAACGGGTGGGAGATCGTGGACGCGCCCCGCGAGGTCTACTGGGCCGACTTCTCCGGCGCCGCGCCCGACGAAGACGTGTTCGACGTGGCGTTCCCGATCAGGTGATCCCACCGCCGATGCCCGACCACGGTCCGCGACGGCCACCCCGCGAGCCGGCGGGCGGGCTACTCACCATCGGCGAGTTCGCCCGCCGGTCGCGGCTGTCGACAAAGGCCCTCCGGTTGTACGACCGGCTCGGGCTGTTGCCACCGGCCGAGGTCGACCCGCACAGCGGCTACCGGCGCTACCGCACGGAGCAACTGGCGACCGCCCGGTTGGTGGTGCTGCTGCGCCGGTTGGACATGCCACTGGCACGGGTGGCGGAGATCGTCGCCGCGCCGGACGAGCGGGCCGCCGGCTTGCTCGACGCGTACTGGGTCGAGGTCGAGGCACGCTTCGCCGGTCAGCGGCAGCTCACCGCGTACCTGCGGGACCGGTTGTCCGGCGGGACCGGTCCGGCGCGGCGGTACGACATCCGTGAGCGGGACGTGCCGGAGCAGCGGGTGCTGACCGAGCAGCGGCACGTGCACGTCCCCGACCTGGCCGACTGGATCGGGGCGGCGACCATGCGGCTGGTCGGCACCGCCGGCCGGTACGGCGGGGTGAGCGGGCCGATGTTCGTGATCTACCACGGTGAGGTCAACGAGGAGAGCGACGGCCCCGTCGAGATCTGCCTTCCGGTCGACCCGCCGGCCGGCGTCCGGATCGACGCGGCCAGCCGCACCGAACCGGCGCACCGGGAGGCCTATCTGCGGGTGACCAAGGACCAGGTGGCGTACCCGCAGATCCTCTCCGCGTTCGAGGCGGTCGCCGACTGGATCGGCCGGCACGCCCGTACGGTCGGCGCGGCCCCGCGCGAGATCTACTTCGCCGACTTCGCGGCGGCGGGGCCGACCGACGAGGTGTGCGACGTGGCGTTCCCGGTCACCAGCCCTGCCGTTGCGGTGGGCGGGGTGGCGGCTACGGCCGGTGTGCCGGCAGCGGGTGCAGGGTGACGGCGTCCAGCCGCCCGCCGGTGACCCGCGCGGTGAGATAGCTGGCGTACGGCTGCCTGCGCCGGTCGGTCGGCGAACCGGGATTCAGCAGTCGCAGCCCGCCGGGCGCCTCGCTGTCCCACGGGATGTGCGAGTGGCCGAAGACCAGCACATCGGTGTCCGGGAACCGGGCAGCGCAGCGGTTCTCCCGTCCGCCGGCCGGCCCGGTCTCGTGGACGACCGCGATCCGGAGCCCGTCCAGTTCGGTCCGGGCGATCTCCGGCAGCCGGGCCCGCAGTTCGGGTCCGTCGTTGTTGCCGTACACGCCGATCAGTCGGGCGCTGCGCGCGGACAGGGTGTCGAGCAGGGATTCGTCCACCCAGTCACCGGCGTGGAAGACCACGTCGGCGGTGTCGACGGCGGCCCACAGCTCGGCCGGCAGGTCGCGGGCCCGCTTCGGCAGATGGGTGTCCGCCATGATCACGAGACGCACCCGACCAGCCTAGTGCCGCGACCGGGAACGTTCACGGCGTTGTGGCGCTCAGGTGGCTGAAGACTGGAGGGTGTCCGCGACGGGGCGCCGAGTGGAGATCATGGCAGGCATGGCCGTGAGTACGGTGATCGTGAACAGGACCGCGAGTGCCACCGCGAGCATCCAGGAGGCGGGTGGCAACCGGGGATCGCCCGGAGTGGCGAGCTGATTCAGCCCGATGCCGGCCGGGACCCCGAGGGCGACGCCGGGTATGGCGGGGAGGAGTTGCGCCACCACCATGCCCACGGTCACCTGTGCGGGTGTGGCGCCGAGGGTGCGGGCGACGGCCAGGGGGTGCCGGGCGTCGAGGACCGCGGTCCAGGTGTTCACGATGGCGTTGATGAGCGCGAGGGTGCACAGCACGACGATGACGAGCAGCATCGCCTGTATGGTTCGAGCGTCGCGCGGATTGGGCAGCTCCGAGACGCCGAGCTTGACCTGCCGGTCCTGTGCCAGGGCCATGAACATGGCGGCGAGCGCGATCGTGGTGATCAGGGTGTTCACCGTGACGAGCCGGGCCCGGCGGGGGCGGCGGGAGTGGATGCGTACCCCGATGAGCAGGGCGGTGGGCATGCGGCGGGACAGCCAGACGCGCCACCGGCGGCGGTGCGGCGGCGTAGCGGCGTCGGCCAGCGCGTGGACGGTGTCGGTGCCGGCGGCGCGCACCACGGGTGCCAGCGTCGCCGCGACGGCGATGGCCAGCGCGAGAGCGGTGGCGGCGACGAAGGTGCGTAGCGCGGGCGGGTAGGTTCCGGTGGAGCCGAGGAGTCCCGCGCCCGGTCGGGTCAGCCAGGGCGCGGCGAGCCAGCCGGCGGCCATTCCGGTGCCGGCGGCGGCGAGCCCGATCACGAGATACTCGGCGAGGTGGAAGGCGGCGATCATGGCGGGTCCGGCGCCGACGGCTTTGAGTAGTCCCACCCGGCGGCGTTGCTCGACGACGCGGCCGGCGACGACACTGGCGACGCTGGCCACCGAGAGGGCGGCGAGTAGCCAACTACCGACGAGCAGGACCGTGTGCGCCTGTTTGACGAGCCTGCCGTTCGCTTCGGCGATGGCCGTCCAGCTGCGGTATTCGATCCCGCCCTTGCTCATGTTGATGAACGAGGCGCTGACCTGTGGGTCCGCGTATCTCAGGTTCAGGGTGTACGACAGCGGCTGCGCGTCGGCGACGTTGCTGATCTCGCTGCTGTCGACCCAGACCAGGCCGGCGAGCTGGATCAGGGGACTGCCCGGATCGAAGCGCCAGTCGGCGGCCGGGTAGACGGCTCTGGCGGCCGTGACGGCGGTCCCGACCACCCGCAACGGGTGGCCGTTGAGGTCGACGGTGTCGCCGATGCCTATCCCGAGGGCGTTGGCGAAGGTGGGTTCGACGACCACGCCGCCGGGGCGTACCCAGGTGCCGCTGGTCACCGCGGGTCGATCGAGCGCCGCCGGGGCGTCGTCTCGGCCCTGGACGACCGTCTGCACGGTCTTGCCGTGGGCGGTCATCATCAGATACGCCATCGGGTACGGGCCGCTGTGTGCGGTGACACCCGGCGCGGTGGCCAGCGGCGCGAGGGCGGCCAGGGCCTCCGAGCCCGTCGATCCGGGCGTGGCCACCACATCCGGGCCCTCGGTCGCGGCCCGGGTCCGCTCGTACGGGCGGTCGAGCGCCCCGTTCAGGGCGAGGCCGAGGGTCAGCGTGCCGGTCGCGGCGCTGATCGCGAGCAGTAGCAGCAGAGTCTCGATGCGCCGTCGGCGCAGGTTCCGCACCAGCAGCCGGCATACCAGCAGCAGTCGTGCGCCCACCTCAGCGCCACCCGCCGTAGATGGTGCCGGTGCCGGTGCCGGTGGCGCTGCCCGCGAATCGGCTGTCGTCGGCGAATGCCCCGTCACGCATCGCGATCATCCGGTCGGCGACCGCCGCGATGCGCGCGTCGTGGGTGACCACCACCAGCGTCTGCCCCGCCGTCCGCAACTCCTCGAACAACCGCAACACCTCCAGGGTGGCCGCGCTGTCGAGGTTTCCGGTCGGTTCGTCGGCGAGCACGACCAGCGGCTCGTTGCTCAAGGCGCGGGCGATGGCGACCCGCTGACGTTGGCCGCCGGACAGCGCCGACGGCAGGTGCTTGGCGCGATCGGCGAGCCCGACCCGGTCGAGCAGGTGCAGGGCACGTTGCCGGGCTCGACGGGGAGGCTGCCCGGCGAGCAGCGCGGCCAGCTCGACGTTCTCCACCGCGGTGAGTTCGTCCATGAGGTGGAAGGACTGGAAGACGAAGCCGACGTGGTCGCGCCGCAGCCGGGCCAGGGCCCGTTCGCTCATCCCGTCGATCCGGTGCCCGGCCAGCCAGATCTCGCCGTCGGTGGGCCGTTGCAGCCCGCCGAGCAGGTGCAGCAGGGTCGATTTCCCGCAGCCGCTCGGGCCCATGATCGCCAGAGTCTGCCCTGCGGGCACCTCCAGGTCGATCTCGTCGACCGCGCGGACCAGGGCGCTTCCCCGGCCGTAGCACCTGCTCACCCGGCGTGTCCGTAGCAGTGCCGATCCGGTCATGCCTCCGCCTCCCAGCCGGTCCGGTCGCGTTCGGTCCACATGCGTTCGCACGCCTCCAGCCACTCCAGGTCAGCCCGCAGTCGCAGCACGACCCCTTCCAACAACAACCCGACGACCGGATCCACTGACCGCTCCAACGCGGCCCGCTGGACATCCCGCAGCCGACGCAGCAGCTCGCGCCGCTGCGCGTCGATCAGGGCCACCGGATCGGCCAGCCGGGCCGCCGTAGCGGCCACCAGCTTGAGGTGGAACTCGCTCAGGTCCGGCTTCGGCCAGCTCACTTCGGCCAGCCAGGCGGTGACGCGCTGCTGCCCGGCCGGGGTCAACGCGTACATTCGGCGGTCGGGCCGGTCCGGCAGTCCCTCGGCGTGCTGCGAGCTCACCAGCCCCGCCTTGGCGAGCCGGCCCAGCGTCACGTAGATCTGCCCGGCGTTCATCGCCTCGCCGAGCGGACCGAGCGCAACGCGCACCCGGCTACGCAGCTCGTATCCGTATGCCGGCTCCTTGGCCAGCATGGCCAGCACAACGTCCTGCACCCCGGCACCCCCTAGATCGACAATAGATAACGGTTATCCATGACCTTGTCAAGTCGACGGACGGAGTGCGCAGCAGAGCAGGCAGGCAGGACCGCCACAACGCCGTGATTCGTCAGGGCCCACGACGTGCCAGCCAACACCGCCCGGCTCCCGCAGTGGTCCGACCTCCCCGAGCGGGCGCCCCGTCCCGGCCCGGCAGACGGGATGCTATCTTAGGGACCCTAAGTTTTTTCTTAGTTGCGAAAAGTTCCTGACGAAGAAAAGGGTCGCTGTGCCACGACAGGGTTTGACGAGCGAGCGGGTCTCGGCCGCCGCGGCCGAACTGGCGGACACGGTCGGGCTGTCCCGGTTGACCGTCGCGGCGGTTGCCCGGCACTTCGGGGTCTCCGACGCCGCGCTCTACGTGCACGTCCGCAGTCGCGACGCGTTGATCGAACAGGTCGCGGTCCGGGCGGCGGCCACGTTCAGTGACGCGCTCGCGCTGGCCGTGGCCGGGCGCGCCGGTCGGCAGGCCCTGGTCGGATTCGCCGACGCGTACCGCGCGTTCGCGGTGGCGCATCCCGGGCAGTACGCCGCGACCCAACTGTCACTGCCGCCCGAGGTCGGCACGAACTCGGGCGGGCACCTGCGGTTGATCGAGTTGAGCTACGCCATGCTTCGCGGGTACGGGCTCGACGAACCGGCGCTGACCGACGCGATGCGTTTCGTACGCAGCACCTTCCACGGCTTCGCGAGCCTCGAAACCGTCAACGGGTTCGGGCATCCCCGCGACCTCGACGCGTCCTGGAACGGCATCCTCGACGCGATGCACACCACCCTGAGCAACTGGCCGACCGGAACGACGGAGCGGAAATGAACGCTCACGATCAATACGTCAGCTCGGCGGACGGCACCCGCCTGGTGGTCCGGCGCCTGGGCTCCGGTGACCCGGTTGTGCTCGTGCACGGCTCGGGCGGCGGGCTGCACTCCTGGGCCACGGTTGCCGACCAACTCGCCGGGGGCCACGAGGTGTGGATGCCGGCCCGGCGCGGGTACGGTCCCAGCGACGTCCCGCCCGGCACCAAGTCGTTCAAGGACGAAACCGCCGACCTGATCGCCGTCATCGAGGCGGCACACGAGTCCTCGGGCCGACCGGTACATCTCGTCGGCGCCTCGTACGGCGCGACGCTGTCGTTGCACACCGCCGCAACGGATCCGCGCCGTCTCCGTACCCTTGCCGTTTTCGAGGCCCCGCTGTTCGCCGCCGGGCCGGAGATCGTGCCGTTGCTCGACCGGTACCGCTCCGCCTTCGAGCGCGACGATGCCCCGGCGATGGCCGCCGTGTTGAACGAGGTGACGCGGGTCCCGGCGGAGATCGTCGCGGCGTTCGCCGCCGCGGCCGGGGACAGGGTGCCCGATCCGGTCGAGGCACGGCGTTCGGCGATCGGTTGGCTGCACGATCTCGAAGCACTCGCCGGCGACAGCACCGACATCGCCCGGTGGGCCCGGATCACCGTGCCGACGCTGGTGATGCAGGGTGCCGACACCTGGGAGCCGATGCCCACGGTGATGACCGCGCTCGCGGACACCATCACGGGAGCCCGCCGGATCATCTGGCCGGGGCAGTCGCATTTCGTGACCATGACGGCACCCACCCTGGTCGCCGACGCCCTGCGCCGGTTCTTCGCCGAGGTTCCGGCCTAGGGAGTGTCCTCAACGGGCGACCAGGTGGAGCGCCAGCGGTGCGGGGGGAAAATCCTCGACACCATCGGCGGACCTTCGGTCGGTTTCGTTGGTGATCATGGGCCAGTGGCGCGCGACCCGAGGCGAGCTGACCACGGCCGGGCCGGCGCCGTCGGACATCCGACTCTCCCCTGTGGTCGGTCCGCACCGGGCATACGATCTCTCCGCCCGCCGCCGACGCCGCACCGTCGAAGGACCGCTGTGCCCGCCACCCACCGCCCCGCCGCCCGCAACCGGCGCCTCCTGCTCGGCGGGCTCGCGAGCCTGCTGGTCGCCACCACGCTGGTCGTCATGCTGCTGCCGGACGCCCGCCACGCGGTGCGCCAGGCCCTGCCCGGCGGCGACGAGGCGGCGACGGGACCCTACCGGCTCGCACCGGCCTGGGACGCCGAGATCGACGGGCTGCCGGTGGCATACCACCCGGACGGCGGCACCGTCCTGCTCTGGAGCAACGACGACGCCCTCGGACCGCTGGCACCACACCACATTTCCGCCCGGGACACCCGGACCGGCAAGCTGAAGTGGTCGAGCGGCCCCGAGGGTTGGGACGTCAACACCGACTACATCCGGGGCGGCCTGCTCTCCGCCACCGCGGTCATCGTCCAGTCGAACCCGCAGCGCGACGCGCCGGCCGTCGCCGCGTTGCGGCTCACCGACGGCAAGGTGCTGTGGCAGGTGCCCACCCCGGGGGAGTCGGGCCGGCCGACTGCGGTGGCGGCGGACGTCGTGGTGGTCGCCTGGGACGACAGCACCGTACGCGGCCTGGGCGCGGCAGACGGGCGCACCCGGTGGGAGAGCCCCGTCCCGGCGGGCTGCCGCGCCGACGAGGTGGCCGCCAGGGGCGACCTCGCGGCCGTGGAGATCGTCTGCGACAAGCGCCGCCACGTCGAGCTGCTGGACGCCGGTACGGGTCGGGCGCGCTGGCGCCGGGACGTGCCGATCGAGAGGCAGATCACCGCCGACAACCTGTCGATCCAGGGCGCCGCCGTCCTGCTGCACGACCGGGAGAACCTCCTGATCCTCAACCGCTCCGGCGAAGCGGTACTGGAGGAAACCTCCCGCGACCTCGGCGACGTACGGTTCACGACCGCCGGTGACCTGGCCGTCGTCGGCTATCGGGACCGGGCGGGGCAGAGCGTGCTGACCGCCGTCGACCTGGCCGGCGGCGGAGTCCGCTGGCGCCACCGGCTCGCAGTGGCCAGTCTGGTCCACTCGGGGGAGCGGCTCTACGCGCTCACCCGGCCGCCCGAGCCGCTGCTGCCGATCACCCTGTACGAGGTCGACGCGGCGACCGGCCGGCACAGCGTCTCGGTGACCGACCTGATCAGCGCCGACTTCGACAGCCTGGTGGCGGTCGACGGCGACCTCGCGGTCACCTACTACTGGGCGGGGCGCGTGGCCCACCTCGCCGGCCACCGGCTCGAACCCCGGCGCGGTCCGGTCGGACGAGCGGGCGGCGCGCCGGACGCCGACTGGCCGGACGGCTGCGGGCTGCTCCAGCCGGCCGAGCTGACCGCGCGGGTTCCGGGGGTTACCTATCAGGGGCAGCCGGTGCCGGCCACCCTCGTGGACGCGCCACTGTCCCGGCCGGTGCTCTGCCGCTACCAGCCGTCGGACGTGGAGGCGCCGCTGGTCTCCGCCGGGATCGCCTGGGTCGGCGCAGACACCCCGCAGGCGGTACGGCTGATGGAGCAGCTCGGCCGGCAGACCGAGGTGAACAGGCTGCCGGGCATCGGGGAGGAGGCGGTCGAGGTCGTCGAGTTCGCCGAGCCACGCTCTCGGACCAGGGTGTTCTTCCGGGTCGGCCCGCGGATCGGTACCGTCTCGCTGATCGGCGACTCCGCCACGGCACGGGCGCTGGCCGGGCAGGCCGCCGCCCGGCTGGGCTGACGACATGACACTCCAGGACCGACGGTGGTGGGGATGAGCAGGAAGCGTGGCCGCCCGAGTGGCTCCGGTGGGCGTGACCAGGACCGGCGCCCGCCCGCCGAGGAGCCCACCGGACTCCGGAGGCACCTGACCAAACTGGCGGCCGGCGCCGGTACCCTGGCGCTGGTCGGGGTCACCGCGATGGTGACGGGGATCGGCGAGGCCGCCGCCAACCGGCTGGTGGCTCTTTTCTCCCCTGCGCAAACCAGCACGACCAGCCCGGCGCCGACCTCGGCGCCGGAGCCGCTGACCGTGGCGGTACGCACCGACATCGGCACCGCCGGGGACAGTCTGGCGCTGCGCGCCCCGGTGAACGACGGGCCGGTCGCCGCCACGCTGCTGGCCGGCCACCCCGAGGAGCCGTGGGAAACCTTCCTCGACCGGCACGACGGCGCCCCGGTCGGCACGCTGGTGGTGTCGCTGGTGTTCACCGGGCATCGAGATCCCGGGATCCGGGTCATCGGGATCGAGGTGGAGCGGGCGGAGGGCGGGCCGGTGCTCACCGGCACCCTGGTCGAGCTGACCAGCCAGGGCCAGGCCGAGAGCATCAAACTGACGGCCAACCTCGACGAGGCGCGGCCGAGGCTGCTCGCCGACGGCAAGCCGTACTTCCCGGACGGGAACATCACGTTGAGGAAGGGCGAGCAGGAGACTCTGAAGCTCACCCTGACCGCCGCCGAGCGGTACCACCGGTGGAGCTTCCTCGTGCACTACGTGGACGAGACCGGCGCCGCCCGCAGGGCGTACGTCGACCGACTGGGCCGCACCTCGGCGACCGCGCCGACCGGCGAACTCTTCAGCCTCACCGGTCCGGCGCGGCGCTACGGCGCGACGTGGGAGGAGAACTTCCCGATCGAGGGTTTCCACCGGCGCTGAACCGGGACGCGCGGCGTGTCCTTCCGGTGATCGGCGGGCGCCTGCGGCCGTACGTCCGATGCTCTTGCTGCCCGAGCCGAGCCGGCCTCAGCTGCGGAGGAAGGCGAGCAGGTCCGCGTTGACCCGGTCCTGGAGGGTGGCCGTCATGCCGTGCGGCGCACCGGGGTAGTAGATCTCCTGCGAACCCGGAATGAGCTGGGCCGACTTCGGCCCCGAATCCTTGACCGGGACGATCTGGTCGTCCTCGCCGTGCATCACCAGGGTCGGGATGTCGAACTTCTTCAGATCCTCGGTGAAGTCGGTCTCGGAGAACGCCCTGATGCTCTCGTACGCGTTCTTCAGACCGGACTGCATGCTCCAGAGCCAGAACTGGTCCAGGATGCCCTGCGAGACCTTCGCACCCGGCCGGTTGGCACCGTAGAACATCATCGCCAGGTCCTTGTAGAACTGCGACCGGTCCTTGACCAGGCCGTCGCGCAGCTCGTCGAAGACAGTGATCGGCAGCCCCTCGGGGTTGGCGTCGGTTTGGAGCATCAGCGGCGGCACGGCCGAGATCAGCACCGCCTTGGCGACCCGTCCGGTGCCGTGCCTGCCGATGTAGCGGGCCACCTCCCCACCGCCGGTGGAGTGGCCGACGAGGCTGGCGCCGGTGAGGTCGAGCGCCTCGATGACGGCGGCGAGGTCGTCGGCGTACCCGTCCATGTCGTTGCCGCCGGAGGGCTGGCTCGACCGGCCGTGCCCACGGCGGTCGTGCGCCACCACCCGGAAGCCGTTCTGCACCAGGAAGAGGAGTTGGCCGTCCCAGGCGTCCGCGGTCAACGGCCACCCGTGGGAGAAGGTCACGACCGGACCCTCGCCCCAGTCCTTGTAGTAGATCTCGGTGCCGTCTCTGGTGGTGATGGTGCTCATCGTCGCCATTCCTCTACGTCGGCAGGGCAGCCGGGCACTCGACGCGAGACCGCTCACCGGTCGGGCCGCTCACCGCCGACTCTAGACCGCCAAAACGCCCCTGACCTGGGCTTCCCCGGAACGACAACCACCGAGGGGTGCCGTGTGGCACGGCACCCCTCGGGCAGATCAGTCTCGTCGGTAGTAGTGGGCGTTCGTGTCGTCGAACCGCCCACCGGTACGGCAGCAGCGGCGGAAACCGCCGCCCGGAACCACACGGACAGGGGTCCCTGCCGCCGAGCTTCTCGACCAGCTCGGTGTCGACACCGACGACCCGGTGCCCCCGTTTCACCTGCGACTCGCTAGAGGGAACCCCCGGCGGCGCTTGCTGGTCGGCTCAAAAGGACGCCTCGGCGTCGTAGTCGCGGATCATGATGATCGCCTCCTCGGTAGCGGAACCGGACGGGTAACGGAACCCGACGAGCGAACGGTAGCGACCCACGCCCGACCGAGGCGAGCTGTTTTTCGGGGCACCTACTGGGTCTCGTCCAGGTGGTCGGCGTAGTACCCGATCGCCCGGCGGTACGCCCGTACCCGCGCATCCTCGCTGGTCACCGCGACGACCGTGAGCAGGGTCGAGACGGCCTCAGGCGGCCAGCCGGTGCGGTGGCAGGACGGCGGTCGGGTGGTACCGCCGGGCCGGGCTGCCGGCGCTGGTCAGGCTCGCGGGTGCCCGGGTCGGCCCGTGAGATGATTCGGTCCATGGCACATCAGCAGGACGTCGACGATTCCGACCGGCCGGGCGGGTCGGACACCGCTCATCGCACCATCGGCGGGAGTGTCGACGCGCGGCTGGCCCTCGCACAGAACCCGACAACATCACAGACAACGCTCTACGAGCTGGCCTCCGACGCCTCCCCCGTGGTGCGCAAGGCGGTGGCGAACCGTACGGACGCACCGGCGCAGGCGCTGCGACCGCTGACCCGCGACCATGATCGGGACGTACGCGAGGCGGTGGCCCGCAACCCGTCGACCTCGGTGGGGAACCTGCTGCGGCTCGTCCGCGACGCCGACCGCTGGGTCCGCTGGGCGGTCGCCGGCAACCCCGGCTGCGACGAGTCGGTACGCCGGGCGATGGCCGAGGCGCAGGACAAGGAGCTTCGCGGCCTGCTCGCCGAGACCCGCGAACTCGAACCCCACCTGGCCGCGTTGTTGATCGACGACAGCTCACCCGAGGTACGCGAACGACTCGCCATCCACACCCACGACCCCGACGTGATCACGGCTCTGCTGGCCGACCGGACGGCGCGCGTACGCAAGGGGCTGGCCCGCAACACCCGGACCAGCGCCGAGCAGCGCGGCAGACTGGCTCGGGACTCCGTGGTCGACGTCCGGGCCACGCTGGTCCGCTCGCTCGAACTGGACGAGGACGTTCTGTACCGGCTGGTGGACGACCGGGCGGTGCAGGTCCGGCTGTCGATGGCGACGTCGGACCTCGTACCGGCGCACATCCGCCGGGCTCTGGAAGACGACCCGGACGAGACGGTGGCCGCCGCCGCACGTGACTTCGACCGGGCACCCTCGGGCACCGGCACGGTCCGCACCCCGCGTGTCGGCACCCGGCGTCCGACGACCGGCCCCGGTCGCCGTCGCGACAGCGCCCGCTAGACCCGCCCGCTCCCGTGATCCGCGACAGGCTCCATGACCGGCCAGACTCTCCCGGATCATGAAAGACCGGCGCTGGTGAGCGTCAGGGGTTCGCGGGACGGGACCTATGCCTGCTGTACGAGGTGGGCGGCCCGCAGGGTCAGGTAGTGCTGTTCGGGGAGGCTGGTCGTGCGAGCAGCCGCCGAACGGTAGTTCTCCACTGCGGCTGGGAGGTCGCCGGTCATCTCGTACAGGTGGGCCCTGGCCGCGTACAGGCGGTGGTGTCCGGCCATGCGCGGGTCGGCGTCCAGGGCCGCGAGAGCGTCGAGGCCGGCGGCCGGGCCGTGCACCATGGCGGTCGCCACGGCCCGGTTGAGCGAGACCACCGGATTCGCCGAGTGCCGTTCGAGCACCTGGTAGAGGGCGAGGATCTGCGGCCAGTCGGTTTTCTCCGCGCTCGGTGCCTCGTCGTGCAGCGCGGCGATGGCGGCCTGGATCTGGTAGGGCCCGACCGGGCCACGGGGCAGCGCGGCGGTGACCAGCGCCACCCCCTCGCTGATCATGGCGCCGTCCCAGCGGCTCCGGTCCTGGTCGGCCAGGGAGATCAGCGCCCCGTCGGGGCCGGTCCGGGCCGGGCTGCGGGCCTCGGTGAGCAGCATCAGCGCCAGCAGCCCGGCGACCTCGCTGTCCGTCGGCAGCAGGGCGTGCACGGCTCGGGCCAGCCGGATCGCCTCCCCCGACAGCTCCACCCGCTGCAGGTCGGGGCCGGCGCTGCTGGTGTGGCCCTCGTTGAAGATCAGGTAGAGGACGTGCAGCACCGCGTCGAGCCGGCCGGCCCGGTCGGCGCCCTCCGGCATCGAGAACGGGACGCCCGAGGACCTGATGCGTTGCTTGGCCCGGCTGATCCGCTGCGCCATCGTCGCCTCGGGCACCAGGAAGGCGCGGGCGATCTCGGCCGTGGACAGGCCGCCGACCGCGCGCAGGGTCAGCGAGATCGCCGAGGCCGGCGACAGCGCCGGGTGGCAGCACATGAAGAGCAGGACCAGGGTGTCGTCCCGGTCCGCGGTCAACTCCAGGTCGGCCGCCGGTGCCGCCATCAGGTCGTACGGCTCGCGTCGGGCGGCCAGGTCCTCCCGGTTGCGCCGGGCCTGCTCGCCGCGTACCTGCTCGATCATTCTGCGGTAGCCGACCTGGATCAGCCAGCCTCGCGGGTTGTCCGGCAGGCCCTCCTGCGGCCACTGGACGGCGGCGGCCAGCAGCGCCTCCTGCACGGCGTCCTCGGCCGTGGAGAAGTCACCGAACCGGCGGGTGAGCACGCCGACGACCTGCGGCGCCAACTCGCGCAGCAGGTCCTCGACGTGTCGGTTCGCGTTCAGTTGTCACACGTCCTGCGGCGGTGCGGACATGACCGGACGTACCTCGATCGGCATGTTGAGCGGGCGGCCACCGGGGCCGGGCGCGGCCGAGATCCCGGCGGCGATCTCGACGGCCCGCTCCGGGGTCTCGGTGTCGACGATCCAGTAGCCGGCGAGGAACTCCTTCGTCTCGGCGAACGGCCCCTCGGTGACCACGGCCGCCCCACCGCCGCCGGCCCGTACGATCTTCGCCTGGTCCGCCCCGGCCAGGCCCTGCGCGTCGACGAGTTCGCCGTCGGCGATCAGCTTGCCGTTGGTGTCGCGCATGAAGCCGATGTGGGCCTGGATCTCCTCGGGGGTCCAGGTGTCGATCGAGGGGAAGTCGACGTTCTGGGTGCTGAACTGCATCAGCAACATGTACTTCATCTCGTTTGCTCCTTCATCCCCACGCCCGTCTGCGGCGCTCTCACGGTCAGGTAGAAGCAGGCGCGGCCGTCTCGACGTCCTCGACCGGAAATCTTCGAGAAAGTTCGCCGGAGAGGAACGGACCCACCATAACCGTGACAACCCCTGGCAGACCTTCGAGGCCAACGGCCGGAAGGAGGTGTCGATGTCGACGGGTGGTGAGTCACCGCAGTGCTACTGCGAGTTCGGCGGCGTTGTCGAACGCGGGTGCCGCCCTCTCGGATTCGTCTTCCGTGAGCGTGACGGACTGGGCGCGGGCCAGCATCTCGGCCGCAGTCTTCGGATCGTGCAGCACCATCGCGAGTTCGGCGCGGTAGACCAGGACGTCTACCTGCTCGACCGGGTCGTCGTCGGCCTGCGGGCGGGCCAGCGCGCTGTCGAGAATCCGAACGGCCTGTTCGACGCTTCCCCTGGAATCGGCCTGCACGACAGCATTCGCCAGGGCCTTGGCCAGCCGCCCGGCAGGCGTGGCGGCCGGTGTGGGCGTGGGGGCGGTGTCCCGAAAGACGCGGATCCAGTTGCCGCCCGGGTCGATGATGCTGAACCCGCCCACCCCGTCGGCGTTCTTCCGGGCCCTGGGCCGGGTCATCCGCGGCATTCCGGACACCAGTACCTTGCCGTACGCCGCGCGCATGCCGTCCGCGAACGCCCGGTGCAGTCCCTCGATGTCCGCGGTGATCACCAGGCAGGAGCCATAGGACTGCTCCGGGTCGAATCCGGGGATCTCGAAGAACTGTAGGTGCAGGTCTTCCCGCTGCACCCCCACACACGCGTTGGGCTTGCGCTGCTCGTACGTGATGCGGAAACCGAGAGCTCCGTAGAAGGTGATGATGTCGTCAATGGATGCGCACGGCAGCAGGGGAACGGTCCGCTCGTTGGTCATGGCTCCTTCCTAAGGGTCACAGGGTGTCCGTCGCACATGGAAATAGCCGATCATCGCCTTCAGCCAACCGAACAGCTGATGGCCCAGAACGCAACGCCGCCGAGCCGAGCCATCGACGTCAGCCGAGGCGGTGGGCCCGGCCGAGGAGGTAACGCCGTTCGACCTGGTTCTCCGTCAGGGCGGGAACCGTGCGGTACGAGTGGATGGCCGGCCGGTTCTTCCTGCTCCAGCACGTGGAACTCAGCCAGTTCGGCCAGCCGGTCACCGGCGAATGGACCTACCCCGGCGGAGGCGGATACGCCTCCACCATGACCCGGATCTGAGATCGGAAAGCCACGCCGACCCTAGAACGGCCGGAGGCAGTGTCCCTCGCGCATCAAGGAGGTCATTGCTCTCCGGCCGATTCGTCCTACCGCTCCGGACCTTACGATCGTCGAGGTTCCGGGGCCGAGGCCCGGACCTCGTGCCAACAGGTACTGCATACCCGCCAGTTCTTTCGCAGCCACCTCAACCGCCCACGGCGGAGCCGGCATCAGCGGACGAACGAAGAGACCAAGATCATAATTGCTGTCATGCCGCGGACAGAACGCCACTGCGGTAAAGCGGGGGGAACTCAGGATGACCTCGGCGTAGGTGGCTGAGCCGAGCGGTGCCTTGTGGAGTCCGCGCCCGCACCATGATCCGCTCGCCCTCGTCGACGAGGTCGTGCTGTCGCTGTATGCGAAAGGGTTGACGACCGGGGAGATCTCCGCCCATTTCGCTGAGATCTACGGGGCGTCGGTGTCGAAGGAGACGATCTCCCGGATCACCGACAGGGTTGTCGAGGAGATGACCGACTGGGCCCACCGACCCCTGGACGAGGTTTACGCGGCGGTGTTCATCGACGCGATCGTGGTCAAGTCAGTCTGCGGGTGCCGGCTCGGTGGGCCGTGGCGTGAAGAAGCGGATGATGTCGTCGGCTGCGGTGGGGGACAGCATCATTGCTTGGACTCGTGCGGACATTTCGGCGATCGGGTGGGTTCTGGTGAACATCGCCTCCTCGTACGTCTGGATCGCCGAGTCGGGGTCGGCGGGGTTGGTGGCGAGTTCGGCGGCGAGTTCGGCGGCGTCGAGCATGGCTTGGTTGGCGCCCTCACCAACCGGCGGCATGAGGTGCGCGGCGTCACCGATGAGGGTGATGCCCGGCTGGTGGGCCCAGCGTGTACCGGTGGGCATCGCCTCGATCCTGCGCGGGGTCGGCGTGCCGTCGCCGGCCTCGATGAGTGCGGTGAGGCTCGGGTTCCAGTCATCGAACATGTTCAGCAGAGCGCGCTTGCTGCGGTAGGCGTCCAGGTGGCGATCGTCCGCGGGTAGGGAGATCCCGACTCGGATGCTGCCGTCGCCGAGGCGTTGTGCTGCCAGGATCTGGCTCGCACCGATGCACCAGAGGTTTCCGGGGCCGACCAGCTCGGCGAGATCCGGGTGGCGCTGGTCGGCGTCGCTGATGGTGAGCTCGACCAAGGTGGCCACGGAGGAGAGTCTCGCGTCGGTCAGCAGGGACCGGACGATCGAGCGTGCGCCGTCCGCGCCGATGAGGATGTCGCAGTCGGTTCTGTGGCCGCCATCGAACGTCAGCTCGAAGCCTCCGTCGGGTCGTGGTGTCGCCGCGACGAGCCGGTGCTGCCAGGCCACCGCGTCGCCGGGGAGCGAATCGAGCAGAAGATCACGCAGTACGCTGCGGTCGATCTCGGGGCGTCCGGAGAATGAGCCGGGTTGTGGCTTGTGATGCACGAGGGTGCGTCCGGTCGGGTCGAGGATGCGATGTTCCTCGCCCTCCGGCCGTGCCTCGGACCGGAATCGGGCGGCGAGGCCCGCATCGGCGAGGGCCCGTTGCCCCGACTCCGGGTGCAGGTCGAGCATTCCGCCCTGTGACCGCGCGGATCGGCTTGCCTCGCGCTCGTACACCACCGCGCCGACGCCGTGCCTGTGCAGGACTCGGGCCAGCGTCAGGCCGCCGAGGCCACCGCCGGCGATCGCAATTCGCATCATCATCTCCGTTACCGTACGCTGTACCTCATGGATACACCGTACGGTAGCGCGCCGCTGCCCGTCTGGGAACGGCCCGAGCCCCAGCCGCGGGCGGCTCCGGTGCCACTGAGCCGCGCGAAGATCGCCGCCACCGCGATCCGGCTCGCCGACGAACACGGCCTCGACGGGCTGTCGGTACGCAAGATCGCCAAGGAGCTCGGTGTCGGTCCGATGCGGCTCTACGACTACGTGACCAACAGATCCGAACTGCTCGATCTGATGGTCGACGCCGTGTATGCCCAGATCGCCGAGGCCGGCCAGCACCCCGAGTGGCGCGCCACGGTACTGGCCATCGTTCACCGCACCCGCGAAGCCGCTCTTGATCATGAATGGTTCGTCGACCTGCTCGGCGGCAGGCCACACCTGGGACCTCACGCTCTCGCCGTGGGCGAATCGACCGCAGCGGCGCTCAGCCAGGCCCCTGGCGTGCGCGGCATCGACGATCTCCAGCGGGCCTTGGGCGCCCTCGACGCGTTCACTGTCGGAGCGCTCCGCAGAGAGATCACCGAGCGCCGCACTGCCCGTTCAACCGGCACCGGCGTGTCCGCTTGGCAGACCGCCCTCGGACCATACCTGACACGCATGCTGGAAACAGGCCGCTACCCCACCGTCGCGCGGCTCGTCATCGATGGCGCCCACCTCAACGCCGAGGAAACCTTCCACCACAACCTGATCACCATTCTGGACGGCATCACCGCCCATCCCCACACGTGACCTACTACTCGTTGGCCAGTACCGGCTGAACATCGATACACCTCGAGCAGACATCCGAATCTCATAGGTTCTTGTCAGCCTGCGGATGCAGGATGGCTCCTGTAGCGGCCGGCGGGTCAGCACTCTTCGGATCTGACCCTGGTGAGGTCTGCCGCCGCTGCTCGCGCTCCAGATCCGTCAGGGCGGGAATCGCCTCGGCCAACCGGACCGTACGGGCGATGGGCAGGCGCAGGGTCCGGGCCACCTCCTCCAGGTCGGCGGTCACCGGCCGGCCCGTCATCGCCCGGGGAAAAGGCGACCGGTCATCAGCTTCATCTCGCCGTTGCGCATCTTCCAGTCCAGCGCGTTGGAAGCTGCCGCTCGGACGCGGACGAGAACCTCATCCGGACCCGGGCGTGGTGGCTCGAACTCGGCGAGCCGCATCACCTCCGGGCCGCCGTAGCGGTCGTACTGAAGGCGCTTCACGAGGCGTATTCGTTCGAGATCTCAGTGGCGTAGTTCTTCCAGAGCGGTTTCATGGTTTCGGCGTTGACCGGCTGCCCGGAATCGATCATGGCCTTGAAGTCGCGGAAGTACTGCACGTACAGGTCCGGTGTGAACGTGTTCAGCATGACCGCGTTCTCGTCGCCGACGTTGGCGAACGTGTGCGGCGCCCCGGTCGGCACGATGACCCAGGTGCCCGGCCCGGCGTCGTACTGGTCCTCGCCGACGGTGAACCGGAAGGTTCCCGCCAGCACGTAGAAGCCCTCGTCATGCTGGGCGTGGCGATGCTGCAACGGGCTCGGGGTGCCCGGCGGAATGGTGACCTCGGCGAACCCCAGCCGGTGGTCGGTGTGCTCGCCGTTCTCCAGGATGCGGATCTGCTGCGCCCCGCTGCCGAGGATCTCGCCCTCACCGGGGCGGACGATGTTTACCTTCGCCACGACTTCTCCTCTTGCTATTGCCTGCCTTGGTGACCACCATCCTTTTCCGGGCCGGCTGTGCGCGTCTTGGTCGTGCGTGCACGGTTGCTGGTTACCAGTGCGCGGGCGTTGTAGCCGTACGTCGCCTTGAAGAGCTTGCTGAAGTGGGTGGGATCGGAGAATCCCCACCGGGCGGCCACGGCGGTGACCGTACGTCCGCTTCCGGTCAGCTCGGCCCGGCAGCGCTCCAGGCGGCGACGGCGGATCAGAGCCGCGACGGTGAGCGGCTGGTCCTCGAACAGCTTGTGCAGCCGGCGAACGGAGATGTAGTGGGCGGCGGCGATGCCGGGCGGAGACAGATCGGGATCGGCCAGCCGGGCCTCGATGTAGCCGGCGATCCGGTTCCGCAGCCACTCGTCCGGGGCCGGTTGTTCGTCGCCGAGCCGGGCCTCCAGTGCGACCGCGATCAGCTCGATGACGGCCGCCGCCGACCGCAGCGCCTCCGCCTCGCGGAACTCGGTCGCCGACCGCGCCGCCTCCCGGGCCAGCACGGAGACGAGAGCGCCCGGGCCGTGGCTGCCGTCGATGCGTACGCCGATGAGTCGGTCGATCTGCGCGGGCCGGATCCGAAGCTCCCGGCGCGGAACCAGGATGGTGACGTGCGCCGCGGCGGTGCTCTCGAACCGGAGCGTACGCGTGGGATCGAGCAGCACCAGGTCGGTCGGCCCGAGTTCGGCGTCGCCGCGCCCTTGGTCGATCCGCGTCCGGCCCCGGGTCATCACCTTGACCGCCAGGTTCTCGCCGTCGGAGGCGTCGCGCTCCCGCCCGATGCAGGCGCTCTCGGGCGTGTCGAGGGAGACCAGCCGCAGCGGCCCGAGGTCACGGGTGGCGATCCCGATCCGGAAGTCGGCCCCGGCCAGCTTGTTGACCAGCGGCGGAAACCCGCTGGCGGCCAGCTCGTCCTGGAACGTCTCAAGGTTGTCGATCACCGGTCAACGATAACGACGACACTTCCGCTCGGGCACGGTGTTCGGGCTCTGACCCCGGGGTGAAATAAGGCGTCAGTCGATGAGGTGTTCGGGGCGTACGGGGACGGTGGTGAGGGCCCGTCCGGTGGCGGCCCGGATCGCGGCGACCACCGCCGGGGTGGACGAGATCGTCGGCGGCTCCCCCACCCCGCGCAGCCCGTACGGGGCGTGCGGGTCGGCCAGTTCGAGCACGTCCACCAGCATCGGTGGCGAGTCGAGGATGGTCGGGATCAGGTAGTCGGTGAAGGACGGGTTGCGGATCAGCCCGTCGACGACCTGGATCTCCTCCATCACCGCCAGCCCGAGCCCCTGGATCGTGCCGCCGTGGATCTGCCCCAGCACCGCCTGCGGGTTGACCGCCCTGCCGACGTCCTGGGCGGTGGCGATCTCGACCACCCGGACCAGGCCGAGTTCGGTGTCGACGTCGACCGTGGCGCGGTGGGCGGCGAAGGCGTACTGGACGTGGGCGTTGCCCTGGCCGGTGAGCGGGTGCAGCGACTCGGTCGGCCGGTGCCGCCACTGGACGGTCTCCTCCAACGGCTCGTCGCCGAGCAGTTCGACCAGGTCGACGACGGTCTCACCGGCGCCGTCGACCACCCGCCCGTCGACCAGCCGCGCTGCCGGGTCGGCGGTGGCTAGGCGGGCCAGCAGCTTTTCGCGTACGGCTTGGCAGGCCGCCCGGACCGCGCCCCCGGTCATGTACGTCTGCCGTGACGCCGACGACGACCCGGCGCTGCCCACGGCGGTGTCGGCGGTCGCCACGGTGACCCGCGCGACGCCCAGTTCGGTACGGGCGATCTGCGCCTGCACGGTGACCAGGCCCTGGCCGACCTCGGCGGCGGCGGTGTGCACCAGCACCGCCGGCTCGCCGTTGATCAGTTCGAGCCGTACCCGTGCGGTGGAGTAGTCGTCGAAGCCCTCGGAGAAGCAGACGTTCTTGATCCCGATGGCGTAGCCGACGCCTCGTACGACCCCCTCGCCGCGCGTGGTGTTGGCCACCCCACCGGGTCGTTCCCGTGGGTCGTCGGCGGCCCGTGGCGCCGCCGGCCGGTTCCGGACCAGGGCCAGCAGTTCGGCCACCGGTGCCGGCCCCTCGATCACCTGCCCGGTCGGCATCACCGAACCCTCGGCCTGCGCATTACGAGTGCGCAGCTCCACCGGATCGAGCCCGAGTACGTCGGCGAGCTTGTCCATCTGCGACTCGTACGCGAAGCACGCCTGGACCGCGCCGAAGCCGCGCATCGCCCCGCACGGCGGGTTGTTGGTCCGCACCCCGTACGCGTCCATGGTCACGTTCGGGACCCGGTAGGGGCCGATGCCGAGGGTGGCGGCGTTGGCGACCACCGCCGGGGTGCTGGAGGTGTAGGCACCGCCGTCGAGCAGGATCCGGGCCCGGACGTAGACGAGGGTGCCGTCGCGGTTGGCGCCGTGCTCGTAGCGCAGGGTCGCCGGGTGTCGGTGCACGTGCCCGAAGAACGACTCCTCGCGGGAGTAGACCATCTTCACCGGGCGCCGGGTGTGCAGTGCGAGCAGGCTGGCGTGCACCTGCATGGAGAGGTCCTCGCGGGCGCCGAACGCGCCGCCGACGCCGGCCAGGCTGAGTCGGACCAGTTCCGGCGGCAGGCCGAGGCAGGCGGCCACCTGCGCCTGGTCGACGTGCAGCCACTGGGTGGCGATGAACAGGTCGACCCCGCCGTCCTCGGCCGGCACCGCCAGCCCCGACTCCGGGCCGAGGAACGCCTGGTCCTGCATGCCGACCCGGTACTCGCCGGTGACCACCACGTCGGCGGTCGCGTCGGGGTCGCCGTAGCGGACCGGGACGTGCCGGACCAGGTGGTCACCGGCCAGTGCCGCCTCGGCGTCGGTGACCGGGTCCAGCACCTCGTAGTCGACCTCGATCCGGGCCACCGCGCGGCGGGCGGTCTCCGGGTGGTCGGCGGCCACGATGGCGATCGCCTCACCCTGGTAGTGCACGTCCTCCCAGGCCAGTACCGGCTGGTCGGCGATCTCCAGGCCGTAGGTCTTGGTACCGGGCACGTCGTCGGCGGTGAGGACCGCGTACACCCCCGGCAGGGCGAGCGCCGCGCTCAGGTCGATGCCGCGCAGCCGGGCCCGGGGGTACGGGCTGCGCAGGGTCGCGCCCCACAGCATGTCGTCGGCCCACAGGTCGGAGGAGAAGGCGAACTCCCCGGTGACCTTCAGCCGCCCGTCCGGCCGCCGGGCACTGCGCCCGACCCCGCCCTCGACCGAAGTGCTCTGCGCGGTGGTGTCGGTCGGGGTGCTCATCCGCGTGCCCGGCGGGTGAGGGCGCGGTGTGCCCGGCGGGTTCGGCGGACCAGGTCCCGCTCGTCGGCGGTGCGCAGCTCGCCTCGCTCGACCACCGGTCGGCCGCCGACGAGCAGCAGTTCGACCGGGGCGGGTGGGCCGAACACCAGCGCGGCGACCGGGTCGTCGATACCGATGTGGCCGAGCCCGTCGAGCCGCCACACGGTCAGGTCGGCGAGCTTGCCGGGCTCGATCGAGCCGATCTGGTCGGCCCGGCCGAGGCAGTGGGCGCCGCCGATGGTGCCGAGCGCGAGCGCCTGCCGGGCGGTGAGCGCGGTCGGGCCGCCGCGCAGCCGGGCGGCGTAGAGCGCCTGGCGCAGCTCGGCGCCGAGCTGGTTCGCCTCCTGCGAGGCGGGGCCGTCGACGCCGAGCCCGACCGGCACACCGGCGTCGAGCAGGTCCCGGATCCGGGCGATGCCGGCGCCGAGGCGGGCGTTTGAACTGGGACAGTGGGCGACCGAGGTGCCGGTGGCGGCGAGCCGGCCGACGGCGTGGTCGTCGAGGTGGACGGCGTGTGCCAGCCAGACGTCGGGGCCGAGCCAGCCGAGGCGTTCGGCGTACTCGACCGGGGTGCAGCCGTGCGTCTGGCGGCAGTACTGCTCCTCCTCGATGGTCTCGGCGAGGTGGGTGTGCAGCCGTACGCCCCGGCGGCGGGCCAGGGCGGCGGCCTCGGTCATCAGTTTCGGGGTGACCGAGAACGGCGAGCAGGGGGCGACGGCGACCCGGACCATGGCGTCGTCGGCCGGGTCGTGGAACCGGTCAATCGCCTCCTCGGTGGCGGCGAGCGCGCTGTCGGTGTCCTCTACGATGTTGTCCGGCGGCAGGCCACCGTTGGACTGACCGAGGTCCATCGAGCCACGGGTGGGGTGGAACCGCAGCCCGATCTCGGTCGCCGCCTCGATCTGCGCGGCCATCACGTCGCCCGCGTCGCGCGGGTAGACGTAGTGGTGGTCGGTGCTGGTGGTGGCGCCGGACAGGGCGAGCCAGCCGAGGCCGGCGGCGGTGGTCGCGGCGACCACCTCGGCGTCCAGTCCGGCCCAGACCGGGTAGAGCGCGCCGAGCCAGCCGAAGAGGTTCTCCTCCTGGGCCAGGCCCCGCGTCGCCCACTGGTAGAGGTGGTGGTGGGTGTTGACCAGGCCGGGGGTGACCAGGCAGCCGGTGCCGTCGACCCGGCGTACGGACCGGTGGTAGCGGCCGGCGTGGCCGGGTCCGACGGCGACGATCCGGCCGGAGTCGACGACCACGTGACCGTCGCGGTACTCGGTGCCGTCGGCGTCGACCGTCGCCACCGCACAGTTCTCAATGATGATCATTGTGACCGTCCGAGGATGCCGGGGTGGCGGCGGCGAGTCGTACGGCCGCCATGATGTGCTCGTAACCGGTGCACCGGCAGAGGTTCCCGGCCAGCGCCTCCCGGATGTCCTGGTCGGCCGGGGACGGGTCGCGGGCCAGCAGGTCGTGCACCGCCACCATCAGCCCCGGTGTGCAGAACCCGCACTGCACCGCCCCGGCCGCCACGAACGCCCGCTGCACCCGGTCCAGCGTGCCGTCCGAACCGGTCAACCCCTCGACCGTACGGACCTCGCGGTCCTGCGCCTGTCCGGCCGCGACCAGGCAGGCGCAGACCGGCGTACCGTCCAGATAGACCGTGCACGAGCCACATTCTCCCTGCTCACAGGCGTTCTTGGCGCCGGGCAGGCCGAGCCGTTCGCGGAGCAGGTAGAGCAGGCTCTCGCCGGGCCAGACATCGTCGGCGGTACGCGGCACCCCGTTCACCAGGCAGTTGACCCTCATCCCCGATTCCCCTCCCGATGGTCGCGCCAGGCCCAGTGCAGGGTCCGCCGGGCCAGTACGGCCAGTGCGTGCCGGCGGTAGGCGGCGGTGCCGCGTACGTCGTCGATCGGGCTGGCTGCCGCCGCGACCAGCTCACCGAAACGGCGGGCGAGCGAGTCCGGCAACGCCCCGGCGTCGTCCCAGGGCAGGTCGGCGGCGAGCAGGTCCTCGGCCGCCCCGGCCCGCAACGGTGTCGGCCCGGCCGAACCGATGCCGGTGCCGACCCGGCGGCTCACCGGGTCCAGGGCCAGCCCGAACGAGCAGACGGCGATCACCATCGCGTTGCGGGTGCCGACCTTCGCGAACTGCTGCGGGCCCCGGGCCGGCGGCACCAGGAACGCGGCGATCAGCTCGTCGGGCGCCCGTACGCTGCGCTTGGGTCCGGTGAAGAACTCGGCCACCGGGACCCGGCGGGTGCCGCGCACCGAGGCCAGCTCGACCAGGGCACCGGCGGCCAGCAGCGGCGGGTGCGCGTCCCCGGCCGGTGACGCGGAACCGAGGTTGCCACCGACGGTGCCCCGGTTGCGGATCTGCGGCGAGCCGACCGTACGCGCGGCCAGCGCCAACCCCGGCAGGGCCCGACCGAGTTCGTCGATGATCCGCCGGTACGTGACCCCGGCACCGACCCGGAGCAGGTCACCGTCGCAGTGCCACTGGGTCAACGCGTCGACCCGGCTCAGGTCCAGCAGCACCCCCGGCCGGCGGCGGTCGAAGTTCAGCTCCACCATCACGTCGGTGCCGCCGCAGATCGGCAGCGCCGTCGGATACGCGGCCTTCGCCGCCAGCGCCTCCGACCAGCTCGCCGGTGCCAGGAACTCCATCACCGACCCCCGCCGTCCGTCGGGCCGACGGTCTCGTCGTCGGCCCGACGAACGGTGCCTTCGATCAGCCCGTACGGGCGATCGGTGGCGACGAACACCTCGTTCGGGTTCTCCAGCCCGAACGGGGCGAGGTCGACCAGCAGGTGGTGTTTGTTCGGCAGCGACAGTCGTACCTCGGTGATCTCCGGGCGGTCGGTCAGCACCCGGTGGCCCATCGCGTACAGGGTCTGTTGCAGGGAGCGGCTGTAGGTCCCGACGAACGCGTCGACCAGGGCGGCGCGGGCGCCCGCGTACGAGCCGTCCCAGTCGAGCGTGGTGCCCCGGTAGGACCAGTGCGCGTCGACGGCGGTGGCAAGGATCCGGTCGCTGGTCTCCGGCAGGGTCGTGTACGGGTCCCGGACGTAACCGTTGAACTCCGAGTCGGTGGAGTTGAGCAGGACCAGCCCGGTCAGCCCGGCCTCCACCTCGGACCCGGTCGCGGTGCAGGTGGCCGTGGCGGTGCGGATCTCACCGCCGGCCCGCTGGAACGAGTGCGGGCCGAGCCGCAACCAGCCGTACTCCTCGATGTGCACCACGGCCCGGTCGATCGCCGGTTGGCTGGTGACGAAGTGCCGGGCCAGCCGCAGCCCGAACTCCTCGATCCGGTCGACGCCGTGGGCGCGGGCGAAGGCGTACACCGTGTTCTTCTGCGAGTCGGTCGGCAGCACGCGGGCGTTGTCGCCGGTCAGGTGGGTGTCGGTCAGGTCACCGGCGAGGGTCACGGTCACGTTCAGGTCCCGCAGTTCGTGGCGGCCACCGGAGCGGACCACCCGGACCAGGCGCACCTCGGCCTTGCCGTACTGGTTGGCCCCGAGCACGATCGACATGAACTCAGCTCCCTCGGTACGTGGTGTAGCCGTACCTGCCGAGCAGCAGCGGCACGTGGTACGCCTGGTCGGGGTCGCGAAGCTGGAAGGCGACGGTGATCTCCGGGAAGAACGTGTCGCCGTCGAAGTACGTCTCGACGTAGAACACCAACCGGTAGCCGCCGGCCTGGCAGGACTGCAACGGCACCCAGTCGCGCAGCCGCCCGTCGGCGTCGGTGCGCCCCTGCGCCACCAGCGTCCAGCCGCCGGAGTCGTGGCGTTCGAACCGGACGTGCACGTCGGCGGCGGGTGCCCCGCGTCCGGTGTCGAGCACGTGGGTGGAGATCCGGGCCCAGGTCTCGCTCATGACGCCGGTCCCGACGCCTCGGCCGGAACAGCCGGTTCGGTGCCGAGCAGCCGTTCCAGTCGCAGCCGGGCGATCTTCCGCAGTTCGCCGTGGACGACGCGCTGTTCGGTGGTGGTGTCGTTGCCCAGGCGCTGCCGGGCCGCGGCGAGCAGTTCGTCGCGGCTGCGGCCACTGGCGAAGATCAGGAAGAGGTGACCGAAGCGCTGCTCGTACTCCCGGTTGGCCTCTGCCAGCGCGGCCCTGACCTGCGCGTCGGCGTCGGTGACGGCGGCCTGTTCGCGCCGGGACCAGGCCGACTCCCGGTCGGTGCCGGTCGGGCGTTCGCCAATCCTCGGGTGCGCGGCCAGCGCCAACGCGACCTCGTCCCAGGTCAGCGCGGCCAGCGCGGCGTCGGCGGTCGCGACCAGCGCCCCGAGATCCGGGTACGGCCGCCCGGCGACCAGTGCCCGTGCCCAGCCCGGTACGGCACAGCAGGCCAGCAGGTCGCGTTCGACCTCGTCGGCCGGCCGGGTGTTGAAACTCGCGAGGGTGTGGCTCGACGCATCGATGATGTCCACCTCCCCGGGGTTTGGGAGAAGTACAACAGCCGGTCAGCGCGAGATGAACCGGCAGCGACACCCAATTCGCAACACCCGGACCGTAGGGTTTCCGTAGCTTCCTCCAAACCCGAGCCAACTCCCCGTGGCCCGACCGGAAGGAACACCAGCATGCTGCTGCGCGAGGCGCTGCACCGGCCACGGTTGCGGCTCACCCTGCTGACCGGCGCCGACGAGTTGGAACGCCCCGTCAGCCGGGTGTACGTGACCGACCTGCCCGACCCCCGGCGCTACCTGTCCGGCGGCGAGATCGTGCTGACCGGGCTGGTCTGGCGGCGCGACGCCGGTGACTCGGAGGCGTTCGTCGCGGCCTGCGCCGAGGCGTCGGTGACCGCGATCGGCGCCGGTGACGCGGTTTTCGGTTCGGTCCCCGACGACCTGGTCGACGCCTGCCGCCGGCACCGGATGCCGCTGTTCGGGGTGCCGGTCGAGGTCTCCTTCCGGGACATCGTCGACGAGGTGAACCCTTCCCTGTGGGCGCAGCGGGCCAGCGGCCTGGCGACCGTGTTGGGCCGGCACCGGGGCCTGGTCGCGGCGATGGCGGCCGGTGCCCGGCTGGTCGACCTGCTGCCACCGGCCGCCGCCGAACTCGGCGTGGACTGCTGGGTGCTGACCCCGACCGGGCGCCCGATCGCCGCCACCACCGGCCTCGCCCCGGCCGACCGGGCGGCGGTGGCCCGCGCCTTCCTCGCCGCCGGCCGGCTGCCCGCCCGCCTCACCGCGGACGGTCGCCGGATCGCGGTGTTCGGCGTACCCGGCCGACCCGAACACCGGCTCGCCTCCTGGCTGCTCGCCTGCGCGGTCGCCCCGCGCCGCCCGGTCCCGACCGGGAACACCACCGGGGCGGACGGGCTGGTCGAAGCGGCCGAGGTGAACGGGCTGGCTGACGCGGCGGCCGAGCTGACCAGCCTGGTCGCGCTGGAACGCGCCCAGGTCGACGAGGCACTGCGGATCGAACGGCGACTCGCCGACCAGCTCGGTGCCGCCCTCACCGGCGGCGAACAGGTCGACCTGCGCGGTCGGCTGCTCTCCTGCGGGCTGCCGCCGGAGTCGACGTTCCTGGTCCTGAACGCCAGCCTGGCCGGACTGCGTACGCCGCAGGAGCTGGCCGTCACCGTCTGCGCCGAACTCGTCGGACCGGCTGCCGACCGGGTCGCGGTGACCGACGCGGGGTCACCCGACACGGTGCTCGCCGTGCTGGCCGTCCCGCCGGAGCAGGCACCGGCCGCGGTGGAGACGATCCGCGCCGGGGTGGCCGCGTACGAGCCCGGACTGGGCAACGGTCGGCTGGCGGTCGGGGTGAGCGGGCTGGCCGCCGGACCGGGAGCGCTGGGCGGCGCGGTCGAGGAGGCGCGGCACGCCCTGCGTACGGCGGTCGCCCGGGACGAGCAGGCGACCGTGGTCAGCGCCGACGAACTCGCCTCGCACCTGCTGCTGCTGGCCGGCGTACCGGCCGACACCCGGCGGGCGTTCCAGCGTCGGCTGCTCGCCCCGCTGCTCACGTACGACCGGACGCACAACGCGAACCTGCTCCGGACGCTGGACGCGTTCCTCGCCTCGGGCGGGTCATGGACCCGCTGTGCGTCCCTGCTGCACCTGCACGTCAACACGTTGCGCTACCGGATCGGCCGGATCGAGCAGCTCACCGGCCGGGACCTGTCCCGGTTCGAGGACCGGGTCGACTTCTTCCTCGCCCTGCGCCTGCCCCGCTGACCGGGTGCGTACGCGCGGGCCGGGATCCCCGTGGATCCGGCCGTCGGTGTCGGAGAGCCGGCCGCCGTCACCGCCCCAGCGGTTGGCCACGATCTCGGCGGCGATGCTGACCGCGGTCTCCTCCGGCGTACGGGCGCCGATGTCGAGCCCGATCGGCGAGGCGAGCCGGGACAGTGCCGCCTGCGGCACCCCTGCCTCGCGCAGCCGGGTCAGCCGGTCGTGGTGGGTGCGTCGGGAACCCATGGCGCCGACGTACGCCAGCGGCAGGTCGAGCGCGACCCGCAGCACCGGCACGTCGAACTTCGGGTCGTGGGTCAGCACGCACACCACGGTCCGCTCGTCGAGCAGCCCGGCCCGCGCCTGCTCGGCCAGGTAGCGGTGCGGCCAGTCGACCACCACCTCGTCGGCGTCGGGGAACCGGCGGGCGGTGGCGAAGACCGGGCGGGCGTCGCAGACGGTCACCCGGTAACCGAGGAAGGTGCCCACCCGGGCCACCGCCGCCGCGAAGTCGATCGCCCCGAAGACGATCATCCTGGCCGGCGGGGCGTACGCGTTGAGCAGCAGGGTCAGCCCGGTCCCCCGGCGTTGCCCGTCGGTGCCGTAGTGCAGCAGTCCGGTTCGCCCGGCGGCGAGCAGCCCGCGCCCGTCGTCACTGGCCGCGTCGTCCAGCCGCTGCGAGCCGAGTGAACCGCGTCGCCGGTCCGGCCAGAGCACCATCCGCCGGCCGAGCCGCCCTTCCGGCCCGGCCACGCAGGTCAGTACGGCCACCGGGGTCCGGGCGGCGATCGAGGCGGCCACGTCGGCGAGGTCGGGGAAGCTGTCCCGGTCCACCCGTTCGACGAAGACCTCGATGCTGCCACCGCAGGTCAGTCCCACCGCGTACGCGTCGTCGTCGTGCACGCCGTAGCGCTGCGACTGCGGCACCCCGGCGGCCACCACCTCCTGGCAGAGGTCGTAGACGGCGGCCTCGACGCAGCCGCCGGAGACGCTGCCGACCGCACTGCCGTCCGGTCCGACCAGCATGGTCGCGCCGGGTTGCCGGGGCGCGCTGCGCCAGGTGGCGACGACGGTGGCCATGCCTACCGGTGCGTCCGCGTGCCACCAGCGCATCAGATCGTCCAGTACCTCACGCATGGGACCAGTGTGGCCGCTCAGCCATCGACCACCGCCACGGTGATCGTGCGCCGCGTCGTCGTCGCGTGCCGCTGCGCCGTCCTGCGCAGCGCCGGGTCGAGGTCGGCCGGGGTGTCGAGGTCGGTGTCGTCGGCCACGTCGGCGCAGGGCACCACCCGCAGGCTCGTCTCGTGTCGGCGCAGGTAGCCGCGCGCGCCCGCGTCGCCGATCGCGAGGGCGGACACCCCGGCCCAGTGGGTGCGTCCGAGCAGGACGGGGTGGCCGCGGCGGTCGCCGTACCCGGCGATGGCGAGGGTGTCCGGGGCGGCCAGGTCGACCAGCCGGTGGACCGCCGCCGGGGTGATGCCGGGCATGTCCACCAGGAGCACGAGTGCGGCCATCGCCGTGCTGTCGTGCAGGGCGGCGAGGCCGGCGCGCAGGGAGGAGCCGAGTCCGGTGTCCCAGTCGGGGTTGTCGACCGGTACGGCGCCGGTGAGGTCCGCCTCGGCCCGTACGGTGTCGGCCTCGGCACCGAGCACGGTCAGCACCGCCGTGCAGCCCCCGGCGCGGGCGGTCGCGACGGCGCGCTCGACCAGCAGCCGACCGTCGAACTCGACCAGGGCCTTGGGCCGACCGTAACGCCGGCCGGCACCGGCGGCGAGGATCAGCGCGGCAACCTGCTCTTGAGCGTGTGCTGGCTCACATCCCACGCCGGGAGCGTAGCCGGAGCCGCGAAATGCTGTCTGATATTACCGTTAAGCCGAATATGAGACATATATACATCGTACTTTCGGCTAGCCTGCGGCTGACTAAACAGGTTATGGTGACTGCACTGATCGGCCCTAAGCGAACAACCGGTCAGCCAACCGAACGGCCTACACGAACTTTTGCGCACGGCAACTTGTCTTGTCAGCGGACGAGGTGCAGGGAGGACC
>NZ_JBVJHT010000020.1:0-132369 GCF_055586685.1 Micromonospora sp. NPDC049529
GTGCTTTCGGTTCGGACGACCTCTGGTCGGGGGTGGGGGGGGGGGTTTTGTTTTGGTTTTGGGGGTGGGAAAGGGGGGACGCCCCACCCCCCCCCCCCCCCCCCCCCACCACGTGTCCGTTCGTCTTACCGATCTGTCCGTCTAACCGGTCGGCTCACCGGCGGTCGCCGGCATGCGCCGCCCGGCGGTCCGGTCCTACAGGAACCGGTACGCGGTTCCGCCCCGAACGGTGCCGATCCGTACCCCCGTGCTGGGCTTCGTCGCCGCGACCATCCTGTTGTTGCCCAGGTAGATAGCCACGTGACCGGGTGTGTAGATGACGTCGCCCGGCCTCCACTGTCCGGCCGGGACACGCTTACCGCGGCTGGCGATCGCGCCGCTCTGGTGCGGCAACCTGATGCCGACCCGGGCGTAGCTCGCCGCGACCAGGCCACTGCAGTCGAAACTGTTCGGGCCGGACGCACCGTAGACGTAGCGCTTGCCGACCTGCGCGAGCGCGTACGAGACGACCGTGCCGGCGGCGCCGGACGGGGGTTTCACGGTGGTGCCCGGCTTGGGACTGCCGGTGGACTTCTTCCGCGCCGGTGCGGTGTTCGGGGTCGTACGCTTCGGCGTGCCGGCCGTACCCCGGCTCGGGGTCTTCGCCTTCTCCTTGGTCGCCTTCGCCTTCACCTTGGGCGGCGTCGTCGCCGTGACCGGGGTGGCGGGAGGTGCCGGTGGAATCATCGGTAGCCGGTGCGCGCGGTCGGCGCGTTCGGCGGCGAGCAGTCGGGCCTCCGTCGAGGCCTCCAGAGCGGCGCTGGTCTTGACTGTCGCGGGTTCCGGATCGGGTCGGGCCCCGATGGCTGCCGGCGGAAGCCAGAGGGCGGTCACGGTCAGGACGGTGGTACCGGCTGCGAATCGATGCAGCGGATGCCGTACGTTCAGGATCGCTCCAATGTCGGCCCGGTGCTCTCATGCGTATCTCGGACGGCGCCACCGAGGTTCCGGTCGCGGGCCCGAAGTACCGGGCGAAACGGTATGGAAGTGCTTCGGCCGTAATGAGGGCCGCTCCGGACGCTAGGCGCTCACGGGATTGATCGCTTCTTCAGGTGAGCCGACTCACCCATACCAACGACGAGTTTGACGGAACGTCGCGGATTCCTACCCGATTGCCGACTCAAACCACCTATATTGGTCTCTATTCGGGGCAATCTCCAAGGGACTCGCCGGGCGATTCGCGGCCAAAACGGCCCGGCCGCCCGGCTCTCCGCACGATCACAAGGGAGGTCGGGACACCGGATGCCGTCCGTCCCACCGGATCGGCGGCTTCGGAAGGATCACCTGGTGAGGACGGTCGCGCATCCCGCGTACGGCCCGTCCGGACGCCACCGCTCGCCCCGGCGGCCCGCTCCGCCGCGCGCGGGTACGCGTTCGTGCTCACTTCGCCCCGGCCGCCCCGCGACCCCGTCCCGTGGTCCACTCACCGGGCATCTTGTCGGTGGGCCCGTTCGACCGGCGGCGGGTGCGAACAGCCACACCCGCACGGGCCCCCGACAGGGATCGCGCGCCACCGACCGCCACGATCGCGCGCCACCGACCGCCACGCCGGACCGGGCAAACAGGTCTCCGGCAAACTGTCGACGACGCCGCGTCCCGCTGCCGGTTCACATCCGCGCGCAACTCGACGGGCCAGTCGGTGCGCCGGTCGGAGGCGACCGTCTTTCCGACCACAGTGGACGTCCTGTGTGTACGGCGCCACGTTTCGATGACGCGCCCGGCGGCGCCGTAATCTGATTCGCCCGCGTATGCCCGGTCCACCGACCACCCCTGGAGGCGACGATGCGGCTCACCGAGCCGACCCCGTGGAGCGACGACCGGTTCGAGTTGGGCGAGGGCGCCCGCTGGGTCGACGGTCGGCTGGTTCTGGTCGACCTGCTCGCCGGCCGGCTGTTGGAGACCACCGGTGACGCCCCCGCGCCGCTGCGGGAACTCCGCCGGCTGGACGCCCCGCTCGGCGCGGTGGCACCGATCGCCGGGCAACCCGGCGACTGGCTGGCCGCCACCGGCACCGGAATCGCCGCGCTCACCGGCACCGACGGCTACCGGCAGATCGCCGACCTGGAGAGCGGTAATCCCGTACCCGCCCGGATGAACGACGCGACCGCCGACCCGTACGGCCGCTTCTGGGCCGGCAGCATGGCGTACGACAGCACGCCCGGCGCCGGCACCCTCTACCGGTACACCGGCGCGGGTACGCCACTGCCCGTGGTCACCGGCCTGACCATCGCCAACGGGCCCGCGTTCGACGCCACCGGCACCATCATGTACCTGGCCGACACCCCTCGTGGCGAGGTGGACCGGTTCACCGTCGACCCGCGCACCGGCGACCTCTCCGGCCGGGAGCCGTTCCTGCGGCTCGCCGCCGCCGAGGGCATGCCCGACGGCATGACGGTCGACGCCGCCGGCCACCTCTGGATCGCCCTCTGGGGCGGGTACGCCGTCCGCCGCTACCGCCCCGACGGCACCCCGGAGCGAGAACTGCGCCTACCGGCCGCCCAACCGACCAGCGTCTGCCTCGGCGGCCCGAACCTGACCCGCCTGTTCGTCACCACCGCCCACCACGCCATCACCAATCGCCACCACCTCGACGGCGCCCTCCTGGCCATCGACACCGAAACCCCCGGCCTCCCCACCCACCCCACCTCCCTCACCCCCGCCCCACCCGGTTGATCATGAAGTTAGCGCGGATTCCAGCCACGGATTCCGCGCTAACTTCATGATCAACGCGCTGGTCATTCGACCGGTACGTGGTAGTCGAGCGTTGAGAGGGCGGGTACGGATCAGGAAGGGTGTGCGAGCGGTGCGTTGGGCAGACTGACCTGGCGTTGAACGAGTGCGATTCCCGCCAGCACCAGGACCGTGCCGGCGACCATCGGCAGGGTGACGGGTTCGTCGAGGACGAGGGCGCCGAGCAGCACCGCCACGACCGGAAGGAGGTAGGTGGTCGTGGACGCGGCCGTTGACCCGAGATCGCCGATCAGTCGATAGTTCAGCACGTAGGCGACCCCGGTCCCGATCGTGCCGAGTATGACGAGACTGCTGACGGGCACCACGCCCCAGTCCGGCACGGTCAGTCCACCGAAGGGCAGGGCGACCGTGAGTAGAGCGGCCCCGGCGGCGAGCTGACAGGTCGAGAGCATGATCGGAGAGATGCCCCGTCCGGCGAGATGTCGGCCCATGTAGACGTAACTGATGCCATAGCTTGCGGATGCGGCAAGGCAGGCCAGCCCGCCCCAGCTCGCGACATCACCCGCCGCTTCCCACGGTGTGAAGATCAGCACCGTTCCGGCGAAGCCGCACGCGATGCCCGCGCCGCGCCCGAGACTGATCGCCCGATCCGTACCGGCCAGGACCGCCACCAGCACCGTCCACAATGGTGTGGTCGCGTTCAGGACCCCGGCGACGTTCGAGCCGATCGTCTGTTCTCCGATGCCGAAAAGTGTGTACGGAACCGCATTGGCAAGCAGCGCCGCGACGACAAGGTGTCCCCAGATTCCGTAACCGACCGGAAAGGGCATCCTGCGTGCCAGGGCGATGGGCCCCAGTACCGCGACGCCGAGCAGAAGACGGACAAGGACGATCTGGACCGGGGTGAACCCGCGCAGCGACAGCTTGATCCATAGGAAGCCGGAACCCCAGATCAGGGCGAGTAGGGCCAGTCTTGTGAGATTTCCGCGGCTCATCCGGTGCTTCGCCTCAGTCCTCGATCGGCATCTCGTAGTCCAGGCCGTTCAGGTCGCCCCGGAGTGTGAATCTCGTGACCTCGAACGGTCTGTCTTCCGGGTCGTACCCGGTGCAGCACCTCGATGATCGGGACGCCCGGCGGCGCTGGTCCCAATGATGGCGTGCCCCCGAGGTGTATCCGGGCCGGACGGATCCATGGGGAGGTGGGCGGGTAGCGCCTCGGGGTGCCCCATTCCGAAGATCATGAACCGATGGAAGCCTGAACGCGAGTGGATTGTGAACCGTCCATCGGACGGTGAGTGACCTTTGTGACAGAACCACCATCACCGGCGTGGAGATCGTTTGTGTAATAGTGAGGATGAATGTGTCCCTCATGGAAGGATTTTCTATGGTCTTCGCGATCCGCCGGTCCAGGACCCGCGCCCTGATCGGAGCGATCCTCGCCACGGTCCTGGTGGCGGCGACGCTCGCCGTGACCGGCTCGCCCGCGTCCGCGCACACCAAGCTGAGCCCCCGCGCCACCTGTGCCGGTACCGAGTTGTCGCCGCACCGTGACGCCTACGGCGGCGCGATCTCCGTGTTCATCTCCTACTCCAGCGCCAACGGGGGAACGAACTGCGTCTGGGCCCAGAAGAACCTCAACCGCGACAAGTCCGAGCACATGGAGGTCTTCATCGGCAAGTGCCCCACCGGCAACGCGGGTAACCCGTGTGAACCGCTCGACTTCGACCGCGACTTCGGGAACTTCCAGTACTACGCCGGCCCGGCCCAGGTCACCGGGACGGCCGACCGGTGCATCCTGGTCTACGTCGTGTACCGCAACCTCGCCGAGGAGCGGTGGGGACCGATCCACTGCGGCTAGTGGTGTGACCACGATCGTTGGCCTGGTCCGGCGACACACCGGACCAGGTGTATGAGGTGTGGTGGCGGCAGGGCGGGACGCGCGAGCCCGGCGCACGCTGCCGCCACCTGATCCGGCGCGGCGGTCCTACCCCGGCAGCCAGGCCCGGAAGTACCAGCCGTTGTATTCGCTGTTGGGCAGGGTGCGGTATTCGCAGTTGCCGCTCACCTCACCCCAGTAGCTGGCATCGATGCGGTGGAGCTCGCACTCGTCGTAGGTCACGAAATAGCCGTTCCAATCGAATTTCACGGCGGCGGCCGGGGCCGGCTGGACGGTGAAGCCGACGGCTGCCGCCGCGGCGGCGACAACCGCGAGGCGGGTGAGCCGGCGGCGGAGCGGCTGGGGCATGGCGAGTCCTTCCGGAGGGGTGACGAACCTGCCCGGCCATCATAGATCCACGGTCACCGATTTATGATCGACCATCCGGACAGCCCGGACCCGTCAATACCGGCGGATGTCACCGTCACCGCCAGCCGGTCGCGTGGCCCTGGTGCCGTGACCACGAACATTCGCCGTGGTCCAGTTCGCCGGCGGGCCGGGCACCGAGCAGGTGCTGCGGGGAGCCGGTGCGGGTGGCCTTACTGTGTCCAGGACGCCTCGTCATCCTGAGCTGCGCGCCCGAACAGGTGCTGCCATCCCGACAGCCTGGCGCCGGACACCACCAACCCCACGAACGCCGGTCGGCGTGTCACCGGACCCGGCCAAGGATCGTGGTCACGGCACTAGCAGCTCGCTGCGTACCCGGTGAGCCGGTGCAGCAGGGCGTCCCGGATCGCCGGCCGTGAGCCGAAGACCAGCAGGAACGTTGCCTCCCGGACCAGGCGCTGGGCATGCTGGTCGGTGCGCACCGCACGACTGCCGGTGCTCACGGCCAGCGCCGCAGCGGCCCGCAGGGCGAGCTCCGCAGCAGCGGCACGGGCCGCCGGGACATCGCCCGGCTCGGCGGCGACCAGGTCCGCGCGACAGGATTCGAGTACGGCGTCCAGCGGCCCCGGCCCGAGCAACCGCAGGCAGCGGTTCGCCACCCCGAGCGCCAGGAACCCGTTCAACGCCGAACCGGACGCGTCGGTACGGGCCCACTCGGCGTACGGCTCGGTGGCGACCAGCCGCTCGGCCGGCACCCGGTGCCCGGTGAAGACGACGTCGACCGTACGGCTCGCGTTGACCGCCACCAGCGCGAGCGTGTGCACGGTGAGGCCACGGGCCGGGGTGGCGTCGAGCAGGAAATAGTGGATCAGGTCGTCCTCGTCGCGGGCGGCCAGGTACAGGGTGTCGACCAGACCCCAGCCGGTGACCCACGGGGCGGTGCCGTCGAGCAGGTAACCGTCGTCGGTGCGGCGTACCCGCAGTGGGGCCGGACCGGGACGCAGCCCGGCCAGGGCGATGCCGGACCGGCGTTCACCCCGGCTCAGCGGTCCCAGCCAGGTCTCCCGCACACCCGGGCGCTCACTGCTCGCCGCCGCGCGCACCGCGCCGTGATGCTGCAACCAGACGAAGGTGGTGGCCAGGCAGCCGCTCGCGAACGTCTCGACCAGGGCACCGAGGTCGACGGTGGTGTCCCGACCACCGGCCGCCACACCGTAGAAGCCCTCGGCGGCGAGCAGGTCGAGTTGGCTGGTCGGCACCCGTTCGGCCCGGTCGACCGAGAGCGCGGCCGGCAGCAGCACCTCGTCCGCGATCTGCCGGGCCCGCTCCAGCCCCGCCGCCTCAGCCGCCACCACGTCAATCTAGTGCTCCGGCGGCCGAGCCGTCCGGGCACCGTACCCGTGGGGTGATCTTCCCGATACCGGCGCCGACGGACGCGCCCACCCGCAGGTCCGCCGGGGCGCGGTCGGAGCGGTCACGTTGACGACGGAGCGGTCCGTGGGACAGCATGGCCTGCACGAGCGGTGCGCGGAGGAACCCGGTGCGAATCCGGGGCGGTCCCGCCACTGTGACCGGGGAGTGACCTCTCACGTACGGGCCACGGCCGAGCGGCCGGAAGGTCGGGGGGAAGCGTCGATCCGGGAGTCAGGAGACTCCGACCGCTCGGTGACACCCAGCCACACGCGGGCGTGGATACCCGCGGAAGGGACTTGAGCATGGCTGCACGCCTGAGCGGGCGATGACCCCGCCGTACCCGTTCTCCGCCGTCGTCGGTCTGGCCGAACTGCGACTTGCCCTGCTGCTCAACGCGGTCTCCCCGGCGATCGGCGGAGTGCTGGTCCGGGGCGAGAAGGGCACCGCCAAGTCGACCATCGTCCGGGCCCTCGCGGCCCTGCTGCCCGACGTCGACGTGGTGCCCGGCTGCCGGTTCGCCTGCGACCCGGCCAACCCCGACACCGACTGCCCGGACGGCCCGCACGAACCGGGGGCGGGCGGCCAGCGGCGCCGCGCCACCCTGGTCGAGCTGCCGGTCGGCGCCACCGAGGACCGGGTCGTCGGCACCCTCGACCTGCAACGCGCCCTGGCCGACGGGATCAAGGCGTACGAACCGGGGCTGCTCGCCGCCGCCCACCGGGGAGTGCTCTACGTCGACGAGGTGAACCTGCTGCCGGACCACCTGGTCGACCTGCTGCTCGACGCCGCCGCCATGGGTCGGGCACACGTCGAACGGGACGGGGTGTCGGTCAAGCACGCCGCCCGGTTCCTGCTCGTAGGCACGATGAACCCGGAGGAGGGCGAACCCCGTCCCCAACTCGTGGACCGGTTCGGGCTGGTGGTCGCGGTGACCGCGCCCCGCGAGACGGCACCCCGGGCCGAGGTGGTCCGCCGGCGGCTCGCGTACGAGACGGATCCGGTGGGCTTCGCGGCGCGCTGGGTCGACGAGGACGCCGTACTCGCCGGGCGGATCGCGGTCGCCCGCCGACGGCTGCCCTCGGTACGGCTGCCCGATCACGAACTGGACCGGATCGCCGCCATCTGCCTCGGCTACGGCGTCGACGGGTTGCGCGCCGACATCGTGGTGGCCCGTACGGCGGTGGCGCTCGCCGCCTGGCACGACCGGGACGTGGTGACCGCCGACGACGTGGCCGCCGCCGCCCGGCTCGCCCTGCCGCACCGCCGCCGCCGGGACCCGCTCGACCCGCCCGGCGCCGACCAGGACAAGCTTGAGGAACTGCTGCGCGAGCACGCCGCCGACGACGATCCGGAGCCCGAACCGCCGGCCGGACCGGACGACGATCCCGACGGCGGCCCGTCCGACGGTCCGCCCGAGCCACCAGCCGGTGGTCCGCCACCGGGCGGCCCCGACGGTGGCCCGGACACGCCCGACCGGCCCGACGGGTCGCCCCCGCCGGCCACCGGACCGGAGCAGACCGGCCCGGACGAGCAGCCGGTGCCGGAGCAGCGGACGGATGAGCAGCAGAAGGAACAGCCGTCCGCCGGAAACCAGCCGGCGGTCGCGGCGACCAGCCCGTACCGGACCCGTGCCCTGGCCGTACGCGGACGGGGTACCGGCGCGCACACCGGCCGCCGCTCCCCGGCGTACGCCCGGCGGGGTCGGGTGGTCGGGTCCCGGCTGCCGACCGGCCGGCTGACCAGCCTGCACCTGCCCGCCACCCTGCTGGCCACGGCCCGACGCGGTGCCCGCACGGTCACGCCTGCGGACCTGCGCGAGGCGGTGCACGTCGGTCGGGAGGCGAACCTGGTGCTCTTCGTGGTCGACGCCTCCGGATCGATGGCGGCGCGCCGCCGGATGCGGGTGGTCAAGACCGCCGTGCTGTCGCTGCTGCGCGACGCCTACCAGCGGCGGGACAAGATCGGCATGATCACGTTCCGGGGCACCGGGGCGAGCACGGTGCTGGAACCGACCGCCAGCCACGAGGTCGGCGTGCTGCGCCTGGCCGAACTGCGCACCGGTGGCCGTACCCCGCTCGCCGCCGGGCTGCGTCAGGCGGCCCGGACCCTGGAGTCCGAGCGGCGTCGCGACCCACGGCGCCGGCCGCTGCTGGTCGTGGTCACCGACGGCCGGGCGACCAGCGGGCCGGACCCGTTGACCGTCGTGCCGTCGCTGGCCGACATCGCCTCGGTCGTGGTCGACTGCGAGGCCGGACCGATCCGGCTCGGCCTGGCCCGACGGCTGGCCACCGCGCTGGACGCCGACTGCGTCCCGCTGGACGCGCTGCACACTCTCGGAAAGGCGGCCTGACGTGCCTCAGGGCAAGCCGGAGCAGGTACCCGACGACGGCCTCACCACCCGGGAGCGGCGCCGTCAGCCGGTCACGGCGGTGCACACCGGTCAGGGCAAGGGCAAGTCGACCGCCGCGTTCGGGATGGCGTTGCGGGCCTGGAGCGCGGGCTGGCCGATCGCCGTCTTCCAGTTCGTGAAGAGCCCGAAGTGGAAGGTCGGCGAGGAGACCGCCCTGCGTACGCTCGGCGAGAGCGGCCAGGGCGGCAGCGTCGTCTGGCACAAGATGGGCGAGGGCTGGTCCTGGATCCAGCGCCCCGGCACCGAGCGTGACCACGCCGTCGAGGCGGCCGAGGGCTGGGCCCAGATCAAGCGTGACCTGGCCGCCGAGGCGTACCGCTTCTACGTGCTCGACGAGTTCACCTACCCGATCAAGTGGGGCTGGATCGACATCGCCGACGTGGTCGCCACCCTGCGCGACCGGCCCGGCAACCAGCACGTGGTGATCACCGGCCGGGACGCCCACCCGGACCTGGTCGACCTCGCCGACCTGGTCACCGAGATGACCAAGGTCAAGCACCCGATGGACGCCGGCCGCAAGGGCCAGCAGGGCATCGAGTGGTGACGGTTCCCCGACTGGTCGTCGCGGCACCCGCCTCCGGACACGGCAAGACCACGGTCGCGACCGGGTTGCTGGCCGCCTACGCCGCGCGCGGGGTGCGGGTGGCCGGGTTCAAGGTCGGGCCGGACTACATCGACCCCGGCTACCACACGCTCGCCGCCGGCCGGCCCGGTCGCAACCTGGACCCGGTCATGGTCGGCGAGGACCTGGTCGGGCCGCTGTTCGCGCACGGCGCGACCGGCGCCGACCTCGCCGTGGTCGAGGGTGTGATGGGCCTGTACGACGGGCGCGTCGGTGCCGGCGACTTCGGCTCGACGGCGCACGTGGCCGCCCTGCTCGACGCCCCGGTACTGCTGGTCGTCGACGCCTCCGCCCAGGCTCGCTCGGTCGCCGCCCTGGTGCACGGCTTCCGGTCCTTCGGCTCGGCGGCCACCGGGGCGATCCGGATCGCCGGGGTGCTGCTCAACCGGGTCGGTTCCGACCGGCACGAGCAACTGCTCCGGGACGCCTGCGCCGAGGTCGGCACACCGGTGCTCGGAGTGCTGCGCCGGCACGCGGTGATCGCCGCCCCGTCCCGCCACCTCGGTCTGGTGCCGGCGGTGGAGCGGCGGGCCGAGGCGCTCGAATCGGTCGCCGCGCTGGCCAGCCTGATCACCGAGAGTGTCGACCTGGACGCCGTACTCGCGGTGGCCCGCAGCGCGCCGCCGCTGGCCGCCCGGCCGTGGGAGCCGCCGACCGTCGCGGTGACCGGACCGCGCCCGGTGGTTGCGGTCGCCGGTGGTCCGGCTTTCAGCTTCGGGTACGCCGAGACCACCGAACTGTTGCACGCCGCCGGTGCCGAGGTGGCCGTGGTCGACCCGCTGCACGACGAGGCGCTGCCCGCCGGCACGGCCGCCCTGGTCGTCGGCGGCGGGTTCCCCGAGGTGTACGCCGAACAGCTCACCGCGAACGCCCCGCTCCGCGCCGAGGTGGCCCGGCTCGCCGCGTCCGGCGCCCCGATCGCCGCCGAGTGCGCCGGCCTGCTCTGGCTCTGCCGCAGCCTGGACGGCGCCCCGATGTGCGGGGTGTTGGACGCCGAGGCGGTGATGACCGGCAAGCTCACCCTCGGCTACCGGGACGCGGTCGCGCTGACCGACAGCGTGCTGGCGCCGACCGGCACCCGGGTCACCGGGCACGAGTTCCACCGCACCACGATCACCCCGCGCGCGGGTCACGCACCGGCCTGGGCCTGGCGGGACGCCGCCCCGGAGGGCTTCGTCGCCGGGGGCGTGCACGCGTCGTACCTGCACCTGCACTGGGCCGGTCAGCCGTCGCTGGCGCGCAACCTGGTGGCCGCGTGTCGTTGATCGTCGGCGGGCCGCTGGTCGTCGGCGTCGGAGCCCGGTCGACGGTGCGCGCCGACGACCTCGACACGCTGATCGGCGCGACGCTCGCCGGGTACGGGCTGGACCCGGACCGGGTGACCGCGCTGGCGACGGTGGACCGGCGAGCGGTGGACGCGGCCCTGGTCGAGGTGGCCGCCCGCCGGGGCTGGCCGCTGCTCGGCTACCCGGCCGAGGAACTGGCCGGCGAGCCGGTGCCGCATCCGTCGCCTCTGGTCGAGGCGGCGGTCGGTACGCCGAGCGTGGCGGAGGCCGCCGCCCTGCGCGCCGTACGGGACACCGGTGCCGAGCCGGTCCTGCTGGTCGGCAAGCAGACCGACGGTACGGCCACGGTGGCGGTGGCCGCCCCGACCGGCGAGCCGGTCACGTACCGTCACCACCGGGCCGGGGCGGTCACCGGCCAGGATCAGCACAGCGGGGATCAGCACAGCGAGGAGACGGTATGACGGAGCGGACCGGCGGGAAGGTGGACCACCGGATCGAGCCGGGCGATGGTGCGCTCGGGCAGTTCTGGCGGGAGCGGCACCTGTGCACGCTCACCACCATTCGGCCCAACGGCACCCCGCACGTGGTGCCCGTCGGTGTCACCTTCGACCCCGGAACCGGTCTGGCCCGGGTGATCTCCTCCCGTACCTCCCGCAAGGTGGTCCACCTGGCGGCGACCGGTGGCCCGGTCGCGGTGTGCCAGGTCGACGGCCGCCGCTGGTCGACCCTCGAAGGACACGCGGTGATCCGCGACGACGCCGCGTCGGTGGCCGACGCCGAACGCCGCTACGCCGAGCGTTACCGGCAGCCGAGGCCGAACCCGGAGCGGGTGGTCATCGAGATCCGGGTCACCCGCGTGCTCGGCAATGTCTGACCAGCGCTCGCCCGCGACGACGGACGTGGTGACCGTGGTCGGGATCGGCGCGGACGGCTGGGCCGGACTGAGCGGCCCGGCCCGCGCCGCGATCCGTTCGGCCGAGGTGCTACTGGGCAGCTCGCGGCAACTCGCCCTGCTCCCCACCAACCTGTCCGCCCGGCCCGACGTCGCGGGGGCGGACGCGTCGCCGGTCCCCGCTCGCGGAGACGACCCCGCCGGTCCGGAACGGATCGCCTGGCCGTCGCCGATGCTGCCGGCGCTGCCCGGTCTGCTCGACGCCCACGCCGGCCGGGCGGTCTGCGTACTGGCCAGTGGTGACCCGATGTTCTTCGGCGTCGGCGGCACGCTGACCCGGCTGCTCGGACCCGAGCGGGTACGGGTCCTGCCCCACCCGTCGTCGGTTTCGCTGGCCTGCGCCCGGCTCGGCTGGCCCGCCGACGAGGTGGAGGTGGTGAGCCTGGTCGGACGGGCGGTGGACCGGCTGCACCGGTTCGTGCACCCGGAGCGCCGGCTGCTCGTGCTCAGCGCCGACGGGCGCACCCCGGCGGCGGTCGCCGACCTGCTGACCGGCCGGGGCTACGGCGGGAGTGCGTTGACCGTCCTGGAGTCGATCGGCGGGCCGGACGAACGGATCCGTACCGGCGGCGCCGCCGAATGGACCGGCACCGCCGGGGCGCTCAACATCGTCGCGGTGCACTGCCACGCCGCCCCGGACGCCGCCGCCCGCCCGCCGGTGCCGGGTCTTCCGGACGACGCGTACGACCACGACGGGCAGTTGACCAAGCGGGAGATCCGAGCGGTCACGCTGGCCCGACTGGCCCCGATCCCCGGTCAACTGCTCTGGGACGTCGGCGGGGGCGCCGGCAGCATCGCGATCGAGTGGCTGCGTACGCACCCGTCCTGTCGGGCGGTGGCGATCGAACGAGAGCCGGCCCGGGCCGACCGGATCGCCGGGAACGCCGCCGCGCTCGGCGTTCCGGAGCTGGTCGTCGTACGCGGTGCCGCGCCTGAGGCGTTGGCCGGACTGGAACCACCGGACGCGGTCTTCGTGGGCGGCGGGGTGACCGTGCCCGGCCTGCTCGACCGGTGCTGGCAGGCGCTGCGGCCGGGCGGACGGCTGGTGGTGAACGCGGTCACCCTGGAGTCGGAGCGGGTGGTCGCCGACGCCTACGAGCGGCTCGGCGGCGACCTGATCCGACTGGCGGTCCAGCGGGCGGCGCCGGTCGGCACCTTCACCGGTTGGCGCCCGATGCTGCCGGTAACCCAGTGGACGGTGACACGAACATGACGGTTTTCTTCATCGGCGCAGGTCCCGGCGCCGCCGACCTGATCACGGTCCGGGGCCGGGACCGGTTGGCGGCGGCACCCGTCTGCCTCTACGCAGGCAGCCTGGTCCCGCCGGAACTGCTCGACCACTGCCCGCCGGACGCCCGGCTGGTCGACACGGCCAACCTCGACCTGGACCAGATAGTGGCCGAACTGCTCGCCGCGCACACCGCCGGCCTGGACGTGGCCCGGCTGCACTCCGGTGACCCGTCGGTGTTCAGCGCGGTGGCGGAGCAGATGCGCCGGCTGGACGCGCACGGCGTGCCGTACGAGGTGGTGCCCGGAGTGCCCGCGTTCGCCGCGGCGGCGGCGGCGCTGGGCCGGGAGCTGACCGTCCCCGGGGTGGGTCAGACGGTGATCCTCACCCGGACCGCGGCCCGCGCCACCCCGATGCCGCCGGGCGAGGACCTGGCCACCCTCGGCCGCAGCCGGGCGACCCTCGTGCTCCACCTGGCCGTCCAGCGGATCACCGAACTGGTCGACGAACTGGTCCCGAACTACGGGCCGGACTGCCCGGTGGCCGTGGTCGCCCGCGCCAGCCGACCGGACGAACTGGTCCTGCGCGGCACCCTGGCCGACATCGCCGAGCAGGTACGCGCGGCCGGCATCGTCCGCACCGCCGTCGTGATCGTCGGCGACGTCCTCACCGCCGCGACCTTCCCCGACAGCCACCTCTACTCGACCACCCGCTGCCGTGTCTGACCGTGTTTCCGGGCGGGGGTGGCTAGTCGGCGCGGCCGACGATGGTCCCGGCCCGGTCGATCACCACCACGTCGACCTCGATCGGGGCGCCGCGCAGCACCTCGGCGGCGGTGTTGCGGGCACCGGCGGCGACCAGGTCGCCGAGCGGCAGCCCGGCCGCCTGGCACTGGCGCAGCGCGTCCAGCGCCGTGTTCGCCTCGCGTACGCCCTCGACCAGTTCGGCCCCGCCGCCGGCCCCGGCGACCAGTTCGGCCAGGGAGTGGAAGTCCACCTGCGACCGGCCGGAGTGCAGGTCGAGGTGACCGTTGGCGAGTTTGGTCAGCTTGCCGATGCCACCGGCCACGGTGAGCCGGGGAATCGGGTGCCGGCGCAGGTACTTCAGCACCGCCCCGGCGAAGTCACCCATGTCCAGCAGGGCGTCGTCGGGCAGCCCGTACAGCTCGGTCGCGACCCGCTCGGAGGTGCTGCCGGTGCAGGCGGCGACGTGCCGGTGCCCGGCGGCGCGGGCCACGTCGATGCCGCGCCGGATGCTGTCGATCCAGGCCGAACAGGAGTACGGCACGACGATGCCGGTGGTGCCGAGAATGGAGAGCCCGCCGAGGATGCCCAGCCGGGGGTTCCAGGTGTGTCGGGCCAGTTCCTCGCCCCGCTCGACGGAGATCTCCACCAGCACGTCCCCGGTGCCGCCGTGCCGCTCGGCGACCTCGGCCACCGCCCGGCGCATCATGTCGCGGGGGACCGGGTTGATCGCCGGCTCGCCGACGGGCAGCGGCAGGCCGGGTTTGGTCACCGTGCCGACCCCCGGACCGGCCTGGAACACCACTCCGACACCGGCCGGGGCCGGGCGTACGGTGGCGCAGACCAGGGCCCCGTGCGTCACGTCGGGGTCGTCACCGGCGTCCTTCACCACGCCCGCGAGGGCCGTCCGGTCGCCGAGTTCCTCGCGGGCCAGCGCGAACGCCGGCCGCTGACCCTTCGGCAGGGTGATCTCCACCGGGTCGGGGAACGATCCGGTGAGCAGAGCGGTGTACGCGGCGGTGGTCGCCGCGGTGGCACAGGCACCGGTCGTCCAGCCGTACCGGAGCTGCGTCGAGGTCCTACCGCTGGTCACCGGCCCAGCATGCCTGCTCTCGGGACAGCGGCTGACCCGGGGGTCCGGCCCGGTGCGGGCGAAGGTCGGTGGTGACCGTGGGTGAATTGACCGTCCTGCTGCTCGGCGGCACCGGGGAGGCCCGCCGGCTGGCCGCCCTGCTGGCGCGGGAGCGACCCGGTTGGCGGGTGGTCACCTCGCTCGCCGGTCGGGTGGCCGATCCGGCGTTGCCCGAGGGCGAGGTACGGATCGGCGGCTTCGGTGGATCGGCGGGGCTGGCTGACTGGCTGCGCCAAGAGCGGGTCGACGCGGTGTTGGACGTGACCCACCCGTTCGCCGCCCGGATGAGCGCCGGTGCGGTGAGCGCCTGCGCCGAGGTCGGGGTGCCGCTGCTGGTCGTACGCCGACCGGGGTGGACCGCGCAGCCCGGTGACGACTGGCGGCGGGTGCCGTCGTTGGCGGCCGCCGCCGAGACCGTCGCCGGGTTGGGGGAGCGGGTGTTCCTCAGCACCGGGCGGCAGGGTCTCGCCGCCTTCGCCGGTCTGGACCGGCACTGGTTCCTGGTCCGCTCGGTCGACCCTCCCGAGCCGCCGCTGCCGCGCCGGCTGGCGGTGGTGCTCGACCGTGGCCCGTTCACCGTGGACGGCGAGCTGGCACTGCTGCGCCGGTACGGCGTCCAGGTGCTGGTCACCAAGGACAGTGGTGGCCCGATGACCGCCGCGAAGCTGCACGCGGCCCGCCACCTGGCCCTCCCGGTCGTGATGGTGGATCGTCCCCCGACCCATCCCAGCACTGCCCGGGTGACCGGCATCGAGGCGGCCCTACCCTGGCTCGACAGCCACGTCACCACCACCGATTCCGGTCACCGGCGGGGATGAACGCGGTGGACGCCCGATCTCCGGTGCCGGATCGGGATCGACGTGGCCCGCAGGCAAGCTCGGTGCTTGCTGAAGAGTGGCTGGACCGGCGATCTTGATCTTATGATGCTGGGACTTTCCGGCAAGATCAACGGGGGTTCTGGTGAGAATAGAGTCCAATTCCGCTTCGGCGTGGAAGGCCCGGGGCGGGTGGCTGCGGCGTACCGCGGTCGTCGCGGTGTCCGGTCTGGCGCTTGCCGGGCTGACCCCGGCCACCGCGAGCCAGGCGGCTGCCCCGGCCGGTGCGACGGCGGCGACCAAGGCACACCCGAAGAACCACAAGCCGGGTGTGCCGACGGTGCTTTCGGTCGACTCGTGCTACCTGGCCTGCGCCTCGCCCGCCGTGCTGCGCTCGGGCACACCGGTGCTGTCGGCGACGGTCAACGACCCCGACGGCGGGACACTGCGGGCCGAGTTCCAGGTGTACGAGGGCTCCCGCAAGCGGTTGGTCGCCAGTTCCGGTACGACCGTGACGGGTGTGCGCTCCGGCTCGGTCGCACCCTGGCGGGTCGTCCCGACAACCGGGGCGGCGTTGCCGGACGGTGCGTACCGGTGGCGGGTCCGGGCCTGTGACACGGCTGCCTGCGGCGGGTACTCGGGCTGGTTCGCGTTCACCGTGACCACCGCGTCCGTGCCACAGCCGACGGTTGCCGGCACGCCGTACGCGGATTCCTCGACCGGGACGTGGAACGGCGGGGTGGGGCAGCCGGGCTCGTTCGAGTTCGGTCCCAACGGCGCGACCGACGTGGTCGAGTACGTCTACAACCTGAACTCCGGCAACTCCGTGACGGTTCCGGCAACCGCCGGTGGCGGCGTCACCGAGTCGATCACACCGACGAGGGACGGCGTGAACGTGCTCCAGGTGCAGGCCCGCAACAGCGCCGGCACCACCTCCGACCCGACGGTCTACCAGTTCCTGGTGGCGCCGACGGTCGGTGGCTCGTGGACCTGGCCGTTGGACGAGAACACCGGCACGACCGCCGGTTCGGTGCCGAACACCCGGCCGGCGACCTTCAGCCCGTCCGGTGTCTCCTGGCTCTCGCCGGGTCGGGACAGCGACGCGGCGGTCTCGTTGACCGGGGCGGGTGAGCTGACCACGGGTTCGTCGGTTCTGAACACGGTGGCGCCGGAGGGATTCACCGTGGCGGCACGGGTGCGCCCGGCCGATCTTGGCGGCGGTGTCCGTACGGTGCTGTCGCAGGACGGGGCCGACACGTCGATGTTCGCGTTGCAGTACCGCGATGACGTCGACGTCGACGGTGACACGGTTGCGGACCCGGCGTGGTGTTTCACCGTAGCGACGAAGGACACCTCCGACGCGGCCTCGGTGAGCGCCTGCACCAGGGACTACGTCGTACCGGGCGAGTGGGTCAACCTGATCGCCGCCTACGACCGGCCGAACAACAAGATCAAGCTGTACGTCAACGGCACCCCGGACCTCGGCGGTGCCTACGCCGAGGCGGACTACGCGCAGGGCTGGCCGGCCACCGGAACGTTCGCCATCGGCCGGGGCTGGCGCGACGGCACGGCGGCGGACCACTGGATCGGCGACGTCGACGACGTACGCGCCTCGGCCGGACTGTGGTCGAACTCGAAGATCAACCAGTACGGCTTCGTCTGGTAACACGTACGGCCGCTCGGTGGCGGCCATCGGCAGGACCGATCGGGGTGGACACGGAAACGTCCGTGACCACCCCGATTTGTCTATCCCTGCGCAGGCAGTGGGCCCGGCCGTCCCTACCCTGATCGCTACGGCTGTCGATGTGAGTTGCCGCCAGTGGTGACGACAGAGGCTGTGTCTAATGCTGGAATCGTGTTGTAGGTCGCTGGGGTGGGCGTCAAACGTATGGTGACTGGCGGCTACAAGGGCATACACCGAGCGCCATGATCCAGTGGACATTGAGAGGGGTGAATAATATGGCGGTGACCGGCCCGGCGACGCTCATCGGGGCCTTCCTGCGCGCTTCTGCCCAAAATGACAAGGCTGTGCGGGACGAGCTCCACACCGCTCTCATCGCGACCAGATGGCACCAAGCGGGTGCGGTCATCGACGAGGCGTTTGTCGGAGCACTGCGACGGAAGCTAGGTGAGCAGCCGTCGCTCCACATGGTCAGGAAGTTCACCCTTCGTTTCTTTCGGATTTATAAGAGTGCGAAGCAGATCCTGACCCCACAGCAGGTGGAGCTGGTACTGAGATGGGGCATCGGTGAGGAGATTCCGTTGGACCGGATCGACGGAAAGCTGCTGGAGTCGGTGAAGATGCTGACCCTGGGTGCTGTCGTGACAGATCTCCGACTGTCCTCATCCGAGCTGGACGACCTGTTGGCGCAGGCGGAACGGCGTGCATACGTAGCCGGCTACCGCCCCACCGTGAGAGAAGAACAACAGAGCTGAGTTGTTCGCGGTCTCCTCTCGCACCGGCTGCGTCTGGGAGCGACGCGGCGTACGACGACCTCATTGCACCCGAGATGGTCGTACGCCGCCCACGTTCGTCGGAATTCGTCCGTGTGTTGACGGCCCGCTACGGCCAGCCTCACGGATTCTGGCGCTGGGCGTCGCAGGGCTGACAATCCGTTTTGACGACGAGCGTAGGACCTGCGGTGTCTACGCCGAGGGTGTGGCCCTGACGAAGGTGCTCCACGCGGCGCGGTCGAAGGCGAGCACCGGCCCGTACGGATCCTTGGAGTCGCGTACGGCGACCGCCTGCGGCAGTTCGGCGATCTCGACACAGTCCGCGTTGGTGCCGCTGCGGCTGGACTTGCGCCAGGTGGCTGCGGACAGATCGGAGGCGATCATCAGGAGGACTCACTCTCGCTCGTGCTCTGTTGCGACCCGCGCAACGAAGTCGACCGACTCGGCGGGGCTCAAGGCTACCTTGCCGAGCCGGTCCGCCTCTCGCCGGAAGAACGCCACCTGCGGCGCCTCCTCCAGGAACAGTCCGGAGAGCTTGTGGTCGAGGTAGACCACGGATCTGTTGCGCGGGAAGTCGAAGAGCGCGAACGCACCGTCGAGTCCGGTGTGCCCGCCGACCGCGAACGGCACCACCCGCAGGGTGATGTTCGGCCGGTCGGCCATCTCGACCAGGTGGCGGAGCTGTCGGGCCATCAACCGCCGGTTGCCGAGCACCCGACGCAACACCATCTCGTCCACGATGGACAGGAGTTCCGGTGGGGTCGGGCGGGTGAGGATCGCCTGCCGACCCAGCCGGGCCGCCACCCGTGACTGGGCGTCGTCCTCCGCGACCCCGCCGTCGCGCATCAACGCCTGGGTGTAGTCGGCGGTCTGGAGCAGTCCGGGAATCAGCAGCGGCTGCCAGTTGACGATGCTGGTGGCCTCGGCCTCCAGCCGGATCAGGGTGCGGGACTCGTCGGAGAGACCGCCGATCACCTCCCACCAACCCGTCTCGGTGGACCGTTCGGCCAGGCCGAGCAGGCGCTTGCGCTCGTCGCCGGTGACGCCGTAGATCACCAGCAGCGAGGCCACGTCGGCAGCCGGGATGCCCTGGATGCCGGTCTCCATCCGGGACAGCTTGGACGGCGCCCAGTCCAGCCGGGCCGCGACCCGGCGCAGGCCGAGCTTGCGCGTCTCCCGCAGCTCGCGCAACTCGCCGCCCAGGCCGCGTCCGACCACTGTGGGCTGGCTCGCCTTCGACATCTGCTCCTCCGTGGCGTTCGATGTCACGTTGATCGACTGTTGGCGTCACGTTGAGTATTGACAGTCCCGCTCCTGGGCGCAAGAGTCGATGGCAACGTTGCTCGATGCTCGTCCGAATCCGGAACACTGCTGGGAGGCGTACAAGGATGATTGACGTCAAACTGAATCGGTACGTCCCGACCTGGTCACAGCCGTACGACCCGGCCGACTCGCCGGGGCCGATCCCGTCGGTGCTGGAGCGGTTCCGGCGCGGGCGACCCGAGCAGCCCGAACCGAGCGAGGCGGAGATCGAGGCCGGTCGGTACACGGTGGTGCTGGTGCCGCCGGAGGCGGCCGAGGTGATCGGCTACGACCGGACCGACGTGGGGTTGCGGATGTACCGCGACGGGGACTGGGACCACAACCCGGGCGACCTGGACGAGGCCGCCGACCTGATCGAGCAGGCGTGCGGTGAGCCGGTCACCCTGGTCGAACACCACTCCGACCTGACCTACTGGACCGCCCGGCTCCGAATCGCGAAGCCGTAGCCGATCGGACTCCTCCGGGGGCTGCGGTCGTCTACTGCCCCTGTAGGGGTAGTAGACGACCACAGCGCCGGATGGTGCGGACCGGCGGTTGGTCAGTGGTGCCAGGGGAGTTGGTGGGGGTGGCGCGGGTGCGGCTCGGTGAGCAGCTTGGTCAGCAGTGCGGCGAGCTTGCTCGGGTAGACCGTGTCGCGGGTCGACGCCAACTCGTCCACCGGCCACCACCGGTGCCCGACGTGGATCGTGAGCTCGTGCGCCGTCAACCCGCCCAGCTGGACTTCGTGGGAGTCGACCTGGAGGCGGAAGAGGTCGTCGCGAAAGTTGCCGACTGCCCAGCCGAGGTCGGCGTACCCGCCGGTGTAGGCGACCGGGCCGCCGAGCTCGTCCGGGTCGACAGCCAGCCCGATCTCCTCCCGGAGTTCGCGGGCCGCCGCCTGGGCCAGCGACTCACCCTCCTCCACCCCGCCGCCGGGCGTGCACCAGTAGTGGCCGAGACCGGGGTTGGCGCCGTCGATCAGGTAACGCAGGAGCAGGACCCGGCCGGCGCTGTCGAGCAGCAGCACCCGCGCCGCCCGGCGCCGGTACGGCGCCTGTTCCGTCATCGGCTCAGGTTACCGAGCCGGCATACGCCAGCGCGAGCAGCGGGGCCAGGACGACCATCGGGTACGGAGATGAGCGGCTATCCGGAGGTGACGACCTGCACCACGGTCAGCGCGATCGGCAGCAGCAGCGTGGTGGCGGCCCGTCCGATGTAGCCGAAGGAGAACGGTGCCGGTTCCGTCGCCACGATCACCTGTCGGACGCGCAGTGTGACATCCAGCCGGATCAGCTCCTGCTGGATCAGCGGATGTGCGAGGCTGCCGCGCGCGGTCACCACCCGGACCGCGTCCTCGATCGCGGGCGCGAAGTTGTCCAGGGCCCGCTCCTGACTCTCCCGGGACAGCCGGTACAGCAACCAGACCGGGATGCTGAAGACGGTCAGCCCACCGGTGAACAGGAGCACCACGAACACCCAGACGATGACCTTGCTGGCCGGGGTGAGCTGGGGCTGGACGCCGAGCATGGCCGGTACGAAGAGGGCGCCGCAACTGAACATGAGCCCTTCGACCCAGGCGAAGGTGTAGAGCTGACGGATGCCCCAGGCACGCTCGGTACGAAACGGGGTCCAGTGCAGTCGCGCGTTCTTCGTCGCCGCGTAGACCAGCGCGATCGCCTTGCTGATGCCCCAGATGCCGGCGGCGCTGCATACCCCGACCGCGCCGATGACCACGAGGCCGGCGGCCCGGTGCCAGCCGTTGTGGACGGGGATGACCGCGTCGAGCGGCTCGAAGGACAGTGCCAGGGCCAGCAGCGGTGCCAGTCCGACCGGCAGTACCAGAAGGTAGAACGCCCGGTCCCAGGAGTCGACGCAGCGCTGGATCGCGCGCAGGTCCCAGCCGGCGCGGGCGCCGTGCCGGCCGAACTCACGCAGCAGGTTCTCCAGCTTGAACTCGGCCTGTTGCATCAGCAGCGGACTGAGGCTCACCCAGAGGGCGGCGGTCGGAATGCCCCAGCGCATGGTGGACGGGTGCGAACCCATCCGGTCGACCACGGCGGTGGCGAACCACCACCAGAACAGCGTGGTCGGTCCCAGTGCGAAGATCGCGGCGCAGGCGAGACGTTGACGGTACCGCGCCCGTCCGGCCCAGGACGCCCGCCGTGGCACCGAGGTGTACGGCGACACCCAGGTCTCGACGGCCGGCATGGTGCTACCAGCCGTGTCGAAGAATGCGCCAGGTGGTTTCCGCGCGGATGCGGCCGAGCCCGAACAGCAGGTCCACCGCGTCGCGGAAGACCACCGGGTCGTTGTTCGCGGCGCGGATCATGTGCCGGGCCCACCACGGGATGGACATCAGGCCGTGTGCGAGCCGGCTGGAGATCAGGTGTGCGCGGTAGGTACGCCGGAACCAGGTTTCGAACTCGGCCAGCGCCCGCGCCTGTCCGTCCGCCCCGGACAGGTCCGCGGGCAGCCGGGTGACCAACTCGTACGCGGCGTTCATGCCGTAGACGATGCCCTCCCCGCTGAGCGGATTGATCATCGAGCCGGCGTCACCGACCAGGGCCGCCCGCTCGTGGGCCAGGCGCGGTATCGGTCGGGCGAGTGGCAGATGGTGCGCCCGGTGGGCGTACAGGTCGCCCAGTTCGATGCCGCGTTGCCGGCACGAGTCGGCGAACCGGTCGAGGACCCGGCGCAGGTCCAGTGACCGGCGACGCAGTTCGGAGACCATGATGCCGACGCCGACGTTCACCGTGCCCTTGCCACTGGGGAAGACCCAGCCGTACGCGGGCAGCATCTCCTTCGACCACTCGAAGATCATGCGCTGGCCGAGCGGCCCGTCCGGGTCGAAGGCGTCGCTGTCGGAGTAGGCGCGCATCGCGATGGCGGTGCTCCGACCAGCCGGGCGGCCGGCACCAAGCTGCCGGCGCAGCACCGAGTACGCGCCGTCCGCCGCGATCACCAGTCCCGCCTCCAGCCGGTGTTCGGTGCCGGCCCGCCGTACCGACACCCAGCGGCGATCGTCGGCCAGCCCGGTCGCCGTCACCTTGTGCCCGCTCAGGTCCACCGCCCCGGCCTTCAGCGCCGCGAGCCGTAGCCGCTGGTCGAAGTCGGCGCGCGGCACCACGTACCCCTCGGTCGACATCCCGTCCAGGCCGGTCAGCGCGGCGTTCAGCTCCGCCCCCGCCGGACCGTAGACGGTCAGCGACGCGGCCGGGGTCTCGCCGGCCAGGATGTGGTCGAGATCGAGTCGGTGCAGCAACTGGGCCACGCCGGGCCCCAGCCCGTCACCGCAGGGCTTGTCCCGGGGAAAGGTGCGCTGGTCGACCAGGGCGACGCTCCACCCACGACGGGCGGCGACGATCGCGGCGGTGGCACCGGCCGGGCCGGAACCGGCCACCACGACATCGAACCGGACCGGGCCCATGCGCCCATGTTGCCAGCCGTAGTCGCTCCATTACGGCAGCCGGGGGAGGTCGGGGTCCGCGCCGATCGCCAAACCTCTCGAATCGTCGGAAGCGGAAGCGGAAGCGGAAGCAAGACCGGGACCGGGAGCAGGAGCGGAAGCGGGACCGGTGCCCCCGGCCGGCCGATCGGCGGCCGGGATCAGGCCGGGTAGCGGCGGGGCGTGAAGACCACCGGATCGGCGGAACCCCGGGTCACCACCTGAGTGGTGGACGAGCCGACCAGCAGCAGCGTACGCATGTCGACCTCGGTCGGGTCGAGGTCGGCGAGCCGGACCACGCGTACGCGTTCGCCCGAGCCGCCGACGTCCCGGCCGAGCACCACCGGGGTCTCCGGTGACCGGTGCGCCAGCAACAGTTCCTTCGCCGCCGCCACCTGCCACGTACGACTCTTCGACCCCGGGTTGTAGATCGCGATCACCAGGTCGGCCTCGGCCGCGGCGGTCAACCGCTTCGCGATGATCTCCCACGGCTTGAGCCGGTCCGACAGTGACAGCACACAGTAGTCGTGCCCGAGCGGGGCACCGACCCGGCTCGCCACCGCCTGGGCGGCGGTCAGCCCTGGCAGCACCCGTACCGGGATGTCGGTCCACTTCGGTTCGGAGGCGACCTCCAGGACGGCGGCGGCCATCGCGAACACGCCCGGGTCACCGGACGACACGACCGCCACCCGTCGGCCGTGTCGGGCCAGGTCCAGGGCGAACTCGGCCCGTTCCGCCTCCACCCGGTTGTCCGAGGCGTGCCGGCGTTGGCGCGGGTTCGCCGGCACCCGGTCCAGGTACGGCCCGTAACCGACCAGGTCGTCGGCGGCGGCGAGCGCATCCTGCGCCTGCGGCGTGCACCACTCCCGCCCGGCCGGACCGAGCCCGACCACGACCACCTCGCCGAGCCCAGCGGGCTCATCCGACACCGTCTCGACGACGGGCAACGTAGGGGAGTCGACGCCTGTCAGCTCGGCGCGGGTACGTTCGTGCACCCGGCTCGGCAGCAACGCCAGCGAGAAGTACGGCACCGTGGCCGGATCCACCTCGGCCAGTTTCGCCGACTGCTGCCGATCCGTGGTGGCGCGTTCGACGTACCAGGTCTCGTCCAGCCGGCCGGCCTGCGCGAGGGCCGCGCGGACGTTGCCGAAGGTGCGGCCCAGTTTCATGATGGCCGCCGAGTCGGTGGCCGCCAGCCGTTCCGCCAGGATCTCCGTCGGCAGGGTCCCCGGCAGCACGGTCAGGATCTCGTCCCGCTCCACCAGCGGACGCCCGAGTACGGCCGAAGCCGCGCTGACCGACGTCACGCCCGGCACCACCTCGGTCGGGTACCGACCGGCGAGCCGCTTGTGCATGTGCATGTACGAGCCGTAGAAGAACGGGTCGCCCTCGCAGAGGACCACCACGTCCCGCCCGGCGTCCAGGTGTGCGGCGAGCCGGGCCGCGCTCGCCGCGTAGAACTCCTCGATCTCGGCCCGGTAGCCGTCCGGGTGCTCCGGCTTCTCCGTGGTGACCGGGTAGGTCAGCGCCTCCTCGATCTGCCCGTCCCGCAGGTAGGGTTCGGCGATCGTCCGCGCCACACTCCGCCCGTGCCGCGCGCTGTGGTAGGCGATCACGTCCGCCCGCTCCACCAGCCGGGCGGCCCTCACCGTCACCAGTTCCGGGTCACCGGGTCCGAGTCCCACCCCGTACAGCCGGCCGGTGCCTCGGTCCGGTCCCGCCCCATTCGATGGCACGACGCCGTCCACGCTGGTCACTCTTTCTCGCTGGCGACGGCGTTGATCGCCGCCGCGGTCATCGCGCTGCCGCCACGCCGTCCGTGCACGACCAGGTACTCCAGCCCGGCGGGATGGTCGGCGAGCGCCTGCTTCGACTCGGCGGCGCCGATGAAACCGACCGGGATGCCGAGCACCGCCGCCGGCCGTCCGGCACCCGCCTCGACCATCTCCAGCAGGCGGAACAGGGCGGTCGGGGCGTTGCCGACGGCCACCACCGCACCGTCGAGCCGGTCGCCCCACAGGTCCAGGGCGGCGGCGCTGCGGGTGGTGCCGAGTTCGGCGGCCAGGGCCGGCACCCGAGGGTCGCGCAGGGTGCAGATCACCTCGTTGTCGGCGGGCAGTCGGGTGCGGGTGACCCCGGCGGCGACCATCTCGGCGTCGCAGAGGATCGGCGCACCGGCGCGCAGCGCCGCCCGCGCCGCCGACACCACGCCGGGGGAGTGGGCGACGTCCGCCGGCAGGTCGACCATCCCGCAAGCGTGGATCATGCGTACGGTCACCGCGGCGACATCGTCGGGCAGGCCCGACAGGTCCGCCTCGGCGCGGATCGTGGCGAACGACCGGCGGTAGATCTCCGCGCCGTCGCGGACGTAGTCGATCACGTACCCCTCCGTGCCGCCGCGATCGCGGCAGCGGTCTCGTCCAGCGTCGCCGACCGCGAGCGCGGTCGACCGTCCAGGCTGACCCGGTACCCGTCAGCGGTGGCCAGCACCTCGACATGCCGGTCCGCCGGTTTGCCGCAGCGCCGCTCGCAGCCGACCCAGTGCACCGGCAGTCCGGTCGGGCCTGACCGCGCCGGCAGTCCGGTCGGGCCCGACGGCGCGGCGGCGTGCACCACGGTCGCGTCGGTCCGTACGTTCGCGAGCGCCTTCGCGCAACCGGGCGCCCCGGCGCAGCCGGTCACCCCGACCCAACCGGCCTCGGCATCCGCCACCAGAGTCTCGGCGGCCAGTGCCGCCAGCCGGCGCCCAGCCTCGCCGGTGTCCAGATCGGGGACGACAACGGTGCGCCACGGAGTGATGTTGATCTCGTTGCCGCCCGCCCCGGCGGCTGCGGTCAACGCGGCGAGCTGGGCCCCGGTGAGTCGACCGAGCGGCACCACCAGCGCCAGCGCGACCCGCCCGTCGAGTTGCTCCACCGTCCCGACCGGTGCCCGGGTCGGTGTCGAGGCGGGGACGAGGTCACCCGGCACCGACACGAACCGTGAATCGACGGCGGCAAGCAGCCGGGCGGTGACACTGCGTATCCCGTTGTCGAGTTCTGCCAGCCGCCAGGCGGTGCTCTGCTGGGCGGTGGACTCGGACAGGAAGGCGCGGGCGGCGAGCAGGGCGGTCGAGGCGGCGGCTGCCGGCGGTACGCGTACGCCCGTGTCGGTGCCGGCCAGCAGCACCGCCACCGCCCCTCCCGGCACGGCGTGCAGCCCGACGTCCGCGCCGAAGCCGGTCACGTCGCCCCGCCCGTCGTCGACGGTGAACAGGAACCGGCCCGGCAGCCCAGCCAGCGCCGGATCGGCGCAGAGTCCGTCGTCCAACTCGTCGACCAGCCCCCGGACATCGAGCAGACCCCCACCCACCCGACCACTGAGCACGGAGGCGATCACGTTGCGTACGCGTTCGTGGCTCTCCGAGGGCAGCAGCCCGGCCGCGTACAACCGGGCGGCCAGGTCCCGTTCGGTGCCCGTCCGCAGGCCCCGGAGCTGCACGTTGCCGCGCGAGGTCAACTCCAGCGCGCCGTCACCCCATTCGAGCGCGGCACCGGCCAGTGCGACGAGCTGGTCGGTGTGCAGCCGCCCACCGGGCACCCGCACCCGGGCCAGGTTCCCGTCGGCGGCGACATGTACGCGCAGCGTCCCCGGACAGGCGTCCGGAGCCGACCGCCCTCGTGGTGACCACACCCGGCGGATACTACGGCCTGCGCAGGCCCGCCCCGGCGGAGCGGCACCTCTATCGGGGGCCGCTTGACGAACCGGGGTCCGAGTCGTGAGAGTGAGAACCGCTGAACGCGGCGACAGGTGGAGGAAGCCGGTGTGATCCCGGCGCGGTCCCGCCACTGTTACCGGGGAGCGGACCCCGACACGGTCACGGCCCACACGGGCGGGAAGACCGGGGCGAGCGACGATCCGGGAGCCAGGAGACTCCGGGTCACCGCGCGGCATCGAGCGGACCCGTCCGGGCCCGCCCCGAGCCGCAACCGACGAACCCGGGGCGCGGACCCCGAGGGAGGAACCACCATGTCACGCCACGCCCTGCGCGGTGCCCGATGATCCTGCTCCTCTCCACCTCGGACACCGACCTGCTCAGTGGCAGGGCAAGTGGCGCCGACTTCCGGCTGGCGAACCCGGCCCGTACCTCGGTCGAGGACCTGCCCGCCCTGCTCGACGGCGTCGACCTGGTGGTCGTCCGCATCCTCGGCGGCTACCGCGCCTGGGAGGAGGGATTGGACTCGCTGCTGGCCGGGGCGCTGCCGGTCGTACTCCTCGGTGGTGAACAGGCACCGGACGCGGAGCTGATGCGCCGCTCGACCGTGCCCGCCGGGGTGGCCGCGGAAGCCCATGCCTACCTCGCGCACGGCGGCCCGGCGAACCTCACCGAGCTGCACCGCTTCCTCTCCGACACGGTCCTGCTCACCGGCTACGGCTTCGCCCCGCCGGTGCCGACCCCGGAGTGGGGACGGCTGGAGCGTGAGCCCCGCGACACCGCCGGCCCGGTGATCGGCGTCCTCTACTACCGGGCCCACCACGTGGCCGGCAACACCGCCTTCGTCGAGACGCTCTGCGCCGCGATCGAGGACGCCGGTGGCCGCCCGCTGCCGATCTACTGCGCCTCGCTGCGCAGCCCCGCACCCGCCCTGCTGGACACCCTCGGCGAGGCCGACGCGCTGGTCGTGACCGTGCTCGCCGCCGGTGGCACCCGCCCGGCCGACGCCGGTGCCGGCGGTGACGACGAAGCCTGGGACGTCGGCGCGCTCGCCGCCCTCGACGTGCCGATCCTCCAGGGGCTCTGCCTCACCAGCAGCCGCGCCGTCTGGGCGGACAACGACGACGGTCTCTCCCCGCTGGACACCGCCACCCAGGTCGCCATCCCCGAGTTCGACGGCCGGATCATCACCGTGCCGTTCTCGTTCAAGGAGATCGACTCCGACGGGCTGACCGTCTACGTCGCCGACCCCGAGCGGTCCGCGCGGGTGGCCGGCATCGCGGTCCGGCACGGCTCGCTGCGGCACACCCCGCCGGCCGAACGCCGGATCGTGCTGATGCTGTCGGCGTACCCGACCAAGCACGCCCGGATCGGCAACGCGGTCGGCCTCGACACGCCGGCCAGCGTCGTCCGGCTGCTCACCGCCATGCGCGAACAGGGGTACGACATCGGCCCCGCCGACGGCCCCGACGCCTTCCCCGGAGTGGCCGCCGGTGACGGCGACGCCCTGGTGCACGCGCTGATCGCCGCCGGTGGACAGGACCTCAACTGGCTCACCGAGGAACAACTCGAAGCCAACCCGATCCGGATCCCGGCCAGCCGTTACCGGGCCTGGTACGACACCCTCCCGGTCGAGCTGCGCGAGGGGATGGAACGGCACTGGGGACCGCCGCCCGGTGAACTGTTCGTCGACACCTCCCGCGACCCCGAGGGTGAGATCGTGCTGGCCGCCCTGCGGTCCGGCAACACCGTCGTCATGGTGCAGCCACCACGCGGCTTCGGTGAGAACCCGGTCGCCATCTACCACGACCCGGACCTGCCGCCGAGCCACCACTACCTGGCCGCGTACCGGTGGTTGGCCGACGAGTTCGGGGCACACGCGATGGTGCACGTCGGCAAGCACGGCAACCTGGAGTGGCTGCCCGGCAAGACGCTCGGCATGTCCGCCGCCTGCGGGTCCGACGCCGCCCTCGGCGACCTGCCGCTGATCTACCCGTTCCTGGTCAACGACCCCGGCGAGGGCACCCAGGCCAAGCGGCGGGCGCACGCCACCCTGGTCGACCACCTGATCCCGCCGATGGCCCGCGCCGACAGCTACGGCGACATCGCCCGGCTGGAACAGCTCCTCGACGAACACTCGAACATCGCCGCGCTCGACCCGGCGAAGCTGCCGGCGATCCGGGCCCAGATCTGGACCCTGATCCAGGCCGCCAAGCTCGACCACGACCTCGGCCTGTCCGACCGGCCGCACGACGCCGAGTTCGACGAGTTCATCCTGCACGTCGACGGGTGGCTCTGTGAGGTCAAGGACGTGCAGATCCGCGACGGGCTGCACGTGCTCGGGGTGGCGCCGAGCGGGCAGAACCGGGTCGACCTGGTCCTCGCCATGCTCCGCGCCCGGCAGATGTGGGCCGGTCAGGTCGCCGCGCTACCCGGCCTGCGCGAAGCGCTCGGCCTCACCGAGGACGGTTCCGCCGGCCGGGTCGAGGTGGACCGGATCGAGGAGACCGCCCGCGCCCTGGTGCTGGCGATGGAGGAACGGGACTGGGCGACCGGCGTCGCGGTCGACGTGTGCGAGCGGGTGCTCGGAGACACGGTGGCCGACCACGTGCCGGTGGTGCGGGTGCTGGAGTTCGCGGCCGCCGAGATCGTGCCCCGGCTGGACCGGACCACCGACGAGATGACCGCCGTCCTGCACGCCCTCGACGGCGGTTACGTGGCCGCCGGCCCGAGCGGGTCGCCGCTGCGCGGCCTGATCAACGTGCTGCCGACCGGCCGGAACTTCTACTCCGTCGACCCGAAGGCGGTGCCGAGCCGGCTGGCCTGGGAGACCGGGCAGGCGATGGCCGACTCACTGCTCACCCGCTACCGGGCCGACACCGGTGAGTGGCCGCGTTCGGTCGGCCTGTCCATGTGGGGCACCAGCGCCATGCGGACCGCCGGTGACGACATCGCCGAGGTGCTGGCGCTGCTCGGCGTACGGCCGCGCTGGGACGAGGCGTCCCGCCGGGTCACCGGCCTGGAGGCGGTCGACCTGGCCGAACTGGGCCGGCCCAGGATCGACGTCACGATGCGGATCAGCGGCTTCTTCCGGGACGCGTTCCCGCACGTGGTGGCCCTGCTCGACGACGCCGTACGACTCGTCGCCGGACTCGACGAACCGGCCGAGTCGAACTACGTACGCGCCCACGCGCTCGCCGACCGGGCCGAGCACGGCGACGAGCGCCGCTCCACCATGCGCATCTTCGGCTCCAAGCCCGGCGCGTACGGGGCCGGACTGCTGCCGCTGATCGACAGCCGGAACTGGCGCGACGACGCCGACCTCGCCGAGGTGTACGCGGTCTGGGGCGGTTACGCCTACGGCCGGGGTGTGGACGGGGTGCCCGCCCGTGGCGACATGGAGACGGCGTACAAGCGGATCGCGGTGGCGGTGAAGAACACCGACACCCGCGAACACGACATCGCCGACTCCGACGACTACTTCCAGTACCACGGCGGGATGATCGCCACCGTCCGGGCGCTGACCGGCAGGGCCCCGGCGGCGTACATCGGGGACAGCACCCGGCCGGACGCGGTCCGTACCCGGACGTTGAGCGAGGAGACCGCCCGGATCTTCCGCGCCCGGGTGGTCAACCCGCGCTGGCTGGCCGCGATGCGCCGGCACGGCTACAAGGGGGCGTTCGAGCTGGCCGCAACCGTCGACTACCTCTTCGGGTACGACGCCACCGCCGGTGTCGTCGCCGACTGGATGTACGAGAAGCTGGCCGAGACGTACGTGCTCGACCCGGAGAACCAGAAGTTCCTCACCGAGTCGAACCCGTGGGCGCTGCACGGCATCACCGAGCGGCTGCTGGAGGCGGCCGACCGGCAGCTCTGGGAGCACCCGGAGCAGGCCACCCTCGACGCCCTGCGCGAGCTGTACGTGCGCACCGAGGGTGACCTGGAGGACGACGGCTCCGAATAACCGCCGCTATCCGGCGTAGGTCTCGAACTCGGCGACCTTCGGCGTCCCGGTCGAGCTGGTGATCTCGAAGGTGATCTTGCCTAGCGCGGTCTGCGGGAAGGTGATGACGCCGGCCCCGTTGCCGGAGGTCAGGACGGCACCGGTGTCGTGGTTGACGACCCGCCAGGAACCGATGCTGCCCGCGGAACCCGACGCCTCCCGGATGTTGATCCTGGAGACCGAGGTCGCCGAGCCCCACTTGATCGAGATGGAACCGGTCGCGCCGGCCGGCGACCAGTGGGTGCCCAGGTCGCCGTCGCGTACGTCGCCGTAGCCGGTACCGCTGGCCTTGCTGGAGCCGTCCGAACCGGCACCGATGCTCAGGTTGGTTCCGCCGGGCCGGGTCGGCGTCGGGGTGGGGTTGGTCGGGGTGGGCGTGGGGTTGGCCGGCGTCGGTGTGGGGTTGCTCGGAGTCGGCGTGGGGCGCGTCGGTGTCGGGGTGGGTGTCTGCGGCGAGCAGTTGCCGTTCGACACCCGCATACCCGTGCCGGCACCCGCCGTCTGGCGAACGATGTCCGGCACACAGGCGGCCCCGTCCAGGCTGTAGGAGTACGGGATGGCGACGGTGGTGTTGGACTGGGGGTTCGGGCCGGCGGGGTAGTTGTCGCTGCCGGGGCTGGACCAGGTCACGTTGTCGAAGATGTTGCCGCTGACCTGCCAGTAGCCGACCTGGTCGGTGTAGAAGGTGCCCAGGACGTCCTTGGAGTTCAGGAAGTGGTTGTTCTCCACCTTGGCGCGGGCACCGGCCCGTGAGTTGATGCCGGACTCGTTGAGGCTCACATAGGAGTTGTTGAAGATGTGGGCGACGCCGCCACGCAGCAGGGGCGTACGGGAGTCGATGTTCTCGTACAGGTTGTGGTGGAACGTGATGAAGCCGTTCGAGCGGTCGCTCTCACTGGACCCGATGAGGCCGCCACGACCGGAGTTGCGCAGGATGCTGTAGGAGAGGGTCACGTACTGGGTGTTGTCCTTCATGTCGAAGAGGCCGTCGAACCCCTCCGACTCCCCGCCCGAGGCGAGCAGCGTCACGTGATCGACCCAGACGTTGCGGACGTCGCTCTCCATCGCGATGGCGTCGCCACCGTTGGAGGTGGGCGAGCCCGACTTCTTGACGTTCCGTACGGTCACGTTCTGGATGATGATGTTGCTGGCCTCGCGGATGTGGATGCCCAGCTGGTCGAACACGGCTCCACTGCCTACCCCGATGATCGTGACATTGCTGATCTGCTTGAGCTCGATCACACCGGCGGCGGTGTTGCAGCTGCCGCCCGAGACCTTGCTGGTGTTGGCGTGGTTGATGGTTCCCGTGACCTCGATGATGATCGGGGTGCTGCTGCTGGCCCGACCGCACAGGGCGGTGTGGATCCCGGTTCCCGTGCTGGTCCGTACCGTCTGCCCGCCGGCACCGCCGGTCGTCCCACCGTTCTGGGTGGCGTAGCCGGTGACGCTGCCTACCGCCGCCGATGCCTGGGGCACCGGCAGCGCCACGGTGATCGCGGCCCCGATGGCGGCCGTGGCCAGCGCCGCCTGGAGTCGCACTGCGACTGGTCGTCTCATGTCGTCTCACCTTCGTTCTCGGAAAGCTGGTTGGTGCCGCCGCAGACGAGGAGGGGCCGCCCGCACTCACGACCGCGGTGCAGGATCCAGCGGCCGGCCAGGAAGATGGCGGCGCCGGCGGTTCCCGCGCAACGATCGTGGAGCCAGCGGCGCGGAAGGCGCCTGTGCGATGTGGACTGGGAAGGGCTGTCGCCCCGGGATCCGTGATGTACGGCGCGAAGCGTCCCCGTCAGGAGGACATCTCCTTCGTCACATCGGTAGCGGCTCGGGCGCGAGGTCGCTGCAGCCGTCGCGGTCGCCGCTACCGGACTGGTCCGTTGCCTTGTGTGGATCGTTTCGGCGTGGGCCACCGGCCGATTCACGTCCGTCGCGGGGCGGCGCGAGGGACGCCTTGGCCGGTGGCAGGGGTGTGGATCGCGTCGACCCGCGCGAGCCGTGTCCGCCTTGGACGAATTGAGTCTGTGTCACGATCTCCCATGCTGTGATGACGTGTGGGCACCGCCGTACTGCCCGCACGCCGATGGTGGCGTTGCTCGATATGCCCCTGCCCGGCCCGGGAATGAAACATCAACGAAACGCAATCGTAGGAAAGCGGTTTCCTTCAATGCAAGAGCTGGTGTTTGCAGGTTTTTTGCAGTCACTCAGGGGAGCCGGGCCGGCGGCGGGCTCACGAATCCCACCGGTCGGCCGACCCGGCCCGGGAGATCGTGCGGCAGGCCGAGGCGGAGCGGGTGCTGGGTCTCGCGGCGGCCCTGTTCCGCGACCGGGGGACATGAGTGGGGGCTGCACCTCACCGAACTCAGCCTCGGTGAGGTGGAACTGCGCCGAGGTGCTCCGGGCGCCGTCAACCGCCTGCGTGGGGCCCTGTGCTACTGGACCGCCGAGCAGGTCCCGGCGCTGCGGGCCCGTACGCTCGTCGCTCTCGCCGCGGTCGGCGAACGGGCCGGCGACACCGAGGCGGGGGAGTTGCTCACCGAGGCACACGGGATCCACCAGGAGCTGCGGTTGACCGGTCAGTAGGACCCGGCTGCGGTTCGAGGGCTGGCGCGTGGCTCGGTTTCGTCGAAGAGACACTGGACCACCACCGGGCGGTACGGGAGCCGATCGGCTGACCCGCTCCGCCCGGTCTGCCGGTCGGGTGGCCTGCTCCGCGCTGTCTGCCGGTCAGGCGGCGAGTTGCGGGTAGAGCGCGGTCAGGTCGGCGGCGAGAGCCGCCTTGACGTTGCGGGTCAGGTCGTCGGCCAGCACCTCGGGGGCACCGATCTCGACTCCGTCGAACGCCTGCCGGGCCACCTCGGCCGGAGCGGTCTTCGGGGCGGTGACGTCGGCGGCCATCTCGGTGTCGACGTACGCGACGTGCAGGCCGGTGACGCCGACGCCCCGGGGTTGCAGTTCCAGGCGCAGCGAGTTGGTCATCGACCAGAGCGCCGCCTTCGAGGCACTGTACGACCCGCTCACCGCGAGCCAGGAGAGCGCGGAGTGGATGTTGAGCAGGTGGCCGCCGTTGCGGACGAGCAGCGGGGCGAAGGCGCGGGTGACGTTGAGCGGACCGTAGAAGTTCGTCTCGAACTCGCGGCGGACGTCGTCGACGTCGGAGCCGAGGAACTCCGCGCCGATCGCGATCGCCGCGTTGTTGACCAGGATGGTGACGTCGTCCGCCAGACGGGCCGCGGCGGCGACCGACTCGGGGTCGGTGATGTCGAGCGTGAGTGGGACGACATTCGGGTTGGTGATCGTCCTCGGATCACGGGCGGCGGCGTAGACCTTGCGTGCGCCGCGGGCCAGGGCCTCCTCGACGAGGGACCGGCCGAGGCCGCGGTTGCCGCCGGTGACGAGCACCACTGCGTCTTGGATCTTCATGGTTGATCTCCCCCAGGGTGTGGAAACTGATCGGTTTCCCGACTGTAAACCGATCTGTTTCCAAATGCAAACAGATCGGTTTGCGATCGGGGAAACGGCGGGTAGGCTGCGGTTATGACCACGTCCGCCAAGCTCCCGCCACGCGAACGGCTGCTCCGGGCGGCCACCGACCTGTTCTACCGGGAGGGCATCACCGCGACCGGGGTGGACAAGCTCTGCCAGACCGCCGGGATCTCGAAGAAGTCGATGTACCAGCTCTTCGCGACCAAGGACGAACTCGTGGCGGAGAGCCTGGCCCACTCCGGCCCGGCCACCATCGCGGGCCTCTTCGCACCCCCGATTCCCGACCCCACCCCGCGCGAGCGCATCCGCTACGTCTTCGAACGCCTGGAGGAGTTGGCGGCCAACCCGCAGTACCGGGGCTGCCCGTTCGTCAACGTCGCCACCGAACTACGCGATCCGGCCCACGCGGCGAGCCAGGTCGCCCACGGTTTCAAGCAGGCGATGACCGACTACTTCGCCACCCAGGCCGCACTCGCCGGTGCCACCGACCCGGAGACGCTGGCCAAGCAGCTGACCATCGTCTATGACGGTGCCGCCGCCCGGAGCGTCATGCAGGCCACCGGGCTGGACGGGCTCAGCCTGCTCACCGCCGACGCCCTGCTCGCGGCGAACGGGGTACATCCGCCGGAGCCGGAATCCGGCCGGTAGCCCGGACCAAAGGAGCGGCTCGGCCAAAGGGGCAACTCGGCCAAAGGAGCAGTTCGGTCGAAGGAGCGGCTCGGCCGGGGGAGCGGACGGCTCGGGTTCAGCGGCGGGCGGCCGGGCCGGGGGCGGGGACCGCGTACAGCTCCAGCACGGCGGGGATCGGGACCACGCCGGGGCCACCGGCGCGTACCCAGGCGGCGATCTCGTCCACCGCCGGGTCGTCGAGGACGAAACCGAACCAGACCGGACGGGCCCCGGCCGCCCGCCCCGCCGGTGACGGATGTACGACCACCACGTTCGACCGCTCACACGCGTCCAGGCAGTCGTCGCTGACGCGTACCCGGTGCTCCGCACCGACCTCGGCCCGCAGCCGGTCCACCTGGCCGGCGTGGTCCACGTCCGGGTGCTTGCGGGCCGAGCCGCAGCAGCAGCCGCGACAGACGGTCAACGCGCAACCGGTCGGCGGCGACCAGTGGCGTCGACCGGACAGCTCAGCCACGGTGCCCCGCCCCACGCCGGTGCGAGCCGGTCCGGCCGGCGGTGGGATACGGCGACCGCGCGGCCGATCGCGGCTGCCGGGACCCGGCGGACAGGTGTCGCACCCGTCCATCCTGACATCCGGTCGGCCATCGGACCACGTGGCCCCGAGCCGACCCGGACCGACCGGCCCGGCACCACCAACCCGCGCGTCCGTCGAGGCACGGCTCACGTCAATATCGCGTCTGCGGCGTCGGGATGCGAGGCTGGTGCGGTGAAGAGTGGAGCATGGCGGTGACCGGTCACCTGTTCGCCGTGAGCGACCTGCATGTCGGCTACCCGGAGAACCGACGGATCGCCGACGAGCTGCGGCCGGAGTCCGACGACGACTGGCTGATCGTGGCCGGCGACGTCGGCGAGATGGCCGCCGACATCGAGTCCGTCCTGACCGGGCTGGCCCAACGGTTTGCCAAGGTGATCTGGGCGCCGGGCAACCACGAACTGTGGACACCCGCCGGGGACCCGCTGCAACTGCGGGGCGAGGAGCGCTACCAGCACCTGGTACGGATGTGCCGGGAGATCGGCGTACTGACACCCGAGGACGAGTACCCGGTCTGGCACGGCACCGGCGGTCCGGTCACCGTGGCACCACTGTTCCTGCTCTACGACTACTCGTTCCGGATGCCGGGCCTGGACACCAAGGAGGCGTCGCTGGCCCGGGCACACGAGGTGGGTGTGGTCTGCACCGACGAGTTCCTGCTGCACCCCGACCCGTACCCGAGTCGCGAGCAGTGGTGCTGGGCCCGGGTGGAGCAGACCGAGCGCCGGCTCGCCGCCTGCGACCCGGACATCCCCACCGTGCTGGTCAACCACTATCCACTGGTCCGGCAGCCGACCGACGTGCTGTGGTTCCCCGAGTTCGCGCAGTGGTGCGGCACCGACCGGACCGCCGACTGGCACCTGCGCTTCCGGGCGGCGGTCGCGGTCTACGGTCACCTGCACATTCCGCGTACCACCTGGTATGACGGGGTCCGGTTCGAGGAGGTCTCGCTCGGCTATCCCCGCGAGTGGCAGCGGCGCGAGCAGCCGCCACGGGTGCCGGTCCGGCTGCTGACCCCCGGCGACGGGCCGACCCGGTGATCGAGCGGCTGGTACGCCCACCGGCGGTCGCGGTGGAGGCGTTCGACGACAGCGTGCCCGGTCTGCTCTTTCCGGAGGAGGAGGCGCTGCTCGCCAAGTCGGTCGACAAGCGGCGCCGCGAGTTCGTCACCGCCCGCCGCTGCGCCCGCGAGGCGCTCGCCGGGCTGGGGTTCCCGCCGGCACCGCTGCTGCCCGGCCCCCAGCGGGAGCCGCGCTGGCCGGACCGGATCGTCGGCAGCATCACCCACTGCGACGGCTACCGGGCCGCTGCCGTGGCCCGGACCACCGACCTGGTGACCGTCGGCATCGACGCCGAGCCCCACCAGCCGTTGCCGTCCGGTGTGCTCGACGCGGTGGCGCTGCCGGTCGAGGTCGCCCGGCTGGCGGAACTCGCGGTGGTCGATCCGTCGGTCTGCTGGGACCGGTTGCTCTTCTGCGCCAAGGAGGCGGTCTACAAGGCCTGGTTCCCGCTCGCCCGACGGTGGCTGGACTTCCAGGAGGCGGAGATCGACTTCCACCCGGCCACCGGCACCTTCACCGCCGCCCTGCTGGTGCCCGGACCGCGGGTCGGCGCCGCACCGCTGACCGGGTTCACCGGGCGGTGGCTGGTCGACCGGGGCCTGCTGCTCGCCGTGATCACCGTCCCGGCCTGACCCGCGCCGGTCGCCCCGGTGCAGGACAGTGACCTTCGGGTACGACTCGCCGGGCACCGGGGGCGAGTGGGCCCCGATGTGCGCGCCGAGCACGATGGCGTGCCCGGTCGGTTGCCCGGCAGTTGGGTCGACTCCGTTCAATGAGTGCTGTGCACTCGGACGCGGAGTCGCCTCCGTTGCCGGGATAGTGACTACCGGGCCGGCAAGGTGACATTGTGTATCCGGTCACCGGAGTGCCGTTCTGCCGGCAAACGGACCGAATGGCGCTGCCTCAGAACGACAGGAATGCCTGGTCAGCTTGGTTGCGAACCGGCCCGCGAGGAACCGTTGCGGGATCGGGCCGGACAAGACGGCCGTCGGGTTCCAGTCTCTGTTCGTTACCCCGCGTATCCCCGGTAACGATGACTACCCGGGGTGCCGTATGTGGGGATCGCCGTGCGGTCGTCTTTGCGTGGTGCAATTTTCAGCCCTCGGGGCTTCCGAGCCCGGCTCACCGACGGTGGGTAGGCCGGGCCCGACCGGCAGAGGTGATCGATATGCCGGGGGATGCCCCGACCGGGCATCTCCCGCGTATCCCCCCACCTCCTGAGCTGCCGGCTCAGTGGTTGTTGTAGGCCTCGACCACGGAAGCCGGAATCCGGCCGCGCTCGGAAACGTCGTAGCCGTTCTTGGACGCCCATTCGCGGATCGCCTTGTTCTGGTCCCGGTCGCTGCGGGTCGGTGCCGCGTTGCCGCTGCGGCGAGCCGGCCGACGGCTTTCCACGCCACCACGACCGACGCGGGTACCGGCGGCAATGTACGGGTCGAGCACCTTACGGAGCTTGCCCGCGTTCTCTTCGGACAGATCAATGGTGTAGCTGACGCCGTCGAGCCCGAACTCGACGGTGCGGTCGGCCTCGCCGCCATCGAGGTCGTCGGTCAGGACGGTGATTACCTTTTTAGCCATGGTTGATCACTCCACGTGAACAATGGGGTTCCAGGTGATGAGTTTGACTCATCAATCACTGATTTCGCAACGTTCACCCATTGCCAGAGTGGCGCGGGTGCCCCGAGCAGCCCGGAAACGCGTCCGACCGGCATAAGCGACGCCGCCGGCGCCCTCCCGGTTCGGTGGGCGCCGGCGGCTGCCGGTACGGTACGAAGCGCTCCGCGCTTACTAAGCCGGGACGGTCCATTTCTGGTTTCCGGCGCCGGTGCAGCTCCAGATCTGCAGCGGGGTGCCGTCGGCGCTGGTGTTACCCGTCACGTCCAGGCACTTGTTCGCCTGCGGATTGACCAGGTCCCGTCCGGCGGTGTAGGTCCACACTTGCGCGCCGGAGCCGTTGCACGTGTAGAGCTGCACGCGGGCGCCGTTCGCGGTCGACCCGGCGCTGATGTCGAGGCATTTGCCGAGTGCACGCAGGGTGCCGTCGGTGGCCCGGGTCCAGCGCTGGGCGGTTGTTCCGTTGCAGCCGTACAACTGCACCTGCGTGCCGTCGGCGGAGTTGGCGCCGGCGATGTCGATGCATTTTCCGCCGAGGCCGGTGATCTGTCCGGCCGGACCGGCCGGGGGAGTGGTGGGACCGGTGCCCGGCGTGCCGCTCCAGGTGAAGGTGGCCGAGGTCTTCGTCGGAAGGGGGTAGGTGAAGGACTGGTTTCCCCAGTTCACCTTGACGTTCTGGGTGCCGCCGGTGTTGTTGTACGCGATCAGCGCCTTCGAACCGTCCGGGTTCTTCCACGCCACGTTCGGTACCGAAGCGTTGGCGGTGGAGTCGATCCGGTACGCGCCCGGCTTCACGAACTTGGTCAGGTGTCCCATCGTGTAGTACTCGATGGTGTAGTCGACCTGGCCGTGCCGGCCGTCCCCGTTGTGTACGGTCACCAGCCCGGTGCAGGTGCCGCAGCCGCCGTTGTGCGGGCCCTGGTTCTGGTCCAGCGCCAGACTCCATTTGATCCAGCTGCGGTCCCAGTTACGGGTGTAGTCGACCAGGTTCAGCATGTCCTCGGTCTGTTGGTTGGCGATCCAGTCGCCGCCGGAGTGCTCGGTCATGTACGCGTTCACGTTGGGGAACTGGTTGTGCACCGTGGTCTGGGTGCTGACGTTCCCGCCGTACCCGTGCCAGGCGATTCCGCCGAAGAGCGGGTCGGTGCGGATCGCCGGGTCGTTGAGCAGTGGCGCGGCCCATTCCTGGTAGCCGTCCCAGTTCCAGTCGTGCACCAGCACCTTGGTGTTGATCCCAGCGTTGCGAAACGCCGGGTAGAGGTGGTTCTTGGTGAACTCCTGCAACCCGGCGGCGTTCCACTGCATGGAGGGGTAGCCGGCGCAGCAGGTCGGTTCGTTCTGCGCGGTCACGTAGTCGATTTTCACGCCCTGGGCGGCGTAGCCCTGCACGTACCGGGCGAAGTACTGCGCGTAGGTCGGGTAGTGCTGCCACTGCAACCAGCCCTGGGTCATGCTGTTGTTGTCCTTCATCCAACCCGGTGCGCTCCATGGCGAGGCCATCACCTTCAACGCCGGGTTGAGGCTCTTCGCCTGCTTGGTCAGCGCCATCACGTCGGTATCCCGGCTGAGCGAGAAGTCGTTCAGGTCGCAACAGGTGTCGTCGTACGAGTAGCTGAACCGGGCCAGGTCGGAGGCGCCCATCGGATTGCGGGTGAAGCTGAGCCCGATGCCGTTCACCGGATCGAACAGTTGCCGCATGACGCTGTCACGGGTGCTCTGGCTGAGGGCGCCACTGCCGTGGATGAGCCAGGCGGCGGTGTCGGTGAACGAGGCACCGGCCCCCTCGAACTGCTGGTAGGTGGTGTCCTCGTTGACGGTGACGGTCTGGTTGCCGGCGCCGCTGCTGGCGGCGAAGGCGATCGGCGTCTGCGGCTGGAGTCCGCGGGTGACCGTACGACCACGGGCGTCCGAGGTCGTGGTCAGCCAGATGTTGACCTGTTCGCCGGCGGCGAGGGCGGCGGGTGCCCGGAGCACGGCCAGCCCGGTCGCGACCAGGCAGCAGGCCAGCAGGGCGGCCTGGAGCGTGCGTCGGCGCGTCGGCCCGGTCGGGCGGGCGGGTGCGACGAGCGGTGGAGTCGCTGTCGATGGCACAGAAGTTCCCCTTCCGCGAGGAGTTTTTCGCGGCGGACGGCGGCCGCCCCGCGCCCGCTCGGCGGGGGCGGTCAGCGTCCGGGCGATGGGCGGGCCACGGCCGGATGGGACTGATGCGCTGGTCGGCCGGGGTGCGATGCCCGTCTGCGTCGGGATGGGGCCCGCGATCGGGCGGGGCCCATCGATGATGATGAAGAGGTAACACGCCCGTACAGCTAACTGCAAGGTTTGTTTAGAAATCGGTTTTGTTACGCGACCGTGATTGACGTGGCCCGCGTCACTCCGGTTGACTCGGCCCGGAACCGCTTCCGCAACCGGTTCCGAACCAGCCGTTAACCGTCCTGACACGAAGAAGGGGCACCCGGTGCCGATCACCATCGCCGACGTCGCGGCCCGAGCCGGGGTCAGCAAGACCACGGTCTCCCGCGTGCTGAACGGCAAGGGTGAGCTCGACGTGCAGACGGCGGCGCGGGTGCGCCGGGTGATCGAGGAGCTGGGTTACGTACCGAGCGCACGGGCGGTCGGACTGGCCCGGGGTCGTACCCGGGTGGTCGGCATGCTGGTTCCCTCGCTGACCTGGCCCTGGATGGGCGAGGTGTTGCAGGGCGCGGTGGACGTGGTGGAGACCGAGGGCTACGGCCTGCTGCTGTTCACCTGTAACCGGGGTGAGGAGTCGATGCGGCAGTTCGCCTCCCAGGTGTCGGCGAAGTCCTTCGACGGCCTGCTGGTGATCGAGCCCGAGGGCACCCTCGACTACATCACCGACCTGCATGCGCGCGGCCTGCCGGTGGTGCTCATCGACGACCGGGGCCACCAGCCGCTCTTCCCCTCGGTGGCCACCACCAACCGCAGCGGGGGCGCGGCAGCCGCCCGCCACCTGCTGGAACTGGGCCGGCGTCGGCCACTGGTCATCACCGGCATCGAGCCGTTCGGCTGCACCCAGGAGCGGATGGCCGGATTCGGCGACGTCTACGCCGAGGCGGGCCTGCCACTGGACCCGAGACTTGTGGTGGAGGGCGACTTCACCTTCGACCGGGGTCGGGCGGTGGTCAAGCAGTTGATGGCCGAGGGGGTCGAGTTCGACGCCGTCTTCGCCCACAACGACCTGTCGGCGGCGGGTGCCCTGCTGGCCATCCGCGAGGCGGGCCGCCGGGTGCCGGAGGACGTCGCCCTGGTCGGCTTCGACGACATCCCGTACGCCTCGCACACCGACCCACCACTGACCACGGTGCACCAGCCGATGCGTCAGATGGGAGAGGCGGCGGCGCGGATGCTGCTCGCGTACTTCGACGGCACTCCGCTGCCCGACGCCCCGCACGTGCTGCCCACCACGCTGATCATCCGAGCCTCCACCATGGTTCCCGCCTGACCGACCCACCCGATCCCAACCGGTCACCACCCCTGACCGGTCCGCCCGGCCCCACCGGACCACCCCGCCCGGCTCCACCCGTTTCCGACCATCCCCACCGGCAGCAAAATCCACCGGGTCCGTCCACCCGATTGAGAGAGCGCTCTACCGATCGGCCGGCCCGGTCAGACAGCCCCCTCAGAACCACCCGATGACCACCCTCACCACCACGACACAGGGAGGAATACATGCACGTCAGGCGCACTCTCGCGGTCGCCCTCGCCAGCGTGATGGCGGTCGGTGCACTCGCCGCCTGCGGCGACAGCCCGAACGCGAACCGGGACGGGAACAACGCCCCGTCCGTGCTGAACATCGGCATGCCCAACGGTCCGCAGACCGAGAACCACAATCCGTTCCTGACGTCCGCGTCCGCCGCATCGCTCGGCTACCGCTGGATGATCTACGAGCCGCTGATCATGGACAACCTGATCCGCCCCTCCGACGCGGGCAAGCCGTGGCTGGCCACCAAGGCGGAGTGGAGCAACGGCTACAAGACCCTCGCGCTGACCATCCGCGACGGCGTCAAGTGGTCCGACGGCAAGCCGTTCGGCGCCGAGGACGTCGCGTTCACCTGGGAACTGATCAAGAAGACCGAGGCGCTGAACATCAACGCCCTGCCGTTGCTGGACATCACGACCAGCGGCAACGTCGTCACGGTGAACTTCGGGGCGCCGCAGTTCGTCAACCAGCACAAGATCCTCACCACCATCCCGATGGTGCCCAAGCACATCTGGTCGACCATCGCCGACCCGGCCACCGACGTGAACAAGAACCCGGTCGGCACCGGTCCGTACACCCTGAAGTCGTTCACGCCGCAGACCACCACGCTGACCGTGCGGGACAACTACTGGCAGGAACTGCCCAAGGTCAAGGAGCTGCGCTACACGTCGTACAACGACAACAACGCGCAGACCACCGCGCTGGCCAACGGCGAGTCGGAGTGGAGCTTCGTCTTCATCCCGAACTACAAGACCGTCTACGTGGACAAGAACCCCGAGTTCAACAAGGTCTGGCCGGCGTCCGTACTCGGCATCCACGGCCTCTACATCAACACCACCATCAAGCCGTTCGACAACCCGGCCCTGCGTCGGGCGATGAACATGGTGATCAACCGGAACGACATCTTCGTCCAGGCCGAGGCGGCCTACTTCCACCCCGAGGTGACCTCGGTGACCGGCATCCCGCTGCCGGCGGGTGAGTCGTTCATCGCCCCGGAGTACAAGGGCCAGAACCACAAGGTCGACGTCGAGGGCGCCAAGGCACTGCTCGCCCAGTCCGGCTTCAAGCTGGAGGGCAACGTCCTGAAGGACCCGACCGGCAAGCCGGTCACGATCAAGCTGAGCGACCCTGCGGGCTGGTCCGACTACATCACCAGCCTGGAGATCGTGAAGGACAACCTGTCCCAGATCGGCATCGCCGCGACCGTGGACAAGGCCAACCAGGACGCCTGGTTCACCTCGGTCGAGGAGGGCAACTTCGAGGCCAGCTTCCGCTGGACCAACGGTGGTGCCACCCCGTACGACATCTACCAGACCATCATGGACGGCCGGCTGCTCAAGCCGATCGGCACCGCGTCGCCGCAGGGCAACTTCGGTCGGTTCAACAACCCGGAGGCGACCAAGGCGCTGACGGACTACGCCAACGCCGCCGACGACGCCGCCCGTACCACCGCCATGAACACCCTGCAGAAGATCTTCGTCGAGCAGATGCCGATGATCCCGGTCGGCGCGGACAACGCAGGTGGCGCCTACGTCACGAAGAACTGGGTGGGCTGGCCGGACGACCAGAACCCGTACGCCCCGGCCCAGCCGACCCAGCCGAACGCGGTTGACGTCGTGCTGCACCTCAAGCCCGCCGCTTCCTGATCCAGCCACGCTGCCTCCCGGGTGTGCCGAACCAGGCCACCCGGGAGGCAGCGCAGCCGCGCGGAGCCAGCGCCGCGCACGGATCAGCTCTCTTCGACAGGAGCTCCGGCATGACCATGAGCGAGACCTCCACCCCCGCGCTGACCGAGGTGGTGTTGGAGGCGGAAGGCCTGACCAAACATTTCCCGGTCCGACGGCGGCTGCGGGATCTCTTCTCCCGCGAGCGGCGGGTGGTGCACGCGGTCGACGACGTGTTCCTGGTACTGCGCCGGGGGCGGGTCACCGCACTCGTCGGCGAGTCCGGATCGGGCAAGTCCACCGTGGCCCGACTGCTGGCCCAGCTCTACCACCGCACCTCGGGCGACATCCGGCTGCACGGCGAGTCGACCACCGTACGCGGCGGCCGGCGGTTCCGGGCGTACGCCCGCCGGGTGCAGCTCACCTTCCAGGACCCGTTCGCCTCGCTGAACCCCGTGCACACCGTCCGGTACCACCTCACCCGGTCGCTGCGCATCCACGGCCACGGCGGCAACAGCCGGGCCGAACTGGAACAGGCGCTGCACGAACTGCTCGGCCGGGTGTCCCTCACCCCGCCCGAGCGCTACATCGACAAGTTCCCGCACGAACTCTCCGGCGGCCAGCGCCAGCGGGTGGCGATCGCCCGCGCGCTCGGCGCCGACCCGGAGGTCCTGCTCGCCGACGAACCGGTCTCGATGCTCGACGTGTCGATCCGGCTGGGCGTGCTGAACCTGCTGCGTGACCTCAAGGAACGGCTGAACCTGGCCATCCTCTACATCACCCACGACATCGCCTCGGCCCGCTACTTCGCCGACGACACCCTGGTCATGTACGCCGGCCGGATGGTCGAGGGCGGTGACAGCGAGACCGTGACGCAGCGCCCGGCGCACCCGTACACCCGGTTGTTGATCGCCTCGGCGCCGGACCCGGACCGGATCCAGGGCTCGCCCACCGAGGCGGCCGCCGCCACCCCGGAGGATCGCGGCGGCGGGGAACCGCCCAGCCTGATCGACCCACCGGCCGGCTGCCGCTTCCACCCCCGCTGCCCCAGCGCCATGCCCCGCTGCTCCACGGCACTGCCGCCCCGGCTGGCCGTGCAGGGCGAGCCGGGCCACTGGGCCTCCTGCTGGCTCTACGACCCGGAGAACACCGAGACGCCCGGCTCCGCCGCGCGCGAGGTACGGACGGTGGCCTCGTGAAGTTCCTGCTGCAACGGATCGCGTTCTACCTGTTCACCGCGTGGGCCGCGATCACCATCAACTTCTTCATCCCCCGGATGATCCCCGGCGACCCGGTCCAGTCGCTGATCTCCCGCTACCAGGGCCAGATCAGCACCCAGGCGATGCAGTCGCTCTACGTGCTGTTCGGCCTGGACAAGGACAAGAGCATCTGGCAGGAGTACGTCGAGTACTGGGGCCAGCTCTTCCGGGGTGACCTGGGACTGTCGTTCACGTTCTTCCCCGCACCGGTCTCCCAGGTGCTCTCCGACAGCCTGCCCTGGACCCTGGCCCTGGTCGGCATCACCACCGTGATCAGCTTCCTGACCGGCACCGCGCTCGGGGTGGTGGCTGGCTGGCGGCGCGGCTCCTGGATCGACGGGCTGCTGCCGGCGACCACGTTCCTGTCGTCGGTGCCGTACTTCTGGCTCGGGCTGATCTCGATCGCCCTGCTCGCCGGGCCGGGCAGCTTCTTCCCGTCCTCCGGCGGCTACGAACCCGGCCTGGTGCCGGCGTTCGACCAGTACTTCATCGGTAGCGCCATCCAGCACAGCATCCTGCCCGCGTTCACCATCCTGATCTCGTCGGTCTCCGGCTGGATCCTCAGCATGCGCAACATGATGGTCACCGTCGCGGCCGAGGACTACATCACCGTGGCCCACGCCAAGGGCCTGTCGGAGCGCCGGGTCGCGGTCAGCTACGCCGCCCGCAACGCCCTGCTGCCCAACGTCTCCGGTTTCGCCCTGTCGTTGGGCTTCATCGTCGGCGGCACCCTGCTGGTGGAGATCGTCTTCTCCTATCCCGGCCTCGGTTTCCAGCTCTTCCAGGCGGTCGGCGCCAAGGACTACCCGCTGATGCAGGGCATCTTCCTGATCATCACGCTCTCGGTGCTGCTGGCGAACCTGCTGGCGGACATGGCGTACCTGGCACTGGACCCCCGAACCCGCAAGGAGGGCTGAGCGATGGCCATCCCCACCAGCAGCATCGACGCTGTCATCCCCACCGGCGCGGTCACCGACGCCACACCGCCGGCCGCCGCCCGTCGCCGCAGGTTCCGGTTCGTGGCCAACCCCAAGGCCGCGACCGGGCTGATCATCCTGGGCGTCTTCCTGCTGATCGCGGTGATCGGCCCGTGGATCGCCCCGTACGACCCGTCCGGGCGCGGACCCGACCTGGTAGCGCCGCCGTCCGGGGAACACTGGTTCGGCACCACCCACCTCGGCCAGGACATCTTCAGTCAGGTCCTGGTCGGCACCCGGGGCGTCATCTTCGTCGGCTTCCTCGCCGGGGTGGTCGCGACCGTGCTCTCGGTGGTCATCGGGGTCACCGCCGGCTACCTCGGCGGGGCCGCCGACGAGAGCCTCTCCGCCCTGTCGAACGTGTTCCTGGTGATCCCGGCGCTGCCGCTGGTCATCATCGTCGCCTCGACCATCTCGTCGGCCGGTGACCTGGTCGTCGCCCTGGTCATCGGGTTGACCTCCTGGGCCTGGGGAGCGCGGGTGCTGCGCGCCCAGACCCTCTCGCTGCGCCGCCGCGACTACGTCGAGGCGGCCCGCGCCAGCGGGGAGAGCACCTGGCGGATCGTCGGCTTCGAGATCCTGCCGAACCTGACCGCGATCATCGCCTCGAACTTCGTCGGCACCGTCATCTTCGCCGTCATGTCCGAGATCACCCTGGCCTTCATCGGCATCTCCACCATCTCCGAGTGGAACTGGGGCACCATCCTGTTCTGGGCGCAGAGCCAGCAGGCCCTGGCCCAGGGCGCGTGGTGGTGGTTCGTCCCGGCCGGACTGGCGATCGCCATCCTCGGCACCGCGCTGTCGCTGGTCAACTTCGGCATCGACGAGTTCGTCAGCCCCCGACTGCGCAGCAGCGGCAAGGCGAAGGTGCGTACGGCCGACGGCCGGGTGGTCCGGATGCGGGTCGGCTTCACCCCCGTACTCGGGGCACCGCCGAGCCCGCCACCGGCGCCCCGGGGTGCCGCCGTGCTGACCAACGCCGAGGGAAAGGCGGCCGGGCGATGAGCCGACCCGTGCTGGAGATCAAGAATCTGAACGTCGACTACGGACTCGGCGACCAGGCCGTCCGGGCGGTCCGGGACGTCAGCCTCACCCTGCACCGGGGCGAGGTGCTGGGCCTGGCCGGGGAGAGCGGCAGCGGCAAGTCCACCCTGGCGTACGGGGTGACCCGGCTGCTGCCCCCGCCCGGTGTGATCAGCGGCGGCTCGGTGCTCTACCACCCGCCGAGCGGCGATCCGATCGACATCATGACCCTCAGCCCGGCGCAGCTGCGCCGGTTCCGCTGGGCCGAGACCTCGATCGTGTTCCAGGGGGCGATGAACTCGCTCAACCCGGTGCACAAGGTCTCCACCCAGCTGATGGACGTGATCCAGGCGCACGAGCCGACGATGAGCGCAGCCGCCCGGCTGGCCCGCGCCCGCGAACTGCTCAAACTCGTCGGCATCGCCGCCGACCGGCTGGACAGCTACCCGCACCAGCTCTCCGGCGGCATGCGGCAACGGGTCATGATCGGCATGGCGCTCGCCCTGGAGCCGCAGATCGTCATCATGGACGAGCCGACCACCGCCCTCGACGTGGTGATGCAGCGGCAGATCCTGGGGCAGCTCGTCGAACTGCGCGAACGGCTCGGCTTCTCGGTGCTGTTCATCACCCACGACCTGTCGCTGCTGGTCGAGTTCTCCGACCGGATCGCGATCATGTACGGGGGACGGATCGTCGAGGAGGCGCCCGCGGCGGCGCTCTACCGCGACTCGCTGCACCCGTACAGCGAGGGGTTGTTGAACTCCTTTCCGGCCCTGCGCGGACCCCGCCGCGAACTGAGCGGCATCCCCGGTTCCCCGCCGGACCTGCGCGGCATGCCGAGCGGCTGCTCGTTCCACCCGCGCTGCCCGAAGGCGTTCGACCCGTGCGCCACCCAGATCCCGGTGCTGGGCGTGCCGAAGGAGGGGACCGCCGCCGACCGGAACGTGGCCTGCTGGCTGCACCCCACCCGCGAGTCCGTCGTGATCAGCCGGAGCTGACTCCGACGGTGCGCACCGTCGTCCGTCGCGTCGCGCGCGGCCCACCCACGGGCGGCCGCCGCGCACCCGCCAGTCCGACACCAGTTCCCCACACCGATCAGGAGAGCCATGGACACGACCGCCTCGACACTCGATCCCGCCCGCGTCGCCAGCGGTCAACCCGACCCGATCGACAGCCTGCCCGCCAGCTTCCGCTGGGGTGTGGCGACCTCGTCGTACCAGATCGAGGGCGCCGTCGCCGAGGACGGACGCACCCCGTCGATCTGGGACACCTTCTGCCGGGTCCCCGGCGCGGTGCACAACGGCGAACACGGCGACATCGCCTGCGACCACTACCACCGGATGCCCGCCGACGTCGGGCTGATGCGCGACCTCGGGGTGGACACCTACCGGTTCTCGGTGGCCTGGCCCCGGGTGCAGCCGGGCGGCCGTGGCCCGGCGAACCCGGCCGGGTTGGCGTTCTACGACCGGCTGGTGGACGAGTTGCTGGCCCAGGGGATCGACCCGTGGGTCACCCTCTACCACTGGGACCTGCCGCAGGAGCTGGAGGACGCGGGCGGCTGGCCGGCGCGGGACACCGCCTACCGGTTCGCCGACTACTCCATGCTCGTCTTCGACCAGCTCAAAGACCGGGTACGCACCTGGACGACGCTGAACGAGCCGTGGTGCTCGGCGATGCTCGGTTACGCGTACGGGCGGCACGCGCCGGGCCGGCAGGACTTCGAGGCCGGCATGCACGCCGTACACCATCTCCTGCTCGGGCACGGGCTGGCCACCCAGCGGATGCGGGCGGCGGCGCCCGGCCCGATCGACCTCGGCATCACGCTGAACATGGGCACCTCGGTCGCGGCGACCGAGAGCGAGGCCGACGTGAACGCGGCCCGCCGGGCGGACGGGCTCGGCGTCCGGATCTACCTCGACCCGCTGCGGCACGGCCGCTACCCCCAGGACATCGTCGCCGACCTGGCCGCGCGTGGGATCGAGCTGCCGGTGCGGGACGGTGACCTGGAGATCATCTCGGCCCCGATCGACGTGCTCGGCGTCAACTACTACTTCAGCACCCAGCACTCCGGGGTGGACGAGCAGGGACGCACCGAGGACGCCGACGGGCTGCCGGTCAGCCGCGAGGTGCCGTTCGGTCGGCCCCGGACCGCGATGGACTGGGAGATAGTGCCCGAGGGCTTCACCGAGCTGCTGGTACGGCTCAGCCGTGACTACCCCGACCTGCCCATGGTGATCACCGAGAACGGGTCCGCCTTCGACGACCAGCCGGACGCCAACGGCTTCGTCCAGGACGACGACCGGATCGACTACTTCGTCTCGCACCTCGGCGCGGTCGCCCTCGCCCGCCAGCAGGGCGCCGACATCCGTGGCTACTTCGCCTGGTCGCTGATGGACAACTTCGAGTGGGCCTACGGCTACGACAAGCGGTTCGGCATCATCCGAGTCGACTACGACACCCAGGTCCGCACCCCCAAGGCCAGCGCCCTCTGGTACCGCAACACCATCCACCGCACCCGCACCCGCACCCCCTGACCCCTCCCACCCCACCTCGTCGCGTTGATCATGAAGTTGGTGCAGGAATCCGGTCTCGGAGATGCGCTAACTTCATGATCAACGCGGCGGGATGGGGTCGCCTAGGTGACAGATGTGAGCACTCGATCACTCAGCGTTACTACGCTCTGGGGAATTCCCCGAGTGTTTGTGTGGTGAGAGAGATGGCACGTAACCGAGTGTTGCTTCGTAGTGGAACGATCCTGTTCCTTGCCGCAGGGTTGGCGGTGTCGGCCACGCCGGTGTCGGCTGCGGCGCCCCCGCCCGTAGCCTGCGGTGACACCATCACCAGGGACGTGACCCTGCGGGCCGATCTACGCTGTGCCGGGGTCGGACTGGTGATCGGCGCGAACGGCGTCACGGTGGATCTCAACCAGCATGTGATCAGCGGCCCGCGTACCGGCGGTGTCGGTATCTCCGCGACCCAGCGCAGTGGACTGCGCATCCGCAACGGCGCGATCATCGACTTCGCGTGGGGGATCGACCTCGACTCCACCCGCAACACCGTGGTCGAGGGCGTACGCCTGCTCCGCAACGGCTCCGAAGCCCCGGGGGGCGGTGGGGTGCGGGCCGAATCCGTCTCGGGCCTGCGGATCAGCGACGGCGCCGTCGAAGCCGTTCAGAGCGGTACGTCGGCTGTGGTGGCGACGAACTCCAGTGGGGTCGTCATCCGCGACATCGCCGTGTTCGGCGGGATCGACCTGAGCATCAACACCCACAGATCGCTGGTCGCCGACAACACCTTCCGGGGCGGCCGGCTCTCCCTCTCCGAGGCGAACCACACGGTGGTACGCGGCAACTCCTTCACCCAGGCCGGGATCCGGGTCTCCGAGTCCACCGCGCCATCGATCGTCGACAACGAGTTCGTCAGCGGGACCGTGATCTTCGGGCCCGCCGTCGACGACGCCGTCGTCCGGGGCAACCGGTTCCGGGCCGCCGAGTTCGGCTTTGTGATCTTCGGGCCCTCGCGCGACGCGAGGGTGCTCGACAACCAGTTCACCGGTCAGTCCTACGGGCTGTACGTGCGGGTGGACCTGCTCGCCGTCGTCGAGGGGTTGACCGTCACCCGCAACACCTTCACCGACAACGGGGCGGTGGGCCTGTTCATCGAAGCGACCACGGTCGGACCGGTGCCGGCGCGGATCAGCGTCTCCGACAACCGGTTCACGGCCAACGGATACGCCTCCGGCGAGTCCGACGCCGCCGGTCGCCCCAACGACGACGGGCTGCACACGAACGTGCCGGTCGGCAGCGACATCGTGGTCACCGGGAACCGTACCCAGAGCAACGCCGACCACGGCATCGAGGCGCTACCGCTCGGCAGCGTCCGCGACGGTGGCGGCAACGTCTCGACCGGTGACCCGAACGGGTGCGTGGGAGTCGTCTGCCGGTGACCTCCGCGCGGACGTGGATGTCGTGGTCCGCCGCTGACCTCCGCGCGGAGGTGGATGTCGCGGTCCGCCGGTGACCGTACCCGCAGCGGGGGCTACCCGGGCTCGGTCGCGGCGGCCAGGCGCTCGGTCAGGAACTCCCGCTCGGCCTCGTTCCCGGTCAACTCCAGCGCCCGGCGGTACGCGACCGCTGCCTCGTCGGCACGCCCCAGGCGCCGCAGCAGGTCCGCCCTCACCGCCGGCAGGTACTGGTAACCCGCCAACCGCTCGTCCCGCTCCAACTCCTCCACCTCGGCCAGCGCCCGCGCCGGCCCCGAGACCTCGGCCAGCGCCACCGTCCGGTTCAACGCCACCACCGGCGACGGCCAGACCGACAGCAGTACGTCGTACAGGGTCACGATCTGCGGCCAGTCCGTCTGTTCGTAGGTCGGCGCCTCGGCGTACACGGCCGCGATGGCCGCCTGGAGCACATAGCGTCCCGGGCGGCCACCGCGCAGACCATCCATGATCAGGTTGCTTGCCTCGGCGATCGCCGACCGGTCCCAGCGCGACCGGTCCTGCTCCTCCAGCCGCAGCAACCGGCCCCGGTCGTCGACCCGGGTGGCCCGCCGGGCGTCGGTGACCAGCAGCAGGGCGAGCAGGCCCCACACGTCCCGCTCGTCGGGCATCAGCTCCCGCAGCATCCGGGTCAGGTGCACCGCCCGGTCGACCAGATCCGTACGCACCAGCGCCGCACCGGCCGGCGCCGTGTGCCCGAGGGTGAACAGCACGTGGATCACCCCGAGCACTCCGGCCAGCCGCTCCGGCAACTCGGCGGCTCCGGGCACCCGGTAGGGGATCCGGGCGACCGTGATCTTCTTCTTCGCCCGGGTCAGCCGGGCCGCCATCGTCGCCTCCGAGACCAGGAACGCGCGGGCGATGTCGGCGGTCGGCACCCCGCAGACGAGCCTCAGGGTGAGCGCCATCTGCGCCTCCTGTGCCAACGCCGGGTGGCAGCACATGAAAATCAGCCGCAGCCGTTCGTCCGGTACGACGTCCGTCGGTTCCTCCGCCACCGGGATGTCCATCTCCACCGACTCCTCCGGCTCGACCAGCAACGGCAGCTTGGCGCGAAACAGCCGCTCGCGCCGGATCGCGTCCATCGCCCGGCGCTTGGCGGTGGTGGTGAGCCAGGCCGCCGGGTTGTCCGGGATCCCGTCGCGGGTCCAGGCGCCCAGCGCCGTGGCGTACGCCTCCTGCACGCACTCCTCGGCCAGGTCAAGGTCCCGCGCGACCCGCGCCGTCGCGGCGAGCACCAGGGCCCATTCGCGCCGGTGCGCGTCCGCGACGGCCGCCCGGACATCCTCCCGGTCGGTCATCCGTCTCCCCGCCCCCAGCCGTCTCCGGCCTTCACCCGTCGGCCCGGTCCGTCAGCGCTCGACCTGCGGCACCGCGACAAAACCGCCCGCGACCGGGCGCACCTCGACACCGCCGCCCTGCTGGGTGGCGGGGTTGCGGCGGGCGATCTCCAGGGCGGCGTCCAGGTCGGGTGCCTCGATCACGTAGAAGCCGGCGACGACCTCCTTGGCGTCGAGGAACGGGCCGTCGGTCAGGACATCGCCACGGACCGAGGTCGCCGTGGTGCTCGGTTGCAGCGCGAACGCCGCGACCATGGTCCCGCCGAACCTCTCCACGTCCTCGCCGTGCCGCTCGTGTGCCTGCTGCTCCTGCGGGGTCAGGTCGGCGGGGTCGGCCGGCGCGTTCGCGAACAGCAGGATCGCGTACTGGGTCATCGTGTTCTCCCATCGGGTGGCGGGCTCGGTTGCCCGCACCCCTACGTCGTACGGCCGGCACGAATTCGACAGCCCGTGTCCAGGTTAGGGATGGGTGATCTCGTCATGGCTGGCTTGACCAGAGCTTTCGTGACGGTAGGGGAGCCTGCCAGGTTGATCCGGCACGTCGGCGGTTACCCGGCGGGCGAGGTGATCGGAGCACCGCTGTTCGGTGACGCGCGCCGGCAAAGGCTGCCGACTAGGCTACGACGGTGCGGAGGATCAGGCTGCTCGCGGTGGTCTTGACGGTCGCTGTTCTGGCCGCCTGCACGCCGGTGCCGGTGGTGTTGCCCGTGCCGGTTCCATCGCCGTCCCGACCCGTACCGCTCGACGTCGTCCTGTTCCTGGACAACGACGTCACGGGCGCACAGAAGCAGGAAGTCGAGGCGAGGCTGCGGGCGCTCCCGAGCGCGACCGGGATTACCTTCGAAACCCGGGAGCGGGCCTACGAGCGGTTCAAGGAAACGTTCAAGGACAGGCCGGAGCTGGTCGCGTCGGTCCGACCCGAGGACCTGCCCGAGTCGTTCACGTTCACGCTGGCCGACCGGGCCGCCGCCGAGCCGATTCTCGCCGAGCTGCGCCGGTTGCCGGGCGTCGCGGAGGTGACCGCACCACCGACGGTGGCACCGTCACCCACCCGCTGACCGGAAGTCGCTGCTGCCCGGCCAGCGGTCACCGACGGGCGCTACCCGCGCTCGTGGTCGTCGGCGGACGTGGGCAGCAGGACGCCGGGGTTCAGCACACCGGCCGGGTCCAGGGCGGACTTGATCCGGCGCAGCACGTCGATCTCCTCGGCGGAGCGGGACAGCGACAGCCACTCGGCCTTCGCCCGGCCGACCCCGTGTTCCGAGCTGATGCTGCCGCGCCGCGCCGCGACCTGCCGCAGCACCGCGTCCGTCACCTGTTCGGCCCGCTCGCCAGCACCCAGCACGTTGACGTGCAGGTTGCCCTCGCCGAGGTGACCGAAAAGGATCGTCCGGGCGCCCGGCGCGACCGCCTCGACCGTCTCCGGCAGCACCGCCACCAGTCCGGCCAGCTCGCGCAACGGTACGCAGATGTCGAGCTTGGTCGGCACGCCCGCCGTGTTGATCGCCTCGGTGTGCGTCTCCCGGTACGCCCACAGCCGCGCCCGACCCGCCGCGTCGGAGGCGACCGTGGCGTCCTGCACCGCGTCGCACTCGCCGAGCAGGTCCAGCAACTCGTCCGTCGGATCGGTGTGCCCGGCACACTCCAGCAGCACGTACGCGGCATAGTCGGTGTCGAACGGGGCGGGCAGCCGACCGTACGAGCGGACCAGTTCCATGCCCTCGGGGTAGCAGATCTCGGCCGCGGCGAGGGTGGACAGGCGACCGCGGGCGGCGGCGAGCAGGGTGAGCGCCGCGTCGGTGCCGTCGACGGCGACCAGGGCCACCGCCCGCGCGGGCAGCAGCGGGACCAGGCGCAGGCGTACCCGGGTGATGATCGCCAGGGTGCCCTCGCTGCCGGCGAGGAGCTGGGTCAGGTCGTACCCGGTGTTGTCCTTGGCCAGGCCGGCGAGCCTGGTGATCACCGTGCCGTCGGGCAGCACCGCCTCCAGACCGGTGAGCTGGTCGCGCATGCTGCCGTAGCGCAGCACCCGGATGCCACCGGCGTTGGTCGCCACCATGCCGCCGATCGTCGCCGCCGACCGGGCGGCCAGGTCGACGCCGACGTCCAGGCCGGCCGGGCGGGCGTGCGCCTGGAGCTTCTCCAGGGTGACGCCGGCCCCGACGGTGACCTGGCCCTCGATGGTGTCGACCGGCTCCAGGTCGGTCAGCCGGGTCAGGCTGATCAGCACCTCGCCGCCGCCGGGCACACCCCCGCCGACCAGGCCGGTGTTGCCGCCCTGGACCACCATCGGCACGCCGGCAGAGGCGCAGGCCCGGACCACGGCGGCCACCTGCGCGGTGTCCGCCGGGCGGACCACGCACCGCGCGGTGCCGGTGAACCGGCGGGTCCAGTCGGTCTCGTACGCGTCGCGCAGGTCCGGGTCGACGAGCAGGTGCGTCGGGCCGACGATGGCCCGCAGGTCCTCTTCGAGGTCGCTCACGACAGTTCCCGCAGCCGGATCGTCTGGCTCATCGCCCGCAGCTGGAGCACGACGTCCTCGGTGTAGCCGGCGCCGAGGTCGGTGAGCAGGTAGCCGTACTCGCCACGGGTGCCCAGCAGCTGGCCCTCGATGTTCACCGCGTGCTCGGCCAGGATGCTGTTCACCTGCGCCAGCACGCCCGGCATGTTGTGGTGCGTGTGCGCGATCCGGTGCGTTCCGGGCGCCGCCGGCAGCTGGATCGCGGGCAGGTTCACGCTCAGCGTGGTGTTGCCCTCGCCGACGAACTGGGCCAGCTTGTTGGCCACGAACCCGCCGATGTCGGCCTGCGCCTCCTCGGTCGAGCCGCCGATGTGCGGGGTGAGGATCACGTTCGGCAGGCCGCGCAGCTCGGAGGTGAACTCGTCGCCCCGGCCCTTGGGCTCGTGCGGGAAGACGTCGATGCCGGCACCGGCCAGGTGTCCGCTGACCAGGTTGGCCCGCAGGGCGGCGTAGTCGATCACGAAGCCGCGGGAGAGGTTCAGGAAGAGGCTCCGGGGCCGCATCCGGGCGAACTGTTCCTCGCCGAAGAAGCCGCTGTTGCCCGGCCGGCCGTCCACGTGCAGGGTGACCGTCTCGGCCACCTCCAGCAGCTCGTTGAGGCTGTCGCAGCGCTTGGCGTTGCCGAGGGCGAGCTTGTCGGCGGTGTCGTAGAAGTAGACCTTCATGCCGAGGTTCTCGGCGAGCACCGACAGTTGGGCGCCGATGTTGCCGTACCCGACGATGCCCAGGGTCCGGCCCCGGACCTCGTGGCTGCCGTTGGCGGCCTTGTCCCAGATCCCGGCGTGCATCCCGGTGTTCTTCTCGGGCAGCCGCCGGGCCAGCATGATGATCTCGGCGAGCGCCAACTCGACCACGCTGCGGGTGTTGGAGAACGGGGCGTTGAACGCGGCGATGCCGGCGGAGGCGGCGGCGGCCAGGTCGATCTGGTCGGTGCCGATGCAGAACGCGCCGATGCCGACGAGCTGCGGCGCGGCGGCCAGCACCCGGGCGGTGACCTGCGTCTTCGACCGGATGCCGAGCAGGTGCACCCCCTCGATCCGGGCGATCAGCTCGTCCTCGTCCAGTGCGTTGCGCAGCGACTCGACGAGGAATCCCTCCGACTCCAGCCGGGTGACCGCGTCGGGGTGAATGTTCTCCAGCAGCAGGACGCGTGTCTTGGCCTGGTCGATCATGATCTTTGTTCCGTCCGTTGCGGTCCGTTGCGTTGATCAGTGGCGAGCGCGCCGTAGAGCCCGACCAGAGGCCAAGGTTAGTCCAGCGCCGAGTCGCTCCCACGCCTCCTCCGCCCCGTCCCGACCCGTGGATCCCCGGCGTCCGGTTCGACGCGCGGAAACCGGGCCTCAGTCGGACAGGTAGCGGCGGAAGCCGGCGGCGATCTGCCGGAACCCGCACGACTCGTAGAAGACGTGCGCCTCGTCGCGGGTCTGCCGGGACAGCAACTGGACCTTGTAGCAGCCGGCCGACCGGGCCCGGTCGACCGCCGCCGCGAGCAGCTGCCGGCCGACCCCGCGACGGCGTACGGACGCGCCGACCACCACGTTCTCCACCAGCATGAACGGCCGGCCGCCACGGGTCAGGTTCGGCAGCACGGTGCAGTCCAGGGTGCCGGCCGGCAGTTCGTCATCCGTGGCGAGCAGGACCGTACGCCCGGCCTGTGCGGTGATCTCCCGCCAGATCGTTCCGGCCCGATCGATCGGGAGCGGGGTGTCGTCCGGGTGCAGTTGTCCGTACAGGGCCAGCAGTGCCGGCAGATCCGCCTCCACCGCTGTCCGAATCGTGATCGCCATGTGCCCACTCTCGCACCGGACCGGCCGATCAGCGGAACGCGGCGACGTTGCGGGCGGCCCAGTCGGCGAACGTACGGGCCGGTCGGCCGAGGATCTGCTCGACGGCGGGACTGACCCGCTGCTCGGCGGGGGTCGGGTCGCCGATGATGGCGAGCGTGCCCTCCACGACCGGCTCGGGCATGAACCGCAGCATGTGCGCCCGCGCCTCGTCCCGGCTCTGCTCGACGAACCGCACGGGTGTGCCGAGTGCGTCGCCGATCGCCCGAACACGCTCGCGGGACGAGATCGGCGCCGGACCGGTCAGCTCGTATGTCCGACCGGCGTGCCTCCGGTCGCGTAGCACCACGGCCGCTACCTCGGCGATGTCGGCGGGATCGACGGTCGGCAGGGCGACGTCACCGAACGGCGCCGCCACCGTCCGTTCCTCCCTGATCCCGTCGGCCCAGGCGAACGCGTTGGAGTCGAAGCCGCCCGGTCGCAGGATGGCCCACTCCAGACCCGACTGCCGGACGGCGTTCTCGATCCGCAGGAGCGGCGAGTGCGACACCGACGCCGGTCGGGTGCCAACGGCCTGGGAGGACTGCACGACCACCCGTCGCACCCCGCCCGCCTTCGCGACGTCGAGGATGGCGCGCGGGTCGAGGTGTGCTCCGGCACCGGAGACGAGCAAGAACAGCGCGTCGGCGCCGTCGAGCACCGGCCGAAGGGTCTCCGGCGCGGCCAGGTCGGCCGGATGGTGACGTACGTCCGGGGGTGTGTCCGGGTGGGCCGCGCCCCGCGAGACCGCCCTCACCCGTTCGCCGGCCGCGTTCAGTGCCGCTACGAGTGGTCGGCCGACGTTTCCGGTTGCTCCCGTTACCACGATCATTCGACAGCTCCTGGTCGATTTCCACTGGGCCCACGCCACCGGTGACGGCGTTGGATCGACGGCGAAACCCCAGGTCGTCGCCGTGACCCAGCGAAGCTAGCAGGCTCGGTATAGTAGGTACCTACAGGAAAGTGACTTCCCCGGGGGACCTGAATGAGTGGCAACACCACCCGGCCGGACGCGTCGAGTGCTCCCGAGCTGGCCTGCCCGATCGGGCCCGTGGTCGACATCGTCTTCAGTCGCTGGACCACACCGATCCTCTGGACCCTCAACGAGCACGGCCGACAGCGGTTCGTGGAGTTGGAACGGCGGATCACCACGATCACACCGAAGGTGCTCACCCAGCGGCTGCGACAACTGGAACGCGACGGCCTCGTCGTGCGGACCTACCACCCGGAGATCCCGCCGCGGGTGGAGTACGAGATCAGCGAACTCGGGCGCAGCCTGGCCCCGCTGTTCCACACCCTCGCCCAGTGGTCCGACACGTTCCTCGGTCGGGTCGAGCAGGCCCGGACCGCCTACGACTCCACCGATCGGTTGCCCGCTCGCCGAACCTGACCGGGAGCACGGGGCGGTGGTGAACGCCGTCAATCCGGCCGCTGACCGGGACCCGAAGCCCAGATGACACTCCGGTCCGGCCTGATCCTCCGTGGACGGACGGACCAGCCCGCTGTGTCCGACCTGCCTATCATCGACCCGTGCCCGGTGACCCGCCGTCCCCTGTCGAGCCGCCCGGGTCCGGCGCGCCCACGGGTCCGGGCGAGCCGGTCGAGCACGGGCGGGCCGGGCACTTCGTGGTCTGGGGCGACAACCCGCTCGCCCGGCGGCTGGTCGCCGAACTGATGGACACCTACCGCGCGCCGGTCACGGTGATCGTCGGGTCCATGTCGGCCGGGCAGGCACCGGACATCGCCGGGCTGCGACCCGAGGACGGCGACCCGGCGCTGCGACCCGTGGTCGTCGTCGCGCCCCGGCTCAGCCAGGAGGTGCTCCGGCACGTCGGGGTCGACCGGGCCGCCGCGCTGGCGCTGGTCGGGCGGGACGACATCGACAACGTCGACGCGGCGATGATGGCCCGCGAGGTCAGCCCGACCGTCCGGATCGTGGTCCGGATCTTCAACCCGGTGCTCGGCGAGGGCGTCGCCGCCATGCTGGGCGACTGCGACGTACTCTCCGGGTCGGAGATCGCCGCCCCAGCGTTCGTCGCCGCCGCGCTCGGCGACGACACCCCACGGTACGTCCGGCTGCCCGACGAGTTGCTGATGGCGGTGAACCGGGACCGGGTCGCCGATCCGGACGACATCCTCTGCGGCCTCGCGGTCACCGCGCCAGCGGCCGAGCCGGTGACCCTGCCGGAGCGGGACGACGCGGCCGACCTCGTCCTGGCGCGGGTCTCCGGACCCCGGCCCCGACCCGCCCGACGCCGCCGGCGCCGCCCGCTGCGGACCACCCGGCTGCTGCTCGACCGCAAGCTGCGGCTCGCCCTCGGCTCGGTGGCCGGGCTGCTGCTCGCCGGCACGCTGACCCTGACCGTCCTGCGTGACCTCGGCTTCTGGCAGGCGGCCTACCTGACCGCCGTCACCGCCCTCGGCGGAGCCGACGCCGACCTCGACGGCTCGGCCGCCGAGCAGGCGGTGCAGCTCGTCCTCGTCCTCGCCGGGGTCGCACTCATCCCGACCGTCACCGTGCTGCTGGTCGGGCTGGTGATCAACGTTCGGCTGGCGCTCGCCGCAGGCGAACTCACCGAGCCGATCTCCGGGCACGTGGTCGTGGTCGGTCTGGGCAACATCGGGACCAGGGTGATGGAGGAGTTGCACGCCCTCGGGATCGGTGTCGTCGCGATCGACCGGTCCGCCGACGCCCGGGGCGTGCAGGTCGCCCGGGACCTCGACATCCCGGTCCTGGTCCGCAACGCCAACAGCGCCGAGACGCTGCGGGCGGCGTCGGTGCAGACCTGCCGGGCGCTGGTCGTGCTCTGCCGCGACGACGTGACGAACCTGGAGACCGCGCTGCTGGCGCGCTCCGTACACCGGGCCGACCAGGACCGGGGCGGACCGGCGGCGGAACCGGCGGCACCGCTGCGGGTGGTGCTGCGCCTGTTCGACGAGGAGTTCGCCGGCCGGATCCGGCGGTCGTTCGGGATCAACATCTCGCGCAGCGTCTCCTACCTGGCCGCGCCGGCCTTCGCCGCCGCGTTGCTCGGCCGCGAGGTGATCGACACCGTCTCGGTCGGACGGCGGGTGCTGCTGGTCGCCGAGATCCCGGTCGGTGCCGGATCGGCGCTGGAGGGCGAGTTCTGCCCCGAGGTCAGCCGGCCGCACGAGGTACGCCTGATCGCGGTCCGGACCGGCCGGGTCGGTCAGACCCTCTGGTCGCTACCGGACCGGCGACCACTGGTCCGCACCGATCGCCTGCTGGTGGTCGCCACCCGGGCCGGACTGGCGGCACTGCTGGCCCGGACCGCCGCCTCGCCCAACCCGCCCCCGTTGGTCGAGCCGAAGCCACTGCCGCTGCTCGCCGGACGCGACCGCCGTCGGGACGGGGTGAACCCGCCGGCCGGCACCTCCCGCGCCGGCTGACGACGAGACGGGTTACCGCGCCCGGTAGTCCAGCAACCGGTGTTCGTGGACCGCCACGATCGGCGCCGCGCCCGGGCCCTCCGACGTGACGGGCATGAATGTCCCACCGGGGTTAACCGGATGGTCGCCTGCCGAACGCCCGGCGGACGCCTGGTCGCCCGACGATGCGCGCGGAAGCGTCCGGACGACCTGATTGGACACCCGCACATGGCCCTCAACCGATGGCGCAAGGCCGCCGTCGCCACCATCGCGGCGGTCACCGTCCTCAGCGGACTGCCCGCCACCGCCGGGTACGCCGACGGCCGGTCGAAGCCGGGCCGGCCGGGCAGCTTCGACCTGCAGGCCCACCGGGGCGGACTCGGTCTGCGGGTGGAGAACACCCTCGCGTCGTTCGGCAACGCCCTCCAACTCGGCGTGAGCACCCTCGAACTCGACGTGCAGATCACCGAGGACGGCCGGGCCGTGGTCACCCACGACCGGCGGGTCAGCGGCACCAAGTGCGTCGACACCGCCCCGGTGACCAGCGGCGACCCGGGCTTCCCGTACGTCGGCAAATACGTCAACACCCTCACCCTGGCCCAGGTGCGTACGCTCGACTGCGGTAGCCGGACGCTGGCCGACAAGCCCGGACAGCTGGCCGTACCGGGCTCCCGGATGCCGCTGCTGAGCGAGGTGTTCGCGCTGGTCAAGCGCTACGGTGCCGACCGGGTCAAGCTCAACGTCGAGACCAAGGTGGAGGCCGGGGCACCGAGCGAGACCGCGCCCCGGGAACAGTTCGTCGAGATCACCGCACGCGAGATCCGGGCCGCCGGCCTGCTCGGGCAGGTCACCATCCAGAGCTTCGACTGGGGTGCCCTGCGGCTGATGCGCCGGGTCGAGCCCCGGCTGCCGCTGGTCGCGCTGACCAACTACGACTTCCTCCAGACCGGTCAACCGGGCGCCTCCCCGTGGCTGGGCGGCCTCGACATCGACGACTTCGGCGGCGACCCGATCCGGGCGATCAGGACCTTCGGCGCGACCGCCTTCTCGCCGGTGCACGGCTTCCCGCAGAACGGCAAGGTCGGTGATCCGGGCTACCGGCCGTACGTGACCGCCGAGATGGTCCGGCACGCGCACCGAAACGGCATCGAGGTGGTGCCGTGGACGGTGGACGACGTGCCGACGATGAGCAAACTGATCGACGACGGGGTGGACGGGATCATCACCGACTATCCCGACCTGCTCCGTGGCCTGCTGCAACGGCGCGGCCTCGCCCTGCCCCGGACGTACGCCTCGCCGTTCGACATCCAGGCTCACCGGGGCGGGCGGGCGGTACGGCCGGAGAACACCCTGCCCGCGTTCTCGTACGCGCTGGCGAACCCGGCGATCTCCACCCTCGAACTCGACACCGGCGTGACCCGTGACGGGGAACTCGTGGTGCTGCACGACCGCACCGTCAACGGCTCGCACTGTCTCGACACCGCACCGGCCCACCCCGGCGACCCGCAGTACCCGTACGTCGGCAAGCTGGTCCGGGACCTGACGCTGCGCCAGCTCAAGACCCTCGACTGCGGCACGAAGACGCTGCCGGAACTGCCCCGCCAGGTGCCCGCGCCGGGAGCCCGGATCCCGACCCTGGACGAGGTCTTCGACCTGGTCCGCGCCAGCGGCCGGACCGACGTGTCGCTGAACATCGAGACGAAGATCAGCCCGTTGGTGGCGGACACGGTGACGTACCCGGTCTTCACCACGAAACTGGTACGGGCGATCGAGCGGGCGAGGTTCGTCGACCGGGTCACCATCCAGTCGTTCGACTGGCGGACCATCACGCTGGCCCGCTCGCTCAACCGGAAGATCGAGACGGTGGCGCTGGTCTGGCAGTACGGGCCGACCGAGTGCGCCTCGCTGGCCGACGAGTGCTCGCTGCGGGCGGACTACGACGATGCCTCGGTCAAGAGCCCGTGGACCGCTGGCCTGGACTGGTGGCGTTTCCGCGACCTGGGCAAGCTGGTACGCGCCAGTGGCGCCGGCACCGTCTCGGCGAACTGGCAGGTGCACGACCCGGACCAGCCGACGGTCGTCTCGCCCGACTGGTACCTGCGCCGGGACCCGAGCTACTTCCACGGGCCGACGGTGGAGGTGTTGCAGCGCCGCGACGGGCTGAAGGTGGTGCCGTACACGGTGGACGATCCGGCGCTGATGCAGCGGGTGATCGACCTCGGGGTGGACGGGATCATCACCGACGACCCGGACACGTTGATCGGGGTGGCGGTCCGCAACGGCCTGCGCTGAGCGTTCGCGGGCGCCGGTCGACCGATCGGCGCCCGCGAAGGGGTTCCGTCGTGCCGCGTAGCATGGTTCGACGGTCACCGATCAAAACAGGATGAGGCATGTCGAAAGCCGCAACTGGGGGCACGAACTCGGCCGGTACGTGGCGACTGGTCAACGGTCCGCCGCCGGCGCTCAGCGAGCGGTTGGGCCGCCTCGTCGGCCTGCGGACACTGCGGTTTCCCGGATCGCGCGGCGTGCTGGTCGTCGCCGGGACACCGGACCGGTTGCACGACCTGCTGCACGCCTATCCCGGGGCGCTGACACCGACCACCCGCGCCCGGATCGTCGTCGTCTACTGGCGATCGCCGCGCGCCGGCTGGTCCGGTCGGGTCGGCCCGCTGGACCACCTGGTCCGGCACCGGGTCGCCCTGCCCTCCAGGGGACGCGGCCCGGCCACCGTCCGGCTCCGGCTGCGCCACCCGGCCCCGCTGCGCGACATCGTGCGCGGGGCGGTGGAGGCGCTCGGCCCGACCCGCCCGCTGCCCGCCCCGGTGAGCGCGAACCTCACCGGGCAGGGCGGGCTGCCGGCGTACCTGCCGACACAACCCGGCACCACCGTCGTGCCCGACGCGCTGCCGCTCAGCTCCGACATCCGGGCCCATGACGTCGTCCTGCGCGACCCGGCCATGGCCGAGCCGGGCGGGCCGGCACAGGACCACCCGTACGCGGTGGCGGTGCCGGCCGGTCGGCACGACGTGACGGTCCCCGGTGGCGGGACCGTGGTGCTGGTGGACGCCCGCCGGATCAACCCGAGAGGGCGCCGGGCCGGGGCGTACCAGCCCGAGGCGGCGACCGTACGGCTCGAACTGGACCCGCGCGGCCGGGCGGCCCGACGGGCCCGCAGCGAGGCCGACCGGCATCCGCTGGTCGGGCCCGGACTCGACGCGGCGACCCTGGCGACGTTGCGGCAGGTCGGGGTGGTGGACTGCGCTGCGTTGACCGACGAGCGGCCGGTCGAGACGGCGGCCCTGCTGGTCCAGTTGGCGATGACCGGTGCGGTGCTGCGGGTGCCGGCGCTGCCGCCCCGCGTCGCCGGGCTGATCCGACCCGAACTGCGGGACCTGCTGACCCGTCCGCTGCCGGCCGGCGATCCGCTGGCGTTGGAGGCGCGCAGCGTACGCCAGCGCCGGGCCGCGCTGCGCGGCCACGCCGCCGGCTTCGCGCTGCCGGCGGTGACCGCCGAGGCCCTGCCGGAACTGGCGCGCCCGCCGTCGGTCAGCGCGATCCTGGCCACCCGACGGGCGGACATGCTGGCCGGTGCGGTCCGGGCGATCGTCGACCAGACCTACCCGGAGCTGGAACTCGTCCTCTGCCTGCACGGCATCGACCTGCCGGCCGAGGTGGCGGCGCTGCTGGCCGAATCCGGCCGCCCGTACGAGATCGTCCGGGTGGCGGGCAGCACCGGATTCGGTGCCGCGCTCGGCGAGGCGACCCGGCGGGCCCGGGGCAGCCTGGTGACCAAGTTCGACGACGACGACAGCTACGGCGTCGAGCACGTCTGGGACCTGGTGCTGGCCCGGCACTACTCCGGAGCCACCCTGGTCGGCAAGGGTGCCGAGTTCGTCTTCCTGGAGACCCTCGGCACCACCGTACGGCGCCCGGCCGGCGTGCCCGAGTCCGACGGCGAGGTGGTCGCCGGTGGCACCATGCTGCTCGCCAAGGGGGATCTCGAAGCGGTCGGCGGCTGGCGGCCGGTGCCCCGGTCGGTCGACTACGGCGTGCTCGAACGGCTGCGCCGCGACGGCGCGGTGATCTACCGGACCCATCCGTTCGGCTACGTGTACCACCGCCGCGAGGCCGGCCACACCTGGGATCCGGGGCAGCAGTACTTCCTCGACACCGCGTTCGCCCGCTGGCCGCAGATCCCGGTCGAGGCGTTCGCCGACCCGCAACCGGCGGGCGCCGGACCGGTGTCGGACCTGCCGGTGGGGGAGCCCGCTCCGGGTTTCGACGCCGTCCACGGTGGAGCGTAGCCGCCCCGACCGGGGTCGGGAGCGACGAGCGCAACGGCGGGTGAACAGGCCCATCGGTACGCCCACCGAAGTGTCGGACCGGGTCTCTAGAGTGCCGCTGTGCCAATCGAACCGTGGTCCAACGCACAGGTGCTCGCGCTGGCTCCCGACCCCAGTTCCGCCAAGGGGGCGCGCAGCGTCAGCGGTGCGGCGAAGTGGTCCGCCACCGGCCTGGACGGTGACGTGCTCTGGGGGCTGTGCCGGGGCAGCGGCAGCAACCCGTACCAGGCCTGTGTCGATCTGACCGAGCCGGCGTACCGGTGCTCCTGCCCCAGCCGCAAGTTTCCCTGCAAGCACGCGCTCGGTCTGCTCCTGCTCTGGTCCGGCGGCGGGGTGACCGAGCAGGCCGCGCCCGAGTGGGTGGCGGAATGGCAGGCCCGGCGCTCGGCCCGGGCCGCCACCACCGCCGCCAGGCGGGCGCAGGCCGGACCGGTCGACGAGGCCGCCGCGCAGAAACGGGCCGGAGTGCGGGCCGACCGGGTCGCCGCCGGCCTGGTCGAGCTGGGCCGGTGGGTGACCGACCAGGTGAGCCAGGGACTCGCCGGCGCCCAGCGCACCGGCTCCGGCCCGTTCACCGCGATGGCGGCCCGGCTGGTGGACGCGCAGGCCCCGGCGGCGGCCGGCACCGTGCGGCGCCTCGGTGAGGTGGTCGGCGTCGGCCCGGACTGGGCCGACCGGCTCCTCGGCGAACTGGCCCTGCTGCGCCTGCTGACCGCCGGGTACGCCCGGATCGACGACCTGCCGGCGGATCTCGCCGCCACCGTCCGTACCCGGATCGGCATCCCGGTGTCGACCGAGGAGGTGCTCGCCGGCCCCGCGCAGCGCGACCACTGGTTGGTGCTCGGCCAGGTCGACCTGCCCGACGAACGGCTGGTCGCCCGCCGGACCTGGCTGTACGGCACCACCTCCGGGCGGTTCGCCCTGCTGCTGGCGTTCGCCGCACCCGGTCAGGCCCTCCCGGCGGACGTGGTGCCGGGAACCGTGCTCGACGCCGACCTGTGCTGGTATCCGGGCGCGTTCGCGCAGCGGGCCCTGCTCGCCCGCCGGCACGGCACCCGGCCCGCCGGGGCACCGGCCGGGGCGATGCCGGTCCGGGCGGCGCTGGCCGGCTGGACCGCCGCCCTCGCCGCCGAACCCTGGTGCGAACAGGTCGGCATGCTGCTGGCCGACGTGGTGCCGACCGGTGACGGGTACCTGGTCGACGCGGCCGGCGACGCGGTGGCGCTGCGCCCCGGCGACGACCCGCCGTGGTGGTTGCTGGCCGCCGCCGGAGGCCGCCCGGTCCCGGTCGCCGGTGAATACTCCGCCGCCGGGTTCCGTCCGCTGGCCGCCTGGCCGGACGGGGAGTACCTGCCCGCCCCGGCCCGCACCGGCGGCGACCGACCGCCCGCGCAGCTCCCGCCGGACCTGGTCTCCGCCGCGCTGATCGGCACCGACCGCCGGCCGTTCACCGCCGCCACGGTCGATCTCGGCGGGCGGGCGATGCCGGTCGTCCCCGGCGGTGAACCGGCGACGTCCCTGCTGGACACCGCCGCGGCGGCCTGGACCTACCGGCGGGCGGCGGCCGCGGCCGAGGTTGGCCGCCGACCGGTCGACGTCGCACCGCCGGAGAGCCGCCCCACCGTTGCGGCCCCGGCCGCCCGCCGGCTCGCCACGCTGCTGGCCGGCGGCGGCCCCGGCGGCGGCGACCTGGCCCACCGGCTGCTCGGCGGGTGGCTGCACACGGCCGCGCAACGCGGCTACCTCGCCCCGGCGCACACCCTGCCCGCGCTGCTGGACAGCGGCCGGCGCAGCAGTGCGCTGCGGCCCGCGCTCGCCGTCGTCGCCGGTCGGCGGGGCGGCTGGCTCGCCGCCCGCAACGACGACTGGGCCTACCTGCTGGGCGAGGCGACCGCCGACCCGGACCCGGCCGACTGGGCCACCGGCACCCCCGGTGAGCGGCTCGCCCACCTGGTCGCGCTCCGGGGCACCGACCCGGCCGCCGGCCTCGACCTGCTCAGCTCGGTGTTCGACGACGAGGCGCCCGAGGACCGGGTCCGGTTCGTCGGCGCCCTCGCCACCGGCCTGTCCGACCGGGACGAGCCCCTGCTCGAACGGGCCCTCGACGACCGGCGCAAGGAGGTACGCGAGGCCGCCGCCCGGCTGCTCGGCACTCTGGCCGGCTCGGCGCTGCGGCAGCGGATGGCCGCCCGTGCCCTCGGTTACGTCCGGCTCGACCAGGGGCGGTTGACGGTCACCCCGCCGACCGAGTGCGACGCCGGGATGCGTCGCGACGGCGTACCGGCCAAGCCGCCACGCGGGATCGGCACCGGGGCGTGGCTGTTGGGCGAGGTGGTCGCGCGTACGCCGCTGGAAACCTGGTCCGCCGCGTACGGACTGCCGGCCGACGAGGTGCTGGCCCTGCCGGTGGCCGACGACTGGGGTCCGGTGCTGCACAAGGGGCTGGCCCGAGCGGCGGTGCTGCAACGGGACCCGGTCTGGGTGACCCTGCTCGCCGACGAGATGTCCCGACCGGTGAACAAGGACCTCGACCCGTACGACGAGCAGTTGGCGGCGCAGTTGTACGAGGCGCTCTCCCCGGCCGACCTGGCCGGGTACGCGGCGGCCGGGCTGCGCCGGGACCCGAGCCGGGCGCTGCGGGTGGTCGAACTGCACCCCGGCCCGTGGCCCGAGCCGCTCGCCGACGCGGTGCTCGACGCGATCGCCGTCCTGGCCCGGGGTGAGCGGACCACCTGGCACACCGGTGAGCTGTGCCGCGTCGCCGCGACGGCGATGCCACCGTCCTACGCCGCGCGGGTGGCCGAACTGGCCGACACGATCCGGCGGGACAACCCCGACAACCGGCACGACGGGACCATCACCCGGCTCGCCACCACCCTGACCTTTCGCCACGAGATGTACGAGGAGCTGCGATGACCGCCCTGCGCCCGCACGCCGAGCAACTGTTCGCCGAGGAACTGGCGGCGCTCGCCGGCGCCGACGACCGACCCCGGCCGCCCGGCTGGCGGCTGTCGCCGCAGGCGGTGGTGACGTACCTGCTCGGCGACGGCGCCAAGATCACCCCGAAGTACGTCGGCCCGCGCCGGCTGATGGAGGTGGCGGTGGCGACGCTGGCCACCGACCGGGCACTGCTCCTGCTCGGGGTGCCCGGCACCGCCAAGACCTGGGTCTCCGAGCACCTCGCGGCGGCCATCTCCGGCGACTCCACCCTGCTGGTCCAGGGCACCGCCGGCACCGCCGAGGAGGCCATCCGGTACGGCTGGAACTACGCCCGGCTGCTCGCCGAGGGCCCGTCCCCGGCCGCCCTGGTGCCGAGCCCGGTGCTGCGGGCGATGGAGACCGGCGCCATCGCCCGGGTGGAGGAACTGACCCGGGTCCCGTCCGACGTGCAGGACACGCTGATCACCATCCTGTCGGAGAAGACCCTGCCGGTGCCGGAGCTGGCCAGCGAGGTGCAGGCGGTGAAGGGTTTCAACATCATCGCCACCGCGAACGACCGGGACCGGGGTGTCAACGAGCTCTCCAGCGCGTTGCGCCGTCGCTTCAACACCGTCGTCCTGCCGGTGCCCGCCTCCGCCGACGAGGAGGTCGACATCGTCGCCCGGCGGGTCGCGCAACTCGGCCGTTCGCTCGAACTGCCCGAGGTGCCACCCGCGCTGGAGGAGATCCGCCGGGTGGTCACGGTCTTCCGCGAGCTGCGCAGCGGCCTCACCGAGGACGGCCGGACCAAGGTGAAGTCACCCACCGGCACCCTGTCCACCGCCGAGGCGATCTCCGTGGTCACCAACGGCTGGGCGCTCGCCGCCCACTTCGGGGACGGGGTGCTCCGACCCGGCGACGTGGCCGCCGGCATTCTCGGCGCCGTGGTCAAGGACCCGAGCAGTGACCCGGTGGTCTGGCGCGAGTACCTGGAGACCGTGGTCCGCGAACGCGAGGGTTGGACCGCCTTCTACCGCGCCGCCCGCGATGCCTGAGCGTTTCTACGGGGTACGCCACCACGGTCCCGGATCCGCTCGGGCGGTGCTGGCGGCGCTGACGGAGCAGCGCCCCGACCTGCTGCTGATCGAGGGCCCGCCGGAGGCCGACGACCTGGTCCGGTGGGTCGCCGACGAGGGGCTGGAGCCGCCGGTGGCGCTGCTCGGCTACGCCGCCGACGACCCGCGCCGGGCGGCGTACTGGCCGTTCGCGGTCTTCTCCCCGGAGTGGCAGGCGATCCGCTGGGCGGCGGAGCACGGCGTGCCGGTGCGCTTCTTCGACCTGCCGTACGCGTACCGCCTGGGCGCCACCGACGGGGCGGACGAGCCGACGGGTGCCGACGACGGCACCGGGGTCGACGGCGGCACCGGCATCGACGGGCCGTTCGACAGCGACGGCGACAGCGAGGCCGGTGACGAACCGGAGCAGCCGGTCCGGCCGGTCGACCCGATCGGCGAACTCGCCACCGCCGCCGGCTACGACGACCCCGAGCGCTGGTGGGAGGACGTGGTCGAGCACCGGGGCGCACCGGCCTTCGAGGCGATCGGGGAGGCGATGGCCGCGATCCGAGCCGAGTCCCCGGAGGACCCGGACGACCTGCTCCGCGAGGCGTACATGCGCGGGGTGCTGCGCGAGGCCCGCAAGAGTCACCGCAACCTCGCCGTCGTCTGCGGCGCGTGGCACGTGCCGGCGCTGACCGCCACCGTGCCGGCCAGCCACGACACCGCCCTGCTCAAGGGGCGGCGCAAGACGAAGGTCACCTTCACCTGGGTGCCGTGGACGTACGGCCGGCTCGCCTCCTGGCAGGGCTACGGCGCCGGGGTGACCTCCCCCGGCTGGTACCACCACCTGTTCACCACCAGCGACGAGGTGGTGCCGCGCTGGCTGGTCGCCGCCGCCGGAGTGCTCCGCGCCGAGGGGGTGCCGACCTCCTCCGCGCACGTCATCGAGGCGGTTCGGCTGGCCGAGGCCCTCGCCACCATCCGGGGCCGCCCGCTGGCCGGGCTCGCCGAGCTGACCGAGGCGACCCGTGCGGTCATCTGCGAGGGCGACGACCTGCGACTGAACCTGGTCGACCGGCAACTCGTGGTCGGCGAGCGGCTCGGGTCGGTGCCCGACGACATGCCGGCCGTACCGCTCGCTCGCGACCTGGCCGCCCAGCAGCGGACCCTGCGGCTCAAACCGGAGGCGCTCGACCGGGAGCTCGATCTCGACCTGCGCAAGGAGACCGACCTGGGTCGCAGCCGGTTGCTGCACCGGCTCCGGTTGCTCGGCATCGCGTGGGGCGAGACGACCCGTGGCAGGCAGGGCAAGGGCACCTTCCGGGAGAGCTGGCGGCTGCGGTGGTCACCCGAGTTCGCGATCGCCGTGGTCGAGGCCGGGGCGCACGGCACCACCGTCCGGGGTGCCGCCACCGCGAAGATCACCGCCGCCGCCCGCGACGCGCAGGCGCTCGCCGAGGTGACCCCGCTGGTGGAGAGCTGCCTGCTGGGTGACCTCACCGACGCGTACCCGGCCGTGCTGCGGGCCCTGCACCACCGAGCCGCTCTCGACGCCGACGTGACCCGACTGATGGCGGCGGTGCCGGCCCTGGCCCGTACGCTGCGCTACGGCGACGTCCGGGGGACCGAGCTGGGCCCCCTGCGTACCGTGACCGCGAGCCTGCTGGTCCGGATCTGCGTCGGACTGCCACCGGCCGTACGGTCGCTCTCCGACGACGCCGCCCGGACGATGCGCGACCATGTCGACGCCGTGCACGCCGCGATCGGACTGCTCGACGAGCCCGACCTGCGGGGCCGCTGGCTCGACACCCTGGCCGGCGTCGCCGCCCGGGACACCGAGGCGCACGCCGGCCCGGAGCAGGGTATCCACGGCCTGGTCGTCGGCCGGCTGACCCGGATCCTGCACGACGCGCAGCGGCTCGACGCCGCCGAGACCCGGCGCCGGATGGGTCTGGTGCTCACCCCCGGCACACCACCGGCGCAGGCGGCGCAGTGGATCGAGGGCTTCCTCGCCGGGGGCGGGCTGCTCTTCGTCCACGACTCGGCCCTGCTCGCCCTGGTCGACGAGTGGTTGACCGGCATCGACCCGGAGGCGTTCACCGATGTGCTGCCGCTGCTGCGGCGGACCTTCGGCGCGTTCGCCGCACCGGAGCGACGGGCCATCGGCGAGCGGGTACGCGGCGACCGGCCCGACGCCGGTACGCCGGCCGGCGCGCTGCCCATCGACCACGACCGTGCCGCCCTGGTCCTGCCCACCCTGGCCGCCCTGCTCGGCCACCCGATCGTGTTGGGGGATGTCCGTGGACCCGAATGAGGAGCGGCTGCGGCGGTGGCGGTTGGTGCTCGGCGGGGCCGCCGGGCCCTCATGCGGGCAACCATCCGGCTCGGACGCCGGGATGGACGCCGCGCTGGCCGCCCTCTACGACAGTGACGGGCCGGACGGCGACGGGACCGACGACGGGCGCCCCCGGCAGCGGTCGGCCGGACTCTCCGCCTCGGCGCCCCGGGTCGCCCGCTGGCTCGGTGACATCCGGGAATACTTCCCCAGCACCGTCGTGCAGGTGATGCAGGCCGACGCGATCGAGCGACTCAACCTCACCGGCCTGCTGCTCGAACCGGAGATGCTCACCGCGGTCGAGCCCGACGTGCACCTGGTCGGCACGCTGCTCTCGCTCAACCGGGTGATGCCGGACAAGACCAAGGACCTGGCCCGCCAGGTGGTCCGCCGGGTGGTCGAGGAGTTGGAGCGGCGGGTCGCGCAGCGCACCGTGGCCGCGGTGAGTGGCGCGTTGAACCGGGCCACCCGGATCAACCGGCCCCGGCACGCCGACATCGACTGGGACCGTACGATCCGGGCGAACCTGAAGCACTACCAGCCGGAATACCGCACCGTCGTGCCCGAGCGGCTGATCGGGTACGGCCGGCGTACCTCGGCGGTGCAGCGGGACGTCTTCCTCTGCGTCGACCAGTCCGGCTCGATGGCGGCGTCGGTGGTGTACTCCGGCGTCTTCTCCGCCGTGCTCGCCTCGATGCGGTCGCTGCGTACCTCGCTGGTGGTCTTCGACACCGCCGTCGTCGACCTCACCGAGCAGCTCAGCGATCCGGTGGAGGTGCTGTTCGGCACCCAGCTCGGCGGCGGCACCGACATCAACCGGGCGATCGGCTACTGCCAGGGCCTGATCACCCGTCCCCGGGACAGCATCTTCGTGCTGATCAGCGACCTCTACGAGGGCGGTGTGCGGGCCGAGATGCTGCGCCGGGTGGCGGCGATGGTCGAGGCCGGTGTGCAGGTGGTGGTGCTGTTGGCGCTCTCCGACGAGGGCGCCCCGGCCTACGACCACGAGAACGCGGCGGCGCTCGCCGCGCTCGGCGTGCCGGCGTTCGCGTGCACCCCGGACGCCTTCCCGGACCTGATGGCGGCGGCGATCGAGCGACGCGACCTACGCGCGTTCGCGGAGCGTTTCGCCGGCCGATGAGCGGCAGACCGGTTGGTCGGGGTCCGGGTCGCCGGCGGCCGGGTCGAGGTCGCGGGCGAGTACGTCGTCCACCGTCTCGGCCCGTACCACGCATTCGGCAGGAGAGGCCGCGAGGACGGTCGGGTGCGGGCGGGCGGCGCCCGCCGGTTCGGTGGACGTCGGTTCAGAGGGGCAGTGGTCGGCGGGCACCGTTGTCGGCGTCGACCAGGTACATCCGCGCCTCGTGCAGGTCGAAGTAGAGGCCGACCAGGGTGAGCTGTTCGGCCTCCAGGCGTCGCCGGACACTCGGATAGGTTTGCAGGTTGGCGAGCTGTTGGGCGACGTTGGCCAGGGCCTGGCGTTCCAGCGCGGCCGGGTTGTCGGCCGGCCCGGTCGGGCCCCGGGGCGGTGGCGGCACCGGTCCGCGCCGCTCGTCGCGGCGCCCACCGAGGCGTACGTGGCTGAGCCAGGAGCCGAGGTGCGACTCGCGGGCGACACCGCCGCCCAGGACCGCCCGCATCGCCCCGCAGTCGGAGTGCCCGCAGACGGTGATGGTGGACACCTGGAGCACGTCGGTCGCGTACTCGATGGCGGCGCCGACGCTGTGGTCGCCGGGGGTGCCGTGCCGGGGCACGATGTTGCCGATGTTGCGCAGGCAGAACAGGTCGCCGGGTCCGCTGGAGGTGACCAGGTTGGGGACCAGTCGGGAGTCGGCGCAGGTGATGAAGAGTTCGTCGGGGCGCTGCCCGTCGCGGGCCAGTGCGGTCAGGTAGGGCCGGACCAGCGGGGCCACCCGCCGCTCGAACTCCCGTACGCCGACCAGCATGTTGTCGCCGATCTCGCCGCTCGTCGGGGCGTCGGGTGCGTCGGCGGCCGGGGGCGTGGCGTCGGGCCGGGCCGGTGGTGCCGCACCGGCCTGCCAGTGCGACCACGGGGCGAGCCAGCGCGGCAGCCGATCGGGCAGGGTCTTGCGGTTGCCGAGACGGTCGCGTACCGCCCGGTCGAACCAGCCGTCCAGCGCCTCCTCGACCCGCACCTGGCCACCGTTGCGTTCGTAGCCGGCCCGCCAGTGCTGGATCACCGCGAAGGCGGCGTGGTCGAGGAAGTCCAGGCGCAGTTCCAGGTGGACCCGCCCACCCGGCGGCAGCCGCCGCAGTTCCTGGTTGAGTCGTCCGGCGCCGAGGAAGAGCAGGGTCCCGGTGATCTGCACCAGCCACTCGTCGGGGCCGTGCCGGTCGACGTCGATCCGCCAGTGGGTGAGTCGGTACAGCGCCGCGACCAGGGCCACCGCCATGCCGAGCAGGACGCCGGTGACCAGGTCGAGGAAGACCACCCCGGCGACCGTGACCGCGTACGCGGGGAACTCCCGGTGCCGCATCAGGTCGCGGACGTGCGCGATGCTGATCAGCCGCAGGCCGACGATCACCAGCACCCCGGCGAGCGCGGACATCGGGATCAGTTCGAGCACGCTGGCCAGGAGCAACGCGAAGACGGCGATCCAGAGCCCGTGCAGGATCGCCGAGGCGCGGGTCCGGGCCCCGGCCTCCACGTTCGCCGAGCTGCGGACGATCACGCCGGTGACGGGCAGGCCGCCGAGGGCGCCGGAGGCGGAGTTCGCCACGCCCTGGGCGATCAGCTCCCGGTCGAGCCGGGCCCGTGGGCCGTCGTGCAGCCGGTCGATCGCGACGGCGGAGAGCAGGGACTCCACGCTGGCGACCACGGCGAGCAGGAGCACCCCGGAGAGGATGTCGGTCAGTGCCGCGTCCGGCCAGGCGGGCATGGTCAGGTAGCCGAGCGGGTCGTCGGGCAGGGCGACCCGGGACAGGTCGAGGTCCAGGCCGGTCGCCAGGGCGGTGGCGACGGCGATGGCGACCAGCGGCGCCGGCAGGTACGACAGCCGTACCAGCCGGGGCCAGAGGAGCAGGACGGCGACCGTGACGACACCGACCAGGACCGCGGCGTCGTGGTAGCCGACGAGTTGGGCGGGCAGTTCGCGCAGGTTCTCCCAGACCGATCGTTGCGGCGCCCCGCCGAGTACGACGTGCAGTTGGCTGAGGGCGATCACGATGCCGATGCCGGCGAGCATGCCGTGCACCACGGCGGGGGAGAGCATCAGCGCGGCCCGGCCGAGCCGGCTGAGCCCGAGGACGATCTGGAGCAGGCCGGCGAGGGTGACCATGGCGGCGGTGGTCGTCCAGCCGTGCCGTAGCACCAGGTCCGCGACGATCACCGAGAGTCCGGCGGCAGGGCCGCTGACCAGCAGCGGGGCGCCGCCGAGGGTGCCGACGACGATCCCGCCGACCACCGCGGCGATGAGGCCGGCGAGTAGTGGTGCGCCCGAGGCCGCGGCGATGCCGAGGGAGAGCGGGACCGCGACGAGGAAGACGACGAACGATGCCGGCAGGTCGTGCCGGAGCACGGTACGCCGTAGACGGGTTGCCCGGTTTCCCTTTGACGGATCCGGGACGGGCGTGGAGGCTGCGCTCTGCGGTTGCCCGGTATCCACCATTTTATCCTCCGGGTCGTGACAAGGCTCGGACAGGATGATGACAAAAATGAGAACTAATGCCGTGTAAGGGTGTGCATGCCGCTCATCGGGCACATTACCGTGCGGACTTGATCGATAACAGTCCGTTGTTTTGTGAGTCGAACAGAGATCGAAAACCGGTGACCTGCGCGCCCAGCGGCGGGATCGATCATCCTTTGTGGACCGGATCGGTAGCCCGGGCGACCGGTACGCGGTGATCACAATGGACGGCGGCGGCGTACGGGCCAGCTCTCGGAGCTCGACGTCGGGCACTCGTCGCCGCGTTCCGCCCGACCGGACCGCGTCTGCGCGGATGGTCGTCACGGTGCTGTGCCCCGCTCCGGCGCGTTCCGTTCCGCCTCCGGGTCCCGTACGGCATAGTCGGTGTCGCGGGAGAACGGATGCGTACGCCCATGCCCGCTGTCGAGGCCGGTGCGACCGGGCACCGTGGATCGGCGGCTGCCCGGCGGCGCGGGTGGGAGGATTCCGGGTGGCGCAGCGCCACATGATCGCCTTCGTCACGTTGATCGCCGCACTCGGACTGGGCATTCTGCTGGTCCCGTCGGCGGCGGCGATCCTCTGGGGGACGATCGGTGCGGGCAGCGTCGCCGCGGTCGGGTACGGCATCCGCCGCTACCGTCCCGCGCGCCCCGCGCCGTGGCTGCTGCTCGGGTCCGGTCTGGCCGTCCTGGCCGCCGGAGACGTGGCGTACGCGATCGCGTCGACCTCCTCGAATGTTGCCGCCCACCTGCTCGCCGACGTCCTGTACGTGGCCCTGTTCCCGTTGCTGACCGCCGCCCTGGTGCAGCTGAGCCGCAGCAGCGCGGTGATCCGGGACCGCTCCGGCCTGACCGACCTGCTCGCGGTGGTGCTCGCCGTCGGACTCGTCGGCTGGACCCAGTTGGTCGCGCCGGCGCTGCCCGGCACCGGGCTCTCCCGGGTCGAGCAGTGTGTGCTGGTCAGCCACGTATTCGGCGCCCTGCTCGTGTTGGTCGTCATGGTCCGGCTGGCGGTCGCGGCGCCGCGCAACGTGGCCGTACTGCTCCTGGTGGTGGGGGCGGCCGGTCTGCTCGCCGCCGACACCGCGTACGCCGTCGCGCAGCTCGGCTCCGGATGGCGACCGGGCGGGCCGGCCGAACTGGGATGGCTCGCCTGCTACCTCGCCTGGGGGGCGGCGGCGCTGCACCCCTCGATGACCCGGCTGACCGCGCGGGTCGAGGCATCGCCGGACGAGACCGGCGCCACCCGGGTGGGCCTGGTGGCACTGGCCAGCCTGGCCGCCCCGGTGGTCCTGCTGGTCGAGGCGGTCGGCGGTACGGTGCCCGACGGTGTGGTGATCGCCGTGGTGGCCGGCCTCGGCACGGTCCTGGTGGTGATCCGGGTGGTCGACGCCCGCAACAAGCACCGGCACGCCGTCCGCCGCGAGCGGCACCTGCGCGAGACCAGCACCAGCCTGGTCGGTGCGACCGGCAGCGCCCAGGTCGGCGAGGCGCTGCGGATGATGGTCGCGCAGATGATGCCGGCCGGTACGCCGCACCGCCTGGTCTTCGCCCGGTACCGGGCGCCGGGCCGGCGGACCGACGACATCGACCTCGTCTGGGTGTCGCAGGTGGACCTGGACCAGCCGCTGCCGACGAACGCCTCCCGGCGGCGCAGTCTGCTGGTCGAGACCCGGCTGCTCCCCGGTGCGCTGCACGAACCGCTGGGCGGGCTGCCGGCGACCATCGTGGCGTCGCTGGCCCCCGGCTCCGGGTCGGTGCCCGGGTCCGGGGGAGCCGCCCTGCTGGTGGCCGCCGACCGGGACACCCTGGTCGCCTCGCGGGACGTCATCGAGGTGGCTGCCGGCCAGGCCACACTCGCCCTGCAACGGCTGGCGGTGACCGGTGCGGCGAACCTGCGGGACCGGGACCGCTACCTGGACCTGGTGGCCGGCGGCACCAGTGACGGCGTGCTGATCGTCGGCGACGACAACCGGCTGGGTTACGCCAATCCGGCCCTGTGGCGGATCCTCGGGATCGAGTCGCAGGCCTTCGCCACCTGGCGGGACATCATCCACCCGGACGACCACGATCAGGTGGAGCGCACCCTGCGTGCCGTACGCGCGGGCGACGAGCCGTCCGGGACGGATCTCCAGTGGACGCTGCGCCGCGCCGACCGCAGTCGGGTGCTGGTCGAGGTGAACTGCCGGCCGTTGCGGGCCGAGCCCGGTCCGCCCGGTGTGTCGATCACCCTGCGCGATGTCACCGCCCAGCGGCGGCGGGAGTGGGACCTGCTCCGGCGCCGGTTGGAGACCACCGCGCCGGGCCTGAACCGGCGCAGCCTGCGACGCCGGTTCCGCTGACCTGGGTGGTGGGTCTCCCCGCGACGGGTGAATTGACGGAAATCCGATAGTTCGCTGGACGACTCTGGGTGATCGTCCAGTTAACTGACCGCGATGTCAGCCCGGTTTGGGGGGTTTATGAAGATCCGTCTGTTCGCCTCCACCGCCCTCGTCGCGGTACTCCTGGTCAACGCGCCGGCACTGCCGGCGTACGCCGGTCCGGTTCCCGCCGTCTCGGCCTGCCGTCCCGGCACACCCGACCAGGCGCCGCCCACCCAGCAGTTCCACAATCCAGCCCGGCCCGAACTCGGACCGGCCGCCCTGCCGGCCGAGCGTCCGGTGGGGCCGCTGCTCTTCGGCTACCAGCGCTTCGGTGGGCTCAGCGAAGCGGAGTTCGTCGCCAGGTACCGGGGCGAGACCGGCTGGACCTACCCACCGGCCGACGGCTTCCTCGTCGTCAACGGCCAGCCGGTCAGGTTCGCCCAGACCCTCTGGGCGGGCAGCCGGGTCGACCGGTTCGGCTATCCCGGCGGCGCCTACCTGGCGCCCGCCCGGACCCTCTTCCTCCAGCGGGCACTGCCGCCGCAGAACCTCAACACCCCGACCGGAACGCCGGCCAGCAACTACCACCTGTACTGCGTCCTGCGGGCGTTCCGGGTCGACTCCGGACCGATCGCACCGTGGTTCGGGCAACTGGGCCTCGGCCTGCAGTACAAACTCGAGGCGCGACACGTACCGAACGCACCCTCGCCGCTCAGCGTCGCCTGGCTGGTCGAGAACGGCTACCTGACGGAGGAGCGGCCGGGCGGGTGACCCGGTGCAGCGACGGCCCGCCGGTGCCGCGGACGCGACAACCGACGGGCCGTCGCCGGTCAGGCCTGCGATTCGGTACGGTCACCGGCCCACAGCGTGTGGAACGAGCCGGGCTGGTCGACCCGCTGGTACGTGTGCGCGCCGAAGTTGTCCCGCAGCCCCTGGATCAGCGCGGCGGGCAGCCGTCCCCGGCGCAGCCCGTCGAAGTACGCCAGCGAGGAGGAGAACGCCGGGGTCGGGATGCCGACCTCGGTGGCGTACCGGACCACCCGCCGCCAGCTCTCGATGCTCTGCGACACGATGTCGGCGAAGTACGGGGCCACCAGCAGCGAGGCCAGCTCGGGGTCGGCGTCGTACGCCTCCCGGATCCGGTTCAGGAACCGGGCCCGGATGATGCAGCCGCCCCGCCAGATGGTGGCCATCGCGCCCGGGTCGATGCCCCAGCCGAACTCGTCGCTGCCGGCCTTGATGTGGTCGAACCCCTGCGCGTACGCGACCACCTTCGAGGCGTACAGCGCCCGCCGGACGTCCTCCACGAACGCGTCCCGGTCACCGATGCTGGCCTTGCCACCGGCGTCGGCGAACAGCTCGCGGGCGGCGGCCCGCTGGTCGGCGTGCCCGGACAGCGAGCGGGCGAAGGTCGCCTCGGCGATACCGGTGATCGGCACGCCCAGGTCCAGCGCGCTCTGCACGGTCCAGCGCCCGGTGCCCTTCTGCTCGGCCTGGTCGAGCACCACGTCGACGAAGGGCTTGCCGGTGGCGGCGTCGGTGTGGCCGAGCACGTCGGCGGTGATCTCGATCAGGAAGGACTCCAGGTCCCCCTCGTTCCAGGTGCGGAAAATCTCGGCGAGCTCGCCCGGCGACGCTCCCAGCCCGTCCCGGAGCAGGTCGTACGCCTCCGCGATGAGCTGCATGTCGGCGTACTCGATGCCGTTGTGCACCATCTTCACGAAGTGCCCGGCACCGTCGGGCCCCACGTGGACGCAGCATGGCTCACCGTCCACCTGCGCGGCGATCGACTCGAAGATCGGGCCGAGCTTGGCGTAGGCCTCCACCGAGCCGCCGGGCATGATGCTCGGGCCGAGCAGCGCCCCCTCCTCGCCGCCGGAGACGCCGGTGCCGACGAAGTGCAGCCCGTGCGCCTTCAGCGTCTCCTCCCGGCGCCGGGTGTCGGCGAAGTGGGCGTTGCCGGCGTCGATGACGATGTCGTCGGTCTCCAACAGCGGGATCAGCTCCTCGATCACCGCGTCCGTCGGGCCACCGGCCTTCACCATCACGATGACGGCGCGCGGGCGGGACAGCGACGACACGAAGTCGGCCATCGACTCGCTCGGTACGAACTCGCCCTCCTGGCCGTGCTCGGCGATCAGGCTCCGGGTCCGGTCCGCCGAGCGGTTGTGCACCGCCACCGGATAGCCGTGCCGGGCCAGGTTGCGGGCCAGGTTGCGACCCATCACACCGAGACCGGTGACCCCGATCTGCGCGCTGCCCGCGGCTGGCTTTCCGAACGCTGCCTGTTCCGCCATTGTTCTCTCCCTCGGTCCGACGTCGGTGACCATGCTGCCAGCGTTTCTCCGCGCCGGCTGCCGGCCCAGCCATGTGATCTTCCTCTATGCAGGTCCGGGTCGCCGGCTCAGTGCCGCCCGTCCCGCTTGGTGGGCGGGGCCGGTCGGGGCCCGTGCCGGCTGGTCAGCAGGCTCCAGACGATCGACGCGGCGATGGTCAGCACGATCACGGCGAGGGTCAGCCAGATGGGTAGTTTGCCGACCGGGGTCTCGGCCAGGACGAGCTTCACCCCGGCGAAGGCGAGCAGCACGGCCAGGCCGTAGTGCAGGCGGCTGAACCGGCGCAGCAGGCCGGCGAGGCAGAAGTAGAGCGCCCGCAGGCCGAGAATGGCGAACGCGTTCGCCGACCAGAGAACGAACGTGTCGGTGGTGATGGCCAGGATCGCCGCGATCGAGTCGACCGCGAAGATCAGATCGCTCGCCTCGATCGCGACCAGCACCACGAAAAGCAGCGTGACCCGGCGCCGACCGTTGTGCCGGGTCACGAACCGGCTTCCGTGGTAACGCGCGTCGGTCGGCAGGATCCGGCGAACGAGGCGGACCACCGGATTCCGTTCGGGCTGGATCTTCCGGTCGTGTCTGAACGCCATCTGGTAACCGGTGTAGACGAGGAACGCACCGAATACGTACGCGGTCCAGAAGAACGTACGGAGCAGTTCCGCACCGGCGAAGATGAACGCCAACCGGAAGCCGAGTGCGCCGACGACTCCCCAGAACAGGACTTTGTGCTGGAAGGCGGCGGGTACGGCGAAATATGTGAAGATCAGCGCGAAGACGAACACGTTGTCGATCGAGAGCGTTTTCTCTATCAGGTAGCTGGCGAAGTACGCGGTGCCCGACCGGCCCCCCTGCCACCACCACAGCAGTACGCCGAACGCCAGCCCCGCGCCGATCCACAGACCGCTCCAGATCGCCGCCTCGCGCAGCCCGACCACGTGGTTGTCCCGGTGCAGCAGCAGGTCGACCGCGAGCATCGTCGCGATGACGAGCGCCAGTACCGGCCAGGCCCAGCCCGGAACGGCGGCGGTCACCGGGGCCGCCGCGTCGCCGTCACCGGCCACACTTACCCCGCCCATGCGGGTTTATCGGTCACGAGACCCGTAAACGCTCCGGACGCTCGCCCGCGGCGACGCGCGGCGACGCGCGGCGCGCAAAGGGCGATCGCTCGCCCGACGGGCGGGTGAACGCGTGGCGACCGGGGGTGAACCTTCGGCGGGCGGCCCGGCACAATAGCGGGCAGTCGGCGTGGGGGAGGGCGTGTGCGCATCCTGTTGGTCGAGGACGACAGCCGGGTAGCGGCGGCGATGGCCTCCGCGCTGACCCGTCGCGGGTTCGACATCGAACAGGCGGCCACCGCGGCGGCGGCACTGGCGGCGGCCCCGTGCGACCTGGTCCTGCTCGACCTCACCCTGCCCGACGGCGACGGGGTGGAGGTGTGCCGGACACTGCGCCAGCGCAGCCCGCAGCTCGGCATCATCGCGGTCACCGCCCGGGGCGAGGAGCGCGACCGGGTGCTCGGGCTGCGCGTCGGTGCCGACGACTACGTGGTCAAGCCGTTCTCGATGGCGGAACTGCACGCCCGGATCGAGGCGGTGCTGCGCCGGGGCGCGTTCGCCGCGGCACCGCGTACGGTGATCGAGGCCGGTCGGATCCGGATCGACGTCACCGCCCGCTCGGCCGAGATCGACGGGGTCGCGGTGGCCCTCACCCGCAAGGAGTTCGACATCCTGATGTCGCTGGCCCGCCAGCCCGGACTGGTGGTGCCGCGCGACCGGATCCTGCTCGACGTGTGGCAGACCACCTGGACCGGGCGGCACACGGTGGAGGTGCACGTCGGATCGCTGCGCGCCAAGCTCGGTGACCCCGGCCTGGTGGAGACCGTCCGGGGCGTGGGCTACCGGCTCCGGGCCGAGTAGCCGGGAGCCGACGTGCGTCGCCGTCTGATCTTCAGCTACCTGCTGTTGATGGTCCTGGTGCTGGTCGCGCTGGAGATCCCGCTCGCCTTCACCCTGGCCACCGCCGAGACGGACCGGGTACGGGCCGACCGGCTCGCCGACGCGACCCGGTTCTCGTCCCTGTCCGGGCCTGCGCTGCGCGGTGGGGCGACCGGCGGAGTGAGCGCCGAACTGGACCGCTACGCGGAGCTGTACGGCCTGCACGCGGCCCTGGTCGACCGGGACCGTACGGTTGTCATCCGTACCCCTCGGTACCGCCCCGACACCGAACTCGTGGAGTCCGCCACCCGGGCGTCACTGGCCGGACAGCAGTCCGCCGCACCGGGCCTGGTCTGGCCCTGGGGCGACGAGCCGCTGGTCGTCTCGGTGCCGGTGAGCGAGAGCGGCGAGGTGCTCGGCACGGTGATCATCTCGTCGCCGACGTCCCGGATCGGCCGTACCACGCTCACCTGGTGGCTGGCGCTGGCCGTGATCGGGGCGCTCGCCCTGCTCGCCTGCGTCCTGATCGCCTTCCGGCTGGCCGGCTGGGTGCTGCGGCCGGTCACCGTCCTCGACGCGGTGACCCACGAGATCGCCGCCGGGGACCGGGCCGCCCGCGCGCCGCACCGGGTCGGGCCACCGGAGCTGCGCCGGCTGGCGGCGAGCTTCAACGACATGGCCGACGCGCTCTCCGACGCGATGGAACGGCAGCGGGCGTTCGTCGCGCACGCCAGTCACCAGCTGCGCAACCCGCTCACCGCGCTGCGGCTGCGGGTGGAGGAGCTCGGTCCGAGCGTCACCGACGAGGTCGGCCGGACCGAGCACGCGCTCGCCCTGGAGGAGAGCGACCGGCTGGCCCAGGTGCTCGACGGCCTGCTCACCCTGGCCCGCGCGGAGCGGGGCGCGGACAAGATGGTGGTCGTCGACGCGGCCGCGGTGGCGGTGTCGCGGGTGACGGCCTGGCAGCCGCTGGCCCGCCGCCGGTCCATCGAACTCAGCGTCAACACCCCGAGCACCCCGGCGTACGCGAGCGCCGCGCCGACCGCCCTGGACCAGTGCCTGGACGCGTTGATCGACAACGCGGTGAAGTTCACCGACGACGGCGGCCGGGTCGACGTGTCGGTGTATAAGCTCGACGGCGGGGTGGCGATCCACGTCCGCGACACCGGCCGGGGCATGACCTCGGCCCAGCTCAAGCACGCCACCGAACGGTTCTGGCGGGCCGCCGACGCGCAGAACATCTCCGGCGCGGGGCTCGGCCTGACCATCGTCGCGGTGCTGGTGGACGTCTCCGGCGGGCGGCTCACCATGCGGCAGGCGATCCCGCGTGGGCTGGACGCGGCGCTGTGGTTCCGTACCCCCGACGAACCGGCGTGACCGCCGGTCAGGGTTTGCTGGAGCGGTAGTACTCGGCGGCGCCCGGGTGCAGGGGCAGCGGCGCGGTGGCGATCGCCGACTGGATGCTCATCCGCCCGGCCGCCGGATGCGCCCGGCCCAGCTCGATCCGCCGCTCCATCAACAGCCGGGTCAGCTCGTACACCAAGTGTTTCGGTAGGTCGGCCGAGACGACGAGGTAGTTGGGGTCCGCGACGGTGGTGACCGGTTCCAGGCCGTACACCGAGGTGGGGATGTCCCGGCTGACGTAGACCTGGCTGTAGTCCTGGCGCAGCGGCTCGGTCCACTCGCCCAGGTCGATGATCCGGGCGGGCGTACGCCGGACGAACTCGGCCACCGCCTGGACCGGCAGCCCGCCGGAGAAGATGAAACCGTCGATCTCACCGCTGCTCAGCGCGGCGACCGACGCGTCCAGCCCGAGTCGCCGGGTGTCCACCGAGCCCGGCGTCAGTCCGGCGACGCTCAGCAGCCGGTTGGCGGTGATCTCCGTGCCCGAGCCGGGCGCGCCCACCGAGACGATGCGCCCGCGCAGGTCCGCCAACCGGCGGATGGGTCGGTCGGCCCGGACCACCAAGTGCAGCAGGTCGTCGTAGAGCCGGGCCACCCCGAGTACGGCGGAGGAGTCGCCGACCGTGGCGGGCAGGGTGTCGGCCTGGGTGAAGCCGAGTTCGGCGCCGCCCCGGGAGACCAGGTCGACGTTCTCCGCCGACGCGGCGGTGATCACCACGCTCGCTCGTACGCCCGGTATCTCCCGGTTGATGATGGTGACCAGGGACTGGCCGAAGGCGTGGTAGACGGCGGTCGGGCTGCCGGTGGCGATCCGGATCCGTACCGGCTCGGTGGCCGTGTCGACGCAGCCGGCGACGAGCACCGTCAGTACGGCGGCGCAGATCGCGAAGGCGGCCCGCCGGGCCGAGCGTGGTAACCCGTCCGGGGGCGGCGGGATGAGGGGCACGGGTCGAACTCTCCGGCGGAAGTAGGGGTCGCCGCGGCAAGTCTGGCCCACCCGGTTCGGTCGTGCATACCGACCGAACGGTCAACCCCCTCGGCCCTACACGGCGAGGTCGAACTGCTCGTCCGAGCGGAGCGCGCCCAACAGCCGCTGGGTGTCCGGGCCGACATCCACACTGATCAGGAAGCAGCCGGAGCGGCGGCGCAGGGCGGCACGGGCGTCGAGCAGTTGGGCGCCCCGGATCAGCATCGCGGCCAGGTCGTGGTCGGCGACCCGTACGCCGAGGATGTTCTTGTGCAGGTGGCGCCCGGCGGCGGTGAGCACCGAGCGCCAGACGGCCCCGGCCAGCCGGGGACGCCACAGTTGGCGCGCGCTCGATCCGCCGCTGGCGGTCGGGTCGAGGATCGCGGCCCGGCCCTGGCTCCAGGCCGCCGTGATCAGCGCCCCGTAACCGGCCCGCTCGCTCTGCGGCAGGTAGAGCCGGTGGAGTTGGTAGCGGCGGCGCAGCCCGGCGACGGTCGCCTCCCTGGTCACCGGCAGATTCAGCCGGCCGAGCAGGTACGCCATCCGGTGCGCGGCGAGTTGCTGGTTGAACTCGGCCACCAGCACCCCGTGCGGGCCGGGCGAGCCGGCCGGGCGGGCGTCCGGGGTGGCGCCGATGGGGGTGCAGCGGACCAGCGCGGCGACCTCGAGCGCCTCGACCAGGTCGGGCCAGTCCAGCCACGGCGGGTTCGTGTTCTCGCGAGTCGCGGTTGTCGCTCTGAGCTGGGTTATCGTCGCCATCGACTCGCTCCCCTCGGGATCCGGCACGGTTTCCACCAGCCTGGATCGGCCCGGTCGCCACGGGAAGGCCCACGGCGGGAGTCTTGAGCGAATCTTGCGCCTCGGTGCGGCGCCGCCGACGAGGGTCGGGGACGCGGCCGGTGTCCGGCTCCGTCCCCGACCGCCGTCGGGTGCGATTCAATCAGCCCGGTGAGGGCTCAATGGCTCTGGTACGCCCGGACCACCTCGGCCGGTATCCGGCCCCGTTCGGAAACGTCGTATCCGTTTTTGACGGCCCATTCGCGGATCGCCCTGTTCTGGTCCCGGTCGGTGCGGGTCGTGCCCCTGGCGCCGCGCCGGGCGGGGCCCCGGCCCTCGGCGGTGCTGCGTCCCATTCGGCTGCCGGCGGCGATGAAGCCGTCCAAGGCCTTGCGCAACTTGCCCGCGTTCTTTTCGGACAGATCAATGGTGTAGTTCACCCCGTCCAGACCGAACTCCACGGTGCGGTCGGCCTTGCCGCCGTCCAGGTCGTCGGTGAGTAGGGTGATTGTCTGCTTGGCCATGTCGGCGCCCCTTGGGCAATTGATAGGTGCGTAGATTGTGACCCACAAAGTTTCGCTCATCGTCGAACACTTTGCAACGTATTCACCATTAATCTCGTCGCGTCGGCGCATTTCCGTCGAGCCGGGGTCGGGTCCGTTGCCGACACGCGGGCGAGAGAATCGCGCCGGGCGGCGACGTGCCAGGATGGGCGCATGATCGTCTGTGGACGGACCGAGCGGAGTCTCGGCGGCTCCGGTTCGGGGGACGCCGGTGACCGAGGGCTGGGCGTTTCTTGGCGACTTTTCGGACATTAACCGAAAAGCTGCCGGTCCAAGGTGCCTGAGTGGCCAGGGATGTGGTAGTTAGGTGAGGCTAACCTTGGAGGCTTCGTGGTCGTCTCGCAACTGCCGTCATCCGTGCCCGCCGCCCAGGCCGTCGCCGGTGTGCTGGCACGCCAACAGGATCGCGAGTCCGCGGCCCGCACCTACGCGCGCACACTACCGATCGTGCCGGTCAGCGCCGACGGAATGGTGGTCCGGGGCGCGGACGGCCGACACTACCTCGACTGCCTCTCCGGCGCCGGCACCCTCGCACTCGGTCACAACCACCCGGTGGTCGTCGACGCGATCCGCCGGCTGCTCGACTCCGGTGCGCCGTTGCACGTACTGGACCTCGGCACCTTCGAGAAGGACGAGTTCACCACCACGTTGCTGGACACGATGCCCGGTGGACCCGACGGCTGGCGGCTGCACTTCTGCGGACCGGCCGGCACCGACGCCGTCGAGGCCGCACTGAAGCTCACCCAGACCGCGACCGGGCGCTCCGGCGTACTCGCCTTCACCGGCGGCTACCACGGCATGACCGCCGCCGCGCTGGCGGTCAGCGCCAACGTCGAGGTCAAGGCGCCACTGCCGCGCGCCGCCGTCGAGGTCACCCGACTGCCCTTCCCGTACGACTACCGGTGCCCGTTCGGTCTCGGCGGTGACCTCGCCGCCGACCTCGCCGCCCGGTACGCCGAGACGATGCTCACCGACCCGCACTCCGGTGTGGTGCCACCCGCCGCGATGATCCTCGAACCGATCCAGGGCGAGGGCGGCACCGTGCCCGCCCCGGACAACTGGCTGCGCGAGATGCGTCGGCTCACCGCCGCCCACCGGATCCCGCTGATCGTCGACGAGGTGCAGACCGGGGTCGGCCGCACCGGGGCGTTCTGGGCGGTCGAACACGCCGGTGTGGTGCCGGACGTCCTGGTCATGTCGAAGGCGATCGGCGGCAGCCTGCCGTTGGCCGTGATCGCCTACCGCGCCGAACTGGACACCTGGCGGCCGGGCGCGCACACCGGCACCTTCCGTGGCAACCAACTCGCCATGGTCGCCGGCTCGGCGACCATCCACCACGTCCGCGAGTCCGGGCTGGTGGAGCGGGCCGGTCGGGTCGGCGACCGGATGCTGCGCGAACTGCGGCTGTTGCAGGCGCAGCAACCCGCCATCGGCGACGTACGCGGACGGGGCCTGATGATCGGCCTGGAGATCGTCGAGCCGGACGCCGGGACGAACAACCTCGGTGCCCGTCCGGCCGCTCCGGACCTCGCCCGCCGAATCCGCGCCGAATGCCTCGACCGGGGGCTGATCGTCGAACTCGGCGGGCGGCACGACGCCGTACTCCGGCTCCTGCCGCCCCTGATCATCACCGACGCGCAGGTCGACGCGGTCCTCGCCCGGCTGGCCGACGCCGTCCGGGCCGCCCGGCTCGACCACCCGGGACCCCGCCCGTGAGCGACGACCCGCAGGACATGTCGGCCGATCCGCTGGACACCGCGCTGGCCGGTGGCGCCGACGGCCCCGCCGCCCTGCGCCCCCTGGTCGAGGTCGCGCTGGCCGCGCTCGGGCACGGGGCGCGGCGACGCGGCGGACCACTTCCCGCCGGAGCACCGGCGCGGGTGGCCCGCGCCGTCGCCGCCGCGACCGATGGGCAACTCCTGCCCGAGCGGGGCACCGGTGCGGCAACCGCACTGACCACTCTCGCCACCGAACTCGCCGCCGGCACCGCCGACCCCGCCGACCCGCACTGTGCCGGCCACCTGCACTGCCCGCCGCTGGCGGTGGCGGTCGCCGCCGAACTGGTCGCCGCCGCGCTGAACCCGTCACTGGACTCCTGGGACCAGGGACCGTCCGCGACCGAACTCGAACCGCTGGTCATCGCCACCCTGTCCGGACTGGTCGGATACCCCGCCGACGGCTCGGCCGGCGTCGTCACCACCGGCGGCACCGAGTCCAACCTGATGGGACTCCTGCTCGCCCGCGACGCGGCCGTGCTCGCCGCCACCGGCTCGACCGCCGCCACCGTCGGCCTGGGCGCGGTCGGTTCCCGGGTGCGCTACTTCTGCAGCGAGGTCGCCCACTTCTCGATCCGGCGCAACGCCGCCCTGCTCGGGCTCGGCGAGGAGGCCGTGGTCCCGGTGCCCGTCGACCGGACCTACCGGATGGACCCGGTGGCGCTGGCCGACCGGCTGGCCGCCACCGTACGCGCCGGTGGGCTACCGGCGGCGGTGGTGGCGACCGCCGGCACCACCGACTTCGGCAGCATCGACCCGCTACCGGCGCTCGCCGAAACCGCCGCCCGGTACCGGACCTGGCTGCACGTCGACGCCGCGTACGGTGGCGGAGCGCTCTTCTCCGACCGGCTCGCCAGCCTGCTCGACGGCCTGCACCGGGCCGACTCGGTCGCCCTCGACCTGCACAAGCTCGGCTGGCAACCGGTCGCCGCCGGAGTGTTCCTCACCCGCGACGCCGCCGCGATGGCACCGCTGTCCCGCCGGGTGGCCTACCTCAACCCGGCCGACGACGAGGCGGCCGGCTACCCGAGCCTGCTCGGACACTCGTTGCGCACCACCCGGCGGCTGGACGCGTTCAAGCTCGCGGTCACCTTCCGAGCCCTCGGTCGGCGCGGGATGGGTGCCCTGGTCGACGCCTGTCACGACCTGGCCCGGCACGCGGCGGCCCGGATCGCCGCCGACCCGCACCTCGAACTGGCCGCCGAACCGGTGCTCAGCACCGTGGTGTTCCGCTACCGCGCGGGCGCGCGCGGCAACCGGGTCAACGCCGCGCTGCGCCGACGCCTGCTCGCCGACGGCTCGGCGGTGGTCGGCCGCACCGAGGTCGGCGACGCGGTCTGGCTCAAGCTCACCCTGCTCAACCCCCATGCCACCGCCGCCGACGTGGACGCGTTGCTGGACCTGGTGGTCCGGGCCGGTGCCGCCGAGCGGCAGTCCGCCGCACAGCAGCAGACTGGTGCCCGGCGAGCCGGCGCGGCAGCACCGGACGCCGTCGCCCCGAGGGCGAGGACCAGCCACACCCCGGAGGAAGCCAGCCGATGAACACCGACGCCGTACCGACCGTCTCCGACACCGATCCGGGCGACACCGGATACGACCTGGTCGGGATCGGCCTGGGACCGTTCAACCTGGGACTCGCCGCGCTGGCCGAACCGATCGCCGGTCTGCGTACGCTCTTCCTCGACGCCCGCCCCGACTTCGCCTGGCACCCCGGCCTGCTGCTGGAGGGTGCCCGGTTGCAGGTGCCGTTCCTCGCCGACCTGGTCTCCCTGGTCGACCCGACCAGCCGCTGGTCGTTCCTGTCCTACCTGCGCGAACACGACCGGCTGTTCCCGTTCTACTTCGCCGAGCGGTTCCACGTCCCGCGTCGCGAGTACGACCACTACTGCCGCTGGGTCGCCGAATCGCTGCCCTCCTGCCGGTTCGGCGCACGGGTCGACGGGCTGAGCTGGTCCGCGCCGACCCGCCGGTTCCTGATCGAACTGACCGATCCGGACACCGGTGCCACCAGCCGGATCACCGCCCGGCACGTGGTGCTCGGCGTCGGCACCGAAGCGGTCGTCCCCGAATCCCTGGCCCACCTGGTCGGCGAGCACATCTTCCACGCCGAGCACTACCTCGACCGGCTGCCGGACCTGGTCGGCGCCCGCGACGTCACCGTGGTCGGATCCGGCCAGTCCGGTGCCGAGGTCTTCCTCGACCTGCTGCGCCGGGCACCCGAACACGGCTGGCGGCTGCGCTGGCTCACCCGGTCGCCGGGCTTCGCCCCGATGGAGTACTCCAAACTCGGGCTGGAGCACTTCACCCCGGACTACACCGCGTACTTCCGGGAACTGCCGGAGTCCACCCGGGACCGGCTGGTGCCCGAGCAGTGGCAGCTCTACAAGGCGATCAGCGCCGAGACCATCGACGAGATCCACACCCTGCTGTACGAGCGTTCCGTCGGCGGCAACCGGCCCGAGGTCGGGCTGACCGCGAGCGTGGCGGTGGACTCGGCCCGCGTCACCGACGACGGCTACCTGCTCTCCTGCCGGGAGACCCGCCAGGAACGCCTCTTCACCGTGCGTACGGACCGGGTGGTGCTCGCCACCGGCTACCGGGCCCGCCGGCCGGCGCTGCTCGAACCCCTGGCCGACCTGGTGCGCTGGGACGGGCAGGGGCGCTACCGGGTGGACGCCGACTACCGGGTCGCGCTCGCCCCGACGGTCACCGGTTCCCTGTTCGTGCAGAACGCCGAACTGCACACCCACGGGGTCGGCACACCCGACCTGGGGCTCGGCGCCTGGCGCAGCGCCACCATCCTGAACGCCGTCACCGGCGGCAAGGCGTACCGGCTGCCGGCGCGGACCGCGTACACCGGGTTCGGCGTACCCGAGGACGCCGTCGCGCAGGACCTGCCCGACGCGCTGGCGCACTGACCCCGTCCGCCGCGTCCACCCCGCTCACCCTCCACGAAGGAGCGCCGTGCCCGGCACCGCACCACCGCCGCACCTCGTCCCGGCACACTGGACCGCCGCCGGCCGGACGCTGCTGGCCCGCACGATCGCCGAAATGGCGTACGAGGAAATGGTCACCCCGCGCCCGGACGGCCCGGCGGAGAGCTGGCGGCTCGACCTGCCGGACGGGGTGAGCTACGCGTTCCAGGCCCGCCGGGGCGCGTTCGGGGCCTGGCGGATCCGGCCGGAGACCCTGCTGCGCCGCTGCGGTGACCACGAGTCGGCCGCGACCGACCCGACCCGGTTCGTGGTGGACGCCGCCGGTGTGCTCGGCCTGTCCCGGTCGGTCCTGGCCGACCTGGTCCGCGACCTCACCGCCACCCACGCCGCCGACGCCCGGCTGCACGCCCGAGCGATTCCGGCCACCGACCTCGCCGACCTGTCCCACGAGGACCTGGAGGCGCACCAGACCGGCCACCCGTGCATGTTCCTCAACAAGGGCCGGCTCGGGTTCTCCGCCGCCGACACCGACCGGTACACCCCGGAGGCGGCCGGCGACTTCCGGCTGGTCTGGCTCGCGGTCGCGCCCGACCTGGCCCGGTTCACCGCCGTGCCCGGCCTGGACCGGGAGACACTGCTCGCCGGGGAACTCGACCCGGCCACCCGCGCCGGGTTCGCCGACCGGGTACGCGACCGGGGCGCCGACCCGGACACCTACGTCTGGCTGCCGGTGCACCCGTTCCAGTGGGACGAGGTGGTCCTGCCGCTGTTCGCCGGGCAGATCGCCGACGGCAGCGTCATCCACCTCGGTGAGAGCGTCGACCGGTACCGCCCGTTGCAGTCGATCCGTACCCTGACCAACCTCGACCGACCCGACCGGCGCAACGTCAAGGTGCCGCTGATGATCCGCAACACGCTGGTCTGGCGCGGTCTGTCCGAGGCGCAGACCACCTGCGCGCCCCGGCTCACCACCTGGTTGCAGGACCTGCGCGACGGCGACGGTTTCCTGCGCGACGAGTGCCGGGTGGCGATGCTCGGCGAGGTCGCCTCGGTGACCGTGCCGCACCCGACCTTCCGCGACCTGCCGGACGCCCCGTACAAGTACCAGGAGCTGCTGGGCGCGATCTGGCGGGAGCCGGTGCACGGCTACCTGGAGCCGGGGGAGCGGGCCCGGACCATGGCGACCCTGCTGCTGGAGGGCGGCGACGGGCGCGCGGTGGTGAGCGAACTGGTCGACCGGTCCGGCCTGGGCGCGCGGGAGTGGCTGCGGGCGTACCTGGGGGCGCTGCTGCCGCCGCTGCTGCACTACCTCCACCGGTACGGCGCCTCGTTCACCCCGCACGGCGAGAACGTGGTGCTGGTCAGCGACGCGACCGAACGGCCGAGCCGGATCGCGCTGAAGGACTTCGGCGCCGACGTCGAACTGCTCCCGTTCGACCTGCCCGAATACGCCGACATCCCGGCCGAGGCCCGGAACCTGCTGCACCGCTGGCCCGCCACCGACCTGGCGCACTCGATCCTGTCCGCGATCTGCGCCGGGCACTTCCGTTTCTTCACCGACATCGTCGAGCGGCACCTGGGCGTACCGGAGCGCGAATTCTGGTCCCTGGTACGCGAACCGATCGACGCCTACCACCGGCGCTTCCCCGAACTCGCCGACCGGTTCGCCTGGTTCGACCTGCTCGGGCCCGAGTTCGGGCGGGTGGCGCTCAACCGGGAGCAACTGCTCGGTGGCGGCTTCCACGACCGGTCCGAACGCGACGCCGAGTTCGACGTCATGTACGGCACCCTCGCCAACCCCCTGCACCGCGCCGGAGTGGACGGAGACTGAGATGGACCTGCTCGTCCCACCCGGCCTGGCCCCCGAGATCTGGCAGCGGGTGAACGCCGCCCTCGCCGCCAAGATGATCGCCGAACTCGCCTTCGAGCAGGCGCTCACCCCGGCCCCGCTCGGCGACGGGCGCTACCGGGTGCCCGTGCTGCCCGACGTCGGGTACGAATTCCGGGGCCGACCGGTGTCGATGGACTCCTGGCGGATCGAGCCGGACTCGGTACGCCGGGTCCCGGCCCTCGGCGCAACGAACGGCGTCGCCGACGCAGGCTTCGCACCGGCGGACCCGTACCGGCTGCTGCTCGACCTGCACGAGGCGTGGGCGCTGGATCCGGCGGTCACCGCGTTGACCGTGAGCGAGCTGAGCGCCACCCTCGCCGCCGACTCGTGGCTGCTGAGCACCGGCCTGCCGGCCGCCGACCTGGCCGAGCTGCCCCACCTCGAACTGGAGGGGCACCAGACCGGGCATCCGTGGATCTTCGCGAACAAGGGTCGGATCGGCTTCTCGGCCGTCGACCGGTCCCGCCACGCACCGGAGTCCCGCCACGCCCTGCCCCTGCACTGGATGGCCGTGCACCGGGACCTGGCCAGCTTCCACGGCGTACCGGGGCTGGACGAGGCGGCGCTGCGCAAACGGGAACTGGACGAACACACCCGCCAGCGCTTCACCGAACTGCTCACCGCGCAGCGGCTCGACCCGGCCGCGTACGTCTGGCTGCCGGTGCACGAGTGGCAGTGGGACGAGGTGGTGGTGCCGCTGTTCGCCGCCGAACTGGCCCGGCGGCACATCGTGCCACTGGGCGCGGCACCGGACTCGTACCGGGCGCAGCAGTCGATCCGTACGTTCGGCAACGTCTCCCGGCCGGACCGGTTCGACGTGAAGCTGCCGCTGTCCATCCTCAACACCATGGTCTACCGGGGCATCCCGACCGAGTTGGTGCACGCCGCCCCGCACAGCACCGCGTGGATCCACCACATCCGGGACACCGATGCGTTCCTGCGCGACGAGTGCCGGGTGATCCTGCCCGGCGAGGTCGCCGCCGTGGCGGTCCGGCACCCGGTCTTCGAGGCGCTGCCGGCGGCACCGTACCGCTACCGGCAACTGCTCGGGGTGATCTGGCGGGAGCCGGTCGCCGCCGCGCTCGATCCGGGCGAGCGGGCTCGTACGCTGGCCGCGCTGCTGCACGTCGACCCGGCCGGCCGGGCGTTCGTCGCGGAACTGGTCGACCGGTCCGGGCTGGCACCGACCCGCTGGCTGGCGGCGCTCTTCGCCGCCGTGCTGCCGCCGCTGCTGCACCTGCTCTACCGGTACGGCATCGGCTTCAACCCGCACGGCGAGAACGCGATCGTCGTCTACGACGGGTCGGACGTGCCGGTCCGGCTGGTGGTGAAGGACTTCGTCGACGACATGAAACTGCTCGACGAGGACCTGCCCGAGTACGCCGACCTGCCGGCGCAGGCGTTGGGCGTACTGATGCGGTTCGGGGCCGAGGAACTGACCGGTTCGATCGCCAAGTCGTTGCTGATGTGCCACTTCCGCTACCTCGCCCCGCTCTGCGCGGAGCAGCTCGGCGTGCCGGAGGACGAGTTCTGGCGGCTGGCCAGGGCGGAGATCCTGGCGTACCAGGCCCGGTTCCCGGAGCTGGCCGAGCGGTTCGCCCGGTTCGACCTGTTGGCGCCCGAGTTCGCCCGGGTCTGCCTGAACCGGGAACGCCTGCTGCCCGGCGGCTACCACGACCGGGCCGAACGGGACGCCTCCTTCCACCTCGACGCCGCCCCGGTCGCGAACCCGCTGCACCTGCCCCCGACCGCCCCGGAGCCAGCCCGATGAACACGCCGCTGCCGCCACTTCCGTTCCCGATGCCGGTCGACCGGTTGCGGGCCGAGGTGGCCGCCGGCCGGATCGACAACGTCATCGTCGCCGTCCCCGACCTCCAGGGTCGGTTGCAGGGCAGTCGGATCGACGCGGAACACTTCTGTGAGCGGGTGCTCGCCGACGGCTTCGCCGCCTGCGTATACCTGCTCGCCGCCGACGTGGAGATGAACACCGGACCGGGTTACGCCGTCGACCCGTGGGCCGCCGGCTTCGGCGACGTCACCCTCACCCCGGACATCCGTACCCTGCGCGAACTGCCGTGGGACCAGGGAACCGCACTGGTGCTCGCCGACGCGTACCGGCCCGACGGTGGGCCGATCGGATTCGCGCCCCGGCAGGTGCTGCGGACCCAACTCGACCGGCTCGCGCAACGGGGGCTGGTCGCGTACGCCGGCACCGAACTGGAGTTCATCCTGTTCCGGGAGAGCTTCCAGGAGGCGTACGACCGGGACTACCGGGGTCTGCGTACCGCCACCCGGCACAACGTGGACTACTCGCTCGCCGGGGTGACCGAGATCGACCCGGTGGTCCGCCGGATCCGGCGCGAGATGACCCGCGCCGGACTCAGGCTGGAGTCCGCCCGCGGCGAGGTCCACCCCGGCCAGTACGAGATCGTCTTCCGGTACGCCGACGCGCTCACCACCTGCGACAACCACGCCCTCTACAAGACCGGGGTACGGCAGATCGTCACCCAGGAGGGTCTGGCCGTCACCTTCATGGCCAAGTACGACGAGGGCGAGGGCAACTCCTGCCACGTGCACCTGTCACTGCGCCACGTCGACGGCACCCCGGTCTTCGCCGGTGACGGCAGCGGTGACCGGGTGGGCATGTCACCGCTGATGGCACACTTCGTCGCCGGCCAACTCGCCGCGCTGCGCGAACTGACCCTGCTCATGGCACCGAACGTCAACTCGTACAAGCGGTTGGCGCCGGGCGCGTTCGCCCCGACCGCGCTCGCCTGGGGCCGGGACAACCGCACCTGCCCGATCCGGGTCGTCGGTACGGGCGACTCGCTGCGGATCGAGCACCGGGTGGCCGGCGGCGACGCGAACCCGTACACGGTGGTAGCCGCGATCATCGCCGCCGGCCTGCACGGCATCGACCGGGAGCTACCCCTGCGGCCCGCACACGCGGGCAACGCCTTCACCGCCCCCGACCTGCCCCGCCTCCCGCAGTCCCTCGCCGAGGCGGTCCACCTGTGGGAGAACAGCCCCCTCGCCCACGACACCTTCGGCTCCGATGTCGTCACCCACTACGCCGCCGCCGCACAGGCCGAACTCTCGGAGTACGCCCGCGCCGTCACCGACTGGGAACGCCACCGGGGCTTCGAACGCCTCTGATCCGTTGGGTCCTCCGGGCCCGTCAACGGCCCGGCTCGGTCTTGACAACGCCCCGCCACGGGTCAAATAATTCAGCCATTAAACAAATTCACTCATCGCCTGGCGTCGATGGACTGCGGGTCCGTCCGGCTCAACCGGTTCGCCGTCGACCACCTGCTCCGCTTCCGCTGACCAGCCGCGCCAGCTGACCCCCACCCGCCAAGTCCCGGGAGGACCGGTGCCGCTCGTCGCCGGGGTCGACTCGTCGACCCAGTCGTGCAAGGTCGTCATCCGCGACGCCGAGACCGGAGAACTGGTGCGCGAGGGTCGCGCACCGCACCCGGTCGGCACCGCCGTGCCGCCGGCCGCGTGGGAGGCCGCCCTGTCCGACGCGGTCGCACAGGCCGGCGGGCTGGACGACGTCGTGGCGGCCTCGGTCGCCGGGCAGCAGCAGGGCATGGTGTGCCTGGACGCCGACGGCGCGGTGGTCCGGGACGCCGTGCTGTGGAACGACACCCGCTCGGCCGGCGCCGCCGCCGACCTGATCTTGGATCTCGGTGGTGGCGAGACCGGACAGCGGGCCTGGGCGGAGGCGGTCGGCCTGGTGCCGGTGGCCAGCTTCACCGTCACCAAGCTGCGCTGGCTGGCCTCGGCCGAGCCGGACAACGCCGCCCGCACGGCAGCGGTGTGCCTTCCGCACGACTGGCTGACCTGGCGACTGGCCGGCGCACCGGGGCTGGACGCGCTGCGCACCGACCGCAGCGAGGCCAGCGGGACCGGGTACTGGTCGGCCGCGACCGGTGAATACCGTCGAGACCTGGTCCGGTTGGCGTTCGGTCGCGATGACGTGCTGCTGCCGCAGGTGCTCGGGCCGACCGGTCGGGCCGGGCAGCTGCGCACCGGTGCGCTGCTGGGCCCCGGCGCCGGTGACTGTGCCGGGGCGGCGTTGGGTGTCGGCGCCGAGCCGGGCGACGTGATCGTGTCGATCGGCACCTCCGGCATAGTGTCCACCGTTTCCGATGTGCCGGCCGCGGATCCGAGCGGGATCGTGGCCGGGTTCGCCGACGCCACCGGCCGCTTCCTGCCGGTGGTGTGCACGCTCAACGCCGCCCGGGTGCTGGACGCGGCCGCGACCATGCTTCGGGTGGGCCACGCGGACCTGTCCGCGCTGGCGCTGTCCGCCCCGCCGGGCGCCGACGGGCTGGTCCTGGTGCCGTACCTGGAGGGCGAGCGCACACCGAACCGCCCGCGCGCCACCGGCGCGGTACACGGCCTCACCCTGCGGACCTCGACCCCGGCGCACCTGGCCCGCGCGGCGGTGGAGGGCATGCTGTGCGCACTCGCCGACGGGCTGGACGCGATGATCGCCCGGGGTACGACGGTCAACCGGGTCATCCTGGTCGGCGGCGGCGCCCGTTCGGAGGCGGTGCGCCGGATCGCACCCATGGTCTTCGGCTGCCCCGTGCTCGTCCCACCACTGGGGGAGTACGTCGCGGACGGCGCCGCCCGCCAGGCAGCCTGGATGGTGTCGGGCGAACAGAGGCCCCCCTCGTGGACAGTCGGGCAGACCGAGGTCTACGAGCCGGACCCCGCCCCCACGATCCGCGACCAGTACACCACAGCCCGCGCAAACACCCCCGACCGCGTCTGACCGCCTCCAAGCGCGTTGACCATGAAGTTGGCGACGGAAATCGGGCCGGAGAAGTGCGCCAACCTCATGATCAACGAGAGGGGTGGGGCGGGTCGGGGGGGCAGGGGTGGAGCAGGGTTCTGGTGGCTGGGGGGTGGGAGAGGAAGGCGGGCATGGCGAACTCCCAGCCGTAGGAGCCGGCCATCGGGAAGACGACCAGGTCGCCGACGCGTACCGAGTCGACCGTGACGTCGCGGGCGAGGGTGTCCTCGGTGGTGCAGAGCTCGCCGACGACGGTGACCGGGTGACTGCGTAGCTCGGGGCGGGGGTACGGGTGCGGCCAGTCATTCACCGGCAGGACCGCGAACCGGTGCGTAATGTCCCACGATGTCGGCAACTGGAAGTGGTTGATGCCGCCGCGCAGCACCACGAACCAGGTGCCGTACGCCTGTTTCACGTCGACCACCTCGGCGGCGTACCAGCCGGCGTCGGTGACCAGGTAGCGCCCCGGCTCGAAGAGCACCCGGCAGTCCGGCGGCGGGGTGAGGTCGGCGAGCCGTACCCCGAACTCCTTCACGTCGAACGGTTCCTCGCCGCCGAACGGCACCCCGAGTCCACCGCCGACGTCGACGATCCGCAGGTCTATTCCGTGCGCGGCGGCGGTACGCCGGCTCCACTTCAGGCACCAGGCCACGTAGGCGGCGTGCGCGACCGGGTCGAGGTTGTTGCCCACCACGTGTACGTGGAAGCCGACCACCCGCAGCCGGGGCAGGCTCGCGGCCAGCCGCAACACGTCGGGCACCCCGGCCTCGGGGATGCCGAACTGGGTGGCCGCCCCGCCCATGGTCAGCGCCCCGGTGACCGCCACGGTGGCCGGGTTGACCCGCAGTGCCACGTCGACCCGACGGTCCAGTCGGTCGGCCACCGCCTGGAGGCGGTGCAGTTCGAGCGCACTCTCCACGTTGACCACGTCGACGTCGAGATCGACGAGCCGGTGCAGCAGCCGCTCGGTCTTGGCCGGACCGGCGGCGACCATCAGCCGCCCGCCGTCGTCCGACTCCGGGTGTACGTGTCGGGCCAGTGTCGCCTCGGCGGCGGAGGCCACCTCGAACCCGTCGACGTACGGGGCGAGCGCGTGCACGAGCGGGGGATAGGAGTTGGCCTTCACCGCGTAGCAGACCCTGGCCCAGTCCGGCAGTGCGCCGCGCAACTCGGTGGCCCGTCTGACCGCCACCGCCGGGTCGTACAGGTAACCGCTGACCGGGTCGGCCGCGCGGGCGCCGGACAGCAGGTGGTCGCGGACGACCGGGGGCAGGTCCGCCTCGGTGAGCGCCGGTCGTCCGGCGGCGGAGGGGGGCAGGTCCACAGGGATTCCCTTTGACTTAGGCAAGCCTCACTTTATACGCTGCCCCGGTCCGGTAGACAGCCAGGTCAACGCCCTCGAAAGGCGGTCGACTCGTGCCCCCAGCCAGCCGCTCCGGGCACCGGTCCCGGCCGCGATGGCTGCTCGCCGGGCTGGCGGTGCTCCTGCTGGCGATCGGACTCAGCTTCTTCGTCGGCGCCCGCCCGATCAATCCCGTGGCCACGGTGGACGCGCTGCGTCACTTCGACGGGTCGAGCGACCACATCGTCATCCGGCAGATCCGGCTGCCCCGTACCCTGCTCGGGATCGCGGTCGGCGCGGCCCTGGCCGTCGCCGGCTGCCTGATGCAGGGCCTGACCCGCAACCCGCTCGCCTCACCGGACGTGCTGGGCATCGGTGCCGGCGCCGCCCTCGCCGTGGTCCTCTCCATCTACCTGGTCGGCATCGAAAGCCCGTACGGCTACGTCTGGTTCGCCGTCGGCGGCGCCGGACTCTCCGCGCTCGTGGTGTACCTGCTCGCCGGAGCCGGCACCGGCACACCCACCCCGGTACGCCTGGCGCTGTCCGGAGCGGTGCTCGCCACCGCCGCGGTCTCCTGGATGAGCACCGTCATGGCGCTGGACAGGCGCACTCTGGACGAGGCGCGGTTCTGGATCGCCGGCTCGCTCGCCGGCCGCCCGGTCGGGGTGCTCGCCGCCGTACTGCCGTTCCTGATCGTCGGCGGGATCCTCGCGGTGCTGCTGATCCGGCCACTGGACGCCCTCGCCATCGGCGACGACGCGGCGGCGGCGCTCGGCTTCGACCCGGTCCGCTACCGCCTGCTCGGCGCGGTCGCGGTCACCCTGCTGGCCGGCGGCGCGGTCGCGGCTGCCGGGCCACTGGCGTTCATCGGACTGGCCGCGCCGCACCTGGCCCGCCAGATCGTCGGTCCGGACCACCGGTTGCTCCTGCCGGCCTGCACGATCATCGGGCCGACGTTGCTGCTGCTGGCCGACGTGATCGGTCGGATCGTGCTGATCCCGCTGGAGTTGGAGGTCGGCATCGTCACCGCCTTCCTCGGCGCGCCGGTGCTCATCCTGCTCGCCCGGCGGGCCCGGATGGTGCTCACGTGACCACCGGCCGGCGGCCCCGTACCAGCCGATCACTCGGGCGACCCGACGTCAGCGGTGTCGGGCGGGCCGGGCGGACCCGTACCCGCCCGGTGGTGCCCGTCATCGTCGCCGTCCTGGTCGCGACCGCGCTGCTCGGCGTCTGGGCGCTCACCCTCGGCGACTACCCGATCGGCCTGGTCGGTGCCGCCCGCGCGGTGGTGGGCGACGGGCCGCGCGCCGACCTGCTGGTGGTGCAGACCTGGCGGCTGCCCCGGGTGGTCGGCGCGCTGCTGGCCGGGGCGGCCTTCGCCGGTGCCGGTGCACTGCTGCAATTGCTCCTGCGCAACCCGCTCGCCTCACCGGACGTCATCGGCGTCAACATGGGTGCCACCGTGGTGGCGGTGACCTTCATCGTGGTCGGGGTGCCCGGCCCGTGGACGACCGGCGGTGCGGTACTCGGTGCGTTCGCGGCGGCGCTGCTGCTGACCGTACTGGCCTGGCGGCGTGGCATCGGCACCGAACGGCTGGTGTTGATCGGCATCGGCCTGCACACCGCGCTGTACGCGGCGAAGACCTTCCTCGTCGTACGTTTCCCGGACGACCTGGTGCAGTCAGCCGTGCTCTGGACCGTCGGCACCCTCTACAACCGGACCTGGACCGAGGTCACCGTCGCGGCGGTGGCGATGGCGCTGCTGGTGCCGGCCGCGCTGCTCCTGCTCCGGCTGCTCGGCGTACTCGATCTCGGTGACGACCTGGCGGTCGGGCTCGGGCTGCGGGTGCGGCTGACCCGGCTGGCCACCCTCGCGGTCGCGGTGGCGCTGGCCGCCGTCGGGGTCGGTCTCGCCGGACCGTTGCCCTTCGTCGCGTTGGCCGTGCCGTTCCTGGCCCGCCTGATCGCCGGCCCGCTCACCCCGGCCACCCTGCTGCTCGCGCTCACCATGGGGGCGGCACTGCTGCTCGCGGCGGATGTCCTCGCCCAGCACGCGTTGCCGACCGCGCTGCCCGCCGGGGTGGTCACCGCGTCGGTGGGGGCACCCCTGTTCTTCTGGCTGCTCTGGCGGCACCACCGCCGGGAGAGCCGGTCATGACCGGGCCGCCCCGACCCGGCCGGAGTGAGGAGGCGCCGTGACCGAGCTTGAGGCGAGGGCGGTGACGCTGGCGTACGACGGTCGGGTGGTGATCGACGGCCTGGACGTGACCGTGCCGCCCGGCGGCTTCACCGTCGTGGTCGGGCCGAACGCCTGCGGCAAGTCGACCCTGCTGCGGGGTCTGGCCCGGCTGCTGCGACCCCGGGGCGGCGCGGTGCTGATCGACGGTGCCGACATCGCCCGGTTGCCGACCCGCCGGGTGGCCCGGCGACTCGGGCTGCTGCCGCAGGCACCGTCGGTGCCGGCCGGGTTGACCGTCTCGGCGCTGGTGGCCCGTGGCCGGTTCCCGCACCAGGGGCTGTTGCGCGGTTGGACCGTGGCCGACCAGGCGGCCGTCGACAGTGCCCTGGACCGTGCCGGGGTCGCCGAGCTGCGGGACCGGCCGGTCGACGAGCTCTCCGGTGGCCAACGACAGCGGGCCTGGGTGGCCCTCACCCTGGCCCAGGACACCCCGTTGTTGCTGCTCGACGAGCCCACCACCTACCTCGACCTGCGCCACCAACTCGACCTGCTCGACCTGCTCTCCGGTCTGGTCCACGAGGGACGGACCGTGGTGGCCGTGCTGCACGACCTCAACCAGGCCGCCCGGTACGCCAGCCACCTGCTGGTCATGAAGGCCGGTGCGCTGGTCGCCGCCGGGGCGCCGGGCGAGGTGCTCACCGCCGAACTGGTGGCCGAGGTGTTCGACCTGCCGTGTGCGGTGATTCCCGACCCGATCACCGGCACCCCACTGGTGGTGCCGCACGACCGCCGCCCGCGTCCACCCGCACCCGGGACCGCCAACCCGTCCCTGACACCGGTCGACCTTCCGTGACGTACGACGAAAGGACCACGATGCGTTCTCCGTACTCTCCGCGCCGATTCGCCGCCGCCCTGGTGCTCGCCTCGGTTGTCGGTCTCGCCGCCGCCGGCTGCGGCGGTGACGACTCGACGCCGCAGACCACGCCGGGCGACGCCGCCGCCGGTTTCCCCCGTACGGTGCAGCACGCGATGGGCGCGACGACCATCGAGGCGAAACCGGCGAAGGTTGTCGTGCTGGACACCGCCGAGGCGGGTGCGGCCCTGCTGGTCGGGGTGAAGCCGGTTGCCGCCGTCTCGGTGGACCCGGTGAACGGGACCTACCCGGCGCACCTGCGTACCGAACTCGACGGTGTGCCGGACGTCGGCCCGCTGGACGAGCCGAACATCGACCGGATCCTGGCCCTCGGGCCGGACCTGATCATCTCCTCGAAGGTACGCCACGAGAAGATCTACGACCGGCTGAGCCAGATCGCGCCGACCGTCTTCTCCGAGTCACCGGGTGCCGCCTGGCAGGACAACATCACCCTGTTCGCCCGAGCCATGGGGCGGGACCGGGAGGCGCAGGCGGCGTTGACCGGCTACCGCGACCGGGCCAGGGCGCTGGGTGAGGGGATCAGGGCGAAGAACGGCGGCACGATGCCGACCTTCTCGATCGTCCGGTTCGTCGACGGGCCGACCCGGCTCTACCAGCCGGCGAGCTTCAGCGGGGTGGTCCTCGCCGACGCCGGCCTGGCCCGGCCCGCCTCGCAGCAGAGCAGCACCGAGCTGATCGCCGAGATCGGACCGGAGCTGATCGACCGGGCCGACGCCGACTTCGTCTTCGTCGCCACCTACGGCGACCCGGAGAAGACCCAGCAGAAGGCGTTCCTGGCCAGTCCGCTGTGGAACCAGCTCACCGCGGTCAGGAACAACCGCACCACCCAGGTCAGCGACGACACCTGGATGACCGGCATCGGGGTGCAGGGGGCGCACCTGATCCTCGACGACGTGGCCAGGGCGACCGGGGTGGACGCGCCCCGCTAGACCCGGCCGGCCGGGGGTCAGCCGTCGTTGGTCGAGGCGTCGAGGTCGGCCAGGATGCGGGCCAGGATCTCCGGCGTACGGGCCGGCGGCTCGGCCTCCACGCAGACCTGCTCCATGGCCGCCGCGTAGTGGTCGACGTCGTCGCGCTTGTCCAGGTACAGGGCGCTGGTGAGCTGTTCGATGTAGACCACGTCGGGCAGGTCCCGGTCCGGGAAGCGCAGGATGCTGAACGCGCCGCCGGCCGCCGCGTGGCCGCCGGAGGCGAACGGCATCACCTGGAGTCTCACGTTCGGCAGTCTGGTGGCCTCGATCAGGGTGTTGAGCTGGTCCCACATCACCTTGGGCCCGCCGATCGGCCGGCGCAGCGCGGCCTCGTCCACCACCGCCCACAGTTGCGGCGCGTCCGGGCGGGTGAGTAGTTGCTGCCGGGCCATCCGTAGGTTGACCCGGCGCTCGACCTCGTCGGGTGAGGCCGTCCGGTGGCCGAGCAGGACGACCGCGCGGGCGTAGTCGCGGCTCTGCAGCAGGCCCGGGACGAACTGCACCTCGTAGGTACGGATGAGCGACGCGGCGGCCTCCAGGCCCAGATAGGACTGGAACCACTGGGGGAGGATGTCGCCGTACCGGTGCCACCAGCCGGGCTCGTTGGCGTCGCGGGCGAGCCCGAGCAGTACGGCGCGTTCCCCGTCGTCGTGTACGCCGTAGAGGGTGAGCAGGTCGGCCACGTCGCGTTCCTTGAAACCGACCCGGCCCAGTTCCATCCGGCTGATCTTCGACTCGGAGGCACGGATCTCCCAGCCGGCGGTCTCCCGGGTGACCCCGTTGGCCTCGCGGAGTCGGCGCAGCTGGGCGCCGAGCAGCATGCGGAGCACGGTGGGACCGGTGGCGGTCTCCCCGTCGGGCCGAGTAGTCGTCATGCACCGACCTCCCGATGCTGCGCGCGGGCCGAGATGGCCGCCTTTTCTGCCGCGTAAGCATGCCATGACGGCGTGCTGTGCGGGACCAACGGGAGGTCTCGAATATCCACGGGTTTCCCCGGCGGACGGACCCGGGCGTCACCGGGAGCGGGCGCTCAGCCGATGAGGTGGTCGAAGTCGCCGTCGCGCGCACCGAGGATGAACGCGGTGATCTCGTCCGGGGTGTAGATCAGGGCGGGTCCCTCGGGGTCCCTGGAGTTACGGACCGCAATTCCCGCACCACCGGGTAGTTCTGCCAGTTCGACGCAGTTACCGCTCGGATTGCTGCGACGACTCTTCCGCCAGGCGATGGGGGGTAGCTCGGTGGCGGGAATCCCGTTGTATGGCTGATTCATCGAAGTCTCTCTCAACGGCCAGGACAGGCCGGGTGTCGGTCAGGTCGTGGCCCGGGACCTTTTTCCCCGGGCGGAGATGGGTGGCGCGGTGACGCTCCCTCTCCCGACCGCTCTGCATGGTCATCTGCACGTGCATCTGCTCTTGCGTCTGCATCGCACAGCGAGCATGATAGCGCTTGTGTAGGTGTGCCCGGTTACTCACGGTTAGTAATGACGGGGAGGGTTGACCCGTGACGGATCAACTGCCCGGCGTTACCGCCAACCGGGCCGACACGAGCGTTGACCACCCGACCAGCCGCGCAACGACAGGAGGCTAGGCAGAGATGGCCGCACCGACCATCGACCCGAACCAGCGTGACTCGCACGACGTGGTCCCCACCGACAGTTACCAACCGACAGACCCGGTCTGGATCTTCCGGTCCGGTACCTGGCGGGCCGGTGTCGTCGAGGTCGCCTCGGCGGGCGCCGCCACGGTCACGTACCGACCCAGCGGCTCCCGGGGCACCGGTGTGGACACCCTGACCGCCCGGTACGTGCTGCCCCGCGCCGACCTCGATCCGCTCGACGCGGTGAGCGGCATGCAGCGCCGACTCGACGTGGCCGACCTGCGCTGATCCGTACCGGCACGGGCGCCTCGACGACGCAGCGCCCGGTGCCGCCGGACACGGGCCCGACGGGAGCTAACCACGCCGGCACCGCCCGAGGTTTTCCGGGTGCGTGCCGCACGCGGTCCGGCTAGAGTGACGCCGTGCACCGACGCTTCCCGATTTCCCCGCCCCGCTCCTGAGCGGGGCAGAGCGCCTTCCGCGTCACGCCGTCTGAGCTGACGCCGCCCGTGTCCGGGCCGGTTCGTCGTGCCCCGCTTCCGCGACCAATTCCTTCTCGTCGCAGGAGCGTCCTTCCATGCTCGTCTCATCGATGCCGCCTGTCCCGGCAACGCCGACGGCGGCTGCCCGTAGCCGTACCGGTGTCGGTCTGTCGTGTCTCGCCCTCGCCGGGGTCCTCTGGGGAACCGGCGGACTGCTCGGCAGCCTGCTCGGCCGGCACGCCGGCCTCTCCCCGGTGGCGGTCGCCACGTACCGCCTCGCGGTGGGCGGTCTGCTGCTCGTCCTCGTCCTGCTGATCTCCGGTCGGCCACTGCCGCGCACTCGGCCCGCCTGGGCCCGGATCGGCGTACTCGGGCTGTTGTTCGGCGCCTACCAGGTCTGCTATTTCGGTGCGGTCGCCCTGACCTCGGTTTCGCTGGCGACCCTGGTCACCATCGGCACCTCGCCGGTGCTCGTGCTGGCGGCGGAGTGGGCGACCACCCGGCAACGGGCGAGCCGGCGGATGATCGGCGCCGTCTGTCTGGCCGTTGTCGGGCTGGGTCTGCTGGTGGGCCTGCCGGCCGGCGGACACACGCCGGGTGCCGTACTGGCCAGCGCGGGGCTGGCCCTGGTCTCCGCCGCCGGGTTCGCCACCGTCACCCGACTCGGCGCGCGTCCGGTCGCCGGGCTGGACCAGCAGGCCGCGGTCGGGCTCGGATTCGGGGTCGGTGGCCTGCTCGTGGCGCCGTTCGCGGTCACCACGGTCGGGCTGGGCTTCCAGCCGAGCCTGCTCACAGTGGGGCTGCTCGTCGCCCTCGGCACCGCGCCGACCGCGCTCGCGTACACGCTGTACTTCCGTGGTCTGCGTACCGTCGGCCCCAGCACCGCCGTGGTGCTGGCGCTGTTGGAGCCGTTGACCGGGGCCCTGCTGGCGGCGGTGCTGCTGCACGACCGCCTCGGCGTGGCCGGCGTCGTCGGGGCGGTCCTGCTCGCGGTGGCGGTGCTCCTCGCCGGCAGCGCGTCCGGCCGGTCCGGGGCGAACTGACCGAGTCCGGTCCGGACGAACGGCGGCGCCGGGGCCAGTCGGCCCGGCAGTGGTTGATGTCGGCCGGCGGGCACCCCGGGATCTCCGGGAGGCCCGCCGGCCGACGCGGTCGAGGCGGGGCGGCCGGGCTCGGTCAGGCCACCGACGCGGGTTGCGGCGCCGACCGACCGGACCGGTTCAGGGCGGCCAGCCCATGGTCGAGCGACCACCGGCCGGGACCGAGTACGGCGATCAACAGGAACGACCAGCAGAACAGCGCGGCCGACTCACCGCCGTTGTTCAGCGGCAACAGGTCGTCCGGCTGGTGGACCACGAAATAGGCGTACGCCATGGAGCCGGAGCAGATCACGGCGGCCGGTCGGGTACCGAGCCCGACCAGGACGAGCAGCCCGCCGATCAGTTGGATGAGTGCGGCCCACCAGCCGGGCCAGGTGCCGAACGGGATGGCCTCGCCCGTGCCCCGGTTGCCGCCGAAGACGCCGAACAGCGATACCACGCCGTGCAGTGTGAAGAGCAGACCGACCACGATCCGATAGAGGGACGTGACCAGTTCGGGAAGACGGAGGGAATGCACGATGGTCTCCTCGCGAATCAGCGGATAGGAGATTTTGTACAGGTCGTTTTTCAGATTGATCTCAAAGTCATCGATGTGTTGACGGCGTCGATCCGCTAGCTGTCGGCTCCGAGCTGCCGCACGCGAAGCCGCCCGATGCCCCGGAGCTGGCCCTGCTGGGAGGCGGGGAACCGGGTCGTGGGAAGCCGTACGGTGAAGGTGGCGCCCCGGCCCGGACGGCCCTCGGCCTCGATCGTGCCGTGGTGGCTCGTGACGACCTCGTGCAGCAGGGCCAGGCCGAGGCCGAAGCGGTGGTCGCCGGAGCCCGCGCCTCGGTGGAACCGGTCGAAGATACGCCGCGCGTCCGTCTGGTCGAAGCCCTCCCCGGTGTCCGCGACGACCAGCTCGGCGTAGCCGTCGCCCGCCTGTAGCGTCACGCTGATCCGCCCGTCGGTGGGAGTGTGGGCCAGTGCGTTCGCGAGCAACTCGCCGACGACCCGGCGCAGTGCCGACGCGACGCCCGGCACCGGCAGCGGGCCGTCGGGCGTCTCGACCGTGACCGTGACCTGGTGTTCGGCGGCGCGTTCGGTCTCGGCGGCGACGCTCGCGCCGACCAGTTCGGTGAGGTCGACCGGCGAGTTCGGCCGCTGGCCGGTGGGAGCCGCGGCGAGCTGGGCCGAGAGCAGCAGGTCGTCCACGATCTCGCCGAGTCGGCGGGTGGTACCGACCAGTCGTTCCAGGTCGTGCAGGTCGGTGGACGATCCGCCGCCGCGCGCTCGACGGGCCAGCAACTGGGCACGGGTGTGCACCTGGGCGATCGGGGTTCGCAGTTCGTGGCTGGCGTCCGCGACGAAGCGGCGCTGGCGGGTCAGCGCCTCCGCGAGCGGCGCCACGGCCCGGTGGCCGACGAGCATGCCGGTCAGCACGGCGGCGAGCAGTCCGACGGCCGCGGCGAGACTGAAGGCGAGCAACAGGTGCCGGCGGTCGGACAGCTGGAAACGCGCGTCGAACACCGCCTGCACCACCACGTCGCCACGAGCCTCGGTACGGATGTGGTAGACCGTCCCGTTGCGGGCCACGGTGGCGATCTCGGTGATCCCGGTGGCCGCGACGGCGTTCAGGGCCCCGTCCAGGGGGAAGCCGGGTGGCGGCGGATTGACGCCGGTGTCCACCGTGCTGCCGTCGTACTGGAAGATCCAGCTACAGGCCGGGGGACCGGCGATCGTGCCGTAGGTCGTGCCCCACTCCAGCTCACGCTGTATCTGGGCCTCCTGGCTGCGGACCAGGGCCAGGTACGAGATGCCACCGCCCAGGATCAGCAGTGTGCCGATGGCCAGCCCGATCAGCAGCCCGATCCGGAGCCGGGCCCGCCGGACGATCATCCGCTCGGCCGGGTCCATCAGAGCGTGCCGAGCCGGTAGCCGAGCCCGTGTACGGTCCGGATCACCGCGCGACCGAGCTTGCGCCGGAGGTAGTAGACGTAGGTGTCCACGATCGACGCCGCGGCGGCCTCGTCGAAGACCCGGCGGCGCAGGTCGTTGCGGGTGTGCACGGCGTTCGGCCGGGCGGCCAGCACCCGCAGCAGCTCGAACTCCCGGGCGGAGAGCGCGACCCGGGTGCCGTCGGCCAGCACGACGTCACGCGGCGCCAGGTCGAGCAGCCCGGTGCCGATCCGCAGCACCTCGGTGGCGTCGGACGTACGTCGGCACAGTGCCCGCAGCCGGGCGCTCAGTTCGTCCAGGTCGAACGGTTTGACCAGGTAGTCGTCGGCGCCCGCGTCCAGCCCGGCGATCCGGTCGTCGACCGTGCCGAGCGCGGTGAGGATCAGCGTCCTCGCCGGGACCGCCCGTGAGCGCAGTCGGGCGAGCAGGTCGAGCCCGTCGAGTACGGGCAGCAGCCGGTCGATGACCATCACGTCGTACGGCCGGGTCAGGCCGAGGTGCAGGCCACGCTGACCGTCGGGTGCGCGGTCGACGACGTAGCCCTCGTCGACCAGCGTCTCGGTGAGCAGATCCGTCAGATCCGGGTCATCCTCGACCAGCAGCAGCCGGTTCGATTTTCCGCCGCCCATTTACAGACAATCGCATAGGTGAGGCCCGATAAAAGCAGTGATAGTTGTCTCTTCAATCGGTCGAACCGAACGGGCCCGACGTGCGTGCAGAAATGGACGTTCCGCGCCCGGGCTACGCGCGGGAAGCGGGGAGCGGCTCCGGTTCGAGCCTGGTCCCGTGGGCCGATCGGACCTGTGTCCGTGGTCCGGGCCTCCCGCGCGTACACCGGGTACGGCTGTCCGTCGTGCCGGCGGTCGACCGGCCGGCACGACGGATCAGCCGGCGCCGCAGACGGTCCCGTTCAAGCGGAACTCGGCTGGTCGCGGGGTGTTGCCGGAGTGGTTCGCCTGGAAGCCCAGGGTGGTGCTCGCGTTGGTGGCGATCGCGGCGTTCCAGGCGGCGTTGCGGGCACTGACGTTCTGACCGCTCTGGGTGATCACGGAGTTCCACGCGCTGGTGACCTGCTGACCGCCGGTGAAGGCCCAGGTCAGGGTCCAGCCGTTCACGGCCGGACCACGGTTGGTGACGGTCAGGTTCGCGGTGAACCCGCTCGCCCACTGGTTCGTCGCCCAGCCGACCGTGCAGGAGACGAGGCCGGTCGGCGGCGGCGTGGTCGGCGGTGCCGTCGTGGGCGGCGGGGTGGTCGGGGGAGCGGTGGTGGGCGGCGGGGTGGTCGGCGGCGCGGTGGTGGGCGGTGGCGTGGTCGGGGGAGCGGTGGTGGGCGGGGCGTCCAGCGGCGGGAAGCGCAGGACCCGGTCGTCGGTCGCCGCCGGGGTACCCCGTCCGTCGCGGTTGCTGGTGCTCACCCAGAGCCACCCGTCGGGGCCGTACGCGACCGTGCGCAGTCGCCCGTACTGGCCGGTGAGCTGGGCGGCCGGGGTGCCGGCACCGCCGTTGCCGGTCAGCGGCACGGTCCACAGTCGAGCGCCGCGCAGGGCGGCGACGAACAGCCGGTTGCCGGCGATGGCGGCGCCGCTCGGTGACGCCTCGGCGGTGGTCCAGGTGACGATCGGGTCGCGGAAGCGCGGGTCGTTCGCCCGCCCCTCCACGGTCGGCCAACCGTAGTTGCCGCCGGGCACGATGTGGTTCACCTCGTCCCAGGTGTTCTGGCCGAACTCGCTGGCGTAGAGCCGACCCTGCGCGTCCCAGGCCAGCCCCTGTACGTTGCGGTGGCCGAGGCTGTAGACCAGCGAACCGGCGGTCGGGTTGTCGGCCGGTACGCCGCCGTCCGGCCGCAGCCGCAGGATCTTGCCGTTGCGGCTCTGCGGATCCTGCGCGCTGGCGGTCTGGCCGGCGTCACCGACTCCGGCGTAGAGCATCCCGTCCGGACCGAACCCGATCCGCCCGCCGTCGTGGATGGCGGCCCGGGCCAGCCCGGTGAGGATCGGCGTCTGGGTCGTCGGCGCGGTCAACCGGAAGCGGACGATCCGGTTGTCGCTGCTGGAGGTGAAGTACGCGTACACCCAGCCGTCCTGGCCGTACGTCGGCGACACGGCGAGTCCGAGCAGCCCGGCCTCGCCGGTTGCCGCGACTCCGGAGATCAGGGCCACCTGCTGGGGGGTCTGGCCCGGACGCACCTGGAGCACCCGGGCGCTGTTGCGCTCGGCGACCAGTGCGCTGCCGTCGGGCAGGAACGCCATGCCCCACGGGGTCTGGAGGTTGGTGGCGACCACCTGGGGGCGGGTGAAGTCGAAGTCTCCGACCGCGGCGATTCCGGCGCCGTCTCTCCCGGCGACCCCGACTCCGCCGGCTGCCGGTGCGGTCACGGCGACCAGCCCGGCGACACCGACGGCGACCGTGGTGGCCAGCCCGACAACGAGGCGACCTCTCATCTCCACCCTCCCGAAACTACGACGACGATCGTCAATGCAATGACGATTGTCAATGTAACACGGACGTGTGGGAGCGTGCCCATCGTCTGGATGGGCGCCGGAGCACGGGTGCGACGCGCTCGTCGCCGGTCAGCGCCCGGCAGCCAGGAACCCGTCCAGACGCTGCCGGCCGGTCTGTCGCAGCACCCGCCGCCCGGCCGGGGTGAGGGCCAGCAGCCGTCCCTTCACGCCCAGCGCCTGCGCCGCCCACCGCCGTACGTCGTACTCGTCGTGATGGGTCAGGATCAGGCCGTCGGCGAAGGTGAAGCGGGCGCGTACGTCGTTGCGCACGGTCCGGCCGCCGAACGGGTATGTGGCGATCCAGTGCGCCGAACCGCCGTGGTCGTCCGCGACGATCTCCGACACCTCGATCTCGGCCCGCGCCCGCGCGGTCAGCATGGCCCACATGCCGCGCACCTCACGGGCGTCGAGGTCGGGGAAGAGCGGGTCGGAGAAGCGTGCCCGGTCGGAGTATGCGGCCCCCATGGTGGCGCCGTCACCGGCGGCCAGCGCGGCGTAGAACCGGGTGATCAGGGCGACGTTCGGATGTTCCACGGGCACCTCGGGACGCGCGGGACGCCGTACGGCGTCGACGGTGGTGCGCCGGTCGGCGCGGGTGGTGCCGGTCAGTCCGGTGGAAGAGCCCGGCGGAGCAGGAGGATATCCGCCCGGTCCTTGTCCCGGCGCGGCAATCCGGGCACCCAGACCGGCATCATCCGCTTGATCTCGATCTGGGCCGGTGCCGCGATGATCGGACAGGTCAGCCCGGCGAGCCGGCCCGGTGCCGCGTCGAGCATCCCGTCCGGCCAGGGCTCACCGGCGTACGGTCCACCGGCCACCACCACCCGGCCGGTGTCGTCCCGGTCGAGCAGGGCCACCCCCAACTCGACGTCGCCCCGGACGAAGTCGCGCTGCTGTTGCGGCGGTGCGCCACCGGTGGGCCGGAAGCCGAGGGCGGTCAGCGCGTCGGTCAGCCGGCCGGCGTCCGCCGACCAGCAGAACCAGTCGACGTCGACGTGGTCGCGGGTCCGCGACCCGAGGAAGAAGTCCATCGCCCAGCCGCCGCGCAGCCAGACCTCGATCCGCTCCCGCTCGGCCAGGGCAAGCACCTCGGCGATCGCCCGCAGTTGCCGCCCGCCGAGATCGTCCCGCGCCGGTGCACTCATCAAGGTCCGTTCTCCCCGTTCCCGGCCGGTCGGCCGATGTCCGCGAGTCGCCGCGGGTCACAAGCGATGTCGTACGCCGGGTCGGCCGGCATCCGGAGACGATGGCGGGCCCGGGCCCGGGCGCCGGTCAGTCCGGCTCCGCGCCGACGGTCGGGTCACCCCCGTCGGTCAGCGTGACCAGCCAGCGTGCCGGGTCGGCCGGGCGCCGTCGGCGGGGTCGGAACGGCACCTGCCCGAGCCCCTGGGCGGCGTTGCCGAAGCGCAGGGTGTAGGACTCGATCCGGTCCGCCGTGCCGGCGATGGCCAGCAGGCCCAGAAACGGCTCGGCCCACTGACTGCGTCCCTTGCCCCAGACCATCATCGCCCGGATCTGGATCCCGAGCGGCGGGACGACCACGACGGACGCGGGTAGCAACCCGTCCACGTACCGGTGGCGGGTCCAGTCGGGATGGTCGCGCAGCAGGCCGTTGAGGAACCATTCCAGCTGGGCGCAGACCCGTTGCAGCCGTTCCTGCCCGGCCGCCGAGTCCCGATCCGTCAGGGCGAGATATGCCCGAACCCCGACCGCGAGTTCGGCCCGGAGATCGTCGAGTGCGTCGTCGGATTCACCCACGTCGGCACGACCGTGACCAGCGGGGATGCGGACGATGCAGATCCATGCCGCTCAGTGTGGCGTAGATGGCGAACGATGTCCGCCCGGTTTTTGCGAATGTGGCCGGACGGCGGCCGGTCCGGCGCGCCCAGCGATGGCGTCGCCGGGCCCGTGCCGCGCCGGGCTCAGGTGAGCAGAGTGGTCACGGCGTCCGGGACCGGGAGGTGGTCCGGCACCGGTGCCGCCGCCACCACCGCGTCGGTCGGCAGCGGTCCGTACAGGTGCGGGAAGAGCGCCCCGCCCCGCGACGGCTCCCAACGCAGGTCGGCACCGAGCCGGTCGGTGGCGACGGTGAGCAGGACGAGCCCGGACTGGCCGGCGAAGTGCCGGGCGGCGGTCTCGACCACCTGGTCCGGGCCGGAGAGGTGGATGAAGCCGTCGCGCAGGTCGACCGCCGAACCGTCGTACCGGCCCACGGTCACGGCCTCGGCCCACTCACCCGCCGCCAGCAGCTTGTAGATCACCTGCTCAGCTTAGCCATCCGTCGGCGGGTCCGGCCCGGTGGTGTCGGCCGGGCCGCACCGACCATGGGGGAGCCGCCGATCAGGGTTCCGGCGCGATCAGCCGGTCGTCGGTCGAGTCGCGTACGGTGATCGCCTCCACCGGGCAGGAGTCGGCCGCGTCGGCGACCTCGTCCGCCGGAACGATCGTCTCGGCGACCGGGGTGGAGAGCCCGTCGACGAGGACGAAGTGCTTCGGTGCGGTGTGGGCGCAGATCCCCGAGCCGATGCAGCGGCGCGCGTCCACCCGAAGCCGCCAGCCGGCGCTCACCACTGCACCAGCATGTTCTTGAGGCCCCGGACCAGCATCCCGCTCTTCCAGGTCAGCTCCGCCTCCGGCACGGCCAGTTGCAGTCCGGGCAGCCGGTCGAGCAGCGTACCGATCGCCACCTGCAACTCCATCCGGGCCAGCTGCGCGCCGAGGCAGTGGTGCACACCGTGTCCGAAGCCCATGTGCGGGTTGTGCTCGCGGGTGACGTCGAGCCGGTCCGGGTCGGTGAAGACCCGCTCGTCCCGGTTGGCCGAGCCGAGTTCGACGATCACCGGTTCGCCGGCCCGGACCAGCACGCCGCCGAGTTCGACGTCCTCCAGCGCGTACCGGGCGAAGCCGGAGGCGGCACCGAGCGGCACGTGGCGCAGCAGCTCCTCGATCGCACCGGGCAGCAGGGTCCGGTCGGCCCGCAGCCGGGCGAGCTCCTGCGGGTACCTCAGCAGGGTGTAGACGAAGTTCGGGATCTGGGTCACGGTCGTCTCGTGTCCGGCGGCGAGCAGACCGGCGGCGAGCTGCACCATCTCCTCCTCGGTCAGCCGGCCCTCGTCGGAGTCGCGGGCCCGCACCATCGCGCCGAGCAGGTCGTCGGTCGGCTCCTCGCGACGCTGGGCGATCAGGCCGCCCATGTAGCCGTACAGGTTGCCGAAGTACTCCTGGATCGTCTCCGGCGGCAGCGACGTGGTCGACACGATCGCCTCGGACCAGAGGTGGAACTTGTGTTCGTCGGCGACCGGCACCCCGAGCAGCTCACAGATGACCCGGATCGGCAGCGGGGTGGCGAACTGCTCGACCAGGTCGGCCGGCGGACCGGTGGCGATCAGCCCGTCGACCAGTTCGTCGGCGATCTGCTGGGTACGCGGCCGCAACTGCTCCACGCGACGTGCCGTGAACGCCTTCGTGACCAGGGTGCGGATCCGGGTGTGCTCCGGCGGGTCCATGCCGAGGATGCCGGTCGCCAGCCGTTGCTCGGTGCTGCGCGGCTCGTCGCGGGCCGCGGCGGCGGCCCGGCTGAACCGGGGATCGCCGAGCACCACCCGCACGTCGGCGTAGCGGGTCGCCAGCCAGGCGTCCTCGCCGTACGGCATCCGGATCCGGGTCAGCGGTTCGTGCTCACGTAGCTGCGCGTAGTGCGGGTCGAGATCCAGCCGTTCGGGTGGGTTGAACGGGTAGGCGCGGGCGCCCGACACCTGCTGAAGGTCCGTCACCGGGGCTCCTATCGTCAGATGGCGCATTCTCAGATGACGCGTACGACGTGCGGTGGCGCGACCATGACCCGAGGACTCACCTCGGGTCATGCTCCGGGTACGGATGGTAGCGAAACGGGTGCATTTATGCTACTGGTTGTCATCGATGCCCTGATCAACGGCGCCGAGACTCCAATGTGGACCCTCCTCGTGACGGCAAGAGCGGTGGGGGGTACGCCGCACGGCGCACCCCCACCGGAGAAGGGTCAACTCGGGGGGACGATCCGGAGCCGCCGAACCGTGATCAGGAGATCCATAGTGCGCTGGCCCGGTTGTTCCAGCCGTTGCCGATCTGGGCCAGGTTCGCCGATGCATGGATCCAGGTGGCGCCGCCGGTCAGGTTGGGGTCGCTGGGCGGGCCGGACCCGTGCCGGCCGACGGTGCGGCCACCGCGGGGGGCGTCACCCTGAAGGCGATTTGGTACGTGGTTCGGGTAGATATGTCGCGTTCGCGCTCGGGCCTGTGACATGCGGCGTGCCCGACACCGGTGCGGCGCGGAGGCGATTGCACGAAGACGACCGTTCTGCCTGCGAACTGTGTCTGCGATCGCTTTCGCGTGTCGTCAGCGGATGCGTCGCACGAGTGTGAAACCGTCCCAGCCTTTCGAACCGACCGTCTGAAGGGCGGTTGCGTCGAGTCGTGGGTCATCGGCGATGTCCTTGAGGACGGTGCGGACGCCGTGGACTCTTTCGTCAGTGCTGTCGGGATTGATGACCGCTCCGTCGCGGACGACGTTGTCGATGACGATCACGGTACCGGGGCGGCTCAAGGTGAGGGATGCCTTCAGATAGTCCGGGTTGCTTGGCTTGTCTGCGTCGATGAAGACGAAGTCGTATGGCTCTGTGTTGGCGTCGATGAGTCGTCGAGCGGAGTCCGCGGCTGGTCCGACGATGATGTCCACGCGCTCACTCACACGTGCGCGCTCCAGGTTCGCGCGGGCGACGGCGGCGTTCTGTTCCTCCAGTTCGAGGGTTGTTACGCGCCCGTGTTCGCCGACGGCACGCGCGAGCCAGATGGTGCTGTAGCCGGCCAGGGTGCCGAATTCCAGTACGCGGGTCGCTCCGGTCATCTGGGCCAGCAGCGCCAGCAGCTTTCCCTGGTTCGGGGCGACCTCGGCGCGCGGCATCGTGGTGAGTGCCCCGGCTTCCCGGGCCCGCGCGAGCGCGGCATCCTCGTCGACCAACGTTTCGACGAAGTAGGCGTCGACATCGCGCCAGAGGCTGTCCGACTCGTACATTCTGGTTCTCCTCGTGGTCCTGTGAACACTGAGGTGTCTCACGCGAATGATCTACGGAGAGTCCCACGAGGATGCAGCCTCCAGACCGTGCTGCGCTCCGACCGGGTACTCCGTGGTCACGTACTCGAAGTAGGTGTGGATCATCGCGGGGCTGACCCGCTTGATCAGTCCACCCCGTACCGCGCCGTCCTCCAGCGACCACGGCCACTTCGTGTTGGTCGCGGTGCCCTCCCGGTGACAGACACGCGAGTGCGCCGACCGGCACTCGCCGCACGCCGCGTCCTCGCGCAGATGGAGGTCCGACAGGTGCAGCTCATGCTTGACGTGTTCCAGCGGCGCCCGATCGCGGTCCACTCGCGACGGCGGTCGGGTCGGGTTCAACTGCGCACCGAGCCGCTCGTTGATTCCCAGTCCGGCCTGGTGCAGAACCCCTTCACACACGACGCCGCCGTGGTCAACGTGCTTTGCCCTAGTGGCGGGTCCCGCCACGGCTCGCCGAACGGGCCGGCGAACTTCGCGCCGATCGCGGCCATGTACCGCTTCAAGTCAGCGGACGTCGCGTACACCTCGTAGCCAGGTCGGAAAGTCCCCGGAAGTGTGACCCGACCGGCATGACGCATTGCCGATTCACGCACGCGGAGGTCGGTGGCGCGGGCCGCCGCGACAGGCCCAACCAGTGATTCTCGTGGTCCGTGAGACGGAACCTAGAACGCGAGTGCGCCGACCCCGGTCAGGAGCTTGTCCAGCCGCACCGGCAGCTCCCTGATCCGTACCCCGGTGGCGTGGTGGACCGCGTTGGTGACGGCGGCGGCCGCACCGACGATGCCGATCTCCCCGACGCCCTTGATACCGAGCGGGCCCAGGTGCGGATCGTCCTCCTCGATCCAGTGCGCGTCGATCCGCTCGACGTCCGCGTTCGAGGTGATGTGGTACGTCGCGAAGTCGTGGTTGACCCAGTCGCCGAAGCGGGCGTCGAGCAGCCCCTCCTCGTGCAGCGCCATCGAGATGCCCATGGTCATGCCGCCGATGAGCTGGGACCGGGTGGTGGTCGGGTTGACCACCCGCCCGACGGCGAAGGTCCCGAGCATCCGGCCGACCCGGATCTCGCCACTGTCCACGTCGACGCGTACCTCGACGAAGTGGGCGCCGAAGGCGTAGCGCACGTACGACTCGTCCGCGCCCAGGGCGCCGGTCTCCGCCGTGGTGTCCGCCTCGACCCGTACCTCCCGGTCGGGGGTCCGGTCGCCGAGCCGGTCGCGCAGCTCCCGGCAGGCCTTGGTCACCGCCCAGCCCCAGGACGCCGTGCCGGTCGAGCCGCCGGCCACCGGGGCCCAGGGGAGCCGGCTGTCGCCGATCTGGACCCGGACCCGCTCGGGCGGCACGCCGAGGGCGTCGACGGCGAGCTGCCAGAGCGCCGTACGGGCCCCGGTGCCGATGTCGGCGGCGTTGGTCCGGACCAGGTAGGTGCCGTCCGGGTTGGCCTGGGCCGAGGCGGCGCAGGCGCCGGCGCGGGCCGGATACGAGCTGCCCGCCACACCGGTGCCGTGCAGCCACCGGCCCTGCCGGCGGGCGCCGACGGTCGGGTCCCGATCGGCCCAGCCGAACCGTCGCGCGCCCTCGCGCAGGCAGGCGACCAGGTTCCGGCTGCTGTACGGGCGCCCGTCCTCCGGATCGACCGCGGCGTCGTTGCGGATCCGCAGCTCCACCGGGTCCACCCCGCAGGCGAGGGCCAACTCGTCCATCGCCGACTCCAGCGCGAACGAGCCGGGGCACTCGCCCGGCGCCCGCATCCACGACGGCGTCGGTACGTCCAACCGGGTGATCCGGTGGCTGGTCCGCCGGTGCGGTGCGGCGTACATGCCGCGGGTGTAGACGGCGGTCTGCTCGGCGAACTCGGTGATCGTCGACGTCTGGCTGATCGCGTCGTGGGCGATGGCGGACAGCCGGCCCTCCGCGTCGGCCCCGAGCCGGATCCGCTGGATCGTCGGGGTGCGGTAGCCGACCAGGGAGAACTGCTGCTGGCGGGTGAGGGCCAGCCGGACCGGCCGGTCGACGGCGCGGGCGGCCATGGCGGCGAGCACCGTCTGGCAGCGGGGGGTGCCCTTCGACCCGAAGCCGCCGCCGACGTGCCGGCTGATCACCCGTACCGATTCCGGTGCCAGGTCGAACAGGGCGGCCAGGGTCCGGGCGACCGGGGTCGAGCCCTGGTTGGAGTCGTGCACCACCAGCTCACCGTCCCGCCACTGGGCGGTGGCGGCGTGCGGCTCCATCGGGTTGTTGTGGTACGCCGGGGTGCGGTAGGTGAGGTCGACGCGTACCTCGGCCGTCTCGAAACCGGCCTCGAAGTCGCCGACGAAGGTGTCGGTGGGGTAGCTCGGGTTCACCTGCTCGGGTTTGAACAGCCCCGGATGGGTCTCGGTCAGCACGGTGCTGTGCGGCAGCGTGTCGTAGTCGAGGTGGACCAGACCGGCAGCCTCCCGGGCCGCCTCCAGCGTCTCGGCCACCACCAGCGCCACCACCTGGCCACGGAAGTGCACCTCGGGGCGCTGCAACAGGAACAGGTCGACGTTGGTCTCCGAGTGCAGCCGGGGCGCGTTGGCGTACCAGAGCACGGTCAGCACGTCGGGGGCGGTCAGCGCGGCGTCGGCGTCGAGCCGGGTGATCCCGGCCCGTACCACGTTGGCCTGCACCGGCCAGGCGTAGACGACGCCGTCGACCGGGTACTCGACGGCGTACCTGGCCGTGCCGGTGACCTTCTCCCGCCCCTCCAGGCGGCTGTGCGGCCGGCCGACGGCACCGGTTGGCGCGGTCACGGCCGGGCCGCCTCGGCCAGCTCGGCGAGCGTACGCACGGTCAGGTTCCGGATCAGCGGCACCTTGAAGGCGTTGTGCGGCAACGGTCGGGCGGCGGCCAACTCCTCGTCGGCGGCGAGTCCGAAGCTCTCCACCGTGGCCGGTCGCCCGCGCAGCGCCTCCTCGGCCAGCCGGGCCCGCCAGGGCCGGTGCGCCACCGCCCCGTACGCGATCCGTACGTCGCGGACCAGTTCACCGTCCAGGTCGAGCACGGCCGCCACCGAGCCGACCGCGAAGGCGAACGAGGCCCGGTCGCGTGCCTTGCGGTAGGTGGACCGCCGGGCGTACGGCAGGGCGGGAATCCGTACCCCGGTGATCAGCCCGCCGGCCGCCATGGTGGTCTCCCGGTCCGGCCGGTCGCCGGGCAGCCGGTGGAAGTCGGTCAGCGGGATCTCGCGGGCCCCGTCCGGCTCCAGCACCTCCACCCGCGCGTCCAGTGCGGCCAGCGCCACCGCCATGTCGGAGGGATGGGTGGCCACGCACGACGGCGACCAGCCGAGGATGGCGAGGTCGCGGTTCTGGCCGTCGAGCGCGGAGCAGCCGGTGCCGGGTTCGCGCTTGTTGCACGGCTTGCCGACGTCCTGGAAGTAGACGCAGCGGGTGCGTTGCAGCAGGTTGCCGCCGACGGTGGCCATGTTGCGCAGCTGGCCGGAGGCGGCCGCCAGCAGGGCCCGGGTCAGCACCGGGAAATCGCGCCGGACCACCGGATGGGCGGCCAGGTCGCTGTTGCGTACGGTCGCCCCGATCCGCAGTGCGCCGTCGGGCAGCGGCTCGACCGAGCCCAGCGCCAGCCGGGTCACGTCGACCAGCAGCCGGGGGCGTTGCACGCTCAGTTTCATCAGGTCGACGAGGTTCGTACCACCGCCGAGATAGGCCGCCTCGGGGTCGGCGGCGACCATCCGTACGGCCTCGGCCGGGTCGGCGGCCCGGTGGTAGCGGAAGGTCCTCACCGGGTCGCCTCCACCGTGGCGGCGCGGCCCGGGGCGGACGACCCCGGCCCGGTCGCCCGGATCGCCGCCACGATCTGCGGGTACGCCGCGCAGCGGCACAGGTTGCCGCTCATCCGTTCCCGGATCTCCTCGTCGGTCAGCTCGACCGGCCCGGCGGCGACGTCGCCGGTCACCACGCTGGGCCAGCCTCGGCGGACCTCGTCGAGCATGCCGACGGCCGAGCAGAGCTGGCCGGAGGTGCAGTAGCCGCACTGGAACGCGTCGTGGTCGATGAAAGACTGTTGCACCGGTCGCAGGTTGCCGCCGTCGGCCAGACCCTCCACGCTCACCACCGCCGAGCCGGCCGCCGCCACCGCGAAGATCAGGCAGCTCTTCACCCGGCGGCCGTCGAGCAGGACGGTGCACGACCCGCACTGGCCGTGGTCGCAGCCCTTCTTCGCCCCGGTCAGTCCCAGGTGTTCCCGCAGCGCGTCGAGCAGGGTGGTCCGGTTGTCCAACCGGAGGCGCTGCTGCTCCCCGTTGACTGCCAACGTCACCGACGACCGCTCTGTCACTTCGGGCATGCCGACCGCGCCTCCCGCCCGTTTTTCCGGATACGTGCAGATTATCCGGTCAACTCGGGGCGGGAGGCTCGATCCGGCTTACGCGTCGCTCGGTCCGGCGCCCGGCGCCGCGTCCCGTACGGCCTGGTCGGTCAGGTCGCGGATGGTCGGCACGAGCAGCGTGGCGAGCCGCTCGGCGTCCGGGTCGAGCGGGTACGCGGCGTGCGGCACGGCCACCACCCGGGTCCCGGCGGCGCTGGCCGACCGTACGCCGTTGGAGGAGTCCTCGATCGCCACGCAGCGGGTGGGGTCGAACCCCAGACGCTCCGCCACCCGCAGGTACACGTCCGGTGCCGGCTTGCCCCTTTGCACCTGCTCGGTGGAGAGGGTCACCGTGAACGCGTCGGTGAGCCCGGTGGCCCGCAGCGCCGCCTCGATCAGTCGGGCCGGCGACGAACTGGCCAGGCCCATCGGCCAGGTCGCGGCGAGCCGGCGCACCACCTCGTCGGCACCGTCGATCAGCGGTACGTGCTCCAGGTAGCGCCGGGCCATCTCGTCCACCACCTCGGTGGCGACCTGTTGCGGCGACCGGTCGACGCCGAGCTCATCGCTGAGGTAGGCGGCCCACTCGCTGGTACTCATCCCCATCAGCCGGCGCTGGCTGTCCGGCTGCCACGTGCCGCCGTGGTCGGCGACGTAGCGCCGCCGGACCTCCTCCCACACCGGTTCGGAGTCCACGATCACGCCGTCCAAGTCAAAGATCACCGCGTCCGTCACAGGCTCATCGTGCCCGATCACCGTGCCCGGTGTCTCGTCCGGCGCTGACATACCCGGATCGGGCTGGTCTATTCGCCGCCGGACCGGGTAATCGCGCTCTGTCCGGCATCAATCCGAATGCGCGTTGCGCGCTTCGATTCTTCTGTTCGAACCGACACGCTGCCCGCGACTCCCGTTACACAATGTGGCGAGACGCTAGCGGAATGGGGTGGGGATCATGAAAAAGGGGCGTCGGGCCACAATTCTGGTGGCGATGGTCGCTACCGCTTCACTGGCCCTGGTGGGGTGCACCAGCAATCAGGACAAGAAGGAGAGCAAGGCCGCCGCGGCGCCGCCGCAGTTGACCGTGAGTCCTGCGGCGAATGCGAAGGACCTCCCGATCAGCACCGAGGTCGGCCTGACCGTCACGGGCGGGAAGGTATCCGAGGTAACGCTCACCGACGACAAGGGTGCGAAGGTCGCCGGTTCGTTGCGCCCGGATGGTTCGTCCTGGTTGCCGGACAAAGCACTGAAGAACAAACAGCGCTATACGGCACAGGTCACCGCGACCAACGACGCGGGTAAGAAAGTGACCCAGACGACCAACTTCACCACCATGGACAAGCCGGCCAAGGAAATCTTCTCCACCCTTTATTTCCAGGACAAACGGACGTACGGGGTGGCCATGCCGGTAACCGTCGACTTCGACCCGGGAGTGCCCAAGGAGCAGCGGGCCGACGTACAACGACGGCTCTTCGTGACGACCACTCCGGCCCAGCCCGGTGCCTGGCACTGGACAGAGGACGGACAGCAGGTCTACTACCGGGCACCGGACTTCTGGAAACCGGGTACGACGATCAGCGTCAAGGCGATGCTCGACGGGGTGCCGATGGGCAAGGAGGGCTTCGGTGACGCCGACCGGACCGCCACCGCGAAGATCGGCAGCAACAAGGTGACGCTGGACATCGACAACGGGAAGAAGCAGATGTCGGTGTTCAAGGACGACAAGCTGGTCCGCAAGATCCCGGTGAGCCTCGGCAAGCCGAGCACACCGACCTCCAGCGGCAAGATGGTGATCATGGAGAAGCACGAGCAGACGGTCTTCGACACCACCGGCTCGGCCGACCCGTACGTGGTCACCGTCCAGGACGCGCAGCGGTTGACCTGGGGCGGGGAGTTCATCCACTCGGCACCGTGGTCGGTGGGAGACCAGGGCAGCAGCAACGTGTCGCACGGCTGCACCAACGTCTCTCCCGAGGACGCCAACTTCCTGATGAAGACCACGTCCGTCGGTGACCTGGTCACCGTCCGGGGTACCGAGGTGCAACTGGAGGACGGCAACGGCTGGACCGCCTGGAACATGGACTGGAACGAGTACGTCAAGGGCAGCGCGCTGCCCGTACCGCAGGATCTGAAGCCGGCCGCAGCGCCGCCGGCCGCCGCCGGCGCACCCGCGCCCAGCGGCTCGCCGTCGGCCAACCAGCCGCCGGCCCCGGCGCCGTCGAACCCCGGCGGCTGACCGAGCCGGAGCGTACGCCGGGCGGTGAAGCCGACGGGGAGCCCGTCCCGCCCGGCCTCGCCGCCCGGTCCCGTCGTCACCGAGGGCCCCTTCCCGACCGGGAGGGGCCCTCGGTGCCGACGGCCGGAGAATGATCGACTAGCGGCGTCGACGCGCCTAGCATGTGTGGCCGATGGAACTGTCTCGATCCTCCCCCCTGCCCGGTTCCGGCCACGAGCCCGATCGAAGGGAACTGCCCATGCGTCGACCCCGCCGCCTGGTACTGCTCACCACCACCCTGACCGGCGCGCTGGTCCTGACCGCACCCGTGGTGCCCGCCTCGGCCGGCACCGCCACCCCACCACCGTCCATCGTGGTGAGTGATGGGATGACCCAGCCGGTCTTCTCGTTCGCCGACGCGATCGAGGAGCGGGTGTACGTCCAGACGCCGCTGGACACCGACCACGACGGTCGCCTCGACCGCGTCGCCATCGACATCTCCCGGCCCGCCGAGACCGCCACCAGCGGCTTCAAGGTACCGGTGATCTTCGAGCACAGCCCGTACCGCAAGGGGACCTGGGGCGACGTGCCGTACCCGAGCGTGCTGGTCGACGAACTGCCGCAGAACGGCCTCACCGGGCGCAACGGCGCCCGCTCGGCCGCTGGCGAGGAGGCGCAACGCGCGATCGCCAAGGCCAACCTCCCCGGCTCGCTCGACGACTACTACGTGCCGCGCGGCTACGCCGTGGTGCTCGGCCAGAGCGTCGGCACCGGCGACTCGGACGGCTGTCCGACCAGCGGTGACTCGGCCGAGACGCTCGGCACCAAGGCGGTCATCGACTGGCTCAACGGCCGGGCCAGGGGCTTCGACGCCACCGGGGCGCCGGTCACGGCCGGCTGGACCACCGGCGCGGTCGGCATGACCGGGGTCTCCTACAACGGAACCCTGCCCAACCAGGTCGCCACCACCGGGGTCAAGGGCCTCAAGACCATCATCCCGGTCTCCGCGATCAGCAGCTGGTACGACTACTACCGGGCCAACGGCCTGGTCGTCGCGCCCGGCACCTACCAGGGTGAGGACGCCGACATCCTGGCCCAGTACACCGCCGGGCAGGCACGGGCCGAGGGAACCTGCGCCGACGAGATCGCCGAGATCACCCGGCAGCAGGACCGGGTCAGCGGCGACTACACCCGGTTCTGGGCCGAGCGCGACTATCTCGACGGCGCGCGGGACGTGAAGGCCAGCGTCTTCGTCGTCCACGGGCTCAACGACTGGAACGTCAAGACCGAGAACTTCGCCGGCTGGTGGGACCAGCTCGCCCGGCACGACGTACCGCGCAAGATCTGGCTGCACCAGGGCGGACACGGCGGGCCGGGCAGCGGCGCCACCGTACCGCTGCCCGACGGACGGTCGTGGACCTACAAGCAGACCGAGAACCGCTGGTTCGACTTCTGGCTGTGGGGGGTGCGCAACGGCATCATGGACGAGCCGACCGCGGTGGTGCAGCGGGAGAACCGCGCCTACACCACGTACGCCAACTGGCCCGACCCCGGCGCACGCGAGGTCGACCTCAGGTTCGCCGCGACCGGCGCGACCGCTCCCGGCACCCTGACCACCGGCAAGGCGCCGAAGGGCAAGGTCGAGCAGGGCTTCGTCGACGAGGGACGGACCATCGCACCGACCGATCTGGTGGCCCAGCCGGACACCGCCAGCCCGAACCGGCTGGTCTACACCTCGCCGGTGCTCGACCGCGACGTCCGCATCTCCGGCCGGCCGGAAATGCGGCTGCGGATGGCGATCGACAACAAGCCCGACGCCAACCTGACCACCTACCTGGTCGACTACGGTCCGGCCGGCTCGACCGCCGCCCCCGTCGTGGTCACCCGAGGGTGGACCGACCCGCAGAACCGCAAGGACGCCGACCGCACCGAGAAGGTCAAGCAGGGCAAGCTGTACGACTACAGCTGGACCCTGGAGCCGAAGGACTACATCTTCGCCGCCGGGCACCGGATCGGTGTCGTCGTCTTCTCCACCGACCAGGAGTACACCCTGCTGCCGCTGGGCGGGACCCGGCTGCGGGTCGCGCCGCACGACAGTGAGCTGCGCATCCCGGTGGTCGGCGGACGGTCCGCGCTCAACTTCTGAGCAGCGTCATCCACCCGCCGTCACCATCCGTGGTCGGCACGGCTCGACGTTCCGGCCGTCGGTGACAGCAGCGAACCGGCCGCCGGAGAGCGATCTCCGGCGGCCGGTTGGCTAGATTGACCCCATGATCTCGAACGTGGGTGGGCAACAGTGGTGACCCGGGTCGCGGTGACCGGCGGCAGCGGCAAACTCGGCCGGGCCGTCGTCGACGACCTGCTCGACCACGGCTACGGCGTGGTGAACCTCGACGTGGCGCCGCCCGCCGCGCCCCGCTGCCCGTACACGAGGGTGGACCTGACCGACTACGGCCAGACGGTCGAGGCGCTCAGCGCCATCGACGACCGGCACGGCGGCGTCGACGCGGTGGTGCACCTCGCCGCCGTCCCCGCACCGGGCCTGCGGACCAACTCGGCGACGTTCCACCACAACATCGCCGCCACGTACAACGTCTTCACCGCCGCCCGCGCCGTCGGCATCCGCAACGTCGTCTGGGCCTCCAGCGAGACCCTGCTCGGGCTGCCGTTCGACACACCGCCGCCGTACATCCCGATCGACGAGGGCTATCCGGCCCGCCCGGAGAGCAACTACGCGCTGGTCAAGCACCTGGAGGAGGAGCTCGCCGGCCAACTCTGCCGGTGGCAGCCGGACCTCAAGATGATCGGCCTGCGGTTCTCCAACGTGATGGAACCGGCCGACTACGCCGCCTTCCCGGCCTTCGACGCCGATCCCGCCCTGCGCAGGTGGAACCTGTGGTCGTACATCGACTGCCGCGACGGCGCCCAGGCGGTCCGCCTCGCCCTGGCGTACGAGCGCACCGGGGTCGACGTCTTCGTGATCGCCAACGCCGACACGGTGATGGGTCGACCCAGTGCGCAACTGGCGGCGGAGGTCTTCCCGGACGTCCCGCTGACCCGCGAACTCGTCGGCAACGAGACCCTGATGTCGATCGACAAGGCCCGTCGCCTCCTCGGCTACCAGCCCCGGCACAGCTGGCGGGACCACCTGTCCTCGTGACGCGCGGGTCGGCGGGCGCGGCTCAGTCGCCACCGGTGAAGCGCTCGCCCGCGTCGATGATCCGCTGGATCTCGGCCCGGAAGAAACCGGTCAGCTCGGCGCACCGGTCGGGGTCCACCGGCCCGCCCTCGCCGCTGGGCAGGTCCGGGTACGGGCTGCCGAGGACGAAGATGTTCTCGTCGTTGTACTGGTTCGCCGGCGCGGTGTAGTTGAACGAGCCGGCGATCACCGTACTGTCGTCGATCGTCATCAGCTTGTGGTGCAGCTTGCCGAACGCCGGTGACCTGACCGGGGCGTACATCGCGATCTGGGCCCGGTCCAGGTCGTGGGTCGCCGCCCAGCGCTGCGCCCCCTGGCCGGGGTCCACCGCGCCGGTCACCGTACGGCCGGCGGCGGCCAGGGCGATCATGGCGTCGTCCAGCCCGGACGAGCCGGCGAAGGTGAAGACCGCGAAGTCCACCCGCGCCGTGGCCTTCAACATCTGTTTCATGATCTCCAACTCCGGTGCGTGGTCCGGCGCGAACAGCACTTTCACCGGTATCCCGCCGAGGTTGTACGCGCGGGGCACCCGTCCGTGCGCCCCGCGTCCGAACAGCCCGGCCCGCAGCTGCGCGAACTCGGCCGCGTACTCCTGGCAGATCCGCGCGTCGTGGAAGGTCACCACGTGGTTCAGGTTGCGGTGGCAGTCGGTGCCGGTGAAGTTCGCCGAGCCGGAGAGGACGGCCGAGGTGGCACCGGCCCGTTTCCGGAAGTCGCGGACGATGAACTTCTGGTGGAAGATCGCCGGGTTGTAGTCGGCCTTCACGTCGACGGCGCAGCGCAGCAACGCCGCCATGATCTTGCGGTTGGGTTCGAGGCTGCGGGCGCCGGGCTCGGCCGTCCACTGGACCCGTCGCTGGGCGGCCTGCGCCGATTCGCCGGTCCGCGCCGCCACCTTGGGCACCTTGGCCGTACGCAGATAGTCCTGCTCCAGCACGATCCGGATGTCGACTCCCCGGAACCTGGCGTCGAGCAGTGCCTGCGCGATCGGCTCCGAGTCGAGTTCCTGTACGGCCACGTCGAGTGAGTCTTCGGCCCCGCCGATGAACTCGACGATGACCCGTTCGAGATCGTCGGCGGCGCCGAGTTCGGGCGGCCCGACGAAGGCCTCTATCTTGCCCGCGGCGAAACGTGTCATAGCTGTCAGGCTGACACTCGGTAACCCCGGGTGGTGTCGGCTTCACACCATCCGCGGTGCCGGAACACGCACCAATGGCACGAGCACCGGATTCCGACCCACCCGTATCGACCCGGCGGCCCGGACGGGCAACCGGCAGGGGATCCTGGCAGGCTGGAGGGCATGTACCGGGAGACGACATCCGCGCTGGTGGGCGGGGCCGTCCTGTGGTGGAACACGACACCGCCACGGCCGACGCCGACCCGGATCCTGCCCGACGGCTGCATGGACCTGATCTGGTCGCCGCGCCACGGTCTGCTGGTGGCCGGTCCGGACACCACCGCCCAGTCCGGGACCGCCACGGCCGGGGAGCGGTACGTCGGGCTGCGGTTCCCGCCCGGCACCGGGCCGGCCGTGTTCGGTCTGCCCGCGTACGAGCTGCGGGACCAGCGGGTTCCGCTCGCCGCGCTCTGGCCCGGTCCGGGCGTCCGTGAACTCGACGAGCGGGCGGCGTACGCCGAGCACCCCGAGTGCCTGCTGGAGTCGATCGCCGTCACCCGGCTCGGTGAGGGCGGCGGTCCGGACCCGATCGCCCGCCTGGTGGTGGCCCGGCTCGGTACGGGCGACGACGTGGCGGGTACGGCGGCCCACCTCGGCCTCGGCTCCCGGCAACTGCACCGGCGCAGCCTGGCCCTGTTCGGTTACGGGCCCAAGACCCTGGCCCGGATTCTGCGGATGCAGCGGGCCGTGTCCCTGCTCCGGACCGGGGTGCCGCCCGCCGACACCGCCGTACGCGTCGGCTACGCCGACCAACCGCACCTGTCCCGCGAGATCCGCACCCTCACCGGCGTCCCCCCATCCACCCTCCTCACCCCCTGAACCCCACCCCGGCCGGGTCGCCTCATGTAGAGAAAGAGGGCGAATTCATCCGGGGATTGCCCCTCTTTCTCTACATGAGTGGCCCCGCAGGGCGGGTCAGGGGAGGGGGCAGAAGAGGTCCACGGGGTTGTCGTCGGGGTCGAGGAGGGTGGCGTAGCGCTGGCCCCAGAAGGCGTCCCAGGGCTTGAGATGGCCGGTGTAGCCCGCGTCGGTCATGTCGGCGTACGTCGCGTCGACCTCGGCCGGGTTGGCACAGCGGAAGGCGAGGCTGATCCGGCCGGTGCCGGTGCCGGGGGACCAGCTCGGGTCGATCGACGAGACCATCGACGCGGTGTCCCAGACCAGGCGCAGGCCGCCGGGCAGCGGTGCCTCCACGTGTGGATCTCCGTCCGCGTCGGCCGGGATGTCCAGCCCGAGGCGGCGGTAGAAGGTCAGCGAGCGGCCCATGTCGGCCACGATCAGGGCAATCACGTCAAGATGAGGCGTCATTGCCCCACCGTAGGGGCGCGGATCGCCGGTGGTCTTGAAGGAATCGGACGCCCGTTCGGGTAGCCGAACCCGACAACTGGCACCAGGTCCGCAGTGCGAGTGCGGGCTGGCTATCTCGGGCGTACCGTGTCATTAACGACATCTGACGCATCGGTGAGCGACGGGTTGACGGCGCTGGCCGCTGACCCGACGGCAGCTGTCCGCGATCCGCCGACGCGCGGCGCGGGGTCGTCGCCGTGGCGGGGTTCGTGCCGCCGTCCGATGTCTCACCGGGCGGGACGACAGGAAAGGGGCGACCGGGATGGACCTGGCCTATCTGGATGCGGGATCCGGCAGTCTCATCGTGCAGGCGGTCATCGGGGGCGCCGCCGGGGTCGCGGTCGCGGCCAAGCTCTACTGGCGCCGCCTGGTCGGACGGTTGCGGCGGCAGCCGGCGGAGAAGGACTGAGCGCGGGGACCGGTCGCTGATGTCCCTGCCACCACTTTCCACTTCGGAGACCGGCGCCCGAGCGGAACCCGGCTCGTTCCGCGACCCGGGCAACCGGATCTTCCACCTCGACGGCGAGGTGCTGCGCGGGCTCGACCGCCGGGCGACCGAGGACTGGCACGCGCTGGCCGCGAGCGAGTTCTTCCCACCGCTGCTCGCCACCGGCAAGGTCTGCGGCACCGAACCGGTCGCGCGGGACACCCTGAGGGTGCCGGACGACCATCGCTGGGACACGGTGCTGCGACACGAGCGGATCCCGTTCGTCTCCTACCCGTACGAGTGGTCGTTCGGGATGCTCCGGGATGCCGCGCTGCTGCACCTGGAGATCCTCACCACCGCGTTGGGCGGGGGTTTCCGCACCAAGGACGGCTCGGCCTACAACCTGCAGTGGCGCGGTGCCACGCCGGTCTTCATCGACATCGGCTCGTTCGAACCGGCCCGCGACGGCGAACCCTGGCCCGGCTACCGGCAGTTCTGCCAGACGATGCTCTACCCGCTGATGATGCAGGCCCACCTCGGCCTGGACTTCCAGCCCTGGCTGCGATCCCGGATCGACGGCGTCGAGCCGGGCCAGATGCGCCGCCTCTTCGGCGGCACCCGCCGGTTCTCCGCCGGGGTGCTCAAGCACGTGTACCTGCACGACGCCATGCAGGCCCGGCACGCCACCGCGAGCACCGGGACGGTCCGGGAAGAACTGCGCGACGCCGGCTTCTCCCGGGACCTGGTGCTGGCCGGCGTACGGGCGATCGAGAAGCTGGTCCACCGGCTGGACTGGGAACCGCCGGCGAGCCACTGGCAGGAGTACCGCCGAACCTGCGCGTACTCCGAGGCGGACCGGGAGCGCAAGGAGCGGTTCGTCGACGCGGCCCTGACCGGGGCCGCCCCGCGACTCCTGCTCGACCTGGGCGCCAACGACGGGGACTACTCCCGACTCGCCGCCCGGCACGGCGCCTACGTGGTGGCCGTGGAGAGCGACCCGGCCGTGGTCGAGCAGCTCTACCGGCGGCTGCGCGCCGACGGTGAGCGGCGGATCCTGCCGCTCGTGCTGGACCTGGCCGACCCGTCGCCCGGCGGCGGCTGGGGCGGGGTCGAGCGGGCCTCCTTCGCCGCCCGTGCCGACGCCGACGCGGTGCTCGCCCTCGCCGTGATCCACCACCTGGCCATCGGCCGCAACGTGCCGCTGGCGGATGTGGTCGACTGGCTGGTCGGCAACCTGGCGGCCGCCGGCCCGCGTGGTCGGCTGGTGGCCGAGTTCGTGCACCCGGAGGACCCGATGGCCCGGCGGCTGCTGGCCAACAAACCGGCCGGTCTGTTTCCGGACTACCGCCGGGAGGAGTTCGAGCGGTTGCTGGCCCGGCGGTGCGAGATCACCGCGCGGGAGGAACTGCCCTGCGGCACCCGGACGCTCTACGTCGGGGTGCCGCGTGGCTGACCCACCCGGCCCGGCCGGCGTACGCGACCAGGGCCGGCTGTCGCGCTGGTGGCGGGCGGAACTGCCGGCGCTGCTGGAGATCGTGGCGCTCTGCGGCCTGGCCATCACCCAGCCGCTGCTCGACGTCACCGGGCGCAGCCCCGACTTCTTCCTCTTCTACGGCGCCGGACCGGTCGAGGTCCTGCTGCTGGTGGCCGCCTTCACCGTCCCGGTCCCGCTGCTCGTCTGGGGGGTCGGGGCGCTCACCCGGCCGATCGGGCCGGCGGTCCGGGCCGCCGTACACACGGTTTCGCTCGGGCTGCTGCTCGCCACGTTCGCGATCCAGGTCGGCAAACACCTGCTGCCGTGGCGCGGACTGCCACTGGTGCTGGCCGCCCTGCTGGTCGGCACCGTCGGGGCGTACGCGCACCGGCGCTTCCGGCCCGCCGGCCAACTGCTGCGGGTCGTCGCGGCCGGGCCGCTGGTCTTCGTCCTGCTCTTCGTCTTCGCCTCACCGGCGTCGGCGGTCGTGCTGCCGGCCGAGCGGGGCTCTGGCCCCGGTGCCGCACGCGGGGCGGGCGGACATCCGCCGGTGGTGATGCTCGTCCTGGACGAACTGCCGCTGGTCTCCCTGCTCGGCGACGGCGGGACGATCGACGCGTCCCGGTTTCCGAACTTCGCCGCGCTCGCCGCCGGATCGACCTGGTACCGCAACGCGACCGGGGTGAGCGGGTGGACGCCGTACGCGCTGCCGGCGATGCTCACCGGCCGCTACCCGTCCTCGGCCCGCGCCCCGCACTACTCGCAGTACCCGGACAACCTGTTCACCGCGCTGGGCGGGACGTACGAGCTGAAGGTGCAGGAGAGCATCAGCCAGCTCTGCCCGCCGAGCCGGTGTGCCGAGCGCACGGCCCCGGCCAGCGGTGGGCTGCCGGTGCTGCTGCGGGAGAGCGCCGGACTGCTGCGCCAGATCGCCTCCCCGGTCGACGTGCCGGACGACCCGGAGTCGTCGTACCGGGAGGCCACCCGCCGGGAGGCGGAGATCGAGGAACAGGAGCAGCAGCCGGGACCGACCGACCCGAGGTTCGGGTGGGGCGCGCTGGACGTCAACCAGCCGGCCCGGTTCACCCGCTTCCTCGCCGACCTGCGCCCCGCCGCCAAGCCGACCCTGCACTTCCTGCATCTGCTGATGCCGCACACACCGTGGAGCTACCTGCCGTCCGGGATCCGGTACGACTCACCGCCGGGCGTGCCCAACGACGGCGACGGCTGGGTGGAACTCGCCCGCGAGCGTCACCTGCTGCAACTCGGCTACACCGACCGGTTGATCGGCGAGACGCTGCGTACGCTGCGCGAAACCGAGCTCTACGACGACGCCCTGGTGGTGGTGACCGCCGACCACGGCCTCAGCTTCACCCCCGGTGTGCAGGGCCGGGGCCGGGCGGCGATCGACCGGGCCCCCGGCGAGGTGGCCTGGGTGCCGCTGTTCGTCAAGGAACCGGGGCAGCGCGACGGTCGGGTCGACGACCGTAACTGGGAGCACGTCGACCTGCTGCCGACCATCGCCGACCGGGCGCACGTCGAGATTCCGTGGCCGGTGGAGGGCCTGGTCGCGCCGGGTGCCCAGCGGGAGCGGACCGAGAAACGGTTCCACGACCAGCCGACGTTCGCCCTCCAGCTTCCCGGCGACACCTTCACCGACGTGATCGGCGGTGCCGCCCGGCCGCAACTGCCCGCACCCCGGTCGCCGGAGCTGGTCGGCCGCCGGGTCGCTGAGTTGCCGGTCAGCGGCGACCCCACCGGGGCGAGCGTGAGCAACCGGGCCGCCTTCGACGACGTCGACCCGGCCGGTGGCCGGCTGCCCGCGCTGGTCTGTGGCACCGTGCCGGCGTCGGTCCGCAGCGGCTCCCGGATCGCCGTCGCGGTCAACGGCCGGATCGGCGCGGTCGTCCCGGTGGTCGACCCGGACAAGAACGGTCGTCGCTTCGGTGCCCTGTTGGGCGATGAGTCGCTGTTCGTCCCGGGTGCGAACCGACTGGAGTTGTTCCTGGTCAGTGACGGTGGGACGTTACGTCCGTTACGACTGTGACGCGCACGACATTCAAGGAGGCAGTTTCGCAAGTGGGGTGATGCGTGACGCATCCCTCACCCCTCGACCATGGGCAGGTGTTGGTTCCGCGCCACGATTACCGTAGGAACAGAGGCAATTCAACGAAGATTTTGCCGCCGAAGCGAGGAACCACATGACGGATGTCAAGCTCGACCACCCCGGCGGGCAACTGTCTATGCCGGTGCGGCCCGCTGTCGAGGGCCCGTCCGGGATCGGCGTCGGCAAGCTGTTGGGCGAGACCGGGTACGTCACCTACGACCCGGGTTTCGTCAACACCGCCGCCTGCTCCTCGGAGATCACCTACATCGACGGGGACGCTGGGATTCTCCGCTACCGCGGGTACCCCATCGACCAACTGGCGGAGAAGGCCTCGTTCCTGGAGGTCTCCTACCTGCTGATCTACGGCGAGCTGCCGACCGCCCAGCAGCTCACCGAGTTCAGTGAGTGGATCCGCCGGCACTCGCTGCTCCACGAAGAGATGCGGCGCTTCTTCGACGGCTTCCCGCGGGACGCGCACCCGATGGCGGTGCTCTCCTCGGCGGTGAGCGCCATCTCCACCTTCTACCAGGACAGCCTGGACCCGTTCGACCCCGAGCACGTCGAGATCTCCACTGTGCGCCTGATGGCGAAGGTGCCGACGATCGCGTCGTACGCGTACAAGAAGTCGATCGGCCAGGCACAGCTCTACCCGGACAACTCGCTCGGGTACGTGGAGAACTTCCTGCGGCTGACGTTCGGCGTACCGGCCGAGGAGTACGAGGTCGACCCGGTGGTCGCCCGCGTGCTCGACATGCTGTTCGTGCTGCACGCCGACCACGAGCAGAACTGCTCCACCTCCACCGTCCGGCTGGTCGGCTCCAGCCAGGCCAACCTGTTCGCCTCGGTCTCGGCCGGCGTGAACGCGCTCTTCGGTCCCCTGCACGGCGGCGCCAACCAGGCGGTGCTGGAGATGCTGGAGGGCATCCGGGCCGACGGCGGCGACGTCAACGCGTTCGTCCGCCGGGTCAAGGCCAAGGAGCAGGGCGTCAAGCTGATGGGCTTCGGCCACCGGGTCTACAAGAACTACGACCCGCGGGCGGCCATCGTCAAGAAGGCCGCGCAGGACGTGCTCGCCCGGATGAACAAGCCGGACCCGCTGCTCGACCTCGCCCTGCAACTGGAGGAGATCGCGCTCGCCGACGACTTCTTCGTGTCCCGCCGGCTCTACCCGAACGTGGACTTCTACACCGGCCTGATCTACAAGGCCATGGGTTTCCCGACGAAGATGTTCACCGTGCTCTTCGCGCTCGGCCGACTGCCCGGCTGGATCGCCCAGTGGCGCGAGATGATCTCCGACCCGGAGACCAAGATCGGCCGCCCGCGGCAGCTCTACACCGGTGCCGGCGAGCGGGCGTTCGTCCCGGTCGACCAGCGCTGAACGGCGTCACCGCTACACCTGAGCAGGGCCGAGACACCACCGGCCGCCGATGCCCGAGGGCGTCGGCGGCCGGAGTCGTACCGGGGTGGTCGCGCGGTCAGCGGGCGCCGACGGCGGCGAGCAGGTTGCCCGCCGGGATGTCCAGCACCGGGCGGCCGTGCGCCAGCCGGTGCGCCGCCTGCTCGGTGGCGAACTCGCCGGCCCGGTTGATCGCGGTGGCGTACGTCGCCGCGGTGCGCTGCGCGATCGACGCCCAGCCGTAGTCGTCGGAGACCATCCGTCGGGCCCGTCGGGCCAGTTGCCGCGCCCGGTCACTGTCGACGAGCAGGGCGTGTACGGCGTCCGCGAGCGCGTCCGGGTCCTTCGGCTCGAAGGTCATCCCGGTCACCCCGGTCTCGACGATCTCGGCCAGCCCACCGGTGGCGGCGACCGCCAGCGGCGCACCGGCGGCAGCACCCTCCAGCGCCACCATGCCGAACGGTTCGTAGATGCTCGGCACCGCGAAGCAGTCCGACGCGGCCATCATCGCGGGCAGGTCCGAACCACCGAGGAAACCGGGCAGGGTGACCGCACCCCGTACCCCGAGCCGGTCGATGTCGGCCTCCAGTTCGGCCCGGTACGGTCCGTCCCCGGCGATCACCAGCCGCAGCCCCGGGTGCTCCCGGCGCAGCCGGGGCAGTCCGGCGATGAGGTGCTGGACGCCCTTCTCGTAGACCAGCCGGCCGGCGAAGGTGACCAGCGGTCCGTCCCCGGCGAAGCGCTTGCGGGCGGCGGCCACGGCGGCGGCGCTGGCCTGCCAGCGGTGCGCCTCCACCCCGTTCGGCACCACGTCGATCTGGGTGGTGGGGAGGTTGAAGAGGTTGTTGACCTGGTCGCGCATGTAGCCGGAGCAGGTGATGACGCGGCTGGATTCGTGGCTGAGCCACCATTCC
>NZ_JBVJHT010000021.1:0-63720 GCF_055586685.1 Micromonospora sp. NPDC049529
CCCCCCCCCCCCCCCCCCCCCCCCCCCCCCCCCCCCCCCCCCCCCCCCCCCCCCCCCCCCCCCCCCCCCCCCCCCCCCCCCCCCCCCCCCCGCCGTCGCTCGGTCGACTCGCGACGTGGGTTGCGGTCGGAGCGGGCGGGGGGTTCGCGCTCTTGTAGAGAACGAGTGGTTATTCCTTGGGGAATAGGCACTCTTTCTCTGTATTAGGGGGCGGAATGTGAGGTGGGGGTGGGGAGGGTGGGGGTGGTGTTGGAGAGGAGGGGTATTACCTTCGCTGTGTCGGTTAGGTCGGTCAGGATGATGTGGGCGCCGGCTGCGGTCAGGGCGGCGGCGGTGGTGGTGCCGGTGGCCACGCCCACTGCGGTGACTCCGTTGGCCAGGGCGGCGGTCACGTCGTGCACGGTGTCGCCGATGACCAGGATGTCGGCGGGGGCGAAGCGGTGGCCGTACTTGGCTTCGGCCCGGTCGCGGCACTGACGGACCAGGGCCGCGCGTACGGTGTCGTGCCGCCCGTAGCCGCCGATGTCGAGGTCCAGGCCGGCGCCGAGGCCGAGGGCGGTGAGCTTGTCCTCGGCGACGGAGGGGATGTTCCCGGTCACCAGGGTCTGGATGACGTGCGGGTGGTCGCCCAACCCGGCGAGCACGGCGGCGACGCCGGGTAGCACCCGGCCCTGTTCGGTGATCAAATGCCGGCGGGCGGTGAGCGCGGCGGCGTAGCGGAGGAAGAACTCCTCCAGGTACGGCTCGTAGTCGGCCACTCCGTGCGTGGTGAACGCCTCGGCGGCCAGGTCCCGGTCGGTCCGTCCCGCCGCGTGCGGCATCCGCTGCCAGGGCACCCCGGTGAGCGTGGTGAACGCCTCCGCGTACGCGAGTCTCGCCACCCCGCCGGTCTGCACCAGGGTGCCGTCGATGTCCCACATCAGCAGCCGTGGTGCCGGCGTGATCGGATCGGTGGGTGATGGCGCCGGGTCGGTCATCCCTGCGCCAGTCGGGCCTCGATGTGCGCCACCTTCGACGTCAGCGCGTCGGTGACACCGGCCCGGATGTCCGCCTTGAGGACCAGGCTCACCCGTGGCGACTGCTCGGCGAGTACGTCGACCGCCCGCTTCACCACCGCCATCACCTCGTCCCAGTCGCCCTCGATCAGGGTGAACATGGCGTTGGTCTCGTTCGGCAGCCCGGACTCCCGGACCACCCGTACGGCCTCGGCCACCGCGTCACCCACGGACTCCCCACCGCCGAGCGGACTCACCGAAAACGCGATCAGCATGTCGTTGATGGTCGCACTGTCGTACGGTCCGGGCCACCGTGATCGGTGTCGTCGAGATAAATCGGATGCGTGGGGCGCCGGATGCGGTTAGCGTCGGTGCCATGCGTTACTGATGCCCCTGTGCACCGTGCCGGCCCGCCGCTTCTCGCCGTGGGCCCGTGCCGGGCGTCCGTGCGCTCTCCGCACCCGTCGTGATGCACCCGTCGTGATGATCCCGACCGTTGATTGTCCTCGCCGTCGGTCGTCCTGACATCCGGTCGTCGTGACCGTCGCGGAGCCGTTGTTCCGGGCGCCGCAGGCACTCCTTTCTCACCCGACCGCCTCGACACGAGCGGGGTGGAGATCTTCCGAAGGAGGCCAGAATGCCTGGTAAGCGAAACTCTCGAAGCGATCGTCAGCGCAACCGCGACGCCACGCCCGCCGCCGTACCGGCACAGCAGCCGGAACTCGACCTGACCGGAGTACCCGGATCGATCGACGTGACCGGAGTACCCGGATCGGTCGACGTGACCGGGGTGCCCGGATCGGTCGACGTGCCGGGGACCGGTGCGCCGGTGTCGCTGCCGAAGGCCGCGCCGAAGGCCGGTCCGCCGGTGCGGGGTGGGCGCTCGGGTGGTGTGGGCCGGTCGCAGGGCACCCGCCCGACCCGCCAGTACGCCTTCCGCCGGAGCTGATCGGCGGTCGCGCTGCGCAGGAAAGCGGTCGCGTTGCCACGGAAAGCGGTCGTGCTGCTGCTGGAAGCGGTCGCGTTGTAGCTGGAGGCGCAACGGGCCCCTTCCCGTCGTCGGAGTACGACGGGAAGGGGCCTTTCTCGTTGCGCCGGTGGTCGGCGCGGTTGTTAGTGGTCGGCGCAGCAGGGGGTCGGGTCGGGCATCTCGAACGGGACGAGGATGCCGCCACGGGCCGGCTGCGTGGTCAGCACCAGCTCACCGTGTTGCCACAGCGGGCGGACGAAGTCCCGGGTGTGGATCCGGGTGTCCTCCTGCGCGGGGGAGCCGCCGAGCACGGCCACCCGGTCGATCGCGCTCCAGGCCAGCAGTTCGCCGACCGTGATCGTGCCGACCAGCCGTTCGACCCCGGCGAAGTAGACCGCCCGACCGGATCGGCGGGTGGCGTGTTCGGCCGCGGCGGCCGTGGCCGCGTCCCGGAGTTCGACCGGCACCGCCGGCAACGTCGCCGACTCCATGCCCGCGCCGCTGAGGCTCAGCGCCACATGCGGGTACGGCTCCCGCATGAGGTGCGTACAGGCGGTCAGATCCGGCAGGCTGAGCGGCAGCACGACGTCGCGCAGCCACTGCTCCGCCTCCAGGTCGTTGCGGTGCCCGAGGCTGATGCCCCGGTGACCGAGGCTGACGCCCAGGTAGGTCACTTGGTCAGGACCCAGATCGGGTTGCCGTAGAACCACAGGTCGGCCCACGGGTCGGCGTCGCCGACGACGTCCATCGCCGGACCGTGCGGGTCCACTGAGGCGCCCATCAGGCCGGGGGCGGTGCGGTTGCCGTCGGTGCCCCGGACCCGCAGGTAGAACGGCTCGTTGACCTTGCCGAAGTTGTAGCTGAACGACACCCGGCCGTTGTTCTTGGCGCTGACCTCGAACGACTTGACCACCCGGGTACGCGGGGCGGTGAAGGTGTCGCCGTCGCGTACCGGACCGGTGACCGCGCCCGCGATCACGTCGACCCGGGCCAGCTTCGCCACGAACTGTGACCAGTTCGGGGTGGTCGCCAGGTCGATGTCGATGGTGACCTCGACCTGCTCGCCCCGGCGCACCCGCAGCGTGCCGCCGAGCGGGGTGCCGGAGTCGCGGTGCCGGTCACCGGCGACCCGGGCCCGTACGTCGAGGCCCTTGATCAGGCCGCCGTGGTCGACCCAGACCCGGCCGGCGCGCAGGCCGTCCATGACCGCGCGGTAGCTGTCCGAGCTGGCGCCGACGTGGGTCCGGCTGTAGAAGCCCGGCCAGTAGTCGCCGGCCGCGGTGAGCAGCGGGCCGCGTACGGGGTCGGCCTGCTTGCCGTCGCGGTCGAAGTTGCTGTCCGGGCCGCGCTGCGAGGTGTCCAGGTAGTTCACGTGCGAGTCGGAGTTCGCGCTGATCCACCAGGGCTTGCCCTCGGCGAGCAGGCTGTCCCAGAGGCCGCCGACGGTGGAGGTCATCCAGTCGAAGCCGCCCCAGGTGCGGTAGCTCTCCAGCGGGTAGCCGGGGAACGACTCGGCGCCCGGGCTGCTCTCGTAGTAGCCACGGCCACGGCCGGTGCCACCGGGGATGCCGGCGGCCTGGTGGCCGGGGGCGCCCTCCATGCCGATCGCCACGGTCGGGTCGGCGTCGCGCCAGGCCCGGATCTCGTGCGGCGAGTCGACGCCCCGGCGGGCCGGGTGGTTGGCGAGGAAGAGCGCACCGTCGACCCGACGCTTGCGGACGGCCTCGGCGAGGAACTTGACGCCGGCGATGGCGAGCGCCTCGTTGGCCGCACCCGGGCCGGAGGTGCCGGTGACCGAGCCGTCGAAGCCGTTCTCGAACTCCTTGAGGACGGCGACCTCGTTGCGTCCGGGGTGGACGAAGACGGTGCCGTGCTCGGCGGCCGGGATGTTCCACTCCATGCCCTGGAAGATCAGCAGTTCCTTGAGCTGCTCGCGGGCGGCGACGATCTCCGGGTTGACCTTGTCGACGCCGATCTTGGCGTGGGCGACGCTGCCGTGGTCGGTGATGACCATCCAGTCCAGGCCGTACGCCTGGGCGTGCCGTGCCTGGTCGATCACCCGGTACTGGGCGTCGGAGCTGTACTGGGTGTGGATGTGGTGGTCACCGGCGAGCCACTGGAAGCCGCCGGTGCGGTCCCGGTCGTCGCTCTTGTCGGATCCGTGCGCGTGCGCCAGCTCCGGGGTGGCCAGCACGGTCGCGGCGGCGGCACCGGCGCCGAGCAGGCCGGCGTTGCGCAGGAAACCGCGCCGGGACAGCTCCGACGGCGACAGCTCGCTGTCCGGTACGGCCAGGTCGAGGGCCGGCGTCAGATCCACGTTGTGCTCGTGACCGTGGTCGTGACTGTGGCCGTGGTCGTGGCCGTGATGAGAGTGATCGTGACCCATGGGTGACTCCGTTTCGCGCAGTATGTGGCGCCAATGTCGCGAAGCCTGTGGAACGGCAGGTGTCCTGATCGCGGCATGGGTGCGAACATGCGGCTTCGAGCATGTGTGCTCGGCCGCGTCCGCACTGCTCGCAGCGCTGCGTCACGCTGGGTGTATGGCGGTGCTCGCCCGGTAGGGGTGCTCCGTCCGGCCGGCGGTCGGTGCGTCGGTGGCCGGGAGCGACGGCAGCCTCCTCGCCCGGGTGACGGTGCGCGCCGGGGCAGGGTGACAAAACCGGTGTTTCCGGCGCGGTCGGTGGGCGGTCGGGCTACCGTGCGCCAGTGACGGCCGGTGCCGCGGGGCGCTCGCGGCGTGACGTCGGCGAGGTGCGCCGCACCCGGACGCCGGCCCGTCCGGAGAAAGAGGAGGTGGGGTCATGGTCGCCCGCGAGGTCGTACGGACCGACTATCCGGCGCGTCGGCTCACCATTCCGGTGGACGCGCCCTTCGACGACTTCCGGCGACGGTACGAGCAGGCCGTGCCGGTGTTCGACATCCCGACGTTCAAGGCCCTGGCCGAGCGGAAGGCGGACTGGCCGGAGTGGGTCGAGGTGACGAACCAGGTGGCCCCGCACGGTTTCCTCATCTACTGGCACATCGACGCGCAGTGGATCATGGGGGTGGCCGGGGACCAGGCCCGGTGCGCCCAGTACCTGATGGGCAACCACGTGATCGCCGAGCGGATGTTCCGGCACGACCCGACCGTCTTCCTGTACGTGCCACTCAGGGTCACCATCAGCGACGACGGCAGTACCGGCACCTGGTTCTCCCTCGACCAGCCGAGCAGCCTCGTCGGCTCGTACGGCCGCCCGGAGATCACCTCGGTCGGTGTCGAGCTCGACCACAAGGTCGCCGCGCTGCTGGAACACCTGGAGGTGGCCGTGCCGCCGGAGCTGATGTCCTGAGGTGTCGACCGGGGTCAGCCGGCCGGTGACGGGCTCGGGCTGAGCACCCGGCACGCGTCGAGGGCGGCGCTCACCTTCGGGTCGGTGGTGCTCAGGCCGGGGGCGAGCGTCACGCCGTGATCGGTCAGACAGTTCGCGTACGCGGTGTCCGGCGCGGCACCGCCACCCGGCCGACCGGCGCGGCCCTGCCCCCGACCGGGACCACCGCTGGGCAGGACGGAGGCGCACGCCTGCTGTGCCTTCTGCCAGGTCGCGTCGTCCACCCCGGACGGCCGGATTCCGGAGAAGCCGCCGCCGGGCCCCCGATAGCCGCCCGGCCAGCCGGACGCACCCGGCGACGGCTGGCCGGACGGCCGCCCGGAGGGGAAACGCGACGGCCGTCCGGACGGGAAGCCGGACGGTCGACCGGAGCCGTCCGGCCGTGGTCGCGCGGACGGCCGTCCGGTGGGCAGGCTGTCAGGCACGTCGATGCCCTGCTTCTTCAGGCAACCGACGTACGCGGCGAAGGCGTCGGATCGACCATCCGCCGCCGGTGCCGCCGCGTCCTGACCACTGGTGTCGGCACCGCCGCAGGCTGTCGCGAGGATCAGGGCCGCCGACCCCGCCGCCGCGGTCAACGTCCAGCGCGCCCACCAGCTCAACACCGCCACCGGTACCTCCCTCGGGTCGGCGCCACCGGGGCGGAGAGGGTGAGAGGGTCCCCGGGGCGCGTCCACAGGTAACCGGGACCACCTCCGGGCAAGATCGGACCAGCCTCGACGCCGGCTGGGAATCGGCGCCCGACCGGGCGACGCCGCTGGTGGCGCTGGTGCCGGCGGTGCACGCCGGGGACTCTCAGGCGATTCCGAGGTACGGCCGAGTCAGCGCCGAGCCGGGGCGATGACAATCGCCCGTCATGGGGATCGGCCTGAGGGCGTCGGGGCGTGCCGGACGCGGCCGGCGGGTGTGGTGGTTGACCGGTGGCGTGGCCGTCGTGCTCGTACTGTCCGGCTCGGTGGCGGCGTACGCGTTGACCGGCGACGATGCCGAGCCGTCCCGCCCGGCGGCGACCGCCCGGGTGGATCGTGGTGACGTCACGCTCGCCATCGCCACCACCGGCGCCCTGCGCCCGGCGCAGACCCGCAGCCTCGGATTCAGCGGCACCGGTACGGTCACCGCCGTCAAGGTACGGGCGGGCGACCAGGTGACCGCCGGTCAGTTGCTGGCGCAACTCGATCCGGCCGACGCGCAGCAGCGGGTCGACTCGGCCCGGAGCGCGTTGACCGAGGCGCGGACGGCGCTCGACGCCGCCGAGCAACGCCAGGCCACGCCGCCCCCGCCCACCGCATGCGACGCCGGCACCGGTGGGGGCGGCGGGACGCCGATGCCGAGCGGGTCGGTTGCGCCGAGCGGGTCTGCCCGTACCGGCTCGCCGAGCCCGTCCGGTGCGTCCGGCGGTTCGGCGACGCCCGTCCCGTCGGCCACGAGCGGGCCGGCGGGACGGCCGGGGGTGGCCGGGACCGGGCAACCGGCCGCCGGTGGGGCGGGCCGGCCGGCGGGCGGTGCGGGGGAGTGCGACGGTCGGAGCGGGGTCGGGTCGGCCGGCGGCCCGGATCCCGTACTCCGGGCCCAGCAGCAGGTGACCGCCGCCCAACTGAACCTGGACACCGCGTCGGACCTGCTTACCGGCACCAGGATCACCGCGCCGATCGCCGGGAAGGTGCTCTCCGTCGCTGGCGGGGTCGGTGCGGTCGTGGGCGGCGGCAGCACCTTCGTCACCCTCGGCGACGTGGCCGGGATGGAGGTCGAGGCGAGCTTCCCGGAGGCGGACGCCGGGCGTCTGGCCGTCGGCCTGGTCGCCACCGTGACCCTGGCGAACCGGCCCGGCGAGGAGTTCCCGGCGCACGTGACCCAGGTCGACCCGGTTGGTACCCCGAGCGGGCAACTCGTCCGATACGGTGCTCTGCTCGCCTTCGACCGGGTGCCCGCCGACGCGCTGGTCGGGCAGACCGCGAACGCACAGGTCACGGTTGAGTCGGTGCCGGCCGTGCTGCGGGTGCCCGCGACCGCGGTCCACCCGACCGTCGACCCGCCGGCCAGCGGACCGGACGCCGTGCCGGGCGGCCCGGCGGGCACGACAACCGCAACCGCGCAGGTGCTGGTCCGAACCCCGGCCGGCGGCACCGAACCCCGCCAGGTCACCGTCGGCGTACGGGGGGACCGGTACGTCGAGGTTGTCGGTGGCCTCGCCGAAGGGGACGAGGTCGTCCTCGACTGGTGATCCTCCCCAGCACTTCCTTACCCGGCTCCCAGGTCGTTCCCAGCGGACTGGGCTAGAGATGACCCGGACTTCGAGGTGGAGGAGGTCGACGGGTGCGCCCATCGGCAGGAGAGTCGACCCGGCGGTCGACCAGGGTGCTCGTCGTGGACGACGAGCCGAACATCTGCGCGTTGCTCTCGGCGACCCTGCGGCTGATCGACTTCGAGGTGCGGATCGCGTACGGCGGGCACGAGGCGCTCGCCGCCGCCGCCGAGTTCGAGCCGGACCTGGTGGTACTCGACGTGATGATGCCGGACCTGGACGGCTTCCAGGTGGCGCGGCAACTGCGTACGGCGACCGACGGCCGGGGCGTACCCGTGCTCTTCCTGACCGCGCGCGACGCGGTGGAGGACCGGATCTCCGGGCTGACCGTCGGCGCGGACGACTACGTCACCAAGCCGTTCAGCCTGGAGGAGGTGGTGCTGCGGATCCGGGCGATCCTGCGGCGCACCCGGGTCGAGCCCGAGCCGGGTGTGATCCAGTACGCCGATCTGGAGCTGAACGAGGACGCGCACGAGGTACGCCGCGCCGGCCGGCTGGTCGACCTGTCGCCGACCGAGTTCAACCTGCTGCGCTACCTGATGGTCAACGCCGGTCGGGTGGTCAGCAAGGCGCAGATCCTCGACCGGGTCTGGAGTTACGACTTCGGCGGCGACGGCCGGATCGTCGAGTCGTACGTCTACTACCTGCGGAAGAAGATCGACCGCTGGGATCCGCCACTGATCCAGACGGTACGGGGCGTCGGGTATGCGCTCCGGCTGCCTCGACCGGCCGGCGAGTGACCAGCCGACCCGGCCAGCCCGGCGGCACCGCCCCACCCGGTCGGGCCGCCCCATCCGGCTGGCCGCCCCCGCCACCGCCCGACTGGACGGCGGCACCCCCGGTCGGGCGGTGGCGGCGGCGACTGGCCCGGATACGTCGGTGGAGCCACTGGACGCTGCGCGCCCGGCTGGTGGTGGTGATCGCCGTACTGACCGCGATCGCGCTGGTCGTGGCGAACGCCGCCGGGCTGGTGCTGCTCCGGTCGTACCTCACCGACCGGGTGGACGAGCAGTTGGAGCGGTCGATCCGCCCGTACGCCGCGGGTCTGGTGCCCGAACTCGGATCGGCGCCGACCCGCGCCGGCCGGTCCACCCCGGCCGGCGGACCCGGCCAGGCGGTGGTGATCTACGACGGGAACGGTCGGGTGCTGGTCGCCGTCCTCTCCCACGAGGAACTCTCCCCGCCGGAGCTGACCGGCTTCGCCGACCTGGCCGAACGCGCCGGCAGCGGTGGGCCGTTCACCGTCGACGCGACGGACGGTGGCAGCACCTGGCGGGTGCTGTCGGCACCGACCGCCAGCGGTGGGCTGGCGGTGGTGGCGGTGTCGCTGCGGGACGTCGACGCCACCGCCGACGGGTTGCTGCTGATCGACGCGGCGGTGATGCTGCTGGTCCTGCTCGTGCTCGGGCTGGTCGCCGCGTTGGTGGTACGGATCGGGTTGCGTCCGCTGACCCGAATGGAACGCATCTCCAGTGAGATCACCGCCGGTAACCTGGCCCGGCGGGTGGAGGACGCCGACCCGCACACCGAGCCGGGGCGGCTGGGCATCGCGCTCAACGTCATGCTCGACCGGATCGGCGCCGAGATGGCCGCCCGTACCGCCTCCGAGCAGCGGCTACGGCAGTTCGTCGCGGACGCCTCGCACGAGTTGCGTACGCCGCTCACCTCGATCCGCGGCTTCGCCGAGCTGTACCGGCGCGGCGGGGCGCCACCCGGACCGGCGCTGGACGAGACGATGAGCCGGATCGAGGGCGAGGCGGCCCGGATGGGCCTGCTCGTCGAGGACCTGCTGCATCTGGCTCGGCTGGACCTGCGTCGGCCGATGAACCGGGCCCCGGTGGATTTGCTGGCGATCGCCGCCGACACGATCCGGGACGCGTACGCCCGCCGGCCCGACCGGCCGGTCCGGCTGGTCCCGTTTGCCCCCGTCGGCGCGGACGCTCCCGGTACCGGTGTCGACGGCCCCGGTGCGGGCACCGTCGGTGGTGCTCTGGAGCCGGTCACGGTGCTCGGCGACGAGCACCAGCTGCGTCAGGTGGCGACGAACCTGGTCACGAACGCGTTGCAGCACACCCCGCCGGACACGGAGATCACCGTACGGGTGGGGCGCTGGTCCACCGCCGGCCCGGCCTACCCCGGAGTGCAGGCCGAGTACGCGGTGCTGGAGGTCGCCGACACCGGTCCCGGCATCCCGCCCGAGCACGCCGACCGGATCTTCGAGCGGCTCTACCGGGTCGACCAGAGCCGCACCCGCAGTCCCGGTGTCGGGTCCGGGCTCGGTCTGTCCATCGTGGCCGCGATCGTGCAGGGTCACGGTGGCCGGGTCGACCTGGTCGGCACGGGCGGGCCCGGCGCGACGTTCCGGGTGCTGCTGCCGACCGTGCCCGGCCCCGTCTCGGCCGACGCTTCTCAGGATGCTCCGAGCTGACGCCGGGGCTGTTCCGAGCCGGGTGATCCAGGCTGGCTCGCATGCCGGTGCGACGTCTGGTCCCGCTACGCCGCCCGTCGGTGCTCGTCAACGCCGTACTCGGCCTGGCGATCCTCGGCGGCGGGGTCTGGGTCTACGCCTCCTTCGTCAGGCCCGAGTCCAGTGCGGCGGCGACCGGCGCCACGACCCGTACGCTCCCGGTCGGGCAGGGCACCGTGACCGCCACCGTCTCCGCGGCCGGCACGCTGCGCAGCGCCGCCACCGCGGGTGCCACCTTCGGCACCGGCGGTACGGTCAGCGAGATCCGGGTCAAGGTCGGTGACCTCGTCACCAAGGGCGCGGTGCTGGCGAAGGTCGACCCGACCGCCGCGAACCGGCAGCTCACCGCCGCGCGGGCGAACCTGAGCGCGGCGCAGGCGGCCCGCGACCGCGCCGAGGCGGCCGGTGCCGACACCACCGACGCCCAGAGCCAGGTCACCACCGCCCAGTTGGCCGTCGACACCGCCCTGGACGCGGTCGACGGCACGGTGCTCAAGGCGCCGATGGCCGGGACCGTGGTCGCCGTCAACGGCAGCGTCGGCGGTTCCACCGGCGGCTCCGGCTCCACCGGCTCCGGGCCGAGCGGCGCCGGATCGAGCGGTTCCGGCTCATCCGGCGGTTCGTCGAACGGCTCCGTCGGCGCAGGCTCGTCCGGGGGAGCGTCGTCCGGCAACGCCTCGGCCGGTACGGCGAACGGTAGCTCGAACGGCGGTTTCGTCGAGCTCGCGGACCTGGGCAAACTGGAGGTGTCCGCCTCGGTGGCCGAGGCCGACGCGACCAAACTCAAGGTCGGCCAGGTGGCCACGATCGCCTGGAACGCCCTCGCCGGTGCCACCGCGACCGGCACGCTCACCTCGATCGACCCGAACGCCAGCACCAGCAACAACGTGGTCACCTACGGTGTGGTGTTCGGGGTGGGCCAGCTCCCGCCGGGCGCCCGCCCCGGCCAGACCGTCCAGACGACGGTGACGGTCGGCCAGGTGCAGGACGCGATCTACGTCAACTCGGCGGCGCTCACCACCGTCGGCAACCGGCACACCGTCACGGTGCTGGAGAACGGGCAGCCGGTGACCCGCCCGGTCGAGGTCGGGCTGACCGGCGACCAGACCGTACAGGTCACCTCCGGCCTGCGGGTCGGTGAGCTGGTCGTGGTCCGGACGTCCGCTCCCGGGACCGGCACGACCGGTGGCGGCCGACCGGGCGGTGGACTCACCGGTGGCGGCGGTTTCACCGGTGGCGGCGGCTTTCCCCGGGGCGCCGGGGCGGCGCGGGGTGGGCGATGAGCGCGCCCGGCCGCGTGGTGCTCGACGTCCGCCGGCTGACCAAGAGGTACGGCGAGGGCGAGGCGACCGTGCACGCGCTGCGCGGGGTGTCACTCGCCGTCGGAGCCGGTGACTACCTCGCCATCATGGGCTCGTCGGGTTCGGGCAAGTCGACGCTGATGAACATCCTCGGCTGCCTGGACGTGCCCACCACCGGGCAGTACCTGCTGGACGGGGTGGACGTCAGCCGGCTGGACGACCGGCAACTCGCCCTGGTCCGCAACCGGCGGATCGGGTTCGTCTTCCAGGCGTTCAACCTGATCGCGCGGACCAGCGCGGTGGCCAACGTGGAACTGCCGTTGGCGTACGCCGGGGTCCGGGCGAACGAGCGGCGGCGCCGGGCGCTCGCCGCGCTCGACCTGGTGGGGCTGGCCGACCGGGCCGGACACGAGCCGAACCAGCTCTCCGGCGGGCAGCAGCAGCGGGTGGCGGTGGCCCGTGCGCTGGTCACCGAGCCGGCGCTGATCCTGGCCGACGAGCCGACCGGCAACCTGGACAGCCGGTCGACGTCGGACGTACTGGCCATTTTCGACCGGTTGAACGCGGCCGGTCGCACCATCGTCATGATCACCCACGAGTCGGAGGTGGGCGACCGGGCCAAGCGGCTGATCCGGCTCTTCGACGGGGAGATCGCCAGCGACCAGCGCCAGGACGGTCGAACGGGTGCCCGGTCCGGTGCCGGCGGCTCCGAGCCGGCGACGGTACGACTGGAGCCGATCCGGTGAGCTTCTTCGAGATCCTGCGCTTCGCCGTACGCGGGGTCACCGCCAACAAGCTCCGCTCGGCGCTGACCATGCTCGGGGTCCTGATCGGGGTCGGGGCGGTGATCCTGCTGGTCGCCGTCGGCAACGGCTCGGCGAGACAGATCACCGACCGGATCGCCGCGTTGGGCAGCAACACCCTCACCGTGCAGAGCACCGCGCGCGGCGGCAGCGGCAGCGACGCGATCACCGTACCGACGGCGTTGGCGCTGAAGGATCCGGTCCTGGCGCCGGACGTCCGGTCGGTCTCGCCGGTGGTGAACGCGTCGGCGACCATCACGTACCAGGGGACCGACCACGAGGTGGCGCAGTTCGTCGGCACGTACCCGAGTTATCTCGGGGCGTCGAACACCTCGGTGGCGACCGGCGCCGCGTTCAGCGACTCCGATCTCGCCCAGGGCCGGCGGGTGGTGCTGATCGGGCAGACCGTGGCCACCGAGCTGTTCCCCGGCACCGATCCGCTCGGCGCGCAGGTGACCGTCGGCGGTGCGCTCTACACGGTGGTCGGCGTACTGGCGGAGAAGGGTTCCGCGACCGGGTTCCAGGATGCCAACGACGTGGCGATCGCGCCGCTGACCGCGGTGCAGCAGACCCTGACCGGCTACGGCCCGGTCAACTCCGTGCTGGTCGAGGCGACCGGACCGGACCGGGTGGACGACGCCCAGGCGCAGGTCGCCACCATTCTCGACCAGCGACTCAAGGTCACCCCGGCCGCCGGCGGGCGGGCGCAGAGCGCGCCGTACCGGATCCAGAACGCGGCCCAACTGCTCCAGACCCAGACCGAGACCGCCGACACCTTCACCGTCCTGCTCGGCGCGGTGGCCGGGATCAGCCTGCTGGTCGGCGGGATCGGCATCACCAACATCATGCTGGTCACGGTGACCGAGCGGACCCGCGAGATCGGCATCCGCAAGGCGCTCGGTGCGCCCCGCCGGGTGATTCTGACCCAGTTCCTGGCCGAGGCGACCATGCTCAGCCTGGTCGGCGGGGGACTGGGCGTGCTGGCGGCCCTGGTCGGCAGTCACTTCACCATCGTCGGCGTCAAGCCGGTGGTGGTGCCCGGTTCGATTGCCCTGGCGCTGGGCGTCTCGGTCGCGATCGGGCTCTTCTTCGGCAGCGTACCGGCCAGCCGCGCCGCCGGTCTGCGGCCCATCGACGCCCTCCGCTACGAGTGAGCCACGAGTGATTCCGGGGAAGCAACCATGAGCAGAGCAGTGCGGTGGGGTCGCCGGTCGCCGGCCGTACCCGGGGCTCACCGGGACGTCCCGACGGACACCCCGCCGGCCCGACCGGAGTCCGACGACAACCTCGCCGACGAACTGGCCGCCGTGGCGGGGCGCCGGTGGTGGAACCGGGCGACCCTCTACCTCGCTGCGGCGGTGCTGCTGGTCGGCGGTTTTGCCGGTGGGGTCCAGGTGCAGAAGTCGTACGGCGATCCGGCCGGCACCGGTCCGGCGGCGGCGACCGGTCGGGGTGCCCAGCGCGGCGCGGGCGGTTTCGCCGGCTTCCCCGGCGGCGCAGGCCGGCCCGGCGGCACCACCACCACCGGTACGGGCACCGGCAGTGGCGTCGACGGCAGTGGTGGTACGGCCGGGAGCACCACCGGCACAGTGAAACTGGTCGACGGCAGCACCGTCTACCTCCAGACCGCCGACGGCACAGTGATCACCGTGCGGACCGGCACCGACACCGCGGTGGCGATCGCGCGATCCGGTTCGCTCAAGGATCTGAAGGCCGGTGACACCGTCACCGTCGACGGACCCAACTCCGCCGGTACGGTCACCGCGACCAGGGTCACCGCGCAGGCGAAGTGACCCGTTCCGCCGCCCCGGCGTCGAGCCGCGTGCGGTGCCGGGTGTGCAGGTGGCCGTCGTTGGGGAAGGGTGGTCGGGCCGGCAGGACCTGCTCGAAGCGGTAGCCGGCCTTCTCCGCCACCCGGCACGAGGCGGAATTGTCCACCTGGTGGAGCAGGTCGAGGCGGCTCAGGCCGGACGACGCGAACGTGTCGAAGGCCCAGCCGGTCAACGCTTCCAGGGCGAGCGGGGCGATTCCCCGACCACGCGCGTGCACCGCCGTCCAGTAGCCGACCTCGGCGGAACCCGATCCCGGCTCGGCCGTCTTCAGCACCACGTTGCCCAGCACCCCACCCTCGCCAGCAACCCGCCGATTCTCCACCGCCCCGTCATCCAGAGACCGGTCTTCCGGGGATCGGCCTGCCAACGGCTCGTCCTCCAGGATGGCGAAGCTGTGCCGTCGGCCGCTCTGCCAGCCCTCGGCCTGTAGCGCCAGCCAGTGCATCGCCTCCTCGGCGTCCGACACCGGCATCCGGGTCCACCGGCGCAGGACCGGATCGCGGTACGCCTCGACCAACCCCTCGACGTCACCATCGATCCAGGGCCGGAGCAGCAGCGCGGGCGTGGTCGGGGTGGCCGGTACCCGTAGGGCGACGGTCATCGGCATCCTTCCGGGGACGGCGGTACCGGCGGTGCCGGTGATGATCAGCCGAGCAGTGGTTGGAAGGTACCGAGCAGGATGCTGACCGTCAGCGCCGCCCCGGCGAGTACGGCGGCACCCAGGACCAACGCGGTGTCGGCCAGCGTGAACCGCTGCCGCCGGGCGACCGTACGCGGGGTGCCGGCGTCGAAGCCGCGGGCGTCCATCGCGGTGGCCAACCGGGTGCCCCGCCGGATCGCCCCGACGAGCAGGGCGAACGCGGTGGCGGCGAAGAGCCGTAGCCGTGCGACCGGGTTGCGCCCGGCGTCCACGCCCCGGGCCCGGCGGGCCATGCCCAGCAGATGCCACTCGGCGGCGAGCAGCGGCAGCATCCGGAACGCGGCCAGCGCGCCGAGGGCGAACCGTGGCGGTGCCTTGGCGTTCTGGATCAGCGCGTCGGCCAGGTCGGTCGGGTCGGTGGTGGCGAACACCAGGATGCCGGGCAGTGCCACCGCGATCAGGCGCAACGCGAGCCCCAGGGCGGTACTGAGGACCCCGGTGGTGACCGTGATCGGACCGGCGTCGAGCAGCACGGCTCCGGTACGGTCGGCGGCGAACAGCACCATGGTGATCACGATGCCCACCGCGCTGAGCAGCAGCGGCCAGGCCCGGCGGGCCAGTGTGGTGTAGCCGATGCCGAACAGTGGCAGCACGGCCAGTTCGATCGCGATGGCGACGGCGGGTGCGACCGGGTCGATCGTCGCGACCAGCGTGAACGAGAAGATCAGCGCGGCGGCGAGTTTGGCGACCGGGTTGCGCCGGGCCAGTGGCGCGGTTGTCCTCCCGACCGCCCCGGTGATGATCACGCCCACCCTCCCCGCCCCGACCCGGCACCGCTCGGCTTCCCGGTACCGGTTGGATTCCCGGCATCGGTTGGCTTCCCGGCACCGCTCGGATCCCCGGCACCGCTCGGGCCACCGGCGGTGGTCGGTTTCCCGGCGGCGGGGAGGGTGCCCCGGCCGGGCAGGGTCACCGTCCGGTCGGCGATCGCGGTCACGAAGTCGGCGTCGTGGGTGACGGTGACAACGCCGTGGCCGGCGTCGCGCAGCTCGGCGAGGAGGTCGACCAGCTCGATCCAGGTACGCCGGTCCTGCCCGAAGGTCGGTTCGTCCAGTACCAGCAGCCGGGGCGCGGTGGCCAGGGCGGTCGCCACACTCAGTCGCCGCGCCTCACCACCGGAGAGGGTGTACGGGTTCGCCCCGGCGAGCCGGTCCAGTCTCAGCCTGTTCAGCAGATCGTCCACTGTGGAGCGTACGGCGGCTTCCGGGTGGCCGGTCCGGCGTGGCCCGAGGGCCAGTTCGTCGAAGACCGTACCGGTGAGGAACTGGTGTTCCGGGTCCTGGAAGACCGAGCCGATCCGGCGTACCAGCGCGGTGGCCCGCCAGCGGTGCGGTGGCGTACGGGCGTCGGCTCCGGCCAGGGCGGGACCGGCGGTCAGTCGACCCGTACCCGGTTTCATCAGTCCGCCGAGTTGCAGCGCCAGGGTGGTCTTGCCGGCCCCGTTCGGGCCGAGTACGGCAACCGCCTCACCGGCCCGTACGGTCAGATCGGTCGGGGCCAGCCGGGGCGGCAGGCCGAGCCGGTCGGCGGTGAGCAACATGTCCCCGGCGGCGGTGGTCGCCGGTCGGGCGTGCACGGAACGGCCGGGCACCCAGACCCCGGCGTCGGCGAGGTGGTCACCGTGCGCGGCGAAGACCTCGTCCGGGGTGCCGTCGGCGCGGATGCCGCCGCCCGGTTCCAGCACCACCACCCGGTCGACCAGCGGCAGCGCCTCGGCGACCCGGTGCTCGACCAGGATCAGGGTGGTGTCCCGGTCGACGGCCGCGCCGATCGCGGACCGGACCAGGGCGGCACCGGCCGGGTCGAGGTTGGCGGTGGGTTCGTCGAGCAGGAGCAGTCCGGGCCGGAGCGCGAGTACGCCGGCCAGGGCGAGTCGTTGCTGCTCGCCGCCGGAGAGGGCGGCGGTGGACCGGTCCCGCCCGTAGGGGAAGCCGACCCGGTCCAGTGCCTCGTCGACCCGGCCCCAGATCTCGCCGGCCGCCACCCCCCGGTTCTCCAGCCCGAACGCCACGTCGTCGCCGGCCCGCGCCATGACGAGCTGACTTTCCGGGTCCTGGAAGAGGATTCCGACCCGCTCCCGTGCCGTACGCGGATCGACCCCGTCGACCTCGATCAGCCCCGCCTGTTCGCCGGAGTCCTCGGCGAGCAGCCCGGCGAGCGCGGCCAGCAGCGTGCTCTTACCCGCCCCCGAGGCCCCGAGCAACAACACCCGCTCCCCACGCCCGACCCGCAGATCGAGCCCGCGCACCGCCCACCGCTTCCGCCCCGCATGCCGCCACCCAAACCCCCGCAACTCAACCCCACCCACCCCTGCCCCCTCCCTCCCACCCCCACCCACCCCACCCACCCCACCCACCCCACCCACCCACCCACCCCCACCCACGCCGTTGATCATGAAGTTAGTGCGCCAGATGAAGATCGAAACTTGCGCTAACTTCATGATCAACGGCGTTGGCCCGGGCGGTGCCCGGTGCCCGGTGCCCGGTGCCCGGTGCCCGGGGTGGGGGTGGGGGTTAGATGGGGGTGCGGGTGCGGGTGCGGCCGGCGGGGAAGCGGTCCAGGGCGCCGGTGTTGGCGAGGGCGCGGGTGAGCGACCAGGCGCCGATGCCGGCGAGCAGGGTGGCGCTCACGATGGTGACCAGGCCGTACGGGATCCGGTAGGACCAGAGGTCGTAGGCGCCGTTCCAGACGAAGAAGTCGAACAGGGCGGCGCTCAGTCCGGTCAACGCGCCCGCGAGCAACGCCGCCGGGAGCTTGAAGGAGCGGTACCGCAGGGCGGCGAAGGCCAACTCGGCGCCGAGTCCCTGGACCAGTCCCTGCGGGATGACGGTGCCGCTCCACTGGGTGCCGAGCAGCGCCGAGACGATCGCGGCCACCGCCTCGGTGTAGAGCGCGGCTCCGGGCTTGCGGATGATCAGACCACCGAGCACCGCCGGCATCAGCCAGATGCCGTAGAGGATCGCCTGTGCCGGCGGGAAGAAGGCGAAGGCCGCCTCGGTCGCGCTCCAGACGTAGTTCCAGGCCCAGAAGACGACCCCGAACGCGACCGCGATGACCGACGCGATGACCACGTCGACCGTACGCCAGCGGTTGTTGGCGGAACCTTCCATGGTGTTGCCTCCCAGTTCTCGAAGTGAACCAGGAGAAGTCGCACGCCTCGGCCCGGCCTGATGCCGGACTCCGGCGTGGGCCGGAGCATGACCGAACTCCCTGCGCTGGCATTACCCAGATCAGGTTCGAGGGTCTGCGGATGTCATCCCGCACTCTCAGCGCTGTGCGCTCCCCTGTCGGATGTGAAGTTGTTTCGGCGACGCTAGCACCGACCGGCGGCGCGGCACAGTGCCGTATCGATCGGGTGTGGTGGTCGACACCGGTACTCGGGTTAGGGTGAGCTGCCACCGGACCCGGCCGAGCGAGGAGAGCAGAGAAGCCGTGACCGCCTCCGACCGCGCGACCGAGCGCCGCGCCGGCTCCGGCGACGAGATCGACTGGACGATCCCGCCCGTCACCGGCGGTGACCCGGTGGATCCGCGCCAGCACGGTTCGCCCACCGGTCCCGGCCGTGGCTCCACCACCCCCGGCGGTACGCCCAAGGCCGGCGACCACCCGCCGCGACGGCGCCTGTTCGGTGACCGGATCGGTTCGGTCGAGGTGCTCGCCGTACTGCTCATCCTGCTGGTCGTCTTCCGGGGCCCGGTCGCCGAGGCGATCTCCAGCCCCCGGTTGCAGACCTGGACCACGGTCTTCGTCTCGGTGATGGTGCAGGCGGTGCCGTTCCTGGTTTTCGGTGTCGTCCTCAGCGCGGTGATCGCGGTGTTCGTGCCGCGTTCGTTCTGGGCGAAGGCGTTGCCGAAACATCCGGCGCTGGCCGTGCCGGTGGCGAGCTGTGCCGGGGTGATCCTGCCCGGTTGCGAGTGCGGGGCGGTGCCGATCGCCGGGTCGCTGATCCGCCGGGGGGTCACCCCGGCCGCCGCGCTGGCGTTCCTGCTCGCCGCCCCGGCGATCAACCCGATCGTGCTCACCGCCACCGCGGTCGCCTTCCCGCAGAATCCGGAGATGGTGGTCGGCCGGGGTGTGGCGAGCCTGATCGTCGCCATGGTGATGGGCTGGCTCTGGCTGCGGCTGGGGCGGGCCGACTGGATCCGGCTGCCGCACCGCCCCGATCTCGACGGGGTGTCGAAGGGGCGCGCGTTCTGGGCGGCCGTACGGCACGACGTGGTGCACGCGGGCGGGTTCCTGGTGCTCGGTGCGATGGCGGCGGCCTGCATCAACGTGCTGGTTCCGGAGCGCTGGTTGCAGACCCTGGCCGACAATCCGATCCTGTCGGTGCTGGCGCTGGCGATCCTCGCGGTGCTGCTGTCGATCTGCTCGGAGGCGGACGCGTTCGTCGCCGCCTCGCTGTCGCAGTTCTCGCTGACGTCCCGGCTGGTGTTCCTGGTCGTCGGGCCGATGGTCGACCTCAAGCTGATCTCGATGCAGGCCGGTGTCTTCGGGCGGCGGTTCGCGTTCCGGTTCGCCCCGGCGACGTTCGCGATCGCCGTGCTGGTGGCGGTGGGAGTGGGAGCGGTGGTGCTCTGATGAACCGGCAGGCGCAGGCGGTCGTGTTGTTGCTGCTCGGCGGGGCGGTGCTCAAGGCCAGTTTCACCGACATGTACCTGCGGTACGTCAAGGAGGGGCTGCAACCCTTCCTGATCGGGTCCGCGCTCCTGCTGATCGCCGTCGCGGTGATGACCCTGGTGTACGACCTGCGCCCGGCCCGCCGCAGGGTCGGCGCGGGGGCGGGTGCCGGTCCGGGGGAGCCGGCCGACGAGGACCACGAGCACGGCCACGACCACGGGCACGGCGGCAAGGGCCACCACGAGCCGAGGGTCGGTTGGCTGCTCATCCTGCCGGTGCTCGGCCTGCTGCTGGTCGCCCCGCCGGCCCTGGGCTCGTACGCGGCCGGCCAGGCCGGGACCGCGCTCGGCAGTCAGCCGATGTCGGACTATCCGCCGTTGCCCGAGGGGGACCCGGTCCGGCTGGCGGTGCTCGACTACGCGTCCCGGGCCATCTTCGACAAGGGTGTGTCGCTCGGTGACCGGCGGGTGCAGCTCACCGGTTTCGTCGCCACCGGCGCCGACGGCGAACCGATCCTGGCCCGCATGATCCTGTCCTGCTGCGCGGCCGACGGTCGGCCGATCAAGCTCGGGCTGACCGGCGACCCGCCGACCGGCCTGCCTCCGGACACCTGGGTCGACGTGGTCGGCCGCTACTCCGACCGGATCGGCAAGGACCCGGTCAACGACGAGGACATCCCGTACCTGGAGGTGGAGTCGTGGCATCAGGTCGAGCCACCGAAGCAGCCGTACGAGTGAACCGGGCCGGTCGGATCCGCTGGTCGGCACCGAGGTCTTCGAAGGGCGGGTTCGCCGGCCGGGGCTGAGGTCCCGCTGCCCTCACGTTCAGCCACGTCCGACGCGTTCGGCTTTTTTCCGGGTCGGCTCAACCTTCGGCACTCCCTCCGGGTCGTGGTGGGTGACCGAGTTGAGGCGGGGGCCGATGACCGAGGACGACGAGCAGTTCCGGGAGTTCGTTGACACGCGCTACCTGGACCTGCTGCGGGTGGCGTACCACCTGACCGGGTCGGCGCAGGATGCCGAGGATCTGGTGCAGTCGGCGCTGGTGAAGGCGATGCGCCGGTGGCAGCGGATCGCCGAGCCGATGGCGTACCTGCGCCGGATCATGATCAACCAGCATGTCAGCACGTGGCGCCGGCAGCGGGTGCACGAGGTGTTGACGGCGTTCCTGCCGGAGCGGGCGGCCCGGGACACGGCGGACACGGTGGCGGAACGGCACGCCCTACACGACGCGATGCGTGCGCTGCCACCCCGTACCCGGGCGGTGATCGTGCTGCGTTACGTGGCCGACCTGCCGGAGGCGGAGGTCGCCGCGACCCTGGGCTGCTCGGTCGGCTCGGTCAAGAGCCTCGCGTCGAGGGGGCTGGCCCGGTTGCGGGTGGCACTGGCATCTTCGTCGCCGCTGGTGAGCGCGACCCGCTCGGCGACGACGCGTACGGGGGGAGCGCGATGAGCGTGGACGAGGAGCTGCGGGCGGCGCTGGACGACCTGACCAGGACGCTGCGCCCACAGCCGGATCCGTACGGCCGGGTCCGGGCCCGGTATCGGCGGACCCTGCGGCGGCGGGTGGCCGGGCTGGCGACCGCCGTGGTGGTCGCCCTGACCGGCGGTACCCTCGCCGTCGTCGTCGGCCCCGTCGGGTTGGCCGACCGCCCCCCGGCGATTCCTCCGGTCGACCCGACCGACGCCTTCGGACGGGTGCTGTCCTGGAGCGACAAACTGCTCATGTCCCCGATGCGTGGTGCGGTGGCACAGGACGCGGAGTATGTCCGGACACTCTCCCGTCTGCTGCTCCTGGCCCAGCACCGGGGCGAGTTCGAGCGGCTGACCGTGCCGGTGAACGCGGTACGGGTGCTGTACGCCGACGACGTCGGTGGCCGGCGGATCGCGTTGGTGGCGTTCGTCCGGGAGGCGCCCGATCCGGGCACCGGCTGGTTGAACGCCTCGGTGTGGCTGGATGCCGAGGCGGGTGCCGGCCCGGCCGCGTTGGCGGCGAGCGCGAAGGAGCGGGGCGTTTCCGACACGCTCGAACCCTACGAGGACGTTTCGATCGCCCCACCCGTTCCCGGCGGCCAGGCCACGGGGGTGCATGTGGCGGTCGCCCCGGACGAGTGTGTCTTCGCCACCGCCCCGGTCTCCGATCCGGGCCGGTGGACGGTCGAGCCGACCGGTTCCTACCTGGTCCGCGACCCGCGGACGACGCGGCCCGAGTGGTGGCGGGTGACCTGCGACGGGGTGGTCCGGGTGCTCCGACCGGGGCCGGGGTCGCTCGCCCCGGACGGCATCGGTGCGGAGCAGGCGACGGCGGCCCTGTCCCGGGTGCGCGGCACCGCCGATCCGCAGCGGGCCCGGCTGCTCGTGGCGCAGGCGGCCCAGCACTGGGGGTATCGGGTCACCGCACTGCCCACTGTGGTCTGGGGCGGGCGGATCACCGGCACGACGCAGCCGGACGCGAGTGTGGGTCCGGGCCGGGTGGTCGCCCGCTCGTTCGACGGGCTGGCGACGGTGCTGACCGCGCCGGCACTGGACGGTGGCTGGCTGGGCCGGGTGGAGATCGACTATGACCGGCCGGCGGCGGACGGGGCGATCGGCACCGGTGTGCTGTTCGAGGTGGGTACGGATCCGGCCAACCGGGCCGGGGTGCTCGGTGTGCCGCTCGGTGAGCAGGGGCGGCATCTGCTGGTGGTGACGCCGGTCGGAGCGGCTGCCGCCCGGGTCGTACGGGACGGGCGTGAGCTGGCTCGGGCGCCGGTCGCCGGAGCCGCCGTGGTGCTGGCGATGCCGTACCCGATCGTCGACGCGGATTCCACCGTCGACGGGCTGGTGGTGGAGGCGCTCGACGGTGCCGGGGTGTCGATGGCGACCGGGGTGGTGGCGACGGTCGGCAACGGCCAGCGGGGACGTGACGTGAGTGCCTGGCACGAGGAGTGACCGCCGGGGTCGAAACCACCGGTAATCATCTCGTCGGCGGCGACACAGAACAGGGTGAAGGTCGCCGACGAGTTGGGAGTTCGGATGGGTCCACCGCGCAGACGCGACGAGAGTTGGTTCACCGGGATCTACGCCGACCAGTACGCCCACATCGTGCGCTACGGCCAGCGCCGGCTCGGCGATCCGGAGGCGTCGGCGGAGCTGGCCCAGGAGGTCTTCGTGATCGCCTGGCGGCGCCGTGCCGAGGTCCCCGACCACACCCTGCCCTGGCTGTACGGGGTGGCCCGGCGCCTGTTGGCGAACCACTGGCGGGCCCGTCGGGGGGCGCCGGACGTACTGCCGATCGGGGAGGGGGAGCGGCTGTGGGAACCGGTTTCGGCCGGGCCGGAGGCGACCGTCGGGGTCGCCGATCTCCGTACCGCGTTGTCCACTCTCACCGATTTCGACCAGGAGATCCTTCGCCTGGTCGGGTGGGAGGAGCTGACCGTGTCCGAGGCGGCGCGGGTGCTCGGCTGCACCCGTACGACCGCTGCGGTGCGGCTGCACCGCGCCCGTGGACGACTGACCGCCGCGCTCGCCACCCGGAAGGCCCGGCCCGCGTCCCAGCCGGCGCCGGCCCGGCCCTGAGAGGAACCGTGATGTTCGGAGAACAGCAGATCCGTACCCTGCTCGGTCCGGCCGACCCGACCCGGACCGGTACCGTCGCACCGCCCCGGCTCTCGGCGCACGACGTGATCGTCCTCGCCGAGGCGGCCCCGGAGCCGGTCGACGTTCGCCCGGCCGCCCGCCCGACCCGGAGGCTCGTGCTCGCGGCGGGAGCGGCGGTCGCCCTGGCGGCCGCCGGCACCGTCGTCCACCTGTCGACTGACGAGACCCCGGAGGTGCCGACCGCCATCGGCCCTCCCGGTGGCATCCCGGCGAGGCGGGTGCTGGTACCGATCGCGTACCAGTTCCAGGACGGCAGCAGGCCGGCCGCCGCCGAACTGCGCGCCCTCGCCGGCCGGTTGCGGGACGCGCCGTACGAGAACAGCGTCGGCCGGTACGCCTACCACTCGTCGAAGTCGTACGGCGATCCGCTGATGGGCAACGGACCGTACGTGATGGGGCTGGTCAGTGAGCTGAAGGTCTGGCAGGCCGCCGACGGCACCGGGCAGCAGATCCGGACCGAACTCGACCCAGAGTTCCCGGACGAGGCGTCCCGCGACTACTGGACACGCAACCCGCCGCAGACGTCGAAGAAGGTCCCGCCACCCGGCCCGGATCCGCTGCCGTCGATGAGCATCCGGCCGCTGCCGTCGGACCGTGCCGGCCTGGCCGACCTGCTGAAGGTCGAGCACGGTGCGGGTGCCGTGGGCAAGGCGACCATGACGCTGTACGGGCGCTACGTCGTCCCGCGCCGGACCCGGGCGGAGATCCTGCGGGTGCTCGCCGACGTACCCGGTTTCAGTTGGCGGGGTGAGGTGACCGACCGGGCCGGGCGGACCGGGCTGGCGATCACCTTCGACGACCGTGCCCACGGTCAGCAGCACCTGCTGGTCTTCAACCCGACCACCGGCGAGCTGGCCGCGCACGAGCTGCTGACCCTCGAACCGCTGCGGATCAGCACCTACACGATGATCCTCGACACCGGCCGGACCGACACCGCCGGCTGACCCGTCGGCGCCGGGCCGCCGCCCGCCGGTGGCCCGGCGCCCGCACCTCGTTCACAGCCCGACGGGTCGCAGGTCGGACCCGACCGCCGCGATGACCCGTTCGATCTCGTCGGCCGGGTACGGGGTGGCCCGGCTGGTCCCGTGCAGGTGCCAGTAGAAGTCGTTCAGCGCCGCGCTGACCGGGGCGTACCGCGCGATGATCGCCGCAGCGGCCGGCGGCACATTGACCGGCTCCTCACCGGCGGCGTACCGGCGGACCAGTTCGTTGCGTTCCCGGGCGGTGAACGGCTTCGGACCGACCGCGCCGATCAGCGCCGTGACCAGCCAGTTGACCAGCGTCGTGACGGCGTAGGCGGCGTCGTGGGTCGCATTCGCCGCGAGGAAGTCCCGCTCGGCGGGGGCGAGGTCGAACCGGGGCGACGTCGCCAGGCCGAGATCGGCGAGGTAGAGCCGCCGGCCGTCGGTGAGGATGTTGCGGAAGTGGGTGTCGAAGTGCGTCAGCCCGTTCGCGTTCATGAACGCGACGTCGGCGATCAGGTGCCGTTCCACCATGACGCAGGCCGCCTCGGTCGCGTCGGTGCCGAGGGCGACCTGTTCGGCCAGCCACTGGTCCAGGGTCTGCGGCAGGTGTTCGAGGAAGAGCACCACGGTCGCGGACGACCGGGCGGCGGCCAGGATCCTTTCCCGTACGGCCGACGACCCGCCCCAGTACGCGACCGCGCCCTCCACGTCGGCGTACTCCTCCGGTGTCGGTACCGTCCCCGGCAGCACCCGCCAGTGGTACATCAGCGGGAAGCTCTCGCTCTGCCCGCCGAGCACCCAGTTGGTGGTCATCACGTTCGCGGCCAGCTCCCGCCACACGCCGAATCCCGGCCCGCCGACGCCGTACTGGCACTCGGTGGGAAGGCCGAACATGTTGGCGGTCGACCGGACGTTTCCGGGCCGCCGTTCCAGATCGGTCAGGGGTACGCGTTTGGCGAAGACCGGTACGCCCTCGACCTCCAGCGCGACGGCCGCGCCTCCGATGCCGGTCCCCACGGCGGACGCCTCGTCCACCAGTTTGCCGAGTTGTCGGTCACTGATCAGGGCCAGGGCGGTGGACACCACCGAATGACTGCGCAGCCGCGCGGTATGGGACATGCCGGAAGTTTATGGAGTCGGATCGATCAAGACTGTCCCCGGAATCGTCGCCGGGGACTATCCTGCGAGCGCTGTCCAGGTCGCTGCGCACGGAGGTTCCGGTGGTCTCTCGTCTCAACCCGTACATCAGCTTCGACGGCACTGCCCGGCAGGCGATGGAGTTCTACCAGGGCGTCTTCGGCGGCGATCTGAGCCTGAGCACGTTCGGCGAGTTCGGGGCCGCCGGCCCGGAGGACGCGGACAAGATCATGCACGGCCGGCTGGACACCGCGAGCGGCTACACCATCATGGGCGCCGACACCCCGCCCGGAATGACGTACAACCGGGGGGACAACGTCGTGGTGAGTCTCAGCGGGAACGACGCCGACGAACTGCGGGGCTACTGGGAGAAGCTGTCCGACGGCGGCGACGTGTCGGTTGCCCTGGCAAAGCAGATCTGGGGCGACGAGTACGGCGCCTGCACGGACCGGTTCGGCGTCGCCTGGATGGTCGACATCGAGCAGCCACAGGGTTGAGCCGTCCCGCCGTCAGCGCTCCTTGACCGTGCCGCCGAACGCCTGCCAGGCCGTGGGGTCGAAGGTGAGCGCGGGGCCCTGGCGGTCCTTGCTGTCACGTACGCCGACGATGCCGGGCAGGTTGTCGGCCACCTCGACGCACGTGTTGCCACCGTTGGACGAGCGGGTGGACGTGCGCCAGGTCGCGCCGGTCAGCTCCATGTCTGCGCCACTTCCTTGATCAGGTTGATGGACTGCCGGTGGGGCAGTGCCTTGCTCCGAATCCGCGTCCTCGAAACCGGCCAGCAGGAGCGGGCCGTTCAGGCCGACGTGTACGCCGACCTCGTACGGCACCACGTGGATGTCGACCTGCGGCAAGCTCCTCGATTTGTGGTACCGCGGGGCGAAGCGTGGCGTGACTGTGGAATCGGTACGAAGTGGGCGGCGTCCGGGTTGACGGCGTCCGGTTAGCGACGTTCGTCACCGGTGAGCCTTGTTCATGTTTGGCGAAAACGCGGGTCGGGCAAACCTGGCCCCAACCAAACATGAACGAGAGGTGGCCTGGGTGTCCAAGGAGACCGAGAAGCAGCGCTGGCAGCGCAACTTCGCCGATCTGCTCCAGGAGTTGCGGGTCGCGCAGACCGGCGTGCAGATCCTGTTCGCGTTCCTGCTGACGCTCCCGTTCAGCAACGGCTTCCCGGACACGAGCCAGTTCCAGAAGGACGTGTACGTGGTGGCGCTGCTCGCCGCCGCCGCCGCGACCGCGCTGATCATCTCGCCGGTGGCGTTCCACCGGGCGCTGTTCCGGCAGGGGCGCAAGCCCGAACTGGTGCTCTTCGCGCACAGCATGGCCACCGGCGGGCTGGCGTTCATGTTGATCGCGATGGTCAGCGCGGTGCTGCTGATCACCGACTTCGTCCTGCCCCGCCCGATCGCGCTCCTGCTCAGTGGCGTGACCGCCATCTGGTTCCTGACCTTCTGGGTCGCGCTGCCGTTCATGCGCCGCAAGTGGGGCGAGGACGAGGACGACGAGGACGAGGATGCGGTGGAGGAAGACCGGCCGAGGGTGCTGCCGGGGAGCTGACCGGGAGCGAACCGGTCGCGGTAGCGGAGCGTCACCGGTCGATGTCGCAGAGCTGAGATGAACTCACTAAAAAAACTATCGCGGTTGAGGTAGATATTGGTTGCCGGGCGGTGTAGTGTTCCTGGTGTCGAGAGAGCACGATCAACGAAGACGCGGACGAACTGACCGGCACGCGAGGACGCGACCGGCAGCGGAGTCGGGGCCAGGCAGGTAACCAGGGTTCCGACTCGACGGACACCGTCGAAAGTGCATGGGGCCAGGTGGTTGTGAGGGGCTCCGGCAGCGACGGGCATAGAAGTGAAGCACGGCAAGGCAAATGAAGTAACAGCAGTAACACGTAGAGGAATCAGAGGAAAGGGGAGGGAAAACACCGTTGGATCGCCCGTCAGCTGCGCTCTTGCGCGCGGACGGACACCGTAGTCCCATCGTAAGGAAGGTGGTCTCCGGTCACGATTATGCGATCCGCGTACCGTCAGTCGCTTCGAGCGGCCGGTGCGCAAGCGAGAGACCGGCGTCAGCGCCGGTAAATGGTGTTCAACCCAAGACCCTGGGCCCCGGTGCTTCGGCACCGGGGCCCTCGTGACGTGGAGGTGCAGTGGGTCAAGACCCGAACACGACGTTCGACGACGAGCACTACCCGGCCTACACGATGGGCCGAGCCGCAGAGATGCTCGGGATCACCCCGGGATTCCTGCGCAGCCTCGACGAGGCGAAACTGATCGAACCGCAACGCTCGGCCGGCGGTCACCGCCGTTACTCCCGCTACCAGTTGCGCCTGGCCGCCCGCGCCCGCGAACTGGTCGACCAGGGCACCGCCCTGGAGGCGGCCTGCCGGATCATCATCCTGGAGGACCAGCTCCAGGAAGCCCTGCGGATCAACGAAGAGCTGCGCGAACGCGAGTGACCGATCCCGGTACGCCGACTCTTCGGCGTACCGGCACAGCGTTCCGCCACTGTCGGAAATCCGCGGGAGTGCACAAACCTACCGTTGGGTAACAGGGCGCAGTAGCGTTGTCCGCGCAGGCAGCGCGGCTTCAGCCGTACCTCGCGCTAGGGGGTTGCCATGACCACCACCCAGGATGACCGGCCGGTGCCGGCCCGCTCGACCGACGGCGTCGGGCCGCTGCCGAAGGAAGCCGGTCAGGTCTCCGAAAAGGAAGCCCGCCAGGTCGCCGAGGCGGCCCGGGAAACCGACTGGGGCAAACCGAGCTTCGGCCGGGAACTCTTCCTCGGCCGGTTCCGGCTCGACCTGATCGACCCGTGGCCCCGCACCGACCCGGACCGCGCAGGCAAGGCCGAGGAGTTCCTCGCCCGGCTCGACGACTACGTCCGCACCGAGGTCGACGGGGCCGCGATCGAACGCGACGCCCGCATCCCCGACGAGGTCTTCCACGGCCTGGCCCGGCTCGGCGCCTTCGGCATGAAGATCGACGAAAAGTACGGCGGACTCGGCCTGTCGAACCTGCACTACTGCCGGGCGCTGGCGCTCGCCGGCTCGGCCAGCCCGGCGATCGGCGCGCTGCTCAGCGCCCACCAGTCGATCGGGGTCCCACAACCGTTGAAGATGTTCGGCTCCGACGAGCAGAAACAGCGGTTCCTGCCCCGGCTCGCCGCCGGTGAGGTCTCCGCGTTCCTGCTCACCGAACCGGACGTCGGCTCCGACCCGGCCCGGCTGGCGACCACCGCCGAACCCACCGAGGACGGCACCGGCTACCGGCTCAACGGGCTCAAACTCTGGGCCACCAACGGCACCGTCGCCACCCTGCTCGTGGTGATGGCCCGGGTGCCGGCCGGCGACGGGCGGCGCGGCGGGATCACCGCGTTCGTGGTCGAGGGCGACTCGCCCGGCATCACGGTGGAGCGGCGCAACACCTTCCTCGGCCTGCGCGGGCTGGAGAACAGCGTCACCCGCTTCCACGACGTGATCGTGCCGAAGGAGAACGTCATCGGCGGCGAGGGCAAGGGCCTGAAAATCGCCCTGACCACGCTCAACACCGGCCGGCTGTCGCTGCCGGCGATGTGCGTCGGCGCCGCCAAGTGGTCGCTGAACGTGGCCCGCGAATGGTCCGCCGAACGGGTCCAGTGGGGGCGGCCGGTCGGCCGGCACGAGGCGGTGGCGAAGAAGCTCTCCTTCATCGCCGCCAGCACGTACGGCCTGGAGACCATGCTCGACCTCTGCTGCCTGCTCGCCGACGACGACCGCAACGACATCCGGATCGAAGCCGCCCTGGTCAAGCTCTACGCCAGCGAGATGGCCTGGCAGATCGGCGACGAACTGGTCCAGATCCGGGGCGGGCGCGGCTACGAGACCGCCGACTCGCTCGCCGCCCGTGGCGAACGACCCGCCGCCGTCGAACAACTCCTGCGCGACCTGCGGATCAACCGGATCTTCGAGGGCTCCACCGAGATCATGCACCTGCTGATCGCCCGCGAGGCGGTCGACGCCCACCTCTCCGTCGCCGGGGACATCATCGACCCCGAGGCCGGACTCGGGCGCAAGGCCCGCGCCGCCGCCTCCGCCAGCGCCTTCTACGCGAAATGGCTGCCCACGCTCGCGGTCGGCCGAGGCCAGCAACCCCACTCGTACGCCGAGTTCGGTCCACTGGCCCGGCACCTGCGCTACGTCGAACGGTCGTCGCGCAAACTGGCCCGGTCGACGTTCTACGCGATGTCCCGCTGGCAGGGCAAACTCGAACGCAAGCAGGCGTTCCTCGGCCGGATCGTGGACATCGGCGCGGAACTGTTCGCGATGGCGGCGGTCGCCGTACGGGCCCGCGCCGAATCCGACCACCGTCCCGAGGGCGTCGAACTGGCCGACCTGTTCTGCCGCCAGGCGCGGTCCAGGGTGGAGATCCTGTTCCACACGCTCTGGGAGAACACCGACCCGGTCGACGTGCTGGCGGCCGAGCGGATCCTCGCCGGCCGGTACGCGTTCCTCGAAGACGGTGTGCTCACCCCGCCGGCCGAGCGGGACTGGGTCGCCGGCTGGGAACCGGGCCCGGCCACCGTGTCGGACGTACGTCGCCGGATCCCACCCGACCCGTCCGCCGCCACCGGCCACGACCACCCGGCGTGGCTACCAGACGACGAGGATGACCAGGGCGACCACGGCCAGGTTGAGCGGAATCAGGACCAGGTAACCGATCCGGGGGATGCCGCGCCCCCGCTGGGCCGCCCAGAGCAGGGCGGCCGCGTAGAGCAGCAGGAGGACGCTCAGTAGACCCAGCAGGATACGCACAGTTGTCGACTCTATCGACCGACGCGCAGACCGAGACGCCGTAGTTCCAGTGCGGCCAGTGCGTCGACGGTGGTCTCGTCACCGAGGCGCCACGCCTGGGCCACGTCCGGGTCGATCCGGGTCAGCTGGCGCAGTGGTTGGTTGGCCAGCGCCCGCAGGGCGAGCAGGTCCCGGCCGGCCGGTGCGTCCCGCAACGAGGTCGCCGCACTGGCCCGGCGGATCCACCGCACCCGCAGCGGCAACCAGCCGAGCAGCACCAGGGCGAGCGGGAAGACCAGTGCGAGCAGGGCCAGCGTCAGGGCCAGGTCACCGACCTGTTCCTGCTGGTTGTGACCTGCTTCGGCCAGTGACCGGGCGGCGTCGGCGGCCCGGTCGAACGGCCCGGTCAGCTCGTCGCCGACCAGCGGCGTACGGCCGATCTTGTCGCTGGTCTCGGTGAAGTTCCGGGCCAGGTCGGTGCCGGCGCCCTCCAACTTCTGGCCCGGTACGGCGAGTTTCTGGATCAGGTCGTGGAGCCACATCGAGAACCGGATCGACAGGTAGACCCAGGCGATCACGAGCAGGTCGGTGAGCAGTTGCCGGGCGGCCTTCGGAAAACGGTCGGCGTAAATCTTCACGCCGGACAGGGTGTCACGTCCCGGCCGACCGCACGAGATCCCGGCGGACGCACTTCGCCTCCTACCGGCGCCGGTCGGGGGTTGACCGGTGGTGCCGGTAGAGGGGGACAGGCGGGTGCGTCCGCCGGGTCCCGTGGTGGGGCCGGTGAAGGTCAGGCCCAGGGGGCGGTCGGGTACCAGGGGATGATCTCGCGGCGGGCGAGCAGGCGTACGTCCCAGTAGAGGAAGGTGAAGACGCCGGCCACCAGCAGCGCGACCGCCGTGACAACGGTGATCCGGCGCGGGTTGGTGGCGATCCACCGCTGCAACCGCCCGCCGACCGTGTACGTCAACAGCAGGAACAGCACCGCCATCACCACCACGTTGCCCAGCGACTGGAGGGTGAACGCGGCGGCGCCGTACAGCGGGTTGCCGCTCTCGGCGGCGTCCCGGAACATCTGCCGGAACAGCGGGAACGGTCGGCCGATCAGGAAGGCGCCTATCAGCAGGCCCATGAACACCATCGGCGCGTTCGGGTAACGCCGGGTGATCCGGGCGAACGGGTCGCGTACCACGCCGAGCGACGCCAGCCCGAGGTAGGTCATGGCGAGCCCGACCAGTCCGAACACCACCATCGACTGGATGCTGCGCGGTGACAGTTCACCGGGCGCGTTCGGCGCGGTGGAGAACTGCGGCATGTCGGTCCCGACCAGCCCGACGATGATCCCGTACGGAATCGAGACGGCGATCATGCCGACGAAGAGCCAGCCGAGCGGTTGCAGGGTCTGACCGATCCGCTGCCACCGTCCGCCGGTGCCGCCGAGCAGCGGTGCCACCGCACCGAACGCGGCGATGTTGCAGGCGGTGAACGTGCCGGCCAGCCCGGAGACGAAGGCGAACGCGATCCCGGCGGCGATGCCGGCGATCGGGGTCTCCTTGGCGTCGTGGCCGAGCAGCGTGTTCGCGACGTTGTCACCGATGGTCGAGTCGACGAACTCCGCCGACCAGACCACGGTCAGCAGGAAGCCGCCGAGCACGCTGAGCAGGATGATGAGACCTCGCCGCCGGGGGAAATAGCCATTGACCAGCGTCGAGGTTGGTGCTGAGTCGGGAACTACCGTCGAGGGGATGTGGATGAGGTCCGGATCGCGCGTCTGACTCACTGCGGTCCTCCCGATTCGCGGCCGATAATTCAGGTGGCGGCAAATGTGTCGACCGAGTATCCGTTCGGGAAGATCACAGCGGCCACTTCGAGGTTGCGCAAATTCGGGCCGGTGAATGTGTTCAGGCGGCGCAGTCGGGGCAGCTGCCGAAGATCTCCAGCGTGTGGCTGACGTTCGCGTACCCGTGTTTGGCGGCGACCCGGTCGGCCCAGTTCTCCACCGCCGGCCCCTCGATCTCGACCGTACGGCCACAGCCCCGGCAGACCAGGTGGTGGTGGTGCCCGTCGCTGCACCGCCGGTAGAGGTGCTCGCCACCGGCCGGGCGCATCACGTCGATCTCGCCCGCGTCGGCCAGCCCCTGCAACGTCCGGTAGACGGTGGTCAGCCCGACCCGTTCGCCCCGGTCGCGGAGCATCCCGTGCAGGTCCTGGGCGCTGTGGAAGCCGGCCACCTCGGCCAGCAGGGCGCTGACCGCGCTGCGCTGCCGGGTGTTGCGTACGGCGGGGTTGGTCTCCGTTTCCGCGTCCGTCATGTCGTCCTCCAGCTCGGGTCGGTCCGCCGACCGTACCCGCTCGGGTGGGTCAGCTCGCCGACAACCGGGCCGGGGCCGCCTCGCCCGCGTGGCTGACGGCGTCCGCGACGATGTGCGCGATGTGCTCGTCGACCAGCGCGTACGCGATCTCCCGGCCCCGGCGGGAACCGCGCACCACACCGGCCCCGCGCAGCACCCGCAGGTGCTGGGAGACCAGGGGCTGGGCCGCGCCGAGCTTCTCCACCAACTCGTGCACGCAACGCTCGCCGTCGGCAAGTTCCGTGACGATCGCGACCCGGATCGGAGCGGACAGCGCGCGCAGCAGTTCACCCGCGCTCTCGTACACCTCGTATCCGGTTCCCCTGGTCACCTCGTAACGGTAACCACTATCGTCCCCGTCCGACCAACGGGGCGGGGTGATCCAGCACCGACTCCGGCGCCTCGACCGGCGAAACGCCCGCCGTGACCGGAACCACCCGGCGGCGGACCGCCCGCCAGGCGACACCGCCGACGGCGACGAGCAGGAAACCGGCGATGGAGACCACCACGATCGTCGCACCCGGTGCGGTGTCGGCCGTTCCGGCCAGCCACACCCCGACCGCGGCGGCGAGCAGGCCGAGCGTCATCGCCGCCGTCATGGTGCTGCGGAAGCCCCGGGTGAACTGCTGCGCGGTGGCGACCGGGATCACCATCAGGGCGCTGATCAGCAGCAGGCCGACGGTCCGCATGGCGATCGTCACGGTCACCGCCGTGGTCGCGGCGAGCAGCAGGTTGAGCGCGCGTACCGGCACCCCGGAGACGCGGGCGTACTCCTCGTCGTGCGAGATGGCGAACAGCACCGGGCGCAGACCCAGCATGGTGACCAGCACCACGGCCGCGACCACCACGATCACCACCAGGTCCCGGGGCGCCGTCGTGGTCAGCGCGCCGAACAGGTACGACATCAGGTTCGCGTTGCTGCGGTTGGAGGAGAGGCCGACCAGCATCACCCCACCGGCGATGCCGCCGTAGAACAGCAGCGCCAGGGCCAGGTCACCGGAGGTCCGGCCGCGTTCCCGGACCAGTTCGATGGCGACCGCGCCGACCGCCGAGACGACCACGGCGGTGAGCACCGGGGAGGTGTTCAGCAGCAGCCCCACCCCGACCCCGGTGAGAGCCACGTGTCCGACCCCGTCACCGATCAGCGACATCCGGCGCTGCACCAGGTAGATCCCGAGCGCCGGGGCGGCCAGCCCGATGACGAGCGCGCCGACCAGCGCGCGGAGCATGAAGTCGTACTGGAAGAGGCTCATTCGATGCACAACCCCGGTAGTTCCTCCGGACCGTGCGGGTGGACGTGGTCGTGCCCGGCACCGGCGTGGTGACCCGCCGGCTCCGGCACCGCGCCGTCGTGCACGATCTCCCCCTGGGCGACGACGACCGCCCGGCTGATCAGCGGGGCCAGTGGGCCGAGTTCGTGGGCGACGAGCAGGACCGTGCCGCCGTCGGCGACGAAGTGGCGCAGCGCCCCGGCGAACGCCTCCTGGCTGGCCGCGTCGACCCCCGCGGTCGGCTCGTCCAGGATCAGCAGCTCCGGCTGCCCGGCCAGGGCACGGGCGATCAGGGTGCGCTGCTGCTGCCCGCCGGAGAGGGTGGCGACCGGGTCGCCGGCCCGGTCGGCGAGGCCGACCGCGCGCAGGGCGCTGGCCACCGCCGTCCGGTCGGCCGCAGCGGGTGGGCGCAGGAAACCGCGCCGGGCCAGCCGGCCGGAGCCGACCACCTCGGCCACCGTCGCCGGCACCCCGCCGCCCGCGCCGAGCCGCTGCGGTACGTAACCGAGCCGGGCCCACTGCCGGAACCGCCGCAGCGGGGTGCCGAACAGCTCGACCGAGCCGCCGCTCAGTGGCACCAGCCCGAGCACGGCCCGGATCAGTGTCGACTTGCCCGAACCGTTCGCCCCGAGGACGGCCACCACCTCACCGGCGCCCACCTGGAGCGAGACGCCGCGCAGGATGGGACGCTCGGCGTAGGCGACAACCGCCCGCTCGACGGTGACCACCGTCCGGGGCGGCTCGCGCCGATCTCCTCGGTCCATCCCTAGATGGTCGCTCATGGGCAGTTCAGCGCGGTCTTCAGGGCGCCGAGGTTGGTCCGCATCACCGAAAGGTAGTCCCCGGTCCCGCCGTCGGACAGCCCCTCGATGGGGTCGAGGACGGCGGTCTTGGCCCCGACCTCGCGGGCGATGGTCTCGGCGACCTTCGGGCTGACCAGGGTCTCGAAGAAGATCGTGGTGGCGCCGTGCTCGCGGGCCTCGTCGGCCACCTCGGCCAGCCGCTTCGGCGACGGCTCGTCCTCCGGGGTGATGCCGGAGATGCCGACCTGTTCGAGCTGGTAGCGGGCGGCCAGGTAACCGAAGGCGGTGTGCGCGGTCACCAGTTCCCGACGCTGGCAGTCGCGCAGGCCCTGGGTGTACTCCTGGTCCAGCGCGGTCAGCTCCGTACGCAGTGTCTGCGCCCGCGCGGTGTAGTCGGCGGCCCGCTCCGGGTCGGCCTTGCCCAGCCGTTCGGCGAGCTTGTCGCCGATGGTGGCGAGCCGGGTCGGGTCGAGCCAGACGTGCGGGTCCTTGACCCCGGACTGCTCGCCGGCACCGGCGCCGGCCTCCTCGTGTTCGTGGCCGCCGGTCGGGGCGTCGCGCAGCGGTTCCACCCCGGCGACGTCGAAGGTACGGTCACCGCCGACCTGCTCCACCGCGTCGTCCACGGCCGGCTGGAAGCCCTTCAGGAAGACGATCACGTCGGCGTCGCTGACCTGGCCGACCTGGCTCGGGTTCAGCTCCAGGTCGTGCGGCTCGGCCCCCGGCTTGGCGAGGTTGGTCACCCGTACGGCGTCGCCGCCGACCCGCTCGGCGACGTACTGGAGGGGGTAGAAGGCGGCGACCACGTCCACCCGGCCGGCGGCGTCATCCCCGGCGGTGTCCTGCCCGCAGGCGGCGAGGCCGCCGAGCGTGAGCAGGGCGCTGGCGGCGACGGCCAGGGTACGGGCAGCGGAGCGGTTCAGCATGCCCCTACTTTCCGCGCGAATGAGAATGATTGTCAAAAACGCATGCTTGCATGTGAGAAGGCTTCGCCTCCGCGCGGGCAGACCGGTCAGAGGATCTTGACCAGGGCGACCGCCACCAGCAGGGTCAGCATCAGCAGGCGGATGATCCGGGTCGCCGGCGGCTGCACCGGCCAGGTGAGCCGGAGCAGGGCGAGCAGGCCGGCGGCGAGCGCCAGCAACACCGCCCCGCCGACGATTCCGGGGGCGAAGAGGCCCACCAGCACCACGGCGACCGTGGCGAGGAACACCACCGTCGGGTTCACCCGGGCCAGCCGGGCCAGCAAGACGCTCTGCGTACGCTGCATGGCACAGACTCTACGAGGAGGCACCGGGTGCTGGTGACGAACCGGTTCGTGGTCGACGAGGACGTCGCCGCGTCCTTCACGGAACGGGCGCACGCCGCGCTGGCGGCACTGGCCGCCCGGCCCGGCTATCTGCGCGGGCAACTCGTCCGCGCCCTGGAGGACCCCCGGCAGTGGTCGCTGGTGACCGAGTGGGAGTCGGTCGGCACCTACCGCCGGGCGCTCGGCGCGTTCGACGTCAAGGTGTACGCCACCCCGCTGCTCGCCGAGTCGCTGGACGAGCCGTCGGCGTTCGAGGCCCTAGCCACCGCCGAACCGGGCGGGCCGGTCGAGGTCGCGGTCAGTGACCGGGCCACTGATCCGAGCCGATGAGATCGCGGGCACTACCCTTGCGTCCATGACCAACCCGGGGCCGGCCGGCCCGCCGATGCCGTACCCGGTGACGCCCGGACCGGAGGCGACACCCACGCCGTACGGTGTGCCCGCGCCGCCGCCGGGGCCGGGTGTGACGCCCCCGTTCGCCGCCCCGCCGACCGAGGGCCGGACCATGCGGGTCTGGCTCGGGCTCGGGGCGGCCGCCCTGGGAGTCGTGCTCTGCTGCGGTGGCGGGGTGGCGGCCGTGGTCGGTCTGACCGTCGCCGGCAGCGAGGCGATCAACGAGCAGGCCCGCGCGGTCGCCGGTGACTACTTCGAGGCCGTCCGCGACGAGGAGTTCGACAAGGCGTACGACTTCCTCTGCGACGCGGTCCAGCGCCGGGAGTCGCCGAGCGAGTTCGAGCGACGGGTCGCCGAGGAGCCGGAGATCGACTCGTTCCGGATCGGCGAGGTGACGGCGGTCAACGACCTGATCGTGCCGGTCGGTGTCACCTACAGCGGTGGTGGCCGGGACGACCTGCGGGTCCGGTTGGCCCAGGACAGCCGGACCGGCGAGCTGGAGATCTGCGGCATCAGCTGACCGCACCGGCCGGCCGCCGACGGGCGGGCGAGCCGAGGCGGCGGGCGGCCGGGCCGGTCGGCGGAGTAATCTGCCTTCCGTCCCTGACCCGTCCCCGCCGACCGCCAGTCGGCGTAGGAGGAGAACCAATGCCGGCCGACCGTATCGATGCCGTGGTCAGTCTCGCCAAGCGTCGAGGCTTCGTCTTCCCCTCCAGCGAGATCTACGGAGGCACCCGGTCGGCCTGGGACTACGGTCCGCTCGGCGTCGAGCTGAAGGAGAACGTCCGGCGCCAGTGGTGGCGCAACATGGTGCAGCAGCGCGACGACGTGGTCGGTCTCGACTCGGCCGTCATCCTCGCCCGTGACGTCTGGGCCGCCTCCGGGCACCTGGAGGCGTTCGTCGACCCGCTGACCGAGTGCCAGTTCTGCCACAAGCGGTTCCGCGCGGACCACCTGGAGGAGGCGTTCGAGGCCCGCAACGGCCGCCCGCCGACCTCGCTCGCCGAGCTCAACTGCGCCAACTGCGGCAACAAGGGCACCTTCACCGAGCCGCGCATGTTCAACGGCCTGATGAAGACCCACCTCGGCCCGGTGGAGAGCGACGAGGGACTGCACTACCTGCGGCCGGAGACGGCGCAGGGCATCTTCGTCAACTTCGCCAACGTGATGACCTCGGCGCGCAAGAAGCCGCCGTTCGGCATCGCCCAGGTCGGCAAGTCGTTCCGCAACGAGATCACGCCGGGCAACTTCATCTTCCGCACCCGCGAGTTCGAGCAGATGGAGATGGAGTTCTTCGTCGAGCCGGGCACGGACGAGCAGTGGCACGAGTTCTGGCTGCGGGAGCGCTGGAACTGGTACCTCGACCTCGGGCTGAGCGAGTCGAACCTGCGCCTGTTCGAGCACCCGAAGGAAAAGCTCTCGCACTACTCGAAGCGCACCGTGGACATCGAGTACAGGTTCATGTTCGGCGGCACCGAGTTCTCCGAGTTGGAGGGGATCGCCAACCGGACCGACTTCGACCTCAGCACGCACAGCAAGCACTCCGGGGTCGACCTCTCCTACTTCGACCAGGAGAAGGGCGAGCGCTGGATGCCGTACGTGATCGAGCCGGCCGCCGGCCTGACCCGCGCGGTGCTGGCCTTCCTGCTGGAGGCGTACGACGAGGACGAGGCGCCGAACACCAAGGGTGGCGTGGACAAGCGGACCGTGCTGCGGTTCGATCCCCGGCTCTCCCCGGTGAAGGTGGCCGTGCTGCCGCTGTCGCGCAACCCCGAACTGTCCCCGAAGGCCCGCGCCCTCAGTGAGGCGCTGCGCAGGCGTTGGGTGGTCGAGTTCGACGACTCGCAGGCGATCGGCCGGCGGTACCGCCGCCAGGACGAGATCGGCACCCCGTTCTGCGTCACGGTCGACTTCGACACCCTGAATGACAACGCGGTCACCGTACGGAACCGGGACACCATGTTGCAGGAGCGGATCTCACTCGACCAGGTGGAGAACTACCTGGTCGAGCGCCTGCCCGGCTGCTGAGCCACCGGCTCGGCCCGGCCGCGGTCAGGCGGCCAGCCACATCAGTGGGAGCGCCACCGCGATCACGACCACTCCGATGACGCCGAACGTCCGGGCCAGCATCCGGGAGTCGGCTATCGCGGCGACCCGGCGGGCGTGCACCTGCTCGCCGGTGTCGGTGGTGAGGACCGTCACCGGTCCGCGCCGGGACGCGCCGAGCATGGTCTGCCCGTTGACGGACCGGGCGCTGCCGACCGCGTACACCCGCTGGCCGGCGTGCACGATCAGCTCGGTCAGCACCAGGGTCTCGTGCTTGGCGGTGCCGACGAACACGTTCCGGGGAACGATCGCCGGTACGGAGTCCTCGTCGTCGCGGCGGTAGCGCCAGGCCGTCGTGGTGGTGATCAGCGGGTCCCCGTCGGTCGACCTGCGGTGCAGCAGTCGGGGGTCGACCAGCAGGTGCCCGGTGTGGTCCTGGAGCGCGGGCGGCCCCGGCGCCTCCTGCGCCCACAGGTGGTCCGCGCTCGACGCGGTGTCGTCGTAGCGGCGCGACGGTTCGCGGATCAACTCGACGGCGTACCAGGCGCAGGTGGTGCCGGTGATCGGGGAGATCACCAGTCCGGCCGGGCCGGCCGTGGTCGTGCCGGCGACAGCCAGCCGGTGCCGGCCGGGGTGCCATTGCGCGGCGGGCACCAGCGGGGTTCGTTCCAGGATCCGCCGCTGGCGGGCCTCGCCCCAGCGGAGCAGGACCGCCACCCCGCTGACGACGAGCAGGGCGCACCCCAGGCCGAACAGCAGTGCGGCAAAGGTAAGCACGGCCGTAAATATAAAGCAGATCGGCGGCGGGGGTCCTTACCGATCGTGCGGTCCGAGGTGGGATCCTCGGAGGATGACGTCGACCGCCGCCGGGGCCGTGCCGGGTTCGTTGGCCATCGGCGGGCACCTGGTCTGGCCACCGGTGGTGCTCGCGCCGATGGCCGGCATCACCAATGTCGCCTTTCGTCAGCTCTGTCGGGAACAGGGCGGTGGCCTCTACGTCTGCGAGATGGTGACCACCCGCGCACTGGTCGAGCGGAACCCGCGCACGATGCGCATGATCGCCTTCGGCGCCGACGAGCGCCCGCGCAGCCTCCAGCTCTACGGCGTGGATCCGGAGACCACCGCGGCGGCGGTCCGGATGGTGGTCGAGGAGGACCTGGCCGACCACATCGACCTCAACTTCGGCTGCCCGGTGCCGAAGGTCACCCGCAAGGGCGGCGGCGCGGCGTTGCCGTGGCGGCGCCGGCTCTTCGCCCGGCTGGTCCGGGCCGCGGTCGAGGCGGCGGCACCGGCCGGGGTGCCGGTCACGGTGAAGATGCGCAAGGGCATCGACGACAACCACCTGACGTACGTCGAGGCCGGTCTCGCCGCCCAGGAGGCGGGGGTGGCGGCGGTGGCGCTGCACGCGCGTACGGCCGAGCAGCGCTACTCGGGCAGCGCGGACTGGGACGCGATCGCGACGCTGAAGCAGGCGCTGGACGTACCGGTGCTGGGTAACGGCGACATCTGGGAGGCGGACGACGCGCTGCGGATGGTGGCCGGGACCGGGGCGGACGGCGTGGTCGTCGGCCGGGGCTGCCTGGGGCGGCCGTGGCTCTTCGCCGACCTGGCGGCGGCCTTCGCCGGGCGGTCCGAGCGGCGGCTGCCCGACCTCGGTCGGGTGGCGGCGACGATGCGCCGGCACGCCGAGTTGCTGGCCGAGTGGCTGGGCAGCGAGCGGGACGGCTGCACCGACTTCCGCAAGCACGTGGCCTGGTATCTGAAGGGCTTCCCGGTCGGCGGCGAACTGCGCCGGGCAATGGCGATGATCAACAGTTTGGCCGAGTTGGACGACCTGCTCGGCAAGCTCGATCCGGCCGAACCGTTCCCGGTCAGCACCCTCGGCCAGCCGCGCGGCCGGACCAACTCGCCCGGCAAGGTCCACCTGCCCGACGGCTGGCTGGCCGACCGGGACAGCGACGCCGTACCGGCCGGCGCCGAGATGGACGACTCCGGCGGCTGACCCGCGCTGGTGGCCGCGCAAACGCGACGAGGTGCTACCGGGTCCGGATCGCCTCGGTCTCGCCGACCGGGCCGATCTCCCGGCGCGGGGCCGGGACGGTGGGTGTCTCGTCGGGCGTGATCGGCCAGGGGACCTCGGGTGAGCGGTAGAACTCGATCCCGGCGAGACCCCAGCGCGGTGCCTGGGCGGCCAGCCGGAGCCGGAACGAGTCCCAGTCCCGCGTGTTCGCCGCCGACCAGCCCAGTTCGGCGACCGCGACCAGCCGGGGGAAGGTCATGAACTCGATCTCGGCCACGGTACGGATCGTCTCCGTCCACAGTGGTGCCTCGACGCCGAGTACGGCCTCCGCCGGCACCCCGTCGAGGTACGACCCCGGATCCCAGTCGTACGCGGTGCGCACCTCGATCAGCCCGGCCCAGTCCTGCCCGAGCGGGGTCCGCTCGGTGTACTTCATGTCCAGGTAGGTGCGGTTTCCCGGCGACATGATCACCCGCGCGCCGTGGCGTACCGCCGTGGTGACGTGCTCGTCGGTGGTGGTCGTGCCCCAGTACTGGAGCACCCGGCCCGGTACGTGCTCGGTCGGGGCGAGCTGGTGCCAGCCGACCACCGTCTTGCCCTTGGCGGCGACGATCCGTTGCACCCGGTTCATCACGGTGGCGTAGGCGGCCGGGTCGAGCGTCCACGCCTCGTCACCACCGACGTGCAGGTACGGGCCGGGGGTCAGGGCGGCCAGCTCGCCGAGCACGTCGTCGACGAAGTCGTACGTCCGCTCGCTCGTCACGGCCACGGAGCTGAACCCGACCTCGGTGCCGGTGTACGGCGGCGGCGCGACCCCGTCCGGCGCGAGTTCCCCGTACGCGCTCAGTGCCGCGTTGGTGTGGCCGGGCAGGTCGATCTCGGGTACGACGGTGATCCGGCGGACGGCGGCGTACTCGACGATGGTCCGGTAGTCGGCCTGGGTGTAGTAGCCGCCGGTGCCGCCGTCGACCTCGGTGGCGCCGCCGATCTCGGCCAGCCGGGGCCAGGAGTCGATGGCGATCCGCCAGCCCTGGTCGTCGGTGAGGTGCAGGTGCAGGTGGTTGAGCTTGTAGCGGGCGAACTGGTCGACGAGGCGGAGCACGTCGGGGACCTCGAAGAAGTGCCGGGAGACGTCGAGCATGGCGCCCCGGTAGGCGAACCGGGGTGCGTCGACGATCCGCCCACCGGGCACCGGCCACGGGCCGGGACGGGGCGTGGTGCTCTCGATCTCCGCCGGCAGGAGCTGCCGCAGCGTCTGTACGCCGTAGAAGAGACCGTCGGCGCTGGCCGCCCGGATCACCACACCCTCGGCGGTCACGTCGAGGACGTACCCGCCCTCGGACCCGGTGGCCGGTGTGGGGGTGGTCGGGTCGAGAAGCAGGGTGATGGCACCGGTCGGGGGAGTGTCGGGGTCGAGCGCGGTGACCGGCAGTGGGTAGCCGGTGGCCGGGCGGAGCAGTTCGGCCAGCTGGTCGCCGACCGCGCTGGCGGCCGGTTCGGCACTGGTCCGGATCCCGGTCCCGGCGGTCAGCGGGTAGTACACGCCGGGGCTGGGTCGCACCTCCACCGGGGCGGGGACCACGTCGGTGAACCGGATTCCGGTGCCGGCCGCCGCCGGAACGTCGGAGCGCTGTCCGGGCGCCGGGGGGTGCGTACGGGACTGCTCCAGGGGTGCACTGCTCATCGTCAGTCAGCTTCCTCGCGGCCGGTCCGGGGGGTGTGCGCTGCACGGTGCCGTACCAAGGTTAGCGCTGCTCGGGTGCGTGCTCGTGCACGTGGAAGCGCTCCCATAAACCGGTACGAACACGGACAGGGACCGCACCTGTGCCGATTGTCACCCAATACTGACGGGTCGCCTTAGCCTGGCTTAACCTTCGCGGACTCAACCTTCGTTCAGCGTCGTACGTGGGAGGCTTCTGGTGGCATCGAGCGAAACCGCAGCGAGGGACAGCACAGCGGGGGAACCGCACACGTTCGTGTACGACTTCGCCGAGGGCAACATGGGTCTCAAGGACCTGCTCGGCGGCAAGGGCGCGAACCTGGCCGAGATGACCAACCTCGGCCTGCCGGTACCGCCCGGCTTCACCATCACCACCGAGGCCTGCCAGGCGTACCTGGCCACCGGAACCGCCCCCGCCGAACTCGCCGAACAGATCACCGGGCACCTGACCGCGCTGGAACGGGCGATGGGCAAGCGGCTCGGCGACCCGGCCGACCCGCTGCTGGTCTCGGTCCGCTCCGGGGCGAAGTTCTCCATGCCGGGAATGATGGAGACCGTCCTCAACGTCGGGCTCAACGATGCCAGCGTGGCCGGGCTCGCCGCCCAGGCCGGCGGAAACGAACGGTTCGCCTGGGACTCCTACCGCCGGCTGATCCAGATGTTCGGCAAGACCGTCTGCGAGGTGCCCGGCGAGGAGTTCGAACACGCGCTGGACGAGGCGAAACGGGCCAAGGACACCACCGACGACCTCGACCTGGACGCGGCCGACCTGCGGGCGCTGGTCGACACGTACAAGACGATCTTCCGCAAGCACACCGGGCGGGACTTCCCGCAGACCCCGCGCGAACAGCTCGACCTGGCCATCTTCGCCGTCTTCGGCTCGTGGAACGCCGACCGGGCGGTGCTCTACCGCCGGCAGGAGCGGATCCCGGCCGACCTCGGCACGGCGGTCAACGTGGTGGCGATGGTCTTCGGCAACCTCGGCCCGGACTCCGGCACCGGGGTCGCGTTCACCCGCGACCCGGCCAGCGGCGCCCAGGGCATCTACGGCGACTACCTGGCCAACGCGCAGGGCGAGGACGTGGTCGCCGGCATCCGCAGCACCGTCCCGCTGCAACACCTCGAAAAGCTCGACCCCCGCTCGTACGGCGAACTGCTCGGCATCATGGCCCGGCTGGAGGAGCACTACCGCGACCTGTGCGACATCGAGTTCACCATCGAGCGCGGCAAGCTCTGGATGCTCCAGACCCGCGTCGGCAAGCGCACCGCGGCAGCCGCGTTCGTGATCGCCGGGCAGCTCGTCGACGAGGGGCTGATCGACCTGGACGAGGCGCTGCACCGGGTCAGCGGCGCGCAACTCGCCCAGCTGATGTTCCCGAGGTTCCGGTTGGAGCACGACATCGCGCCGCTGGCCGCCGGCGTCGGGGCCTCACCGGGCGCGGCCGTCGGCCGGGTGGTCTTCGACGCCGCCCGCGCGGTCGAGCTGGCCGGTCAGGGCGAGGACGTCATCCTGGTCCGCCGGGAGACCAGCCCGGACGACCTGCCCGGCATGATCGCCGCCCGGGGAATCCTCACCTCGCGCGGCGGCAAGACCAGTCACGCCGCCGTGGTGGCCCGGGGCATGGGCAAGACCTGTGTCTGCGGCGCCGACGCCCTCGACGTGAACGTCCGCGCGAAGCAGTTCACCGCGCACGGGCAGGTGGTGAAGGAGGGTGACGTCGTCTCGATCGACGGCACCACCGGTCGGGTCTACCTCGGCGAGGTGCCGGTGTCGCCGTCCGAGGTGGTGCGCTACTTCGAGGGGAGCCTGGAGCCGGCCGAGTCGGACGATCCGCTGGTGCAGGCCGTACACCGGATCATGATGCACGCCGACCAGCGGCGGGTGCTGCGGGTCCGGACGAACGCCGACACCGGCGAGGACGCGGCCCGCGCCCGGCGGTTCGGGGCCGAGGGGATCGGCCTGTGCCGGACCGAGCACATGTTCCTCGGTGACCGGCGGGAGTTGGTCGAGCGGCTGATCCTGGCCCGCACCGACACCGACCGGCAGGAGGCGCTGGCGGCACTGCTGCCGCTGCAACGGGCCGACTTCGTGGAGATCTTCCGCGAGATGGACGGCCAGCCGGTGACCGTACGCCTGATCGACCCGCCGCTGCACGAGTTCCTGCCGCCACTGGAGGAACTGGCGGTCAACGTCGCCGTCGCCCAGGAACGCGGTCAGGACGTGGCCAAGCAGGAGGCGCTGCTGTCGGCGGTACGCCGGATGCACGAGCAGAACCCGATGCTCGGGCTGCGCGGGGTCCGCCTCGGCCTGGTCATCCCCGGCCTGTTCGCGATGCAGGTACGGGCGATCGTCGAGGCGGCGGTGGCGTGCGCCCGCGACGGTCTGGTGGCCGAGCCGGAGATCATGGTCCCGCTGGTCGGCGCGGTACAGGAACTGGAGACCGTACGCGCCGAGGCGGAAAAGATCATCACCGAGGTGGTCGGCGACAGTGGCGTGAAGGTGCTGGTCGGCACGATGATCGAGGTGCCCCGGGCGGCGCTGACCGCCGGCCAGATCGCCGAGGCGGCCGAGTTCTTCTCCTTCGGCACCAACGACCTGACCCAGATGGGCTGGGGCTTCTCCCGCGACGACGTGGAGGGCGCCTTCTTCTGGCGTTACCTGGAGCTGGGCATCTTCGGCATCTCCCCGTTCGAGTCGATCGACCGGGACGGGGTCGGCCGGCTGGTCCGGATCGCCACCGAAGAGGGTCGGGCCGCCCGACCCGGACTCAAGATCGGGGTCTGTGGCGAGCACGGCGGCGACCCGGAATCGGTGCACTTCTTCCACGAGGTCGGGCTCGACTACGTCTCGTGTTCACCGTTCCGGGTGCCGGTCGCCCGGCTGGAGGCCGGTCGCGCCGCGATCGGGACCGCCGGCTCGGACAGCCGCTGACCGGATGGACTGTCCACCGGGGACTGTGCTGCCAGCGTTGTCAGTGCAGCCCCGGTGGGCGCAGGCCACCCGTCTCGGCCCAGAGGTCGGCCGGCAGGGTGGCCATCGGCGTCCGTACGGCCAGCGGTGCGGCGGGGTCGGCGGTCGGGATGCTGCCCGTCGTCGCCGCGTGCCGCATCGAGTCGACTATCGTGCCGAGCCGCTGCGCGGTCGCCCGTGCCTCCGGATGGATCCGCTCCACGTTGCTGTCCGGATAGGTCACCAGGGTCAGCAGCCCGTACGCCCCGGCCGGGTAGGTGATCACGCAGCCACCGGCGCTGCGGACGACCGACTCGTGCAGCGCCCCGTGCCCGGCCGACTGGGCGAACCGGTGCCCGATGCCGAGCGTCGCGGCGGAGAGCGCGGCCAGGTGGTGCGGGTCCCCGGCGGTCAGGTCGCAGGCGACCATGAGTCCGTCCACTCCACCGAGCACCGCGCCGGAGAGATCGGGTAGCCGGCGGCGCAGCCGGTACAGCTCGGCCCGGATGGCGGCGTCAGCGTCCACGGGAGAGTCTCCTTTAACTGTCCTGCCGAAGGATCCGGACGGCCGGGCGGGTCCGGGGCGGTGGCGGGTGGCGCGGTGGCAGCGGTGGCGCGGTGGGCAGCCCTGGGCGTGCCCGTCGGGTCGACGCCGGCCGGCAACGCGGATGGTCGCGTGTCGCGGATGGGGCAGCGGGCTGGTCGGCCGCACGCGGACCGGCCGGGATCGCCGCCGGCAGGTGACCTTCTGTTTACGGCACGCTACACCTGGTCCTGGGTGATGTCATCCCGTGACGGTCGGCAATTGGACAGCAACTCTGGACTGATTGGTGGTTGCGCGGGATCACCAATCAGCTGCGTTCGGTGTCGGCAGCTCGGCGGTGCGGCGCCCCGGACAGGCGGGCGTAACCTGGTCGTCACCCAAGTTTGGTCACCCGATCGCAACGGAGGTTTCTGCCATGGGCAGTCTCTGGGAGAACCTCGTGGTCGACGCCCGGGACCCGGCCCGGCTGGCGCGCTGGTGGGCCGAGGCGCTCGGCTACCGGATTACCTACGAGAAGCCCGACGAGGTGGAGATCCGCCGGTCCGCCGACGAACTGCCCGGCCTCATCTTCGTGCCGGTGCCGAGCGGCAAGGAGACGAAGAACCGGCTCCACATCGACCTGCGCCCGGCCGACCAGGAGGCCGAGGTGGAGCGCCTGGTCAACATGGGCGCCCGGCACGTCGACGTCGGGCAACGGCCCAGCGACCGGTGGACCGTACTGGCCGACCCGGAGGGCAACGAGTTCTGCGTACTGGAGGCGCCGTCGACCGCCCCGTGAGCGGGTGACAGGGTGAACGGGTGAACCACGACGGCGACGCCGAGCGCCTGGTCGCCGAGCCACCCAAGGGCAGCGGCGACGGGCGCGGGCCGTACCAGCGGGACCGGGCAAGGGTGCTGCACTCGGCCGCCTTCCGCCGGCTGGCGGCCAAGACCCAGGTGCACACCGCCGGCACCGACGACTTCCTGCGTACCCGGCTGACGCACTCGTTGGAGGTCGCGCAGATCGGCCGGGAGATGGGCCAGCGGCTCGGCGCCGACCCGGACGTGGTCGACGTCGCCGGGCTCGCCCACGACCTCGGGCACCCGCCGTTCGGCCACCACGGGGAGTCGGTGCTGGACGGGCTGGCCCAGTCCTGCGGCGGCTTCGAGGGCAACGCGCAGACGCTGCGCGTACTGTCCCGGTTGGAGGCCAAGGTGCTGCGGCCCGACGGCACCTCCGCGGGCCTCAACCTGACCCGTGCCTCGCTCGACGCGACCGGCAAGTATCCCTGGCCGCGCCGGCCCGGCCAGCGCAAGTTCGGGGTGTACGCCGACGACGCCGAGGTCTTCGACTGGCTGCGCGTGGGTGCCCCGGAGCGGGCGGTCTGCCTGGAGGCTCAGGTGATGGACTGGGCCGACGACGTCGCCTACTCGGTGCACGACGTCGAGGACGGCGTCTACCGGGGCTACCTGCCGCTGCCGGAGTTGCTCGCCGACGTGCACGAGCGGGCCGCGCTCTGCGTCGACGTGGCCGCCAACTACTCCGCCGAGTCCGCCGCCGACCTCTCCGTGGTCCTGGTCGAACTGCTCGCCGACCCGGTGCTGGCACCGCTGGCCGGCTACGACGGCAGCCACCGGGCCCAGGTCGCGCTCAAGCAGACGACCAGCGCGCTGACCGGTCGGTTCGTCGCCGCCGCCGTCGACGCCACCCGCGACCGGTACGGCCCCGGCCCGTTGCGCCGCTACGCCGCCGACCTCGTCGTACCCCGGACCGTCCGGGCCCAGTGCGCGCTGCTCAAGGGCATGGCCCTGCGGTACGTGATGCGCCGCCCCGGCGCCGACCGGTGGTACGCCCGCCAGCGCGAGGTGATCACCGAACTGGTGCACGCGTTGACCGTACGGGCGCCGGACGCGCTCGACCCGGTCTTCGCGCCACTGTGGCGCTCCGCCGGCACCGACCCGGAGCGGCTGCGGGTGGTGATCGACCAGGTCGCGTCGCTGACCGACCCGGCGGCGGTCGCCTGGCACCACCGCCTGGCCGCCGGCTGAGGGGTGGGGGAGCGGTCGGGTACGTGGTTGACTCGGTGCCATGCTGCCCTGGGACACCGAACTGGCCGGCCGGCTCGAACGCCACGTCATCACCTCGGAACTGCTGCGCGGCAACCCGCTCGGCGACCCGCACGAGCGGCCGATCTGGGTCTACCTGCCGCCGGACTACGACGACGACCCGCAGGTGCGCTACCCGAGCGTGTACGTGATCCAGGGTTACACCGGGCACGTGTCGATGTGGGCGAACCGGATGCCGTACCGGCAGCCGTTCGTCGAGACCGCCGACCAGGTCTTCGCCTCGGGCGAGGCCCCCGGCTGCGTCGTGGTGTACGTCGACGCGTGGACCGCGTACGGCGGCTCGCAGTTCGTCGACTCGCCCGGCACCGGGGCGTACCACTCGTACCTGTGTGACGAGGTGGTGCCGTGGGTGGACGCGCGGTACCGGACCATCGTCGACCGGGAGTCGCGGGCGATCTCCGGCAAGTCGTCCGGCGGCTTCGGTGCGCTGATCACCCCGATGCTCCGGCCGGACCTGTTCGGGGCGCTGGCCAGCCATGCCGGCGACACCCTCTACGAGCTGTGTTACGGGCCCGAGTTCGGCAAGGCGGTCCGCTACCTGCGCGAGTACGACCAGGACATCTTCCGCTGGTGGGCGGACTTCCGGTCCCGGCCCTCGTTCACGAAGGCCGGTGACCAGACGCTGTTGAGCATGCTCGGCTGCTCGGCGTGCTTCTCGGCCGCCCCGGACGGTACGCCGCAACTGCCGTTCGACCCGCGTACCGGGGTGTTGCGGCCGGAGCTGTGGCAGCGCTGGCTGGACTGGGATCCGGTCCGGATGGTGGAGCGTCACCGGGAGGCGGTCGGCTCGCTGCGGGCGGTCTGGCTGGACGCGGGGACCAGGGACGAGTGGTTCCTCGATCTCGGCACCGAGGCGTTCCGGGTGGAACTCGCCCGGATCGGGCTGCCGGACGACCGGGTGCGGTTCGAGCTGTTCGACGCCGGGCACGGCGGGATCGACTACCGCTATCCGCTGGCCCTGTCCTGGCTGGCCCACCGCCTGGCCAGGTGAAACCGGCCGGCTGGCAAAGCCCGGGACCGGCGGGCTGGTGGAGCGTGATGTGCGCCTCGATCGGGAATCCGTCCGTCGCCCCGGAGGAACTTAGGCTAACCTAACCTCATGACGGACCGTAGAGCGCGTGCGCAGGTCACTCACGCTACCGTGAGCCGCACCGAACGGCTCACGCCGCACCTGATCAGGGTTGTGCTCGGTGGGCCGGAGCTGGCCGGACTCGACATCGGCCGATGCACCGACCACTACGTCAAGCTGCTCTTCCCCCGGCCGGACGTCGACTACCCGACCCCGTTCGACCTGGAGGCGGTCCGTCGCGACCTGCCGGCGGACCAGTGGCCACGGCTGCGCGCGTACACCGTACGGGCCTTCGACCCGGCGGTGTCGGAGCTGACCATCGACTTCGTCTACCACGGCGAGGAGGGGCTGGCCGGACCGTGGGCGGTCCGCGCCCGTCCCGGCGACCCGGTGATGTTCCTGGGCCCCGGCGGCGGCTACGCACCGGACCCGGACGCCGACTGGCACCTGCTGGTCGGCGACGAGAGCGCCCTGCCGGCCATCGCCGCCACCCTGGAACGGCTGCCGGTGGACGCCACCGCCCGGGTCTTCCTGGAGGTCGCCGGGCCGGCGGAGGAGCTGAAGCTGACCACCGAGGCACAGGCCGAGATCGTCTGGTTGCACCGGGGCACCGGCGCCGTCGGCGAGGCCCTGGTCGCCGCCGTCCGGGCCGCCGACCTTCCCACCGGTACGCCGCACGCGTTCGTCCACGGCGAGGCCGCCTTCGTGAAGGAACTCCGGCACCTGCTCCGGGTCGAGCGCGGCCTGGGCCGCGACCGGCTCTCCATCTCCGGCTACTGGCGGCTCGGCGCCGACGACGAGGGCTGGCGTGCCGCCAAGCCCGAGTGGAACCGTCAGATCGAGGAGCAGGAAGCCCGCGAGATCGGCTGACCGGTTTCGACGCCATCCCTCGGCCGCGACCCGTCACTGCGGGTCGCGACCCTCGGGCATGGGTGCCGGCTCGGCATCGCGCATCCGCTCGGGGGTCCAGTAGTCGGCCGCGCCGCCGGGGCTCGTGCCCGGACTCGGGTTCACGGTCTCGCTGATCTCGGCCGGGCGGCCACCGTCGCCCGGCGTCGGCTCGGCGGGGGTCGAGCGGAGTTGGCCGACCACGCCCGCGACACCGGCGAGCAGGACGGCGACGGTCGCGCCGGTGATGAGGACGGCTCGGGCGGACATGGCATCGCCTCCGGAAATAGCGCTCGCTCTTCATGGTGCCAGGCGAACCGGACGCGGGTGCCCCGCAATTCTCGCGAGGCACCCGCGGATCGGTGATCCTTTACCAGGTCTGGTTGGCGTAGGTGCGGTAGAGGGTGCCGGCTACGGCGTCGGAGAAGTACGGCGATCCGATGTACGAGGGATTGTTCGAGTCATTCGTGTAACTGGTGACCCCGTGTACGTCGCCGATCCTGAGCGTGTTGTCGTAGCTGTAGTACCACGGGCCACCGCTGGACCCGCCGCCCCACGGGCAGCCCATCTCGATCCGGTTGCTGCCGGCGTCGCTCGACGTCCCGGAGCAGCTCCACTGCACCTCGCCGCTGTCCCGGTTGCTCGGGTAGCCGAAGATGTCGTAGTGGTAGGAGCGGCCGCCGCCGGTGAGCAGACCGTTGCCGCCGACCGCGTCGACCACCGACCGGCTGCCGAAGACGAGGGCGATCGCGACGTCGTACTGCCGCTCGCGGGTGTTGATCCACCCGGTCGGCACCGCCAACGTCGACCAGTCCCAGGTTCCGTAGGGCTGCGCGCCGTTGCGGTACGAGGGGACGAACATCCAGTTCTCGGTGTGCCAGGTCCGGCCGGGTCCGTCGTGCAGGCAGTGCGCGGCGGTGATCACCATGTTCCGGGCCGGGTTGTTGATGACGCTGGCCGAGCAGTAGTTGCCCTGGCCGGTGGTCGAGTTGGTGAAGAAGATCTTGCCGACCGTGATCGATTCGTTGAGCTGGATCGCCCGGTCCGAGGCGGCGCGCGGTGACGGGGTGCCGTACGCGTAGCGGGTGACCGCGTTGTCCACGGGCAGCTTCTCGACCGCGCCCTTGTCCGGCGCGGACGCCGTCTCGTCGAGCGGGGTGGCCGCCGCGAGCCGCGCGGGCGTCCAGTAGGTGGTGGGGTCGCCGCCGGTCCGGGCCGTCCGGGTGACCTGGGTGACGCCGTTGTCCCTGCTCCCGGCGACCGGCCCGGCCTGCGCGGGTACGGCGTGGAGCATCGGCAGTAGGAGGGCGGGAATGATGAGTAGGCGGACTTTGCGCACGACTGTTTCCCCTCGTGAGTACGAAAGTCGGCACGGAATGGGGCCCGTCGTTCATCGCGATGCTTCGAAGCCAACCAATGAAAGTTGTTCGCGTCAATCGGATTGAGAAACTTCGATGGTGTCCGACACCCGACCGCCGACACCGGATGAATGTCGGGCGCGGCGGATATCAGGTCTCGGCGGTACGGGAACCGCTCAGGTGCACGATGTGCCGGCTGACCGCGATCGCGTACCCGATCATCAACAGGGCGAGCAGCGCGAGCAGGGTCATCGGATCGCTCACCAGGAACGCGATCAGACCGACCGGGGCGACCCCGCAGACCGCGATGATCGCCCGTGAGCGCGGCACGTAACCCAGTGAGACCCACTGGAGGCAGAGCCCGCAGAGCATCCAGGTGACCAGCCCCAGCGCGAGCAGCCAGCGCAGCCGGTGCGGCAGCTCCGGTGCGTGCACGCTGACCTGCCCGACGACCTCCCCGAGTGCCCAGCCGAGCAGCAGCAGCGCGGCGCCGAGGAACGAGTGCACGTACGAGTAGGCGAGTCCCGCGTTCAGCCGGGGCACGGCCAGGCCGGTGGTCACGAAGGTGGTGTAGACCCACCAGACCGCCGCCGGGATCACCAGGGCGATGGCGGCGGCCACCACCACGTCGACCTCCGGGCGCGGGGCGATCGCGTCCCGCAGGTCGGTCAGGGTGGTGCCGAGCAGGATGATGGTGAACTGACCGATCCGTTCGGGCAGGTGCGAGGTGTCGACCGGGATCCGGGCGGTCCGGGACCGGCCCACCCACGGGGTGGCGAACTCGATCACGAGGGCGATCGTCCAGAGCAGCGGGCGCAGGTGCTCGGGTACGCCCAACGAGGCGATCCAGACCAGGACGCCGGTCCCGAAGCCGATCAGGTACACCGTGGTGAGCCGGCGGGTGACCGGGCCGCTGTTGTGCACCCGCAGGTAGAGCACGATCAGCATGCAGCGTACGACGATGTAGCCGACCGGCAGCAGCAGCGTGTGCGGGGCGCTGCCGGCGCCGATCGCCATCGCCCCGGCGCCCACCATGCCGATGAGTACGGCCAGCCGGTGGATGATGTCGTCCGGGTCGAACCGGGTGTCGTAGAACGCCTGCCCGATCCAGGCCAACCAGACCACCGCGTAGAGGCCGAAGGTGGCGAACAGGTCACCGAGGTGCGGGGTCGGCGTGTCCAGCCGGTTCTGCACCGTGGCCAGGGCGAGCACGAAGACCAGGTCGAAGAAGAGTTCCAGCCAGGTGGCGTGCCGTTCGTCCTGGTCGAGGGGGAGTTCGGACTCGTGCAGCTGGAGCCGTAGCCAGCCGATGCCACGGCGGCGTATGTTCGCCGGTTTCCACCAGGCCACCGTGTCTTCGCCCGGTCAGATCCGGCGCGCGTACGAGCCGGTTTCGATCTCGTCGAGCAGGGACGGTCCGATCGGCTTCCAGCCGAGTTCGGCGCGGGCCCGGTCCCCGGTGGCCTGCTGGTCGAGGCCGAACGCCTCCGCCAGCGGACCCAACCGGCGGCGGGTCTGCTCCGGCGGTTCGGGGGCGATCCGCCCGCCCAGCCCGAGGGTCCGGCTGGCGGCGGTGGCGATCTCGCGCATGGTCGGGTTCACCCCGTTGACCCCCAGGTAGTACGAGCCCGGCTTCCCCCGATGCGCCGCCGAGGCGTACAGGGTGGCCACGTCGTCGATGTGGATTCCGGTCCAGTGCTGGTCGCCGGTGCCGGGAAAGAGCAGGGCCGGTTCGGGGTCCGACGACTGCGGGCCGTCGACGATCATCCGGGGCAGACCGGAGCCGTGGCCGTAGACGACACCGGGCGAGATGATCACGTTGCGGATGCCGCTGGCGTTGCGGACCCGCTCGATGATCGCCGGCCGCCAGGCGGTGACCTCCGGTGGGTCGAACGGGGCGTCCTCGTCGGCGACGCCGTGGGTGTTGCCGTGCACCCAGATGCCACTGCTGTGGATGTAGAACTTGCCGCTGCCCTCCAGCCCGGCCAGGACGCCGTCCACCACCGCGTTGTCGAACGCGTCGGTGATCTGCCCGCCCGGTGTGACCAGGTGGATCACCCCGTCGGCGTCGCGGGCGGACCGGCTGAGCAGTTCGCTGTCGGTGACGTCGCCCCGGATCGCGGTGGCTCCGGTGGCGGTGACCGTGGCGACGCCGTCGTCGCTGCGGACGATCGCGGTCACCTCGTGCCCGTCGAGCAGCAGCGCCGGCAGTACGGCGGAGCCGATGTACCCGGTCGCACTGGTGAGCAGAATGCGCATGGTTATGACGATGCCATGCTATTGATCCTCTGATGGGCGGTCCGAGTGATTCGGCCCGGTGACCCCGACCCGGCGACCGGCGGGTGTCACCAGCGGTACCACCCGGCGGCCGACAGGTGTCACGAATGCCACCCGGAGCGGGCCGGATCCGTGCGACAGGGCAGGATGTACGCCTGAGGGGGTGGCGCGAATGGCGGGGCGGATCAAGGACGAGGACATCACGTTGGTCCGTGAGCGCACCTCGATCGCCGACGTGATCTCCGAGACGGTGACGCTCAAGTCGGCCGGCGGCGGCAACCTCAAGGGCCTCTGCCCGTTCCACGACGAGAAGACACCGTCGTTCACCGTCTCACCCGCGCGCAACGTCTACTTCTGCCACGGCTGCGGCGCCGGTGGCGACGCGATCAAGTTCCTGATGGACGCCGAGCACCTGTCGTTCCTGGAGTCGGTCGAACGGCTCGCCGGCCGGGCCGGCATCCAGCTGCGCTACACCGAGGCCGGCCCGGCGCCCGTACGCCAGCAGCAGGGCCAGAAGCAGCGGCTGGTCGCCGCACACGCCGCCGCGGTCGAGTTCTACGCCGGGCAGCTCGGCACCGCCGGGGCCCGCCCGGCCCGCGAGTTCCTGGCCCAGCGGGGCTTCGACCGGGCCGCCGCCGAGCGCTACGGCTGCGGCTTCGCCCCCGACGGCTGGGACCTGCTCACCAAGCACCTGCGGCAGCGCGGCTTCAGCCCGCAGGAGCTGATCACCGCCGGGCTGGCCCGGGAGGCGCGGTCCGGCTCGTTGATCGACCGGTTCCGGCGCCGGCTGCTCTGGCCGATCCGGGAACTGACCGGGGACGTGATCGGCTTCGGTGCCCGCAAGCTGTTCGACGACGACGACGGCCCGAAGTACCTGAACACCCCCGAGACGCCGCTGTACAAGAAGTCGCACGTGCTCTACGGCATCGACCAGGCCAAACGGGAGATCGCCAAGCAGGGGCGGGCGGTGATCGTCGAGGGTTACACCGACGTGATGGCCTGCCACCTGGCGGGCGTACCGACGGCGGTGGCGACCTGCGGCACCGCCTTCGGCGCGGACCACATCGGCGTACTGCGGCGGCTGCTGCTGGACACCGACGCGGTGGCCGGCGAGATCATCTTCACCTTCGACGGGGACGCCGCCGGACAGAAGGCGGCGCTGCGCGCCTTCGAGGACGACCAGCGGTTCGTCGGGCGTACCTTCATCGCGGTCAGCCCCGACAACATGGACCCGTGCGACCTGCGGCTGGCAAAGGGCGACATGGCCGTCCGCGACCTGATCGCCCGCCGCGAGCCGCTGGTCGACTTCGCGCTGCGGCACGTGCTCAACCGGTTCGACCTGGACACCGTCGACGGCCGGGTGGAGGCGATGCGCCAGGCCGCGCCGCTGGTCGCGAAGCTCAAGGACCGGGAGAAACGCCCGGAGTACGTCCGCAAGCTCGCCGGTGACCTCGGCATGGAGATCGAGCCGGTGCAGCGGGCCGTGCTCAACGCCGCCGCCGCGCCCACCAGACCCACCCCCGGCGGTACGGCTCCCGCCCCGACCCGAACCGCCACCCCGGCGGTGGACAACCCGCAGGTGATGGTGGAGCGGGAGGCGTTGAAGCTCGCCCTCCAGGAGCCGGTGCTGGCCGGGCCGATGTTCGACGCCCTCGGCCCCGAGGTGTACCTGCACCCGATGCACCACGGCGTCCGGGCGGCGATCACCGAGGCCGGTGGCGCGGCGAGCGGGGCCGCCGGAGCGGTCTGGATCGAACGGGTCCGGGACGCCTGCGTCGACCTCGGCGGCCGGGCCCTGGTCGGCGAGCTGGCGGTGGAGCCGCTGCGGATCGACGGCGAGCCGGATCCGCGTTACGTCTCGATCACGTTGGCCCGGCTGGAGTGGGCGTCGGTGACCAACCGGATCCGGGACCTGAAGTCCAAGGTGCAGCGGATCAACCCGGTGGCCAACAAGGACGACTATTTCGCGCTCTTCGGTGAGCTGCTCTCGTTGGAGCAGCACGCGCGGGCGTTGCGCGAGCAGGCTGCGGGAGGTTTCTGAGTGGGACTGTTCAACCGGAAGCCGAAGCTGCCGGCGGACAAGCGACCGCCGCTGGAGCGGGACGAGCGGATGCTCTCCTGGGCGGCCACGTCCAACGGCGACGGGGTCGTGGTGGTCAGCAACCGAGGGCTCTGGCTGCCCGGTCGGGCGCACCGGCTGGGCTGGCACGAGATCAACAAGGCGGTCTGGTCCGGGCGCGAACTGGCGGTCACCCCGGCGCGGACGGTGGCGGAGCGGGACGGCTACCTGGTGGTGGCCGATCTGCCGGTGGAGACGTACCTGCTGTTGGAGCCGGGGGACGTGCCGCACCAGGTACGCGCACGGGTGACCAGCTCGGTGTCGTACACCGCACACCACCGGCTGACGGCGGACGGTGGGGTACGGGTCGCGGCCCGGCGGGTCAGCGGCGTCGACGGCCTGTGTTGGACGGTCCGCTACGACCTCGGTACGCCGCTCGACGACCCGACGGTGGTGGCGCAGACCGACGCGCTGGTGGCGGCGGCCCGCGAGACCGGCGACCTGCCCGAGTGAGCACCGCCCGGTATCGGGAACGGTCCGCCGGCCGGGCAGGGGGCTCCCGGCCGACGGACCCGGCGACTCAGAAGCGGGTCGCCTTCATGGCGTTCACGCTGCGCTGGGTGGCGCCCCAGACACCACCCTGCTCGACCGGGGTCGAGCCGGCGTTGTCCTGCTCCCAGATGTAGTGGTGGGCGTCGAGCGACTTCAGGCTGGCGAAGAAGTCCTCGAACGGCACGTACCCGCCCGGTACGCCGAACTCGGTGATCGAGAGGCTGGTGCCCTCGGCGTTGAGCAGGCCGTCCTTGACGTGGAAGAGCGGGAACCGCTCCTGCTTCTGGGCGATCGTCCTGATCGGGTCGAGGTTCTTCCGGCGGGTGATGCCGTCCTCGTCCACGTAGGTCTTGAACCGCACCTGGGCCTGGTACGCCCAGTAGATGTCCAGCTCGAAGTAGACCAGCTCCGGGTCGGTCAGGCCGAAGAAGTACTCCAGGCCGCGCTGACCGGTGGACCGGGTCGGCTTGCCATTGGCGTCCAGCGGGCCGGCGTCGAGCAGGAAGTTGTACTCGCCGTCGTGGTTGTGCTGGTAGAACTTGAGCCCGCGCGCCTTGGCGGCCCCGCCGACGGCGTTGTACTGGTCGGCGGCGATCCGCCAGTCGGTCTTGTACCGGCTGCCGGTCGGCGCGTTCGCGGTGCCGACGTACTTCATGCCGAGCATCTCGGCGATGTCGAGCTGCCGGGTCAGGTCGGTCTGGAACGAGCCGAAGCCGACGTGCGAACCGACGGCCTTGAGCCCGTTGTCGTCCAGCAGCTTGCGGATGGCCAGGATGTCGGCGTCGGTCGGGTTGGTGCCGTAGCCGGCGAACTCGATCTCCTTGAAGCCGAGCTGGGCCAGCTTCGGCAGCTTGTCGGCGAACGGCGCCGGGTCGCTGCGGACCGAGTAGAGCTGGATCCCGATCTTGCCGACCGGCAGCCGGTGACCCTGGCTGTCGCGTACCGCGCCGCCGTCGGCGGCCTGGGCCATTCCGGTGAACGGGCCGGCGACGGTGATCGCGCTGGCGGCGGCGCAGGCGGACAGACCGAGGAACCCTCGGCGGCTCCAGGCGGGGGTGGTGGTGTCTGGTGAGGCCATCGTTGGCTTCCCTTTCAGCTCTCGGTGGGCAGGTGTGGTGCTGGCGTGCGCCGATTCGCCGAAGTGCGGAGCCGACCCGGGGGCTCTGTGCCACGAGAGCCGGGGCCCTGCGCCAACAGGGTCGGGATTCCGAGCGGGCCGATCTCCCGTTGCGGACCGTACCCGCGATCAAGGTCAAAAAGGAAGGGTCATCCGACGGGAAACTTTCTCTCCGCAGGCGACAGATTTGCGTTCATGAAAATGACATTCGTAACCTGACGGAAACTCGCTGGGAGGTGTCGTACCGCCGGGCTAGGGTCGTCGCCGTGGCCACGCAACAACCTCTCATCCAAGCTCGCGGACTGGTCAAGCGGTTCGGTGACTTCACCGCCGTCGATGGGATCGATGTGGAGGTGCGGCCCGGCGAGGCGTTCGGCTTCCTCGGCCCCAACGGCGCCGGCAAGAGTTCGACCATGCGCATGGTCGGCTGCGTCTCCCCGCCCACCGGCGGCGAGTTGCGCATCCTCGGCATGGACCCGATGCGCGACGGCCCGGCGATCCGGGCCCGGCTCGGCGTCTGCCCGCAGACCGACAACCTCGACCCCGAGCTGACCGTGCGGGAAAACCTGACCACCTACGCCCGCTACTTCGGCATCCCGCGCCGGATCGCCCGCCAGCGTTCCGTCGAGCTGCTCGACTTCGTCCAGCTCACCGAGCGGGCCAACAGCAAGGTCGAGCCGCTCTCCGGTGGCATGAAGCGCCGGCTCACCATCGCCCGCGCCCTGGTCAACGAGCCCGAGATCGTGCTGCTCGACGAGCCGACCACCGGGCTCGACCCGCAGGCCCGGCACCTGGTCTGGGAGCGACTGTTCCGGCTCAAGCAGCAGGGCGTCACACTGGTGCTCACCACCCACTACATGGACGAGGCCGAGCAGCTCTGCGACCGGCTGGTGGTGATGGACGGCGGCCGGATCGCCGCCGAGGGCTCGCCCCGCGACCTGATCGAGCGCTACTCGACCCGTGAGGTGGTGGAGCTGCGCTTCCCTACCCGTTCGCAGGAGGAGTTCGCCGGCAAGCTCTCCGGCATCGCCGAGCGCACCGAGGTCCTGCCCGACCGCATCCTGCTCTACGTCGACAACGGTGACGCCGCCCTGACCGAGGTGCACAACCGCGCCCTGGTCCCGGCCAGCTCCCTGGTCCGCCGCAGCAGCCTGGAGGACGTCTTCCTCCACCTCACCGGCCGCACCCTGGTCGACTGACCCACCCGGTCAGCCAGTGGCGGTCCCACCGCTGGGCATTGGCAATTTGCGAACCTCAATTGATGTGCGGCGCCCGACGTCCCCACTGTTCCAGCTCGCGGAGCACCGGCTCAAGCTGACGACCCCAGGCGGTCAGTTCGTAGACGCGTACCGACTCGGGGGCGGGCAGGTCGCGGTAGTCGACCACCTCGAACTCGACCAGCTCGCGCAGCCGCTTGCTCAGCACGTTCGGGCTGATGCCGGGCAGGCCGGCGAGCAGGTCGGGGAACTGCTTCGGGCCGGGCATCAGGTCACGTACCACCAGCAGTCCCCACCGCTCACCCACGACGTCCAGGCTGCGGGCAACACCGGACGGATCTCCGTAACTACGACTACTGGTCACAGCGGCAGGCTACGCTGCCGCGCCGCCCCGGCTTCACCCTGTCCGCATGATCCACGCGCGCTGAGCTGTCGATGGAGCGGCCCTGACGACAGCTCAGCGCGCGTGGATCACCAGATCGAGCGGAGGCCCCGTCGTCGATGCGGTGGGTTCTCGATCCAGTCGAGGAAACGGGCGTCGATCTGTTCCGGCATGAACCCGTCCAACTCCGCCGCAGCCCGACCGCGAAAGTGGCGCCCATGAAGGTCGTCATCTTCTCCGGCTCGCGGTCGTAGGGCGCTCGCAGCCGACGACGGAATACCACGCACGGCCACGCCTCGCGGCAATCCCGGCAACGCCAGTCCGGCGCATGTCTTCCTCTCGGACGCCGCCCGCCGCTCGTGACTCAAGCTCTCGGCCGCACAGGGCCTGGCTGCGTCGTCGGTCGAATGTAAAAGCGATGCTATGATCGATCGTTGTCGATTCCGATCGTGTGCCGCGTGCTTTCGACAGCCCGCATCGACAGCCTAACGACGGGGGAACTCATGACCAGCCGCAACCGCGCGCGTAGTGCGATCTGGTTACGCATCATTTCCGTGACCATCGCGCTCGGCGCGCTGGTCGCGTCCACGGTGACCGGGCCGGCGCCCTCCGCCGCAGCCGCGACCTCCGGCACCGGTCCCGTCAATCCGGTGATCACCTGGGACATCAATGCCCAGACGGCGATCTGGGACGTCGCGGCTCAGCAACCGAACGAGCAGGTGCGCAGCTTCGCAATGGTGAGCGGAGCCGTCTACGACGCGCTCAACGCAATTGGCGGCACGCCGTACCAGCCGTACCTCGCCGCACCGCCGTCGAGCGGGACCGAGTCGGCGGACGCTGCCGTCGCCACCGCCGCCCACGATGTGCTCGCCGCCCTCTTCCCCTCTCAGCAGGAGCGGCTTCGGGCACAGTACGACGCGGCCCTCGCCCCGATTCCCGACGGCCGGTCGAAGCGGGGCGGCATCACGATCGGGGCACGAGCCGCGGCTGCGATGGTCACCGCACGGCAGGACGACGGCGCGTTCGGGGACCAGCAGTGGCGGAACGGGACAGGACCCGGCCAGTGGCGACCCGCGCCGCCGCTGTTCCTGTCCCAGGGCGCATGGACCGGACACATGCGGCCGTTCCTCATTCCCCGTGCGACGATGTTCCGCATACCCGAGCCGCCGCGCTTGACCAGCAGCGCGTACACCCGCGACTTCGACGAGGTGAAGAAAGTCGGCTCGGCGACCAGCACGGTGCGTACCCGGGACCAGGCGGAGGCCGCGATCTGGTGGCACGACCGGCGTTCCGCCTCCTGGGAGATCAAACGACAGCTCGCCACCACCCAACGGCTCGACGCCCTGCGGACCGCGCGCTTCTTCGCAATGACCGACCTCATCGTGGCCGATGCAGGAGTGGCGTGCTTCAGCCAGAAGGACCTCTGGAGCTACTGGCGTCCGATCACGGCGATCCAACTGGCCGACACGGACGGTAACCCGAGGACGGCCGCCGACCCAGGCTGGCAATCGTTGCTCGTCACGCCCCCCTTCCCCGAATACCCCTCCGGCCACGCCTGCGGCACCGGCGCGCGGATGTCGCTGTACCGATATTTCTTCGGCCGAGACGACATCGCGTTCAGCGGATCCAGCGTCGACTCCGGCACGACCCGGCAATTCACCAGCTTTTCGCAAGCGCTCAACGAGCTCATCGGGGCGCGCGTCTGGGGCGGAGTCCACTTCCGCACTGCCGATGTCGAGGGGGCGAAACTCGGTGAGGAGGTCTACCGCTACGCGGTCGGGCGCTACTTCCGCCCCCTGAGGTAGCCTGTCGGCCGCCCGGCCCGCTCCCTCCGTACGCCGACGCGAACTGCTCGCGGAGGCGTTAGCGGTTTGCCGGCAGCAGAACGGTGGTGATGACGGCGGCACCCACACCGAGCAGGCCGACGAGGTACTGCCAACTGTCGCCGATGCCCCGGGTTCTGCCTGTGATGGCGGCCACCCGGTCATTCAGTGCGATGATTTTCTCGCCCAACGACGCGATGCGCTCCTCCGCCTCGATGCGGGGCAGGAGGTTGCGCTCGCGGTCGTTCATTGCCGCCCGCCATTCGGAGCGTCCTGGAGGCGGACCGGTGTCGGGACGCGAAGGCAACGCACCAGCGATCCGCCCGGACATCCGCGTCTGCACCGTGGGGGTGGCGACCGTCGCTCGCCCGAGAGGTGGACGCGTATGCCGAAGGTGCGGACAAATGGCGGGTTCCGGACTGGCGGGATGCTCGTTGACCTGCAACTATGGGAGATGTAGAGGTGTCGTGCCCGCTCGTCGGGTGCCTCCACAGTCGATCATCCGAAGTATCGACGCGGGCGTCGCCCGGCTGCCGTCGACACCCCGTTTCGGGCGGGTTGTCGGCGGAACACCCCTTCCGGTTCCATCCATCCGACGTGGCGCGACACGGAACGGAAGCAGGGGATCCTCCATGAGCGAGCGAATGACCATTGCCGAACGACGGGATCGACGAGTGCGGGCGCTGACATGAACACGACACCGCGTTCGTCGAGCGAGAACGATGCCTACAGTCGTGGACTGGATGCCGGACGGATCGAGCAGCGACTCCAGGGTCACGACGACCATTTCGAGAAAATCAACGGCTCGATCGACGAGATGACCTCGGCGCTACAGAACCTCACTGACGAGATGCGCTCGAACGTCAACCGGTTCAGTGCCGACGTTACTTCTGATCGTCGCGATGCCGGGGAACGGGAGAAGATCGCGGTGACCGTCGCCGCCGCCCTGGTGGAGAAGGCGACCAACGTACGCGAGGAAAAGACTCAGCGGTGGACGGCGTGGCAGCGGTTGTTCGCCGTCATCGGCGCGATCATCCTGGTTGCCAACTTCACCCTGGGGATCTACCTCGCGCTCACTCGTTGATCCGTGTCGTGTCGGCGCCCGGTTGGCCATTTCGGCATGCCCCACCGCTGTCGCGTGATACGAATATCGGCGGTGGATGAGGTGAGGCGGACGAATTAGTGGCGGGTAAACAGGCGGCGGGGCTGCTCCGGAAGCGGGAGCATCCGCGCCAGGCGTCCGCGCTCGAACTCTTCTTCGACCTGGCCTTCATCTTCGCGCTCAACCTGCTGTCGCGGCGCCTGTTCGACGACCTCGCCTGGATGAACCTGCTCCAGACGCTGATCCTGTTCGCCGGCATCTACTGGATCTGGATCGCGACCGCGTGGGCGACGGACTGGTACAACCCCAACGTGCCGGTGATCCGGGGGCTCGTACTGAGCGTCATGTTCGTGGGACTGCTGATGTCGGCCGCGGTGCCGACCGCCTTCGGGCCGCACGGACTGCTCTTTGCCGGCGCGTACGTCTTCATCCACCTCGGCCGGGGTGTCCTGCTGATCTCGTTGCTGCACGGGCATCCGCTGCAACGCCGTTCGGTGCTGGTCGGGCTCTGGTTCGCCATCTCCGCCGTGCCGTGGCTGGTCGGCGCGTTCGTGCCGGAGCCGGCGCGGGTGGTGCTGTGGCTGATCGCGCTCGGCATCGACTACGGAATCGCCTGGCTCGGGTGGCCGACGCCGGGGCTGGGGCGGGTGCCGGACGCGAATCTCCGCAACGTCGGCGAGCACCTGGCAGAGCGTTACGAGCAGGTTTTCATCATCGCCCTGGGCGAGGTGATCCTGGTGAACGGTCTGGCTTATGTCAGTGCGGGGATCAGACCGTTGACGACGATCGCGTTCGCGCTCTCCTTCCTTACCGTGGTGCTGCTGTGGCGCGGTTACCTGGTGCCCGGTGGTCTGCGGATCGGCGGCATTCTCGACCAGAACCGGCCCCGGTTGGCGGTCTCGGTCGCGTTCTGCCACGCCCTGGTGCTCGCCGGAACGCTGCTCACCGCCGTCGGCAACGAGGTACTCATCACCGAACCGACCAGTGATCCCCAGGACCAGCGGGTGATGCTGATCGTGGGTGGGGCGGCGTTCTTCCTGTTCGGCCGGTTCCTGTTCCACGTGACGGTGTTCCGGCGGCTGCCGTGGCCGGGGCTGGTCGGGCTGGGCATCCTCGGCGGCCTCGTGCCGGTGCTGCTCGGGCTGCCACCGATCGGGGTCTCGGTGATCACCAGCGTCGCGCTCCTGGGTGCCCTTGTGATCGACATTCTCCTCGTCCGGCGGTCCGAGGGGGTGAAGCGGTCCGGGGAGTTCGAGGACTTCGGTTCGGAGCCCTGGCCTGGCAGTGGTTAAGCTTTGACTTATATAAGCACTACCTGATAGCTTCGCGCCGTGCACGCGTTCGACGTACTGGGGGATCCGGTGCGGCGGCGGATCCTCGAACTGCTCGCCGAGGGCGAGCTGACCTCGGGGGCGATCACCACGGTGATCTCCGAGGAGTTCGGGATCAGTCAGCCGGCGGTGTCGCAGCACCTCCGGGTGCTGCGCGAGAACGGCTTCGCGACCGTACGACCACAGGGCGCCCGCCGCCTCTACGCGGTGAACTCCGAACCCCTGCGGGACGTCGACGTGTGGCTGGACCGCTTCCGACGGTTCTGGACCCCGCACCTGGCCGCGCTGGCGACCGAGATCGCCCGGGGCAAGCGGGAGCGCCGCCTGCACCCACCCGAGACGCAGACAGACCGGACCGACGACCGGACAGAGCAGGGGAGAGATTCATGATCGATGTGAACCAGCAGATCAACGCGGTGCGGCGGCAGGTCGGCAAGCGCGTACTGGAGGCGGGACAGGCGCGGGTACAGACCATCAGCCAGGTCTACGACACCACGCTCGACGACCTGTGGGACGCCTGCACCACGCCCGAACGGATCGCCCGGTGGTTCCTGCCCGTCACCGGGGACCTGCGGGTCGGCGGTCGCTACCAACTAGAGGGCAACGCGGGCGGCGTTGTCGAGCGCTGCGACCCGCCGAAGGGCTTCGCCGCCACCTGGGAGTTCGGTGGCCAGGTGAGCTGGATCGAGGTCCGGCTGGACACCGAGCCGACCGGCGGCACCCGGTTCGAGTTGGAACACGTCGCCCACGTCGACGACGAGCTGTGGCGTCAGTACGGTCCGGGCGCCACCGGCGTCGGCTGGGACGGCGCGCTGGTGGGCCTCGGCCTGTACCTCGCCGCAGGCGGCGACGCACCCGTCGACCGGGCCGCGGTCGAGGCGTGGTCCGCCTCCGACGAGGGCCGGGAGTTCTTCACCCGCAGCAGCGAGCGCTGGCGCGACGCGAGCATCGAGGCCGGCACCGACCCGACCGAGGCAGCCGAGGCCGCCGACCGGACCACCGCCTTCTACACCGTCGCGCCGGAGGCCTGACGTACGTCGGTGGGGGGGGGGGGGGGGGGGGGGGGAAAGAAAGGGGAACACCCGAAGAGGGGAAAGGGGTATGGGGGGGCCCAATAGGAGCTCATGTTTCCTCCGTATGTAGGTGGGGGGTGGGCGTGG
>NZ_JBVJHT010000021.1:63729-132153 GCF_055586685.1 Micromonospora sp. NPDC049529
CCCCCCCCCCCCCCCCCCCCCCCCCCCCCCCCCCCCCCCCCCCCCCCCCCCGCCCCTCCCCCCCCCCCCCCCCCCCCCCCCCCCCCCCCCCAGGTCAACGTCAGCAGATGCGAACGGTGTATACGGGCGCCCAGTAGTAGCTCATGTTCACGCTGTATGCAGGTGGGGTGTAGGCGTGCAGGTCTCCGGTGGTCTTGAAGAACGCCGCCACGGTTCCCTGCGTCTGGTTGTTCCACCACGACCCGGTAGTGGTCCACGGCATGCTGTACCTGGTTCCACATTTGTACCAGTTCAGCTCGGAGCCGGTCTGGTTCGGTCCGCTGAAGGCGCAGAACCAGCCATTGAGCCAGCCCGAGGCGCACTCGCTGGCGATCCGGGCCTTTCCGTTGGTGAAGTCCCGGGGGTGTGCTTCACCGGGCAGTGCCACGGCCAACTCGCCGCCGTCGAACGTGATCTCGTTGAGCGAGACCTGCTTGCCACCGAGTTTCTTCAGGTAGGAGTCCATCTCGTCTTGCAATGCGCTGGTCTGAGCTTTTGTCAGCTTGGCGGCGGCCGCCTGTGCCGCGAACGGCTGGTCGGAGGGCACTGCGGGAGCCGGTGCACCTGCTGTCAGAAGCGCGGCGGTAAGCGTCGCGGCGGTCACCGTGAGCATGCGGACGAGCATAAATGGGGTCCCCTCGTGAAGTCGCAGGCCCAGAGCGGGACTGCGGTGATCACTAAGATACGAGCGTACTTTGATGTATGTCAATATAGGCCCGGTTGAATGAGTGCTTCGTCTCGAAGGCTCCATCGCAGTGGGGAACGGACGCCCACCCCGCCGCCGGTGGAAGTCTCGGCCGGCTCTCTGACCAGGGAGGATCCGGCACCGGTAGCCGTCCGGCTCGCAAAAATCTGCGAAAACGTCGGCGGCCCGCCGTACAGTTCCGACGGTACGACGACCAGGTCGTGCTGCGGAGCTGTGCGGAGGCTGACGTGATGCGGTGGGTGGTCGAGACCGGCCGGACCGGTACGCGCTGATGGTGACCGTCGACGGGGCGGCCGTGCCCCGTACACCGGCGCGCCCACCGAGCGGGCCGGCGGCGGCGCTGGCCGTACTCGAATATCACCTGGCCGACTATCGGCGGACCTGGCGGTCCAGCGCGGTCTCCTCGTTCGTGCTGCCGCTGCTGACCATGGTCGGCTTCGGCCTCGGGGTCGGTGCCTACGTCACCCAGGGCGTGGACGGCGTCGACTACCTCGACTTCCTCGTGCCCGGTCTGATCGCCTCGACGGCGCTCCAGGTGGCGGTCGGCGAGTCGACCTGGCCGGTGCTGAGCAGCTTCAACTGGGTCAAGACCTACTTCGCCCAGATCGCCGCGCCGCTGCGGGTGCCCGACATCCTGGGTGGACACGTGGCCTTCGTGGCGGTCCGGGTGCTCACCAGCAGTGCCACGTTCCTGCTGGTCGCGGCGGCCTTCGGGGCGCTGCACTCGGTCTGGGCGCTGGCCACCCTGCCGTTGGTGGTGCTGCTCGGGCTGGCCATCGCCACCCCCGTCTTCGCCTACTCCGCGTGGGTACGCAGCGACAGCTACCTGGCGATTCTGTTCCGCTTCGCGATCATCCCGATGACGCTCTTCGCCGGGGTCTTCTTCCCGGTCGAGTCGCTGCCGGTCGGGCTGCGCTGGGCGGCGTACGTGTCACCGCTCTGGCACGGCGTGGACCTGTGCCGGGCCGCGACCCTCGGCATCGCGCCGCAGTGGTCGATCGCCGGTCACCTGCTCTACCTCGCCGCCTGGGCGATCGGCGGCTGGCTGCTCGCCGTGGTCGCGTTCCGCCGCCGGCTCGTGATCTAGGAAGGGACATCAGTGGTCAGCCTCGTCCTGCCCCGGTTGATCGGCTTCGAGGGTGCGCGCCGTTCGGTCTCGGTCGCCGAGCGCAACGTCGCCGCGCTCAAGTCCGCCTACTGGGTGGTGCTGGTCTCCGGCTTCTTCGAGCCGCTGCTCTACCTGCTCTCGATCGGCGTCGGGGTCGGTGCGCTGATCGGCGACCTCACCCTGCCCGGTGGGCAGGTGGTGACGTACGCGGCGTTCGTCGCCCCGGCGATGCTCGCCTCCTCGGCGATGAGCGGCGCGCTGTCGGAGACCACCTTCAACTTCTTCGGCAAGATGAAGTACATGAAGCTGTACGACGGGATCCTCGCGACCCCCGTACGGCCGTTCGAGATCGCGCTCGGCGAGCTGGGCTGGGCGATGCTGCGCGGCACGCTCTACTCGGCCGCGTTCCTCGTCGTCATGGTCGCGATGGACCTGACCACCCCGGCGCGGGCGCTCGCCGCCTTCCCGGCCGCGGTGCTGGTCGGCTTCGCCTTCGGCTCGCTCGGCATGGCGCTGACCACCTTCATGCGCAGCTGGCAGGACTTTGACCTGATCGGGTCGGCCCAGTTCGCCCTCTTCCTCTTCTCGGGGACCTTCGTGCCGGCCCAGGGCTACCCGGTGGTGCTGCGCTGGCTCGTGGAGGTGAGCCCGCTCTACCGGGCGGTCGACCTGATCCGGGGGATCACCACCGGCACCGGCGGTTGGCTGCGGATGGTCGATGTGCTGTACCTGCTCGCCGCGACGCTGGTCGGCCTGCTGGTCGCGTCCCGGCGGATGGGCCGGATGCTGTACAAGTGAGCTGACCTGGTGGATTGCGGCGGCTGCCGGTGGGGCATCAGGTGGTGATCGTGCCCGCAGACAGGAGGGAGGCCGCCATGGCCTCGGACCAGCAGACCGGTCCACCGGCCCCGGACGAGGGACCGTCGAGTCCGGTCCGGCTCTCCGGGACCTCCTGGTGGGCGGCGCTGCGGCGGACGGTCGCCGAGTTCCAGAAGGACAACCTGACCGATCTGGCGGCGGCGCTGACCTACTACAGCGTGCTGTCGATATTCCCCGGCGTGCTGGTGCTGGTCTCCCTGCTCGGGCTGCTCGGCGCCCAGACCACCGACGACGTGCAGGGCACCATCCGGGACGTGGTGCCGCAGAAGGACATCCGCAACATCCTCGACGGGGCGATCGGGCAGGTACGGGAGAACAGCGGTACGGCCAGCCTGGCGGCGATCTTCGGTCTGCTGACCGCGTTCTGGTCGGCGTCCGGCTACGTCGGCGCGTTCATGCGCGCCTCGAACGCGATCTACGACGTGCCCGAGGGGCGGCCGATCTGGAAGACGCTGCCGATCCGGCTCGGCGTGACCGCGGTGATCGGGGTGATGCTGCTGGTCAGTGCGCTGATCGTGGTCTTCACCGGTCGGTTGGCCGAGGTCGCCGGTGACGTGCTGGGGATCGGCGGGGCGGCGGTGACGGCCTGGGACATCGCCAAGTGGCCGGTGCTGTTGCTGCTGGTCAGTCTGATGTTCGCGATCCTCTACTGGGCATCGCCGAACGCCCGGCAGGGCGGCTTCCGCTGGATCACGCCGGGCGGGGTGGTCGCCGTGGTGGTCTGGCTGCTCGCCTCGGGTGGACTGGCCCTGTACGTGGTGAACTTCGACTCGTACAACAAGACGTACGGCACGCTGGCGGCGGTGGTCGTGTTCCTGGTCTGGCTCTGGTTGACCAACGTGGCGATCCTGATCGGCGCCGAGCTGAACGCCGAACTGGAGCGGGGACGGGCGATCGCGGCCGGCTACCCGGCCGACCGTGAGCCGTACCTGGAGCTCCGGGACGATCGCACACTCCGCAGGGACGCGCGTCCGCCGAACGAATGAGTTTTCTTGATCAGGACGGTGCTTTTGCTCGGGGAGACAAAAGTTCGTTCCAGATCTCCTGAAGCTCTAGACAGGTGCGCCGGAAGGCTCCTACTGTGTCGGGCACAACACCTCGACGTTGCGTCGATGTGAACAGACCCGACCGGGAGGTGAGTCCACGTGCGCACGGCGGAACTACTCCACCTCCGGTTGCTGCGACTGCTCCGTGACCAGGGAGCCGTCTCGCGCGCCGAGCTCGCCGACCGGTTGGAGATGCCCCGGCCCCGGCTCCTCGCCGAGCTGGACCGGTTGGTCAACGCCGGCTACGTCGCCGAGGCGGGACTCGCCGCCAGCCGGGGCGGACGTCGGTCCACACTGGTCGAACTGAACCCCGGTCTGCGGTTCGCCGCGGTCGACTTGGGCGCCAGCTCGATCGACGTCGAGGTGGTCAACGGCCGCCTCGAACCGGTGATCGCGTACGCCGAGGCCAGCGACATCCGGTCCGGCCCGAAGGTGATACTGCAGCGGGTCAACGAGCTGCTGCACAAGGCCAAGGTCGAGGGCGCGTACGAGCGGCTCGACGCGGTCGGCATCGGCGTACCCGGCCCGGTGAGTTTCCGGGACGGCGTGCCGGTGTCCCCGCCGATCATGCCGGGCTGGGACCGCTTCCCGGTGCGGGAGCTGCTCACCCGTGAGCACAACTGCCCCGCGGTGGTGGACAACGACGTCAACATCATGGCGATCGGAGAACGGCACGGAGGGGTCGCCCACTCGGTGGACGACTTCCTCTTCGTCAAGATAGGCACCGGCATCGGGTGCGGGATCTACCTGACCGGCGAGGTCTACCGGGGCACCGACGGATGTGCCGGCGACATCGGCCACATCCAGGTCGACTCGCACGGTCCGATGTGTTCATGTGGCAACGTCGGCTGCCTGGAAGCGCTGTTCAGTGGCGCCGCCATGGCAAAGGACGCCACGGTCGCGGCTCGCAGTGGCGCATCACCGGTGCTGGCCGAGCGGCTCGCGGCGAGCGGTGCGGTCACCGCCCAGGACGTCGCCGAGGGCGCCGTCGAGGGGGACGTGACCTGCATCCGGCTCATTCGTGACGGCGGGCGCCGGGTGGGCGGAGTTCTCGCCGGCCTGGTCAGCTTCGCCAATCCATCGATGATTGTCATCGGAGGGGGGCTGGCCCAGTTGGGTCACATCCTGCTCGCGGAAATTCGCAGCGTGGTCTACCGACGGTCGCTGCCGTTGGCCACCGGCAACCTGCCGGTGGTTCTTTCCGAACTCGGCCCACGGGCCGGGGTCACCGGCGCCGCGGTACTCGCCAGCGACGTCGCCTTCGGGGAGGCATTGTGAGCGAGCACGTCAGCACGGAACAACAGACAGATTCCGCACAACCCAATATTGTCCTGCGGCTCACCGACGTGGTGAAGACGTTCCCCGGCGTACGCGCGCTCGACGGCGTGCAGCTGGAGGTGCGGGCCGGCGAGGTGCACTGCCTGCTGGGCCAGAACGGCGCCGGCAAGTCCACCCTGATCAAGATCTTGTCCGGTGCGCACCAGCCCGACTCGGGGCAGGTCGAGTGGCTCGGCGAGACGGTCAACTTCGCCAACCCGCAGGCCGCGATGAAGGCTGGGATCGCCACCATCTACCAGGAACTCGACCTCGTCGACGACCTGTCGGTGGCGGAGAACGCCTTCCTCGGCCACGAGCCGCGCATCCTCGGCTTCGTCCAGCGGGGCAAGATGGAGCGCCAGACCAACGGCATCCTCGCCCGGCTCGGTCACGGGGAGATCCCGTCGAGCCGGATGGTCCGGTCGCTGCCGGCCGCCGGCAAGCAGATCGTCAGCATGGCCCGCGCGCTCTCGCACGACGCCCGACTGATCATCATGGACGAGCCGAGCGCGGTGCTGGCCCACGACGAGGTCGGCAACCTGTTCCGGATCATCCGCGAACTGACCGCACAGGGTATCGCGGTCATCTACATCTCGCACCGGATGGACGAACTCCGCGAGATCGGCGACCGGGTCACCGTACTCAAGGACGGCCGGACCACGGCGGCGAACCTGCCGGCCCGGACCACCCCGACCAAGGACCTGGTCAGCCGGATGACCGGCCGCAACATCGAGTACGTCTTTCCCGAGCGGCGGGCCGCTGCGCCCGATGCCGCCGAACTGCTCCGGGTCGACGGGCTCTGCCGCGAGGGCGAGTTCGTCAACGTCTCGCTCAACGTCCGGGCCGGTGAGATCGTCGGCATCGCCGGGCTGGTCGGGTCCGGCCGGTCGGAGTTGCTGGAGTGCATCTACGGCGCCCGCCGGTCACAGTTCGGCACCGTCAGCATGAACGGGCGCAACCTGCGTCCGGGCAGCGTCGGCGCGGCTGTGAAGGCCGGCATGGGCATGGCACCGGAGGAGCGCAAGAGTCAGGCGCTGCTGCTCGGTGAGCCGATCTACCGCAACGTCACCCTGGCCACGTTCAGCCGGTACGCCCGATTCGGCTTCACCAACGCCGGCAAGGAACGCGCCGAGGCGGAGCAGATCGCCGACTCGTTGGAACTGCGCCCGCTCGACGTACGCCGGGCGGTGCGCACCCTCTCCGGCGGTAACCAGCAGAAGGTGGTGGTCGGTCGCTGGCTGCTCGGCGACACCAAACTGCTGCTGCTGGACGAGCCGACCCGGGGTGTCGACGTCGGCGCCCGCGCCGAGCTCTACCAGGTGATCCGTGCCCTCGCCGAGCGCGGGGTGGGTGTGCTGCTGGTCTCCAGCGAGGTGCCCGAGGTGCTCGGCCTGGCCGACCGTGTGCTGGTCATGCGGGAGGGGCGGGTCGTGCGCGAGGCGCCGGCCGGCGAACTTGACGAAGACACTGTGCTCGACCTCGTCATGTCGGGGTCGCTGATGGAAGGTGCGCCAGCATGAGTGACGCGACCGCGACCGCGGTGGCCGAGACCCCGCAGCACGGCGGCGCCACGCCCCCGGCCAAGGGTGGCAAGTGGCGTGGCGACCTGGGCGAGTCGATCACCCGCAACCTGGGTCTGGTGGGCGTTCTCGCGCTGCTGATCATCATCGGCGCGATCACCCAACCCGGCCTGTACGGAGACTCCACCTGGGTCTGGAACAACGTTCTGTCGATCCTGCAACTGGCCTCCGTGGTCGGTGTGGTCACCGTCGGGATGACCTTCGTGATCATCGGCGGCGGCATCGACCTGTCGGCTGGCGCGATCGTCGCGCTGGCCGGGGTGTGGGCCACCACGGTCGCCACCCAGAGCTACGGCGCGGCCGGCATGATCTTCACCGCGATCATCGTCGGTACGATCGTCGGCCTGGTGAACGGCGTCTTGATCTCGTACGGCAAGTTGGTGCCGTTCATCGCCACCCTGGCGATGCTGGTTGCCGCCCGAGGGCTCGCCGCCCAGATCTCCAGCAAGCAGACCCAGGTCTCCACGAATTCCACCATCAACGGGATCGCCAGCAACAAGCTGCTCGGCATCCCGATCCTGGTCTACATCTTCGCCGGGGTGGTGCTCGTCGGCTGGATCCTGCTCAACCGCACCACCTTCGGGCGCCGTACGGTCGCCGTCGGCGGCAACCCGGAGGCGGCCCGGCTCGCCGGCATCAACGTCAAGTGGCACTCCCTGCTGCTCTACGGGCTCTCCGGGCTCTGCTGCGGCATCGCCGCGATCATGTTGACCGCCCAGGCCAACTCCGCCCAGGCGGCGATGGGCAACCTGTACGAACTCGATGCGATCGCCGCCGCGATCATCGGTGGCACGCTGCTCAGCGGCGGTCGGGGCACCATCGTCGGCTCCCTGCTCGGCGTGATCATCTTCGCCACGATCACCAACCTGTTCGCGATCAACAACCTTCCGGTCGAGGTCCAGAACATGGTCAAGGGCGGCATCATCGTCGTCGCCGTGCTGATCCAGCAGTTCCGGTTCCAGTCGATCACCCAGTTCTTCGCGCGGAACAAGGTCACCACGACCTGAGGCACCGCAACTCTCCAGGTGACGCCGCAGTCGGGCGCTCGCCGGACCCAACATATCCGCACACCCCCACCTTTCAGAGAAAACAGGAGGTCGTTATGACCCAGCAAGCGCGCGACCTGTCGCGCCGCCGGCTGATGTTCGGCGGGGCCGCGCTCGGCGCCGGTGCCCTGCTCACCGCCTGCACCAGTAACGAGGCTGCCGCGCCGGAGGGCCAGACCAAGGTCGCCGACGCGTCCGCCGCCGCGCCGGGCAAGCCGGTCACCATCGGCTTCTCCGCCCCGGCCGCCGACCACGGCTGGATGGCCGCCATCACCACCAACGCCAAGGCCCAGGCGGCGCTTTACTCGGACGTCACCTTCAAGACGGTCGAGGCCGGCGCGGACGCCCCGGCCCAGCTCGCCGCGCTCCGTGCGCTGATCGCGCAGAAGCCCGACGTCATCGTCCTGCTGCCGCACGACGGCAAGGAGCTCAACGCCTTCGGCCTGGAGGCCATGAAGGCCGGCATCCCGGTGGTCAACCTGGACCGGGCGTTCCCGGACGCGCTGGCCTACCGGCTGCAGATCAAGGGCGACAACTACGGCATGGGCGTCTCCGCCGGCAAGTACATCGGCGAGGAGATGAAGAAGAAGGGCATCACCAACCCGATCATCGGCGAGATCGCCGGCATGGACGAGTTGGAGCTGACCACGGAGCGGTCCGCCGGCTTCAAGGCCGAGCTGGCCACCTTCGGCTTCAAGGTGGAGAACCGGCGGGCCGCGCGGTTCACTGCGGACAGCGGGCAGGCCGAGGCCTCGCAGCTCCTCCAGGCGCTGCCGAAGATCGACGCGGTCTGGAACCACGACGACGACCAGGGCATCGGGGTTCTCGCCGCGATCGCGCAGTCCGGCCGCAAGGAATTCATCATGGTCGGCGGCGCCGGCTCCAAGGCCGCCATCGACGCGATCGCGGCCGACAACAGCGTGCTGAAGGCGACCGTGACCTACAGCCCCTCGATGGCATCCTCGGCGATCACGCTGGCTCGCCTGATCGGACAGGGCAAGGGCATGTCCGACCTGGTCGAGCTGCAGGTCCCGAAGGAGATCACTCTCACTTCGGAGACCATCACCAAGGAGAACGCGAGCACTTACAGCAAGCTCGGGTTCTGATCTAAGGGGAGGCCCACCTTGTCCACTGTAGATAGCGAGCTGCGGGTCGGCATGGTCGGCTACGCGTTCATGGGCGCCGCGCACTCACAGGCGTGGCGCACCGTGAACCGCGTATTCGACCTGCCGACACGAGCCCGGATGGCCCTGATCTGCGGCCGGGACGAGTCGAAGGTGGCTACGGCCGCCGATCGGCTCGGCTGGGACGGGTACACCACCGACTGGCGTGACCTGATCAACCGGGACGACATCGACGTGATCGACGTCTGCACACCGGGTGACAGCCACGCCGAGATCACGATCGCGGCGTTGGCGGCGGGCAAGCACGTACTGTGCGAGAAGCCGCTGGCCAACACCGTCGACGAGGCTCGCGCCATGGTCGCCGCCGCGGCCAAGGCGCAGGCGGTGGGCGTACGGTCCATGTGCGGGTTCAACTACCGCCGGGTCCCCGCGGTCACCCTCATGCGGAAGCTGGTCGAATCCGGCCGGCTCGGCGTCATCCGGCACGTCCGTGCGGTCTACCTGCAGGACTGGATTGTCGACCCGCAGTTCCCGCTGGTCTGGCGGTTGCAGCGGGACAGGGCGGGTTCCGGGGCGCTGGGTGACATCGGCGCGCACATCATCGACCTGACCCAGTACGTGACCGGACAACGGATCAGCGGGGTCAGCGCGATCACCGAGACGTTCGTCAAGGAGCGGCCGTTGCCGGCGGAGTCCAGCGGGTTGGCCGCCTCCACCGGTAACGGATCCGTCGCCACCGGAGAGGTGACCGTCGACGACGCCGCCGTCTTCGTGGCGCGGCTCGACGGCGGGGCCCTGGCCACGTACGAGGCGAGCCGGTTCGCGACCGGGCGCAAGAACGCGCTGCGGGTCGAGATCAACGGATCGCTCGGCACGGTGGTGTTCGACCTCGAACGCCTCAACGAACTGGAGTTCTACGAGGCCAGCGGGCCAACCGCCGAGCAGGGCTTCAACCGGATCCTGGTGACCGAGGGCGACCACCCGTACATGTCCGCATGGTGGCCGCCGGGACACATCATCGGGTACGAGCACTCGTTCACGCACGAGATGCGCGACTTCCTGGAGGCGATCGCCACCGGGACCGATCCGACCCCGTCGTTCGCCGACGCCCTCCAGGTCCAGCTCGTGCTGGACGCGGTGGTGCGCTCGGCGGAGCTGGGCTCGTCGTGGACCGAGGTCGAGCCCACGCTCGTCACGGTCGCCGCCTGACCCGGCACCACCCCAGTACCCGAACACATCCATCCGTGGTGGTGCGCCAACACCACCACCCGACCAGCTTTCCGGATCGATCAGCGAGGGTCCGGTCGCGGTTGCGCCCCGCGGCCGGAGCAGGGTCACCCGGAGGGCGTACGCACCGAGGTCCACCCGACCACGGCGGCGTACGGAGGTAACGCGGTCGTCCGGTACGGCCGGACCGGGATTCCCCGGTCGTACCGGACGCCCAGTAGCAGCACCGGCCCCGAGAGCAGGGGCCGCCCGTCCACACCGCCCACGGCACCGACCCCCGGAGCCGTCCGACCACCACCACCGGCCCCGACCCCCGGGGCGCACGCACGAACGAACCGGACGACATTCCCGATGGCTACGCCGTAGCCGCGGGTACGGCCCGGGGCCCCCGTCCCGGACCGCATCCGATGACAACTCAATCAGGGAAGGACTCCGGCTGGCGCGGCGCTGCGAAACGCCGCCGCACCAGCCGGCACGACGCGGGGGAGGCAAGGTCGCGACGCCGACCGACCTTGCCTGCCAGCCCCGTCCGCCCGTACCTGCCGGGTTCCACGAACAACGCCGTTGCCGCCGACTCCGGCGCTGTTCGAGGGACGTTATCCGACCAGGTCGGGCGGGCGGGGTGCTCTTCCACCACGCCGTTGACTTTCCAGCACGCCAGTATTTATACCGGTGGATCCGTACAACCCCCACGGATGCCACCGCGCAGTTCCCCGCGCGAGGAAGGAGCACAACATGCGTACGGGAATCTGGCTGGTGGGCGCACGCGGCTCGGTCGCCGTCACCAGCGTGGTCGGGGCCCTGGCCCTGCGAGCCGGGCTCGTCGAGCCGACCGGCTGTGTCACCGAACTGCCCCAGCTGCGCAGCCCGGCCCTACCGGGCTACGCCGATCTCGTCTTCGGCGGCCACGACCTCGTCCCCACCCCGGTGGTGAAGAAAGCGGAGGCGCTCGCCGCCGCCGGCGTACTGCCGGCCCGGCTGGTGACCGCGCTCCCGGACGAGCTGGCCACCGTCGAACGCGAGATCCGCCCCGTCCCCACCGCCGACCGGCAGGCCGACGTGATCGCCGCCCTGGTCGCCGACCTCACCACCTTCAAGCAGCGCAACGGGCTGGACCGGGTGGTGGTGGTGAACGTCTCCGCCACCGAACCCGCCCCGCCCCCGGACCCCGCGCACGCCGACCTGGCCGCCCTGGAACAGGCGCTGGCCGACGGTGCCACCGTGCTGCCGAACAGCTCCGCGTACGCCTACGCGGCGTTCGCCGCCGGTTGCTCCTATGTGGACTTCACCCCGTCCACCGGTGCCCGGCTGCCGGCCCTGGCGCAACTCGCCGCCCGGGAGAACCTGCCGTACGCCGGACACGACGGCAAGACCGGCGAAACGCTGGTCAAGTCGGTGCTGGCACCGATGTTCGCGCTGCGCAACCTGAAGGTGCGTACCTGGTCCGGTGTGAACCTGCTCGGCGGCGGCGACGGCGCGAACCTGGCCGAACCAGCCGCGAACGCCGCGAAGGCGGCCAGCAAGCAGCGGGTGCTCGGCGAGACCCTCGGTTACGTGCCGCAGGGCAACACCCGGATCGAGTACGTCGACGACATCGGCGACTTCAAGACCGCCTGGGACCTGATCACCTTCTCCGGTTTCCTCGGCACCGCGATGCGGATGGAGTTCACCTGGCACGGGTGCGACTCGGCGCTCGCCGCGCCGCTGGTGCTGGACCTGGCCCGGCTGACCGCCACCGCGCACCGGACCGGGCGCGGCGGTCCCCTCGACGAGCTGGCCTTCTTCTTCAAGGACCCGCTCGGTGAGGGCTCGCACTCGCTGCCCGAGCAGTGGGCCATCCTGTGCGCCTTCGTCCGCCAACTCGACGCCGACGCTCACGCACCGGGCGCCGAGGCCGGACCGGCCGACGCGGCCCAGGGCTGAGGTGCGTCACCATGCCCTCCCTGGGTGACTTCGCCGAGCTGGTCCGGGCACCGGCCGCGCTCTCCGTACCCGGTGACGTGGTGGCCGGTGCCGCCGCGGCCGGTGCGCTGGGCCGGCGGGTGCCGGGACTGGCCGGCGCCTCGGTACTGCTCTACTGGGCCGGAATGGCCGCCAACGACTGGGCCGACCGCGAACTCGACGCGGTCGAACGGCCCGAACGGCCGATCCCGAGCGGCCGGATCTCACCCGGCACCGCGCTCGGTGTCTCCGCCGGCCTGACCGCCGCCGGCCTCGCCGTCGCCGGTCTCACCGGTGGACGTCGGGCGCTGGCCGTGGCGGTGCCGCTGGCCGGCGCGATCTGGGCGTACGACGTGAAGGCCAAGAACACCGCCGCCGGTCCCGCCGTGATGGCCGCCTGCCGGGGGCTGGACGTGCTGCTCGGCGCCAGCGGTGGCAGGAAACCGCTGCGGGCCCTGCCGGCGGCGGTGACGGTGGCCGCGCACACGTACACGGTGACCGAACTGTCCCGCCGCGAGGTCAGCGGCGCCGACCGTACCCTGCCGAAGGTGACCCTGGCCGGGACCGCCGCGGTGGCCGCCGCCGCCGTGGTCGGTCCCCGCCGCACCGGCTGGCGGGCCTGGGTGCCCGCCGCCCTGACCGCCTGGTACGTCGGCCAGTACGGCACCGCGCAGGCGCGGGTCGCCGCCGACCCGGCCGCCGACCGGGTACGCGCCGCCGTCGGGGCCGGCATCATGGGCCTGCCGGCGTTGCAGGGTGCCCTGGTCGCCCGGACCGGTGCCGGGGTGCTCGGAATGGCGGTCGCCGCGGCGGCACCGCTCGGCCGGCGGCTGGCCCGGAAGCTGTCCCCGACATGAGCACGGCCGCTTGGTGGCGACCGGTGGGTCCGGCGCGACGGGGGAGCGGACGATGACCGGGCTGCGGTTCGGCTACGGCACCAACGGGTTCGCCAACCACCGGCTCGACGACGCCCTGCGGGTCATCGCCGACCTGGGCTACCAGGGGGTGGCGCTGACCCTCGACCACGACCACCTGGACCCGTTCGCGCCCGCGCTCGCGGCGAGGGTGGCCGCGCTCGGCAACCGGCTGGCCGAACTGGACCTGGGGCTGGTGATCGAGACCGGGGCCCGCTACCTGCTGGACCCGTGGCGCAAGCACGCCCCGACGCTGCTCGACGACGATCCGGCGCTGCGGATCGAGTTCCTGCGCCGGGCGGTCGCGGTCGGCGCCGACCTCGGTGCCGAGGCGGTCTCGTTCTGGGCCGGGGTACGCCCCGGCGCGCTGGACGAGACCAGCGCCTGGGACCGGCTCGTCGCCGGCTGCGCCGAGGTGGTCGACGCCGCCGACGCGGCCGGTGTCACCCTCGGCTTCGAACCGGAGCCGGGCATGCTGGTGCCCGACATCGCCGCCTGGTGGCGGCTGCGGCACGCGCTCGGCGCACCGCCCGGATTCGGCATCACCCTCGACATCGGACACTGCCGGTGCCTGGAGCCGCAGCCCGTACCGGACTGCGTCGCCGAGGTGGCCGCGCACCTGGTCAACGTGCAGATCGACGACATGCGTCGGGACGTGCACGAACATCTGGAGTTCGGCACCGGTGAGATCGACTTCCCGCCGGTGCTCCGGGCCCTGGCCGACGCCGGCTACACCGGCCTGGTCGCGGTCGAACTGCCCCGCGACTCGCACGCGGCACCGGCCGTGGCGTCCCGCTCGGTCGACTTCCTGCACACCGCAGCCTGGCAGGCCGGGGTGGCCGTGGAGCAGGTCGGCCGGATCGCCGGGCGGGCCGGGGCAACCATCGAGCGGGCCGGCGCGACCACCACCGTGGCGCGACCGGCCGGTTTGGAAGGGGAGGCGTAATGGAACCGGATCAACTGCGGGCGGCGCTCTCGGCCGTACCGGACCCGGACTGGCTGGACCAGGCGCTGCGGCGGGTCGTGAGCGAACCCGACGCCGTCGGGCGGCTGTTCGCCGCCGCCGGCCGGCGCTGCGGCCGGGCACCGCTACCGGACGCGCCCGGCTGGACCGCCGACGACGCGGCCCGGGTGCTGCTGCTGACGATGCTGCCGGCCGACCGGGTGGTCGGCCAGGTGGAAACCCTCTACCGGTACGGCGACGCGGCCGAGAAACGGGCCGTCCTGCGCGCCCTGCCGTGGCTGCCGATCGGGGCCGCCGCCGTGCCGCTGCTGCACGACGCGATCCGGACCAACGACACCCGGCTGGTCGCCGCCGCCCTCGGCCCGTACGCCGGCCACCTCGACCCCGCCAGCTGGCGCCAGGCGGTGCTCAAGTGCGTGTTCATGGAGGTGCCGCTGGCCGTGGTCGACCGGCTCGACGAGCGGGCCGACGGCGAGCTGGAGATCATGCTCGCCGGGTTGGACGAGGAACGCCGCGCCGCCGGCCGTTCCATCCCGGCCGACGCGTCCGCCCTGCTCGACCGGCTCCGACTCATCACGAAAGAGGCGTGACATGCGCATCTTCGACCCGCACATCCACATGACCTCGCGCACCACCGACGACTACGAGCGGATGGCCGCCGCCGGGGTCCGCGCCCTGGTCGAGCCGGCGTTCTGGCTCGGGCAGCCGCGTACGAGCGCCGGGTCGTTCGCCGACTACTTCGACTCGCTCGTCGGCTGGGAGCCGTTCCGGGCCAGCCAGTTCGGCATCCGGCACTACGCCACCATCGCGCTGAACCCGAAGGAGGCGAACGACCCGCGCTGCCGGGAGGTGCTCGACCTGCTGCCGCGTTACCTGGACAAGGACAACGTGGTCGCGGTCGGCGAGATCGGGTACGACTCCACCACCCCGGAGGAGGACGAGGTCTTCGCCGCCCAGCTCGCCCTGGCGGTCGCGTACGACCTGCCGGCGCTGGTGCACACCCCGCACCGGGACAAGGCCCGGGGCACCGAACGCAGCATCGCGGTGGTGGCCGAGTCCGGCATCGACCCCGGCCGGGTGGTGATCGACCACCTGAACGAGGTCACCGTCGAGCAGGTACGCGACTCCGGCTGCTGGGCCGGCTTCTCCATCTACCCGGACACGAAGATGTCCCCGCCCCGGATGGTGGAGATCCTGCGCAAGTACGGCACCGAGCGGATGCTGGTCAACTCGGCCGCCGACTGGGGCCGGTCCGACCCGCTGCTGACCCGGATCACCGGTGAGGCGATGCTGGCGGCCGGGTTCAGCGACGACGACGTCGACCGGGTGCTGTGGCGCAACCCGATCGAGTTCTACGGCCAGTCCGGCCGGCTCGACCCGGCCGAGCTGGAGGGTTCGGCGGCCGGACCCGAGCCGACCTTCGAGGGCAACTCGATCCTGCGGGGTGGTAGCTGATGCGGCTGCGCCACCCGGACGGGCAGACCGTCCACCTGAGCTACTGCACGAACGTGCACCCGGCCGAGGACCTGGCCGGGGTGATCAGCCAGCTCGACACGTTCGCCGAGCCGATCCGGCGCCGGCTCGACACCGACGTCCTCGGGTTGGGGCTGTGGCTGGCCGCACCGGTGGCCGCCGGGCTGGCCGCCGACGCGGGCCTGCGACGCAGGCTGCGTACCGAACTCGACGTGCGGGGGCTGGAGGTGGTGACGCTCAACGGGTTCCCGTACCGGTCGTTCCAGGCGCCGGTGGTGAAGCTCGGCGTCTACCACCCGGACTGGACCGCGCCGGAGCGGCTGGAGTACACCCTCGACCTGGCCCGGATCCTGGTCGACCTGCTGCCCGACGACGCCGCCAGGGGTTCCATCTCCACCCTGCCGCTGGCCTGGCGTACGCCGTGGACCCCGGCCCAGGCCGGTGCCGCCGCTCGTACGCTCGAACAGCTCGCCGCCGGGCTGACCTCGATCGCCTGGCAGACCGGGCGGGCGGTCCGGGTCGGTTTCGAACCGGAGCCCGGCTGCGCGGTGGAGAGCACCGCGCAGGCCGCCGCCCAGCTCGCCCGGGTCGACACCGACCGGCTCGGCATCTGCCTGGACCTGGCGCACCTCGCCTGTGCCTGGGAGGAGCCGGCCGACGCGTTGGAGCGGCTGCGCCGGGCCGGGCTGCCGGTGGTGAAGGTGCAGGTGTCGGCCGCTTTGCAGGCGGACGACCCGGTGGCCGCCGCCGAGCAGTTGGGCGGGTACGTCGAGCCGCGTTTCCTGCACCAGACCCGGGGTGCCGGCTGTGCCGGTGCGGCCGACCCGGCCGATCCGGCGTACGCCACCGACGACCTCGACCAGGCCCTCGCGGACGGGCTGCCGGGGCCCTGGCGGGTGCACTACCACGTGCCGCTGCACGCCGAACCGGAGCCGCCGCTGCGGGCGACCACCCCGGTGCTGCGCGGCGCGCTGCGTGAACTGCTCGGCGGGGCGAGCGCCGGGTGTGACCACTTCGACGTGGAGACGTACACCTGGGGGGTGTTGCCGGCGGCCCGGCGGCCGAACTCGGACGCCGAACTCGTCGGCGGCATCGCGGCCGAGCTGGCGTACGCCCGGGACGAGCTGGTCGACCTCGGCCTGACCCCGGTGTCCGCCCCGGTGACGGCATGACTCAAGGAGAGAAAATGGCACCGCTGGTCGTGATCGACGTGGTGGGGTTGACCCCGCGACTGCTCGCCCACATGCCCCGCCTGCGGGCGGTGGCCCAGGCCGGGTTCGAGGCCGAGCTGGGTACGGTGCTGCCGGCGGTCACCTGTTCGGCGCAGGCCACGTTCCTGACCGGTGCGCCGCCGACGGAGCACGGGATCGTCGGCAACGGCTGGTACTTCCGCGACCTGGGTGAGGTGTTCCTGTGGCGCCAGCACCACGCCCTGATGGGCGGGGAGAAGGTGTGGCAGGCGGCCCGGGCGCAGCGACCGGACTACACGGTGGCGAACATCTGCTGGTGGTACGCGATGGGCGCGGACGTGAACTGGACGGTGACGCCCCGGCCGATCTACTACGCGGACGGTCGCAAGGAGCCGGACTGCTACACCGACCCGCCGGAGCTGCACGACGAGCTGACCGCGAAGCTGGGCGGGTTCCCGTTGTTCACGTACTGGGGGCCGGGGGCGGGGCTGCCGTCGTCGCGCTGGATCTGCCAGGCGGCGCAGCAGGTGATGGCCACCCACAACCCGGACCTGACCCTGGTCTACGTGCCGCACCTGGACTACGACCTGCAACGGTTCGGGCCGGGCTCGGCGGAGGCGGCGGCCGCCGCGGCGAAACTCGACGGGGTGCTCGGTCCGCTGCTGGACGCGGCGAAGGCCCGTAACGCCACCATCGTGGCGCTGTCCGAGTACGGCATCACCGACGTGTCCCGGCCGGTCGACGTCAACCGGCTGCTGCGCGCCGAGGGCCTGCTGCGGGTCTACACCCAGGACGGGATGGAATACCTGGACCCGTGGACGTCGAAGGCGTTCGCGGTCGCCGACCACCAGATCGCCCACGTGTACGTGAAGGACCCGGCCGACATCCCGGCGGTGGCGAAGCTCTGCGCCGCCCTGCCGGGGGTGGCCGAGGTGCTCGACGCCGACGGCAAGGCCCGGTACGGCCTGGACCACGAGCGCAGTGGTGAGTTGGTGCTGGTGGCCGAGCCGGACGCCTGGTTCACCTACTACTACTGGCTGGACGACGCGCGGGCACCGGACTTCGCCCGGCTGGTCGAGATCCACCGCAAACCGGGGTACGACCCGGCCGAGTTGTTCTTCGACCCGGAGGCGCCCGGTGCGGCGAAGCGGCGGGCCGGGGTGGCCCTGGCCCGCAAGAAGCTCGGCATGCGGTACATGATGAGCGTGGTCGGGCTGGACGCGGGGGCGCGTGCGGTGAAGGGTTCGCACGGCCGGCTGCCCGAGGATCCGGCCGACGCCCCGGTCTTCCTCTGCTCGGCTCCGGGCCCGGCCCGCGAGAAGATCGCGGCGACCGAGGTCAAGGGACTGTTGCTGGAGTTGGCCGGACTCGGCGCGCGGGACGGGGAAGCGTGACCGCGACCGCGCCGCTGACCGACGCGGCGGAGTTGCGGAAGCGGTTCGACGCCCAGTTGTCGGCGTTCCTGGAGCGGCAGGATCCGGACTGGCCGGACGGGGCGCCGCGCGGTGTCTTCACCACCCTGCACCGGTTCGTGCTGGCCGGCGGCAAGCGGTTGCGGCCGATGTTCTGCTACTGGGGCTGGCGCGGGGCGGGTGGGGTGGACGACACCCCGATCGTGGTCGCGGCGGCGGCGCTGGAGCTGTTCCACGCGTTCGCGCTGATCCACGACGACATCATGGACGGCAGTGACCGGCGCCGGGGTGAGCCGTCGGTGCACCGGCTCTTCGCCGACCTGCACACCCGTTCGTCGTGGCGGGGCGACCCGGCGTCGTACGGGCGCAGCACCGCGCTGCTCTGCGGGGACCTCTGCGCCGCCTGGGCGGACCAGATGTTCCACGAGTGCGGCCTGAGCGCCGACCAACTGCACCAGGGGTACGGCGTGTTCGCGAACATGCGTACGGAGGTGATCGCCGGGCAGTACCTGGACCTGGTTTCCGGGGTCGGGGACGGTTCGGTGGCGAGCGCGTTGACGGTGATAAGGATGAAGGGGGCCCGTTACACGGTGACCCGGCCGTTGCAGATCGGGGCGGCGCTGGCCGGTGCCGGTCCCGAGCTGCTGTCGGCGTTCGCCGCCTTCGGTGACCCGCTCGGGGACGCGTTCCAGCTCCGTGACGATGTGCTCGGGGTGTTCGGGGATCCGGCGGTGACCGGCAAGTCGGTGCTCGACGATCTGCGGGAGGGCAAGCCCACGGTGATGATGGCGTTGGCCCGGGGCAGCGCGGACCGGGCCCAGGCGCTGCGGTTGAAGGAGCTGTTCGGCAACCCGGACCTGGATCCGGACGGGGCGGCCGAGCTGCGCGCGATCATCGTTGAGACCGGGTCCTTGGGACGGATCGAACAGATGATCAAAGTGCGTACGGACAGCGCGTTGACGGCCCTTGCCGACGCGCCGATCTCCGGCGAGGCCAACGCGATGCTGGCGTCCCTGGCGGCGGAGGCGGTCAACCGGGAGGTGTAGTCGCCGCCGGGGAGACCCGGCGGCGACTCGACGATCAGGAGCCGACTTTTTCGTTCGACAGCAGGTGAACGGCGGCGGACAGTTCCTTCATGGCCGACCTGATCGCTTTGAGTAGCTCTCCGTCCACGGGGGTCTGGCCGCTGGCGGGCGGGGTTTCGGTCGCGCCGAGCAACTGTTGCTCCAGGTGCCACACCGGCGCGCCGCTGCCGATGCCCAGCTCCGTGCTGAGCCGTTCCTTGAGTGCCCGCAGAAGCTGTAGCGCCTCGGCGGTACGGGATACCTCGTGCAGTGCGCTCGCCAACTGGCAGTGCAGGCGCTCGTGGTACGGATAGAGGCGTACCCAGACGCCCAGGTCCGCGATCATTTCGGCGTGGTTGCCCTGGGTGAATTCGAGGTCGGTGAGGGTCTGCATCGTGCGGAGCCGCTTCTCCTCCAGATGGGCGGCGTCGGCGGCCAGCGCATCGGATCCCACGTCCTCCAGTGCCGGTCCGCGCCACAGTGCCAGCGCCTCTCGGAGGAGAACGGCGGCCTCCGTCAGCTCTCCGTTGCCGACGAGCCGGTCGGCTCCGTCGCCGAGCTGGCGGAACAGTCGGTAGTCCACCAGGTCGTCGTCCACCTCGAGCACGTAGTTCGATGCTCTCCGGGTCAATTCGATTTCCTGACCGAATGACCTGAGGACCACTTTCAATGAACCTACGCAGTTCTGCACCTGCTTGCGTGCGGTTGGCGGTGGGTTATTTCCCCAGAGTACGTCCACCAGTCGGCCGATCGACACTGGTGTGTTGTTATCGATCAGCAGAGCGGCCAGAAGCTTCCGTTGCCTGCTGCTCTCGATAGCGTGGTATTTGCTACCCGCTCGAATCGCTAGCGGCCCGAGTAGGCAAAACCTCATCTGGATCCCCCGTGTTAGTCATTCGTGACTATCAGTCTGCCACGCGGTTGCAGCGAAATCAACAGAGGGTTCCGTCGTTGTTGCGCATGGTTTACCGAGGTCGATCGCTGCGTCAGGGGGTGATGTAATCCGCTGCTCGCCGGCCGTCGATCCCGTTCCCGCAGCCCATATCTGGACGTAAGTGGATAGGTCAGCGGCGGAACCGGTCGGCTGTCCTTTGTGGGGAGTGACGGTTTTCCGGCGTGGCAATCCCGCCGGGGTCAGCGGACGGGACCCGCCGACGGCGCGCGGCGCGCGGCCAGTACGGTCGCGACCAGAACGGTCACCGCCACGACGGCCACTGCCCAGGCGAGCCGGTCGATGCGACCGCTGGTGCAGGACTGGTAGGCGCTGTCCCAGTAGTCGCCGTCCGTCGGGACCCGCCACAGGTCCAGGTCGGTGAAGAGCGCGTTGCCGCAGACCCTCTTCTCGTGGTCGCCGGGCGCGAAGATCCGGATCGGCAGGATCAGCAGCAACGCGACCGTTGCGGTCCCGGCCACCACGACCCGGGTTGGACTTAGCCAGGTGGTGAGCCGTGCCCTGCCGGACGTGCCCTTGGTCGTCATCTGATCGATCGTAGAGCACCCCACGGACGACGACGGTGGCCGACCGGGGTCGCCCCCGTCATCGACACGTCATCGGCGTGTCACTTCATCCGCATCGAATGTCGCATTGAGGATAGGCGATTTACAATGCGCTCACCGAACCGTAGGATCTTCGTGTCGAGCAAATGCCCGGCGCCGGAGCCGGATTGTGCGCGCAATTCCTGGCCGTACTCCGGGCAATCTCGAACCACTCCGGACCCTGCCGTTGGGTCGGCCGTTAGGGTGCCTGTGACCCGGCCGTGAGTGGGCCGATCATCCTGAGTCATCGGTAAGACGGGGGTGCCATGATTGTCACAATAAACAGTCGCGCGACCTGGGGGCAGTACGTCAAGGAGGAATGGCGGGCGCACGCCTCTGCTCCCCCTCAGCCCAGCGACAATCCGGCCTGGGATCCGATCGGCGGGGTATTCATCCACTATCGTGGAGGGGCGGACCCGCTCGCGGGTGAACTCGTGACGGAGGAGGACTGCCGCAGAGACGTCGCCGCCGTCTACGAGATGCACTTCGACGATTCTAATTTCGACAGCGACATCGGCTACAACTTCTTGATCTGCCCGCACGGCAACATCTACCAGGGGCGGGGATACGAGCGCGGCGAGGCGAACGCCGGCACGGGGGAGCCCGTCGACGGTCTGCCCCGCAACGCCGCCTTCTACTCCATCTGCGGCCTTATGCGGGCGAACCAGACCGCGACCGAGCCCATGTTGCGCTCGTTTCGGTCGCTTATCGACCACCTGCGTCGGGAGGCGCCCAAACTGGCCGGCACTCGGATCGTCCCGCACTCGCACGGATACAACACCCAGTGCCCTGGTCACCTCAGCATGTACGCGCAGCAGGGCTCGACGATCGACCCCGCCGTCCCGTGGAGCGGCTTCGCGGACATCTACATCTATGAGGCCCAGAAATGGGCGAACGTCACCTACGAGAACGCGCCGGGTTACATCGAGAGCCCCGAGAACGGGCGTACCGGCTGGTCCACAGTGCTGTCACTGACGCAGGGGCTCCAGGACGAACTCGGCATATCCCCGACGGTCCAGAGCTTCGGTCCCGGCACCTTTGAGGCCGTCAAGTCGCGCAGTATCATGCCGGATCAGGAAGGCAACGAGAACCTGATCCGGATCTACAACGGCGGCCTGTGGTGCAAGGGCTACTGGACCTCGACCATCCAGCACTTCTGGACCGGCGACTCGCAGAGCGCGCTCCAGCGGGTCTACACCGACGCGGGCCTGTCGTGGGACAACGTGACAATGCGGTACAAGATGTGGCCGCACGTCGCCAAAGCGCTGATGCGGATGGACCAGTTCCGCCTCGTGCCGGGCGGTGACATCAACATCCAGCGCATCCAGCAGCGGCTGAACGCCCGCTACGTCGCCGAGATCGGCATCCCGGCGATGGGTCTGGTGCCCTGCGACGGCATCTACTCCCGCGACGTCCAGCAGGGGTTGATGATGGCCATCCAGTACGAACTGGGCCTGGCGCTGAACTCGATCAACGGCTATTTCGGTCCCGGCACGCAGGCCGCGCTGCGGGGAAGGGGCTCCACCCGGCTCACCGGCGATCTGCGCTACCTGTTCCGTGCCGCGTGTTACTTCAACTCGCCGACCATGTTGCCGGGAAACCCCCAGGTGCCGCTGATGTACCGCCCGGAGGACATCGGCACCGACACCGAGACCAGCACCCACCTGGCCTGGGTACGAGCCTTTCAGAGCTTCTCGCAGCTGCCGGTGACGGGCACCAACGACTACACGACCTGGGCCCAACTGCTCGTCTCCTCTGGCGACATCGATCGGCCCGCGACCGGTTGCGACTGCATCACCGAGATCACCGCCACCCGGGGCAGGGACCTCTGGAACGCCGGCTACCGGATCGTCGGCCGGTACCTCGACGAGCACCTTCTGCCGGGCGATCCGTACTACATCGGCAAGGCGCTCAAGCCCAATGAGCCGCAGACCATCCTGGACGCCGGGCTCAGGTTTTTCCCGATCTTCCAGTACAACGGCCAGCAACTGTTCAACTTCACCTACGAAAAGGGGTACGACCAGGGCAAGATCGCCCACCGGAAGTGCATCGAGTACCGGATCCCGGCGGGTACCTGTATTTATTTCGCCGTCGACTACGACGCGATGGACTCCGAGATCGACAGCAACATCAACCCGTACTTCCAGGGTGTCAAGGCCGGCCTCGCCGAACTGGGCAACCGCTACAGCTTCGGCATCTACGGTTCCCGCAACGTGTGCAGCCGCGTGTCGCACGAAATCGGTGCCCGCTGGTCGCTGGTCTCCGGAATGTCCTGGGGCTACTCCGGGAACCTCGGCTTCCCCCTGCCCGAGAACTGGTCCTTCAACCAGATCAAGGAGTACATGTTCCAGCCGGGCTGGGGTCTGGACCACGACGTGTGGCGAGCCGGAGCCGATCCGGGTGTGTCCGCTCTGACGACGGGTGAGTGAGGGATACCAATGATCACCAGACGTAATCTTCTGGGTGCCGCAGCCGGTGCCGGTGTGCTCGCGCTCGCGCCCGTCGTTCCGGCCCAGGCGGCCGGAAAGGGCGCGGGAGTCGGAAGGCGGGATCGATCCGCCAACGGTTGGCGGATCGATCCCGCCGCGATCGCCACCTACCGGGTCGAAGGGTCCGGCGCCTCGGTCGCGCTGCGGCAGGGCCAGGCCGCCACGGTACTGCTGCACCTCGCGCGCCGCTGGCACTACGAGATCGCCCCGCTCGATACCGGCGAGGGCGGGGGAATCACCGCCTACACCGCGAGCCGCGAGATCACCGCGGACTTCGAGTCCAACTACCTCTCCGGCACTGCCGTCGCGCTTCACCCCACCGCCTACCCACTGGGCGGCAGCGAGCGGCTGTGGCCCCATCATGAGGCGATCGTGCGGGACATCCTCGTGGACTGCGACGGCACGGTCGTCTGGGGCGGGGACCTGAGCCCGGTGAAGGCGTCGCACTTCCACCTCGTTGCCCGTCCCGGCGACAAGGCCCTGGCCCGCGTTGCCGCTCGGCTGGACACCGGCGTCCGGGTGGGGGAGCGGTCCCACATCGCCGGCAGGGTCGCCGACCCGTCGACCCCCGCGCGTCGCGACCTGGCCCGGCGCCTACCCCGTCCGCGTTGACCCGACGGTCGGAGCCGGCCGGGTAGCCAAGGCCGCCCGGTGCGGTGATCGGTGACAGCGCCGATGGCCGGGATCCCTCCACGTGAGCGGGGGTCCCGGCCATCGGATGCTGCCGGATGGCTCAGCTGGTCAACGGGTCAGTTGACGTACGGCCCACAGTCCCAGCTGCTGGGCTGAGAGGGTCCGGTGCCCCAGCAGGCACGGAATCGCTGGGGGGCGTTCTGAACCCAGGGCACGGTCGCGGTGTCGAAGGTACCGAAGTTGCCGTACTCGAGCTTCCTGGTCTGGGTGTGGGTGACCTGCCACCCGAAGCTGCCGTTCACCTGCCGTTCGATCTTTGCCCAGACCGGGATGCAGCAGTTGGGGTTGTTGTCCCAGACGATTCGGGCCCACCGGGTGGTGCAGGCCGAACCCCGTACGTGCGTGCTGATGTCTCCGTCCCAGTTGGCGCTGCCCGGGATCTCGCCCTCGTAGCAGGCCATCGGCGCTGCTGCCGATGCCGTGTGGTCGCTCACTCCCGCCGGTGGTGCGGCCTGCGCGGCCTGCTGCGTCACCGCCCCGCCCACTCCCACCGCGAGCGCCGCCGCGACCAGCGTCCGCATGACCAGCCCGGCTCGTCTGACCTTCACCGTCATCGTTCCCACTTCCTCACCTCTGTGTGTCGGGTCGTCGTGGACGGTAGGGGTGACGATCATCGGGTGGTCACCGTCAGGGCACCGCCGATCCCTCGTGCCAGGCGCGGGCCGGGCGGTGGCGGGGCGAGGCCGATCCGGCCGACCTCCGGCGTCCGATGTCGTGACGGTGAGGGTTTCGGGCCTGTCCCGGGGCCGGAGGGGAACGAAGTGTCTGCGTATGGTGCCTGGTCGGCAACTTTCCGTCGAGGTGAACGAAAGTTCTGGTTCGGCGCGCAGAAGGTATAGACACATCGGTAAGTAGTAATTAATGTCGTGTCCAGCGCAGAGTTGTTACGACGAGGTAAATCGGTGGCGCGGTCGACCCAACGACCGGCGACCCGGCGGACCCGGCGCGCAACAACAAGCGGCGGTCGCGGCCTGGTGGGAGTGGCGTCCCCCAGGTTGGTTCCACCCCCGCTACGGCATCTGGCGCGACGGCGCGCGCCCTTGCCTGGCAGTCATTCGGTCAGGAAGGGAAGCATGACCATGTCCAGAACAGATGGTCGGACCACGCCAAGCCTACGGAGGCGGGCAACCGCCGCCGCGCTGTTGCTGGTCGTGACCACCGCGCCGGCGGTACTCGGCACCGCGGCCCCGGCCCAGGCCCACGCCATCAACGCCGCCGACTTCCAGCAGGTCACCCTGGCCCGTGGCGCGGCCGAGGTCGGCGAACCGATGACGATCGCCGTACTGCCCGACCGCTCGGTCCTGCACACCGCCCGCAACGGCACGCTGCGGCGTACCGACGCGAACGGGAACACGGCCGTCGTCGGCACCCTGCCCGTCTACACCCACGACGAGGAAGGGCTCCAGGGCGTCGGCGTCGACCCCGGCTTCGCCAGCAACCGGTTCATCTACCTCTACTACGCCCCGCCGCTGTCCACCCCGGCCGGCGACGCCCCCGCCACCGGTACGAGTTGGACCGCCTGGCAGGGCGTGAACCGGCTGTCCCGGTTCACCGTCAACGCCGACTGGACGCTGAACATGGCCAGCCAGGTCAACGTCCTCGACGTCGCCGCCGACCGGGGCATGTGCTGCCACGTCGGTGGCGACATCGACTTCGACGCGGCCGGCAACCTCTACCTGTCCACCGGTGACGACTCCAACCCGTTCGACTCCGCCGGCTACTCGCCGATCGACGAGCGGACCAACCGCAACCCGGTGTACGACGCCCAGCGTTCCGCCGGCAACACCAACGACCTGCGCGGCAAGATCCTGCGGATCAAGGTGAACGCCAACGGGACGTACTCGATCCCGGCCGGCAACCTGTTCGCCCCCGGTACGGCGAACACCCGCCCCGAGATCTACGCGATGGGCTTCCGCAACCCGTTCCGGATGAGCGTGGACAAGGCCACCGGCTACGTCTACGTCGGCGACTACGGCCCGGACGCAGGCTCCACCAACGCCAACCGGGGACCGAGCGGACAGGTCGAGTTCAACCGGGTCACCTCGCCCGGCAACTACGGCTGGCCGTACTGCACCGGGACGAACACCAGCAGCGAGACGTACAACGAGTGGACCTTCCCGGACGGGCCCGGCGCGGCCAAGTACAACTGCACCGGCGGCCCGACCAACAACTCGTTCCGCAACACCGGCCAGACCACCCTGCCGCCCGCCCGCCCGTCCTGGATCCGGTACGCCGGTGACGCGGGCAGCCCGGCGGAGTTCGGCGGCGGCTCCGAGTCCCCGATGGGCGGCCCGGTCTACCGCTACAACGCGTCGAACCCCTCCACCACCAAGTTCCCGCAGTCCTTCGAGGGACAGTTCTTCGCCGGTGAGCTGGGCCGGGGCTGGATCAAGCCGATCCACGTCAACACCGACGGCTCGGTCGGCACGATCGACACCTTCCCCTGGGTCGGCAAGCAGGTCATGGACATGGCGTTCGGACCGGACGGCGCGCTCTACGTGCTCGACTACGGCACCGGCTACTTCAACGGCGACGCGAACTCGGCCCTGTACCGGTTCGACTACATCGCCGGTGGCAACCGGGCCCCGACCGCGGTCGCCTCGGCGAACCGGACCTCCGGCGCGGCCCCGCTCGCGGTCACCTTCTCCTCGGCCGGCTCGTCCGACCCCGAGGGCGGCGCGCTGACCTACTCGTGGGCGTTCGGTGACGGCACCACGTCGACGGCGGCGAACCCGACGAAGACGTACACCGCAAACGGCAACTACACCGCGACCCTGACCGTACGGGACCCGGCCGGCGCCACCGGCACGGCCAGCGTGGCGATCAGTGTCGGCAACACCGCCCCGGTGGTGACCATCAACACCCCGGCCAACGGGCAACTGGTCGCCTTCGGTGACGCGGTGCCGTTCCAGATCACGGTGACCGACCCGGAGGACGGGACGGTCGCCTGCTCGCGGGTCAAGATGACCTACGTGCTCGGCCACGACACCCACGGCCACCAGATCACCTCGGCCAACGGCTGCACCGGCACGATCACCATCCCGACCGACGGTGAGCACGACGACGCGGCGAACATCTTCCCGATCTTCGACGCCGAGTACACCGACAACGGCGGGCTGACCACGCACACCCAGCACATCCTCCAGCCCAAGCACCGGCAGGCCGAGCACTACAAGACCTCGTCCGGGATCGCCACGTACACCAAGACCCCGGCCGAGGGCGGTCGGACCGTCGGCGACATCAACAACGGTGACTGGATCGCGTTCGAGCCGTACCGGCTCGCCAACGCCACCTCGTTCAGCGCCCGCGTCTCCTCCGGCGGCGCCGGCGGCACCCTCCAGGTCCGGGCCGGCTCCGCGACCGGCACCGTGCTCGGCTCGGCGACCGTCCCGGTCACCGGCGGCTGGGAGACCTTCGTCAACGTCACCGGCACCATCACCAGCCCGCCAACCGGCACCACCACGCTCTACCTGACCTTCGCCGGCACCGGCACCGGGGCGCTCTACGACCTGGACGCCTTCACCTTCACCACCGGCACCGGTGGCGGCGGTGGCGGCACCGGCCCGATCAAGGGCCTGGCCGGCAAGTGCCTGGAGGTCGACGGCGGTGGCACCGCCGACGGCACCCAGATCCAGATCAACACCTGCACCGGTACGGCCCGGCAGACCTGGACCGTGCAGGGCCAGACCCTGCGGGCGTTGGGCAAGTGCCTGGACATCAACGGTGGCGGAACCGCCAACGGCACCAAGATCCAGCTCTGGACCTGCAACGGCACCGGTGCCCAGAACTGGGTCCCGCAGGCCGACGGCTCGCTGCGCAACCCGACCACGGCCAAGTGCCTGGACGTGTCGAACAACAGCTCCGCCGACGGCCAGGACGTGCACCTCTGGGAGTGCTTCCCCACCGCAGCCAACCAGAAGTGGACCCTCCCGTAACCCCACCGCCCTGATGTAGGGAAGGGCCCTTCCGATCGTTGTCCGACGGAAGGGCCCTTCCCGACTCGCCCTAGGGAGAGCACCGATGCGCAGACTCCTGCGACCCGTCCTCGGTACGGCCATGGCGGCGCTCGCCGTCATCGCCTGTACCACACCCGCCACCCCGGCCAGCGCCGCCGACGCCCCGTACGACGTGCTGGTCTTCTCCAAGACCGCAGGCTTCCGGCACGACTCGATAGCGGTCGGCACCCAGGCCATCCGCGAACTCGGCGCGGCGAACAACTTCACCGTCACCGCCACCGAGGACGCCGCCGCGTTCACCACCGCCAACCTCGCCCAGTACGAGGTCGTCGTCTTCCTCAACACCACCGGCGACGCGCTCAACGCCACCCAGCAGACCGCGTTCGAGTCCTACATCCGCAGCGGCAAGGGTTACGTCGGGGTGCACGCCGCCGCCGACACCGAGTACGACTGGTCGTTCTACGGCAACCTGGTCGGCGGGTACTTCGCCTCGCACCCGGCGATCCAGCAGGCCAACATCCGGGTCGAGAACCGGGCCACGGCGGCCACCGCCGCGCTGCCGCAGACCTGGACCCGTACCGACGAGTGGTACAACTACCGCACCAACCCCCGGTCCTCGGCGCGGGTGCTGGCCAACCTCGACGAGTCGTCGTACTCCGGCGGCGGCATGGGCGCCGACCACCCGATCTCCTGGTGCAAGACGTACGAGGGCGGCCGCTCGTTCTACACCGGCCTCGGCCACACCCAGTCGACGTACGCGGAGTCGGCGTTCCGGTCCCACCTGCTCGGCGGCATCCGGTACGCGGCCGGCACGACCAAGGCCGACTGCCGGCCCGAGAGCGGCTACACCGCCCTGTTCAACGGCTCCACCACCGGCTGGTCGCAGGCCGGACCGGGCAACTTCACCAACACCGACGCCACCCTCACCTCGGTCGGCGGGATGGGGCTGTACTGGTACAGCGCCAAGCAGTTCTCGTCGTACTCGCTGAAGCTGGACTGGCGGCTCGCCGGTGACGACAACTCCGGTGTCTTCATCGGCTTCCCGGCCTCGACCGACCCGTGGTCGGCGGTGGACAACGGGTACGAGATCCAGATCGACGCCACCGACGCGGCCGACCGCACCACCGGTGCCGTCTACACCTTCAAGTCGGCCGACATCGCCGCCCGTGACGCCGCGCTGAACCCGCCGGGGGAGTGGAACAACTACGAACTGCTGGTCGAGGGCGAGCGGCTGCGGATCTACCTCAACGGCGTACTGATCAACGACTTCACCAACACCAACCCGGTCCGCTCGCTGGCCGGCTACATCGGCCTGCAGAACCACGGGACCGGCGACGACGCGTCGTTCCGCAACGTCCGGATCAAGGAACTCGGCACCCCGCCGACGGACCCGCCGCCGGGCAGCAACACCACCGTCCAGGCCGAGACGTTCAGCTCGACCGGTGGCGTGCAGGTGGTCGGCAAGACCGGCGCCAACGGCGGCTCGACCATCGGGTTCATCGACAACGGCGACTGGGCCGCGTACAACGGGCAGAACCTGACCGGCGTCACCTCGTTCCGGTCCCGGGTCGTCTCCGGCGGCGCGGGCGGCACGATCCAGGTGCGTACCGGTTCGACCACCGGCCCGGTCCTCGGCTCGGTGGCGGTGCCGAACACCGGCGGCTGGAACACCTTCGCCGACGTCACCACCACCCTGACGAACGTCCCCGCGAGCACGCAGAACCTGTACCTGACCTTCACCGGCGGCGGTACCGGCCTGTTCGACGTGGACGACTTCACCCTGGTCCGCAGTGGTGGCTCGACGCCGGGCACCGGCGCGATCGTCGGCCTCGCCGGCAAGTGCCTGGAGATCGACGGCGGCGGCACCGCCGACGGCACCCAGGCCCAGATCAACACCTGCACCGGTACGCCCCGGCAGACCTGGACCGTGCAGGGCCAGACCCTGCGGACGCTGGGCAAGTGCCTGGACGTCAACGGCAGCGGCACCGCGAACGGCACCAAGATCCAGCTCTGGACCTGCAACGGCACCGGGGCGCAGAACTGGGTGGCCAACGCCGCCGACAGCTCGCTGCGCAACCCGGCGTCGGGCAAGTGCCTGGACGTGCTGAACGGCAGCTCCGCCGACGGCCAGAACGTGCACCTCTGGGACTGCCTCGGCGTCGCCAGCCAGCGCTGGACCCTTCCGGCCTGAGTGAGTGCGGAAGGGCCCCTCGTTGTCGAGGGGCCCTTCCACCATTCCGGGGGCGGGGCCTAGAGTGGCTCCTGGCGACCTTTGGAGACCACCGGTGAGCAGCGGGAGGCGCAACCCGCTCGCCCAGGGTGCGTACGCACGCACCGGTCCCGCCTCCACCGGTCCGCCGCACGCCCGGACCGGTCTCCCTCGCGCCCGTCCACGGACACCGCCGCCGCGGTGCCCGTCGGGAATCCCAGGTATCCAACAGGGGAGAAGGACAATGGCGCGACCCATCACGCTCTTCACCGGCCAGTGGGCCGACCTTCCGTTCGAGGAGGTCTGCCGGCTCGCCTCCGAGTGGGGCTACGACGGCCTGGAGATCGCCTGCTGGGGCGATCACTTCGAGGTCGACAAGGCGCTCGCCGACGAGTCGTACATCGAGCGCAAGAAGGAGACCCTGGCCAAGCACAACCTCCAGGTCTTCACGATCTCCAACCACCTGCTCAGCCAGGCGGTCTGCGACCACCCGATCGACGAGCGGCACCAGGGCATCCTGCCGGCCAGGATCTGGGGCGACGGCGAACCCGAGGGCGTCCGCCAGCGGGCCGCCGAGGAACTCAAGGACACCGCGCGGGCCGCGGCGAAGCTCGGGGTGAAGACGGTCGTCGGCTTCACCGGCTCGTCGATCTGGCACACCCTGGCCATGTTCCCGCCGGTCCCGCCGTCGATGATCGAGAAGGGGTACGAGGACTTCGCGAACCGGTTCAACCCGATCCTCGACGTCTTCGACGAGGTCGGCGTACGGTTCGCGCACGAGGTCCACCCCAGCGAGATCGCGTACGACTACTACACGACCAAGCGGACCCTGGAGGCGATCGGCCACCGGGAGGCGTTCGGGCTCAACTGGGACCCGTCGCACTTCGTCTGGCAGGAACTCGACCCGGTGAACTTCATCTACGACTTCGCCGACCGGATCTACCACGTCGACTGCAAGGACGCCAAGGTCCGCACCGGCGACGGGCGTCGCGGCCGGCTCGCGTCCCACCTGCCGTGGGCCGACGGGCGTCGGGGCTGGGACTTCGTCTCCACCGGCCACGGCGACGTGCCGTGGGAGGACAGCTTCCGCGCGCTGAACGCGATCGGCTACGACGGCCCGATCTCGATCGAGTGGGAGGACGCCGGCATGGACCGCCTCGTCGGCGCCCCCGAGGCGCTCCAGTTCGTCCGCCGGCTCGCCTTCGACGCACCCGCGGCGGCCTTCGATGCCGCCTTCGCCAGCAAGGACTGACCACCACCGTACGGATCCATCCGTACGCGGATCCATCCGCACGCCAGCGGGCCGGTCGCCATTCAGGCGGCCGGCCCGTGCCGTTCTTCCCCGGAGGGGATCCGTACCGTGCCGTTCCTCGGAGGAATCCGTGCCGGGTCAGAACGAGGCGCTGCCCGTTCCGCTGCCGGACGGGTTGTTCCGGGTCGGTGGGGTCGTCGTCGACCCGACGCCCGTGGAGGTCAACTCGGTGGTGCTGCCGTTCGTACCCGGGCTCAGCTTCTCGCCCAGCCGAGTGTGGCTCAGCCGATCCTTGCCTTCGGCATAGAGGCGGTTCGCCTGGGCCTGGGCGACCCCGGCCGCCTCCTGCACCGTCGGGTGGTCGAGGACCTTACGGCCCTTGATGACCAGTTCGTCGTACTTTTCCCGGCCGGCGCGGGCGCCTAGGACGAAACCCGCAGCCAGCCCGCCGATGAACCACAGCTTTCCGCGCATGGCGGCTCCCTTCGTGCCTGACGCGCCGTTGCGCCCCCCGAGGACCGGATGGGCAACCGCGTCGCGCTTGCGTCGTCTGTGCTCAGGTACCTACCCATCCTCCCGGAAGGTCATGCCTGTCCGCTGCAGGCGCGGCATTTTGCCTGGCTGCCGGTGTGGGCTGTTTCGCCGATAACCCCATAGCGCAGACCCCCGGGAAGTCCTGTACTCTTATGCCGTCGCGAGGCACCGGGGAGATCCAGTAACCCGGCAACTCACGATCCCCTGTAGCTCAATTGGCAGAGCAGCCGGCTGTTAACCGGCAGGTTATTGGTTCGAGTCCAATCGGGGGAGCTTTCCCCACAAACCCGCCCGCCGGCCCTGCCGGCGGGCATCGTCGTATCCGAGGAGATCCGGCGGGGGTGAACGATGAGGGGAATCCGCAACCGGACCGTCGGCACGGTGGTGGCCGTCGCGCTGGTGCTCGGCTGGTTGGCGGTCGCCGGGTTCGCCGGCCCGTACAGCGGACGGCTCGACGACGTCGCGAACAACGACAACGCCGCCTTCCTACCCGCGGACGCCGAGGCGACCCGGGCCGACCGGCTCGCCAGCGGCTTCGTCGACCGGCCGACCACCCCGGCACTGGTCGTCTACGAACGGACCAGCGGCATCACCGACGCCGACCGGCAACGGGTCGCCGCCGACGCCGACCGGTTCACCCGCGTCCCCGGCGTCATCACCCCGCTGCCCCCACCGGTGCCCAGCCAGGACGGCCAGGCGCTCCAGCTCATCGTCCCGATCGACTCCAGCGACGACGGCGGCGACCGGGTCCACCAGGCCGTCGACGCCATGCGGGACATCACCGGACCGGGCGCCGACGGCCTGCTCGTCGAGGTCGCCGGACCGGCCGGCCTGCTGGCCGACCTGACCGCCGTCTTCTCCTCGATCGACGGCCCACTGCTGCTGGTCACCCTCGTCGTGGTGCTGGTCATCCTGCTCATCGTCTACCGCAGCCCGGTGCTCTGGATCATCCCGCTGCTCGCCGCCGGAATCTCGTACGTGGTCGCCACCCTCGTCGTCTACGAACTCGCCGCCAACGACGTGATCAAACTCAACGGTCAGGCCCAGGGCATCCTCACCGTGCTCGTCTTCGGCGCCGGCACCGACTACGCGCTCCTGCTCATCGCCCGCTACCGGGAGGAACTGCACCACCACCCCCGTACGCTCGACGCCATGATCGCCGCCTGGCGCGGCGCCGGACCGGCCATCTTCGCCTCCGGCAGCACCGTCATCGCCGGCCTGCTCTGCCTGCTCCTGTCCGACCTCAACTCCAACCGCGCTCTCGGCCCGGTCACCGCCGTCGGCGTCGGCATCACCCTCATCGTCATGCTCACCTTCCTGCCGGCGCTGCTCCTGCTCGGCGGCCGGTGGGCGTTCTGGCCCCGGGTCCCGCACGCCGGCAGCACCGACCGCTCCGGCGGCCTGTGGCGGGCCACCGGCCGGTTCATCGGCCGCCGGGCCCGACTCGTCTGGCCGATCACCGCCGCCGCGCTCGTCGCCCTCGCCGCCGGCCTGACCCAACTCGGCGGCACCACCCTCGGCCAGGCCGACCTGTTCACCGAGCGGACCGACTCCGTCGACGGCCAGCACATCATCGACCGACACTTCCCCGGCGGGCTCGGCAGCCCCGCGATGATCTTCGTCGCCGAGGGCAGCGCCGACCGGGTCGCCGAGGTGGCCCGAGGCGTCCCCGGAGTCGTGCAGGTCCAACCGCTGACCGTCGCACCCGGCGAAGGCGGCCAGGCCGACCCCGCAGCCGGCCCACAGGCCCCGCCGAAGGTCGTCGACGGGCGGGTCCAACTGGAGGCGACCCTCGCCGAGGAGGCCGACAGCCTGGCGGCCCGCGACACCGTACGGCGGCTGCGGGTGGCCGTACACGCCGTACCCGACGCCGGGGCGGTGGTCGGCGGCTTCACCGCGATCAACATCGACACCAGCGACGCCGCCGACCGCGACCAGAACGTCATCATCCCCACCGTGCTCGGGGTGATCGCGGTCATCCTCGCCCTGCTGCTGCGCTCACTGGTCGCCCCGCTCCTGCTCATCATCACCGTGGTGCTCTCGTTCGCGGCCACCCTGGGGCTCTGCGCGGTGCTGTTCACCCACGGCTTCGACTTCCCCGGGGTGGACGCCTCGTTCCCGCTGTTCGCCTTCGTCTTCCTCGTCGCCCTCGGCGTCGACTACAACATCTTCCTGATGAGCCGGGTACGCGAGGAAGCCGTCAAGTACGGCACCCGCCAGGGCGTACTGCGCGGACTCTGCGTCACCGGCGGAGTGATCACCTCCGCCGGGTTCGTACTGGCCGCGACGTTCTCGGCGCTCGCCGTACTCCCGTTGGTGATCCTGGTGGAACTCGGCCTCGCGGTCGCCCTCGGCGTCCTCATCGACACCATCATCGTGCGCTCCCTGCTCGTCCCGGCCCTGGCCCACCACATCGGACCGGCGATCTGGTGGCCGAGCCGCCTCGCCCGCGCCGACCAGCCAGAACCGCCCGACGACACCGACTACCGCGCCCGCCATGCCCGCTGACACTGATGTGGTGATCGTCGGCGGTGGTCTCGCCGGACTCGCCGCCGCCCGCCGGCTGCACCGGGCCGGCATACCCTGGCTGCTCGTCGAGGCCGCCGACCGGCTCGGCGGCCGGGTCGCCACCGACCGCGTCGACGGCTACCTTCTCGACCGGGGCTTCCAAGTGCTCAACACCGGCTACCCCCGGCTCGGCACCCTGCTCGACCTCGACACCCTCAACCTCGGCTACTTCACCTCCGGAGTGCTGGTCCGCCGCAACGGACGCCTGCACCGGCTCACCAACCCGCTGCGCGACCCGATCGCCGCACCGTTGACGGCATCGGCCGACATCGGCACGCTGCGCGACCGGCTCCGACTCGCCGCCCTCGCGGCGAGCTGTGCCACCACGCCCGTGCACCGCCTGCTGGACGCCCCGGAGGTCAGCACCGAACAGGCCCTGCACCGGGCCGGGCTCTCCGACCGGATCATCGAAGAACTGCTCCGGCCGTTCCTCTCCGGCGTACTCGCCGACCGGGCCCTGGACACCTCCAGCCACGTCAGCGCCCTGATCGCCCGATCGTTCGTGCGGGGCAGAATCGGGGTACCGGCGGGCGGGATGGGGGAGCTGCCGGCGGCGGTGGCGGCGCCGCTGCCACGTACCCTGCTGCGACTCAACACCCCGGTCAGCACGATCGGCCCCGGCCTGGTCCGCACCCCGGACGGCGACCTCCGCTGCCGGGCCGTCCTCGTCGCCACCGATCCGGGTACGGCAACCCGCCTCCTGCCCGCCCTCGGTAACGTGCGGATGCGTGCCCTAACCACCTACTACCACTCGGCCGGCTCGCCACCGCTGGCCGAGCCGATCCTGCTGCTCGACGGCGACCGCCGGGAACTCGTGGCGAACACGGTGGTGATCAGCCGCGCCGCACCCACGTACGCCCCGCCGGGTCGGCACCTGATCGCCAGTTCCGTGGCCGGCCCCACCCCGCCGCCCGAGCCTGTCGTACGGGCCGAGCTCGGTCGGCTGTACGGCTGGCGGACCGACGACTGGGAGCATCTGACCACGGTGAGTCTGCCGGCCGCACTGCCGGCGGCTTTGCCGCTCAAGGGGCGGCTGCGGCAGCCGGTCGACCTCGGCGGCGGGGTGTTCGTCGCCGGTGACCATCGGGACAGCCCGTCGATCCAGGGCGCCCTGGCCAGCGGTTGGCGAGCCGGCGCCGCCGTCGTACGTCACCTGACGCTGGCCGTCTGAGCGTCCGACGCCGCGGCTGCGTGGGTCCGTACGGTGTCGGTCGGCGCTGTTATTCTCGGCGGTGCCGGCGCTGGTCCCGGCGGTCGTGGCGGGGGCTGTTGGGTGCCCGTCAGCGGTCGGCGGACGGCTCGGCACGCGGGTTACCATTCCCGCACCACCAGGGGCGGTAGCTCAGCAGGTTAGAGCAGAGGACTCATAATCCTTCGGTCGCGGGTTCGAGTCCCGCCCGCCCCACTCGAAGCGCGTACCGGTGACTGACCGTTGTCGTTGTCCTCGTCGGGTCGGGCGGGGCAACGTCGCCACGGTGGGATGTTGATCAGGGGTGCAAGATCTTCGTGCAAAGTGCCTGCTGGTCACTGCGCCAGGCGTTGCGGGCGCCGTGCCACGAGGAACTCGGTGACCGACTCGGATGTAGTTCCGCTGAGCCGGAGCTTGCGGGTGAGCTCGGCGAGCCGATGGCCGAGCCGTCTGGACGTGATGTCGGCCGAGCGAGCATCGGGATGAACTCGGCCGAGGCGTTGTCCCCACAGGCGGATCACCGCCGGCTACCGGTCGTCCCACTTGTCGGCCAGGTCGTCGAACGCGGCCCGGGCAGCGGCGGCGTTGACCAAGGTGCAGATCGGCTTAACGTGCCGTTTCAACTCGTCCCAGTGCCTGCGTGAGGTCAGCCGGAAGGTGTTATGGATGATGCGCGCGCATGATCGTGTGGGGCCACACGTCCGTGACCAGCTCGGTTAGGCCCTTGAGGCCGTCGTAGACGAGGAAGAATCCGTCCTTCACACCCCCGGTTGCACTGGTCGGTCAGTACGCTTATCCAGAATCTCGCGCCTCACCACCGGTGCCGGCCCGCAACCTGAGGATGTCCTTGTCCGCGTCGGGGGTGACCCGATCGCGGCGTAGCCGACCTCGCCGAGTTGGGTGGCGAGAATGCCCAGGCCGAGGCCGACCTCCAGCACGTTCGGCCGGGCGCACCCGGCGGTGAGACGGGTCGCGTGTTCGCGCATCAGATCCGCCTCGGCAAAGAGCATCATGCGGCTTGGGTACTGTGCGGAACAACCAGCGCCGGTCGCTCGACGTGGTGGGCCGCGGTCGTCCCGTCAGCGACCACGAGCCAGCAATCCTTTAGGCCGTCGCGAAGCCTCCGTTGTCCCGCCCGTGAGCGTGGACCTGTCGCGGGACGTTTGTCCAGGCAGCTGACCTTGTTACGCACCACGGTCGCAGTTCTGGGGCATGATCTTGACTGCGGGCGGCTCACCCTTCGCAGCGGAGCGGCTGGGACGCTGGTCAAGGGGGATAGGATTTCGACCCAGCCGCAGCTCCCACCGGAGCTGCCCTTCATTGAGGCGTTCGTGGGTCGGATCGGCGCGGCTACCGGGCAGGCCGCAGCTCCCACCGGAGCTGCCCTTCATTGAGGCGACCGTGACCGCTACGGCGGTCAACGTGACGGCGGCCGGGCCGCAGCTCCCACCGGAGCTGCCCTTCATTGAGGCGTGCGCCCAGTCGGCGATCGCCCGGGCCACCTGCTCCGCCGCAGCTCCCACCGGAGCTGCCCTTCATTGAGGCTCCCGGTCCGGTGGTGTCGCCCGTCCAACGAGTACGGCCGCCGCAGCTCCCACCGGAGCTGCCCTTCATTGAGGCAACGTCAACCTCCGCGCCTATTCCGACCGGTTCGAGCCGCAGCTCCCACCGGAGCTGCCCTTCATTGAGGCCAGGTCGCCGCCCGGCTGCTGATCCAGCTCCGCGCGCCGCAGCTCCCACCGGAGCTGCCCTTCATTGAGGCTCCGACCGGGCCGCCCCGGAGACCCACGTGATCGACGCCGCAGCTCCCACCGGAGCTGCCCTTCATTGAGGCTCCTCCGACGACTTCGGGTCCGCCGCCGCGTAGTACCCGCCGCAGCTCCCACCGGAGCTGCCCTTCATTGAGGCTGGACCCGGCGCGCGGGGAGCTGCTGCACGAGGAAGCCGCAGCTCCCACCGGAGCTGCCCTTCATGGAGGCGGAGCGGTGCGCGTGCGCGCGAATCCGATTGCGCGAGAGTGCCGCAGCTCCCACCGGAGCTGCCCTTCATTGAGGCATCACCAAGTCAGCCGCGGACTGCCACAAGACCGGCCGCAGCTCCCACCGGAGCTGCCCTTCATTGAGGCGGTGGCAATCAGCCCGACCGACCGGCACGAGGTGCACGCCGCAGCTCCCACCGGAGCTGCCCTTCATTGAGGCGAAATCGACCTGTCCACGTCCAACGCTAAGGCGCTGCCGCAGCTCCCACCGGAGCTGCCCTTCATTGAGGACCGTACGCGGGGTGGCGGCCGTACGACGGCGACGACCGCCGCAGCTCCCACCGGAGCTGCCTTTCATTGAGGCATGGTGCCGACGCACCTGGACCCGACGATCATCCTGCCGCAGCGCCCACCGGAGCTGCCCTTCATTGAGGCTGCACGGAGATCATGCCGGGGTAACGCTCGGTGGCTGGCCGCAGCTCCACCGGAGCTGCCCTTCATTGAGGCGACAAGCTGTCCCCGAAGGCCAAGCGGTTTGCTGCCCGACGTGTGGAGGCTGAAGGCCGCTACGCCTCAATGAAGGGCACTACGCCCTGCATCCTCAGTTTTACCAGGTCTTCAAGGTCGGCGAATCATGGGACGGTTATACACCCAGGTATCCCTCAGGGAGGGCTTGGCGCTCACCACCCGTCGTAGGTACGCGTGGACTTCCGTGCTCGTGCCTCCCACTGGGCGGCTCGAACCGACCGCACACTGAAGGCAGCTACGTAATTTGGAGGCGCGCGCCGGGGGTTTGGTGTGAATGCTGCCTGAAGAACAAAAAGGACAAGACGGCTCGATAGTTGAACACGCGAAAGGACGTCTGATGCGTTCGTTGGATCTTTCGACCCTGCTGGCTGCGGGGTCGCCGGGTGGGTCCAGCTGCCTAACGTCGACCACCCAACTGGAGCCGGCCGGTGGGCCGCACACATCTGTCGCGCCGGCCAAGTTCGCCGAGCGGGGCAAGAAGGGCGGTGTGTACGCGTACGAGCAGCGCTACCTCGGTGGCGAGAGCCGCTACGCGGTGATGATCGACTCCAAGCAGTCACAGCTCAACCGGGCCGAGCTGGCGCTGGCCCAGGCCATCGAGGACGGGCACCCGCTGCTGTCCCGTGTGCCGCATGTGCGGGTCACGTACGAGCGGGACGGCGCTGTCGAACACTTCTACGACCTCACGCTGCCACACCGGGTGTTCGACGGACATATTCGCGCTGGCTCGATCGGCGACCGGCCAACCACACAGACGGAGGCGTACCGGGCGGTCCGGGACGCGACCCCGGCCAACGCCCGGGCTCTGCTGGAGACGAGTCCGGTGACGTTGGTCTTCGGTGGGTGGGACTCGAGCCGGCGCAGCCGGCAGGGGCGCTGGCGGAGCGCGTTGGTCGGGGAAATCGTCGGTTTCGTCTCGGCCAGTCGTGACGCGACGGGTGGGCTGACGAAGCCCGAGCCGAGGCTGCGGGGCGGCGCGCGGGTCGACCCGGTTGGCATGCAGATCAACCTCGGCAAGAAGACGATGGCCGAGACGGCCGATCGGCAGCGGGCGGAGTTGAGTCCGACCACCTACGACGAGATCTTGAAGACGGCCAATGGGATCAGGTCCGGCGAGACGAAGTCGGCGTCCCCGCTCGGCCTCGGTGGTATCCCGCCGACGCTCGACCAGTTGGCCGGCGTCGCCTGCGACGCCATCATCCGTACGCATGTGTTGTCCTTTGCCACGCTGCGCCAGATGCGCTTCGGTGCCGGCGTCGAGGGCGACGCCGCATGCCGGGCGCTTCTGGCGGCGCTGGCACTCAACGCGCTCGCCCGCTCCGACGCGGAGCTCTACCTGCGGGCCAACTGCGACCTGGTCGAGGCGGCGCCGCAGAAGTTCAGGCTCGATCAGCGGGGCGGCGTGTTCCTCGACGTCGAGCCGCTCAGCATCGACGCGGCCGACCTGCTGCTCAGCGAGGCGCTCGCGCATGCCGAGAAGGTCGCCGACGTCACCTGGTCGGGTCTGGCGATGTGGGTCACCGGCAACCCGGACATCGTCTCCGGCGCGGTCGAGACGGACGAAAAGTCGTGAGCTTCGCCATCGTCGCCGAGCCTCTCCTCGGCGTCTACCGGGGGCACGTGGGCAGCGGTGAGCTTGATCCGCTGCCGTCACCGGCCCGCCTGTACGCGGCCCTGTTGTCCGCGGCGGCGCAGGGGGTCCGGGCGGTCTCCCACGGTGATGGGCTACAGCTCTGTGAGGCCGACCGTGACGCGTTGCGGTGGCTGGAGGCGAACCCGCCGGACGGCATCGCCGTGCCGGAGACGCTGCGCAACGGAGGTGTCGCGACGGCCTACCGGAAGGAGGGTTTGGTCGTCAAGGAGGGCCGCAACCCGTTGTCGGAAAAGCTTGTCGGCAAGCCAGCGTTGAGTGGCGTTGCGGTGGCCGGGCGGTTCGCGTGGACGTGGGACCAGGATCCGCCCGGGCCGGTGGCCACCGCGTTGGCCGAGTTGTGTCCCGAGGTGCCGTACCTGGGGACCAGCGAGTCACCGGTGCGGCTCGCGGTGGCGGACGCCGAACCGACTCACCGCCTCGACCGCGACGCCGACCTGTTCACCGGGGAGGGCCTGGACCTCGCGGTGGCGACCACCGGTCGCCTGGAGGCGCTCGAGGCGGCGCACCGCGAGGCGTCGGTGGCGCCGCCGTTGAAGGCCGATGCGCACCGGTCGAGTGAGAGGACCGGGCCGCCGCCGGTTGTGACGGCTGGCATCGAACTAGGCCGGTACGCCCGGCCGGAGCCGCCGCCCCCGCCGACACCGTGGACGTCGGTGCTGGTCTTCCGGGTCGACCGACCCATCCCGCCGCAGCAGCGGGTCCGGTGCGCGGTGGCAGTACACCGCGCGCTCATCGACCTCGTCGGCGACGGCGCACCCGCAATCCTGACCGGCGCCTACGAGTCGGGGGCGCCGCGTCCCAGCAACCGGTGTGCGATCCAGTTCCTCGGCCCCGACGCGCCGCATGTCGGCGGTACGGCGCTGGCTCTGCTGCTGCCACGCGAGGCGAGCGACGTCGAGGGCACCCTGATCAGGATGGCGGTGCAGCGGCTGAGGCGGGTCCGGGTCGCCGCCGGCCCGTTCAACCTCGGGCCACCGGTGGAGGTCCCGGCCGACGAGTTCTGGCCGGAGCCGCCCGCTGGCACCGAACGGTGGTGGCAGACCGAGCCGGTCGCCGTGCCCGACAGCCGGCCGCCGCGTGGCGGCCGCTGGTCCCTCGCCGACGCCGCCGCGCTGTCGGTCGCGCTGGCCTGGCGGCACGAGATCTCCGCACCGGGCCGAGGCGACGCGCGTTACCGGGCGCTGGCCGAGGCTGCCGCCGGGCGCGGGGTCCGGGTCGAGTCGGCGGTACGGGTGATGGACGGCGACGTCGGTCGCTACGTACACAAGGTGAACCCAGATACGGTGATCCAGCCGTACCGCGCGGTGCTGAGCCTCGGTGACCTGGCCGGCCCCCGGACGATCGCGGCGATCGGGCAGAGCCGGCACCTGGGCGGTGGTCTGCTCGTGCCGAGAGACCTGCCGTCCGCCATCGCGCGGAGGCTGGCCCGGTGAGCCTCGACCGCGCCGACTTCGGCGCCTTCTTCGCTGCGGTCCGTGGGGGACATCGGCCGTTCCGGTGGCAGGAGCGGCTGCTCGACCACATTCTGAGTACCGGACGTTGGCCGGACCAGCTCGTCGCGCCGACCGGGGCGGGCAAGACGAGCGTCATCGACGTACACGTGTTCGCGGTGGCGCTGATGGCCTCCGGTCACCCGGTCCGGGTGCCGCGTCGGCTGGCGCTGGTCGTCGACCGCCGGGCCCTTGTCGACGACCAGCACGAGCACGCGACCTTCGTCGCGAACCAGCTGGCGGATGCCCGCGGAGGTGAGAACGTCCTCGCCCGGGTGGCCGACGCGCTTCACTCACTGTCGGCTACCCGGAACGGCCCGGCCCGCCCTGCGCTGTCGACGGCGCTGCTGCGAGGGGGCGCACCCCCAGCCCGAGATTGGCTGGACGACCCAGTCGGCTGCGTCGTGCTCTGCGCCACGCCCGACATGTGGGGCTCGCGCCTGCTGCTGTCCGGCTACGGGTCGCGGGCACAGGCGTGGCCCCGCGAGGCCGGCCTGCTCGCGTACGACACCGTCGCCGTCGTCGACGAAGCGCACCTGTCCCAGCAGTTGGTGACCACGGCCCGCCGGGTCACCGAGCTGGCCGCGGTCGCCGATGAGCCGCTCGACGTACCGGTCCTCCAGGTTGTCGAAACCACCGCCACGCCTCGCGCCGACGCCGGTGTGGCGATCGGCGTCGAACCGGACGATCTGGACGTGGACGAGCCGCTGCGGCAACGGCTGACCACGCCCAAACCCGTCACCCTGCTGCCACTCACCTCCTGGCCGATCCCGCTCAACGGCCCTGCCCGCAAGGCGGGCGTCACGGCGTTGGCGGCCGAGGCGGTGCGGCTGCGCCAGGAGTACGGCCCGACGGTCGGGTGCTTCGTCAACACCGTCGCGGTCGCCGCCGCCGTCACCGAGGAGCTGCGGGCGCGTGGCATGACGACCGAGCTGGTCTGCGGGCGGCTGCGGCCGTACGACGTTGCCCGTCTGAGGCCACCGAAGTCGACGCTGCTCAGCATCGCCGGTGACCGGGCGGTCGACGTCCTGGTGAGTACCCAGAGCCTGGAGGTCGGAGTCGACCTCGACCTGGCCGCCGCCGTCACGGAGCTGGCCCCCGGTGGGGCCATCGCCCAGCGCGCCGGCCGGGTCAACCGGCTCGGGCTGCGCGCCACGACGGTCTCCGTGGTCGTACCGGCAGCCGAGTTGCCCGCCGGGGCTCAGTCCGGGCCGTACCAGCGTGAAGACCTGGTGGCGGCCCACGCCTGGCTGGTGGAGCGGCAGTCCGATCCGGCCGGCCTGGCGCCGTGGGCGCTGCGCGAGTCTCGACCGCCGGTCCCGGCGCTGAAGCGGGACCTGCTCCAGCGTCTGGAACTGGCCCAGGCGTGGCATCTCGCTCGAACCAGCGACGACCTCGCCGCCCCCCAGGACGACCTCGACCTGTGGCTCTCCGACGACCTTGACGAGGCCGACCATGAGATCGGTCTCGTCGTCCGGCGCGCGCTGCCGGACGACGAGACCGAAGCCGTGCAGCTGATTGAGGTGCTGCCTCCTCGCGAGCACGAGGTGTTTCCGGTCTCGATCCGGCAGGCGGCGAAAATCCGGGAACGTCTGAAGCCGGGCTCGGTGCTGGTCCGGCCGGGCGACGACGCACCGCGCCCGCTGGCCGACGGAGATCGGCTCCGGCCCGGCGACCAGCTCGTCATCGACGACAGCACCGAGCTGTTCACCGCCGGGGTCGTCGACCCAGACGGCAACGAGCGGGTCGACGACGTGCTTGACGCGCTCGCCGACCCGAAGCCAGGCGACGTCGTGCTCCGGATCGAGCGCGACGCCGCCGTTCACCGCCGGCTCCTCGACGCCGTTGCCGTCGCGACCGACTACCCGGCCGAGCCCGACCCACTGGAGATCGCCCGGCTGCTCCGCGTGCACAGTGAGAAGCTGGCGCCGCGACCGATGGTGGCAGCGGCGGCCGACCTGCTCGACCGGGCGGAGGACGAGCCGGCCGGGGCAGAGGTGACCGTCCGCTGGCAGGAATCCGACGACGGCGAGGCGGAACTCGTCCGGCTGATCGTGGTCGACCTCCGCAAGGCGACCGCGGACGCGGAGCTGCGGCAGGAGTGGACCCCGCGCCGTAGGCCCGTCGCGCTGCGGCGGCACGCCGAAGCCGTGGCGAGGCGGTCCGAGGCCGTCGCCACCCGGCTCGGCCTCGACACCGAGCTGGTGGAGACGCTGCGCCTCGCGGGCCTCCACCACGACGATGGGAAGGCGGACGACAGATTCCAGCGCTTGTTGCGTGCCGGTGCTGGCAACGGGGAACCGCTGGCCAAGAGCGGGGTGCGAGACGCGCGGACGAGCCGGCGGCGCCGTCAGTCTTCGGGCCTGCCGACTGGCTGGCGGCACGAGCAGTTCTCCGTTGTCCGCGCCTGGCCAGAACTGGCCGCTCTGGATGAGACACGCCGGGACCTGGTGGCTCGGCTGATCGGCACGAGCCACGGGCACGGCCGGCACGGCTTCCCACACACGAGCGCACAGTTGGTGGACAGCCCCGGCGAAATCGCCACCACGCTGTACGACGAGGGCTTGTGGGACGAGCTGATCGAACGTACACATATCCGTTGGGGGGTGTGGGGCTGCGCCTACCTAGAGGCGCTGCTCCGCGCGGCCGACGGGCAGGTATCGGCGGAGGGGTCATGACCGACTTCGTACTGGCGACCGCCCAATCGACGACGATGCTGTCGCACATGGCACTGTACGGGCTCGCGGCAATCGTCGAGCACGGCGGCCTGGAGGGCGTTCGACTTCGGTGGACCGGTGGCATGGCGCCCCGACCGGTGCTCAGCGCGCCGCAGGCCACGCCGGAGACGATCGGCGAGATCGTACGCAGGCACGCGGCCCGGCACGACGAGCCGGAGAGTTGGCCGAGCCGGAAAATCAGCGAAGACGAGCAGCGAGCGCTGATGAGTCCGCGAATCAGCGTCATCACCACTGGCGAGGACTGGTGCTCACTCCAGGACCGCCGGCACGACGTGCTCGACCGGCTCACCGCCGCGCGGGCGTTACTCGATCTCCGGCTGATCGCCGCGCTGGGAGAGCCGAGCTACTGGCGACGGAACCGACAGGGCCAGCGACTCCAGGACGACGGCGCCAGCCGGCTGGAGATGCAGCCCCGCAACCAGGGCTCCGAGTTCGTCGGCAACCGGATCCGCCCACTTGCCGCGGCGGTCGCCGCCCGCACCGCCGCGGCAGTCAGCGACGGACTGCTCGGCCGCAGCGTCCGCGACGAGATCGGCAAGGACGCACCAACCAGCCGTACGCCTACCGGGTTCGCCTCGCCGGGGCCGACGGACAACGCGCTGGCCTGGTGCGCCCTGTGGGGCATCTCGCAGTTCCCCATCGCCCAGAACACAAACAAGTTCGCCGAGGCGACTGGGCACATTGGGCGGGGGACATCCGGCTACTTCTACGTACCCGTCTGGGATGGTCAGTGGCGAACCGCCCGGCACCGTACGATCCTCGCGAGCAGGCAGCTAGCCCAGTTCGCGAGGACCGGACTCTCTCCGAACGACCTCGGCCGAGCTGCGGACGACGACGCGTCGAGCGGTGAGGTCGCCCGTCAATGGTTGGCAAGCCGGGGCGTCACCGCGGTCGTACGCTTCCCGGTGCATCGGTTCGGTAGCGACAGCGCACCCGAACGTCGGGCCATGCTCGGTGAGCTACTCAAGACCGGTCGCCGTTGATGCACGAACTGATTCCGATCAGCCTGGTGGCACATCAGGCATTCTGCCCGCGTCGAGCCTGGTTGGAAGCGGTGGGTGAGACGACCGACACGCACCAGATGGCGATCGGCACCGAGGCGCACGCGCCGGCCGACGATCCGACCGGGTCGCGATCCCGGCGCTATCGTGCCGTCGATGTGATCAGCCACGACCTCGGTGTGATCGGGCGCTGCGACACCGTCGAGCTCGACGAGAACGCCGCAATGACGGTCATCGAGCACAAGGCCACCCCGGTCCGCCGCCGACCCGAGGTCACCGAACCGATGCGGATCCAGGTCGCGCTCCTGGCCGGCGCGCTGGCCGACATGGGCTACCCGTGGCGGGGCAGGCCATCTACTTCACCAACCACCGCACCCGGGTCGACGTACCCATCACCGCGGAAGACATGACGCTCGCGCGGGAGACCGTCGTGGCCACCGCGCGTACCCTCGCCGCCGAGGAGGCACCGCCTCCACTCGAAGACGACCGGCGTTGCTCCCGCTGCTCGCACATCACGGTCTGCCTTCCCGACGAACGCCCACTCACGTCCGTGACTCGCCGGATTGTCGTGGCTGACCCTGATACGCAGGTGCTGCACCTGACCACGCCGGGCTCACGGGCGTACGTCGCCCGCGGGCGTATCGAGGTCAGCAAGAGCGGCGACAAGCTCGGCACCTTTCCGATCGAACGTGTGCAGGGCGTGGTGGTGCACGGCAACGTCGACCTCTCCAGCGGCCTCATCCGGGAGCTGTTGTGGCGCAGCCTGTCCGTCGTGTGGTGCACAAGCTCAGGTCGGGTCACCGGATGGGCCAGGGCGGCGCAAGGGCCCAACGGCGGCCCGCGACTGCTCCAACATGTCGCCTCATACAACGGGCGCATCGACCTGGCCCGGCAGTTCGTCTCGGCAAAGGTCGCCAACCAGGCGACGCTGCTGCGCCGGCACGGTGACGCTCCGACCGCAGTGGCCCGGCTGCGGGAGCTGCAACGGGAAGCCCTGGTGGCGCCGTCATTGACCGACCTTTTCGGTATCGAGGGCGACGCCGCGGCGCGCTACTTCGAGCATTTCCTGACCATGCTCCGGCCGAGAGTGGTAACGGCGGAAGGGCTGACCTTCTCTGTACGGACAAGACGTCCGGCCCGTGACCCTCTCAACGCCGCGTTGAATCTCTGCTACGGTCTGCTGACTGCCGACGCCCTGCGGGCCGTCGTCGCCTGCGGTCTTGACCCGCACGCCGGCTTCCTGCACAGCAGCGGACGCAACAAACCAGCGCTGGCCTGGACCTGGTCGAGGAGTTCCGGGCCCCGGTAGCCGATTCGGTCGTCATCAACGCATTCAACAACGGCGAAATCCGCGCCCGAGACTTCTCGACCGTTCTCGGGACAACCCGTATCGGCGAGCGTGGGCGCAAGGCACTCATCGCCGGCTACGAGCGCCGCGTCACCGGCACCTTCCGTCACCCCATCTTCGGGTACGACGTGACATGGCGGCGCGCGATGGAGATCCAGGCACGACTTGTCCTGGGAGTCATCGACGGGACACAGCCCCGGTACCAGGGCATCAAAGTCCGATGAGCCTGGACGACGTCCGGCGCTACCTCATCGCGTACGACATCTCCGATGATGTCCGCCGAACGAGGGTGGCCAAGAAGCTCGAATCGTACGGCGACCGTGTGCAGTACAGCGTGTTCATCGTGGATGCCCGCCCGGCGAAGCTTTTGCGGCTTCGTACCCAGCTCGTCGACCTGATCGAGCAGGGTACAGATTCTGTTCTTTTCTGCGATTTGGGTACTCTGCGGGACAACCAACGTCGGTCGCTCGACGTGGTGGGCCGCAGTCGCACCATCACCGGTCACGGACCAGCCATTCTTTAGACCGTCGGCGAAGCCTTCGTCGTCCCGCCCGTAAGCGGGCACCCGTCGCGGGATGTTTGTCCAGCCAGAGCGCCTTGTTGAGCGCCACGAACGCAGCTCTGGGGCATCATCTCGACCACGGGGAGCTCACCCTTCGCGGCGAAGCGGCTGGGACGCTGGTCAAGGGGGATAGAATTTTGACCCTCCCGCAGCTCCCACCGGAGCTGCCCTTCATTGAGGCGTCTTCGGGCTGATGCCCTGCCCGTCGACGCCGCCCCCCGCAGCTCCCACCGGAGCTGCCCTTCATTGAGGCTTCATCGTCATGCCGAGCCGGTCGATGACGTAGTAGCCCGCAGCTCCCACCGGAGCTGCCCTTCATTGAGGCGGTGGCCGCGCCCTTGAGCCCGGTGCCCACGGCGGCCCGCAGCTCCCACCGGAGCTGCCCTTCATTGAGGCCTCAACCATCTCAAGTAGCGTAACGTCACTTTTGTCCTGCCCCGCAGCTCCCACCGGAGCTGCCCTTCATTGAGGCGTGCACCACGACTCGCGCAGCCCGCTGCCGGTCACACCCCCGCAGCTCCCACCGGAGCTGCCCTTCATTGAGGCTCGACCGCGACGACGCTGCCGGTGGCGCCGCCCGTGCCCGCAGCTCCCACCGGAGCTGCCCTTCATTGAGGCTTGTCGGCCGCAGCCACCACCGGCAGCGCGTTGCTGCCCGCAGCTCCCACCGGAGCTGCCCTTCATTGAGGCCGACCATCGCGCCCGGACACCGCTACCTCCGGCACCCGCAGCTCCCACCGGAGCTGCCCTTCATTGAGGCGCCGAAGCCCTGGCCCACGACATCGCCTCCGCACTCAACCCGCAGCTCCCACCGGAGCTGCCCTTCATTGAGGCCCGGATGAGCGGATCGCCTGCATCCTCACGTAGCCCCCGCAGCTCCCACCGGAGCTGCCCTTCATTGAGGCACCGCAATCAACGTCAGCCACGACGGCCGTGACGACCCGCAGCTCCCACCGGAGCTGCCCTTCATTGAGGCCGGCGTGTCGCTGCTCCCGGCACGTGCGGGCGATCCCCGCAGCTCCCACCGGAGCTGCCCTTCATTGAGGCAGGGCGAGCTGACCACCCTGGTTCGCGCTGTGGCGGCCGACCCGCAGCTCCCACCGGAGCTGCCCTTCATTGAGGCGGACGCGGATGGTGCGCTGCTCGTCGCCGTAGCCGCCCGCAGCTCCCACCGGAGCTGCCCTTCATTGAGGCGTCGGCCGGCACAGCGAGGACACCATCGAGCTGCACCCGCAGCTCCCACCGGAGCTGCCCTTCATTGAGGCTTGACGGGTGGTAGTCCGGCAGCACGCGACCCGTGACCCCCGCAGCTCCCACCGGAGCTGCCCTTCATTGAGGCGTGGCGACATGGCAGGCGCAGGCGATCCGGCCCGGCCACCCGCAGCTCCCACCGGAGCTGCCCTTCATTGAGGCACGGTGCGGTTCAACGGTTGCCGCCCGGTGGCGGTCGAGCCCGCAGCTCCCACCGGAGCTGCCCTTCATTGAATCAGGCTCCAGATGAATCAGGCTCCAGGCCGAGGAAGAGCCACGCGGGCTGTCCCTGGCACGGGCTGTGCCCCACTCCACCCCTCACGGAGAGGCATCCAGTGACCGATCAGACGGCGAGTGTTTCGGAGATCTACGCCGACCTCGCTTCCGGTGAGCAGCCCGGCGTGGCCGCGAACAAGATAGTGGAGACGAACGACCGCACTCGTGGTCTCGCGCAGGCGAACCGCGCATGGCTGGAGCGGGCGGTTCGTCACCTGCTTGCGCAGGGTGTCCGGCAGTTCGTGGACATCGGGTCAGCGGCGATCGTGGGCGAGGGCAGTGTCCACGGAATCGCCCGGACGATCGTGCCCGACGCGCGGGTCGTGTATGTGGACATCAACCCGGAGGCGGTCGCCCAGCTGGCGGACGCGCTACGCGGTGACGAGCGTGCGGTGGCACTGGAGGGGGATCTGACGCAGACCGCGGAGCTGCTGCGCCGGGTGAAGGACACCGGCCTGATCGACCAGGACGAACCGGTCGGCCTGCTGCTCGCCGCGGTGCTGCACTTCGTACTCGACGACGGTGATGCCGATCGGGCGCTCGCGATGGTGCGGGAGTGGCTGCCGTCGGGGAGTTACCTGGTGATTTCCCACGGGGCGACGGAGTCGTTCACGGCGGAGGAGGTGGAGCGGTTGCGGGCGGCGTACGCGAAGACGGCGGCGGTACGGTCGACGGCGCGGACCCGAGGGCAGGTCGCCGCGTACCTCGGTGATTTTGAGCTGGTGTCACCGGGTGTGGTGTTCGTCAGCCAGTGGCGGCCCGAGCTGGTTCCGGCGGGACCGACGTTCGAGCACCCGGAGCGGTCCGGGCTACATGCTGCGGTCGGCCGCAAGGCATGACGACGGCCCCGAACACGGCCATCAACGGTACGGCGAGCACCGTCAGGCCGCTGAGGGTGGCGATCCCGACGGCGACGGGTTGATCGACGAGCGCCAGTGTCCGGTGGATCAGCCGGTCACCTGGTGCAGGAAGGCGGTGAGGTTGGCCGTCGTCCGTTCGATCTTCTCCGTGACCGTGATGGTCTCGTGGATACGCGGCCCGGCGTGCTTCTTCCCGCGCAGGTAGAGCGAGCAGGCCAGGTCGGTGCAGATGTACGAGCCCACCGAGTTGCCCTGACGCCCCTCCGGCCCGGCCTTGCGTGCCGTCATCAGCGACACGCCGTCCCCGGTGTGCGTGGTCAGGCAGAGCGAGCACATGCTGCGGCGTACGCGTCCGGTCTGCTGGGCCACCCGTAGTGCCACGCCGACCAGCCCGTTGTCGGACGAGGCGACGAGGTAGGCCCGGTCTGCGCCGGACGGGTCCCGCCAGCCGAGGAAGTCCAGGTCGGCCCAGGGGCGATCGTCCAAGTCCTTCGGCAGGGCCAGGCGCTTCGCCTCGCCCTGGGTGCAGTTGACGAAGGAGGCGCGGATGGCGGCCTCGGTCGGCGGTAGCATAGGAGCCAGCCTAATGACTCTAGGCAAATAGCCAAACCGATTAGGTGTGGAGCGGGACACATGGCACGTGCGGGGGTGACCGTCGAACGGCTGACCCTGGCCGCGGCGGAGTTGGCCGACGAGGTCGGCTTCGGGAACGTGACCGTCTCGGCGCTCGCACGTCACTTCGGCGTCAAGGACGCGAGCCTGTACGCGCACATCAGGAACGCCCACGACCTGCGGGTCAGGGTGGCGGGGCTGGCCCTGACGGAACTCGCCGACCGAGCCGGGGCGGCCCTCGCCGGTCGCGCGGGCAAGGACGCCCTGGTCGCCTTCGGTAACGCGTACCGGGACTACGCGAGGCAGCATCCGGGCCGGTACGCGGCGATGCAACTGGACCTCGATCCGGAGACGGATATCGAGGCGGTCGGCGCGGCCCGCCGGCACTCGGAGCTGACCCGGGCGATCCTGCGCGGCTACCAGCTGTCCGAACCGGACCAGACCGATGCGGTACGGCTGCTGCACGGCACCTTCCACGGCTACGTGAGCCTGGAAAGCGCGGGCGGTTTCCGTCACCACCCGCGTACGTCGGACACCTCGTGGTCCAGGGCACTGGACGCCCTCGACACGCTCCTGCGCAACTGGCCATCGGAGTGAACCCGGCACCGGCACGGATGCGGAGCTGATTCCGCAATCTTCGGGGCGCTGCTCCGACCGAAGTGTCGCGGGAGGACCGGGCCGCAATCATGCGATACGACCGTGTCGCACGCCATGGGCCTTGTCCGAGAGTGTCCGAACAACTCCTTCATCGAGTCAATCACTGTACGACCGTGTCCGAACAACTCCGATGTCCTTGTCTCGATCGCGAGCTGTCGAAAAACTCGAACCACTGACGGATCGACAGATCGGAGTTTCTCGTGGCCAAGAAAGCATTCGCTGGAGTCCTTGTGGTGGCGGCCGCCATCACGATGCTCGTGCCGGGGCAGGCCTGGGCTCGTCAGCAGGGCGATTCGACGGGGGTGACCAGGGCTTCCTGCACATTCTCCGCGCCCACACCGGGCAAGAGCGGCAGCAACGTCACCGCGACCGCGAATATCAGCGACTGCCCCAGTGGGGCAAGGTGGACCCTGACCATCCAGCGACACAGGTCGGGTCCGATCTGGCAGAACCTCGGCAACAACTGGCGTGACGGCAATGGCGGCCTCACCACTACGACCGGGTGTGGCGGCTCCGGCACGTGGACCTACCGTTCGATCCTGGAGTCCAACCAGGGACACCAGAGCGTGAGCGGACACAACCGATTCGGCTGCTAGCGTCTCTGATAGGCAATGAATGGATACGAAAAGCCAGCAGCGCCACCAATATATTCAGCTCCAGCGGAAGGGAACTCCTGTGTCACGTACCAAGAAGTTCATCGCCACCGTGCTGACCTCCCTGGCTCTTCTGGGCGGCACCGCGGCCTTCGCCGCCACGCCGGCCCAGGCCCACACCTGCCGAGGAGAGGTCTACTGGAACGCCGGTGGCGGCGGTTGCAGCTACGAGGGCCGCAGGACGCGCCTCGCCGTGCAGTGTCAGGTGATCGGGTCGTACTTCACGTACACGGTGCGTAGCTCCTGGTTCGACCGCTACGTCTCCTGGTGGGACGTCCGGTACTGCAACAGCAGCTCCCGGGCCACGAAGTCCTACATCGAGTGGGAGTAAATCAACGCGGGCCTGAGCGCCCATCCCACTACCACCAGGCCCCCGACCACACGGTCGGGGGCCGTTCTACTTCAACCGGGCAGCAGCCGACCCCGGGGTGCGCGGACCGGCTCAGCAAGGGGGGACGAAGGTCTCGTTGGGAATGTACTGGTTCCACTCCCGGACGGTGATCGCGTCGCCGGCGGTGTCGCAGACCCAGGTGGCAACCTGTTCCGGATCGAGCTCCCACAGGTGGACCCGCCGGTCCTCGCCGGCCGTGGCGAGGGTCTGTGCGGACGGCGCGAACGCCAGGGTGCGGGCTGGGCTGATCAGACCGGTCAGGGTGGCGACGACGGACGGTCGCCGAGGATCCGTGGTGTCCCAGAGCCAGACAGTGTTGTCACCGGCCGCTGCGGCGAGAGTGTGGCCGTCAGGGCCGAACGCCACCCAGTAGACGTTTCCGCTCGGCCCGGTCAGTGGTGGGTCGAGCGGAACGGCCGGCCCGCCGGAGCTGACGTCCCAGAGCCTGATCGTCCGATCCGCGCTGCCCGCCGCCAGCGTACGGCCGTCGGCGCTGAACGCGACGCTGTAGACGTAGCCGGTGAATCCCGGCAGGGCCTCGCGCTGTGACGGTCGGCTCGGATTGCTGATGTCGACCAGACGCACGGCGTTGTCCGTGCTGCCGATGGCCAGGGTCCGCCCGTCCGGGCTGACCGCGACCGCGTTGATGATCGCGTCGGTGCCCGGGATGGTGGTGCGCAGTGCCGGTGCGGCCGGATCACGGACGTCCCATACCGACACGCTGAAGTCGTCGCCGCCCGCGACCAGCAGTGTGCCGTCCGGGCTGAACGCCATTGTCTCGACCAGTTCGGTGTGGGCCGTCAACGGCGTCCCCACGACGACCGGACGCGCGGGATCACTGACGTTCCACAGATGGATCGGTCCGGTACGGGTGCCAACGGCGAGCAGTTGTCCGTCTGGGCTGAAGGTGGTCGTCGCCGCGTACGGCGCGGCAACGTCCGGGCTGGTCAGCGGTGGCCCGAGTGGCACCGGTCGGCGCGGGTCGGCCACGTCCCAGATTCGTACGGCCCGATCCCGGCTGGCTGCGGCGACAATGTCGTCCGGCCCGAAGGACACGTTGAAAATCGTGTCGGTGGCGCCGGCGAGGACCGGCCCGGGTAGGTGCCACACACGTACCGTTGCGTCGCCGCTGCCGGTGACGATGGTCCGGCCGTCGCCGCCGAACCCGAGGCCGATCACCTGGGCCGGATGGGGAAGCGTTTCGGCTATCTCGCCGGTGTCGATGTCCCACGTCAGCACGGTCTTGTCGGACGTGCCGGCGGCAAGGAGACCACTGTCCGGGCTGAACGCGACAGAGTTCACCCAGCTGGTTGGCTCCTCCATCGGCGTCGAGCGCGGCGTCGGTCGGTCCGGGCGGGAGACGTCCCACAGGCGTACGGTCGTGTCCTTGCTGCCGCTGGCCAGGGTGGTGCCGTCCGGGCTGAACGCGACCGACATGACCGCCATGGTGTGCTCGGCCAGGTCGGGGGTGATCGGGGTGGGTGTGGCCGTCTCCGCCGCGTCCCAGAGTCGGACGACGCCGGTGGCGACGCCGGCCGCGAGCAGCCGTCCGTCCGGGCTGAACGCCACCGCCTGGACGGCGCCGGGGCCGGTCAGCGCAGGCAGCGGGACGCTCCGCTCGGGCACCGAGACATCCCAGCGCCACACACTGGCATTCGCGCTGCCGGCGACCAGCTGCCGGCCGTTGGGGCTGAACGCGACGGAATAGACGGTGGCGGCGGGGCCGGACAGCGGCGCTCCCAGCATGGTCGGGCGCCGCGGATCGGTCAGGTCCCACAGGTAGATCTGTCGATCACCACCCGCGGCGGCCAGCACCCGGCCGTTCGGGCTGAATGCGACCGTGTATATGGCCGCGGTCGGCTCCGTCAGCGGCGGCCCGAGCGATGCGGGCGTGCCGGGCACACTCATTTCCCAGAGGCGAACGGTCCCGTCGGCACTGCCTGCGGCAAGCAGCCGTCGACTGGAACTGAAGACCACCGACTGGACCTCCTGGGTGAATCCTCCCAGCCGGGTCGCGGCGGGCCCGGCGTACGCGTCGAGCAGGCTGGACCGGGCCTCCGACGTCGGGGCGACCCGGTAGGCGGCCAGACTGAGCTGCCTTGCCAACGCCGGGTCGGTCTCACGGAGCCGGTTGGCGCGTCCCGCCACCAGCCGGCTGACCGCGTCCTTGCGCTGGTCGATCGCAGCCTGACGCTGGGCGTCCAGCGCAGACCGTTGATCAAGCGCGTACGCCGCCACCCCGAACAGGGTGACGGTGAGCGTGAGCAGCGCGGCGATCGACCGGTACAGCCGCCGGGTGCGGCGCTGCGCATGCCGTCCGCTGGCGTCGAGAAATTCCACGGTCTGCTGAGGCAGCTCGGAGCGCCGATGCGCGGACCAACCCTGGGCGGTAGCGAGCCGGGTGCCCTGGTAGAGGCCGTCCGGGTCGCGCCCCTCCCGATGCCACGCCGATGCGGCGGCGGTCAGCTGTGCCCTGACGACCAGACCGGCGCGGTCGGTCTCCAGCCAGCCGCGCAGCGCGGGCCATGCGGTCATCAGCGCCTCGTGGCTGACCTCGACGGTCTCGGCGTCCACGGTGATCAGTCGCTGAGCCACGAAGCAGTCGACCATGTCGGTGAGCTGGTCCGGCTCTCCGCCGGTGTCCATCACCAACTGCGTCATCGTCACCCGGCGACGCGTGTCGGCGCTGTCCGGGTTGACGTGCACCAGACTGAGAAACATGCGGCGGGCCAGCTCACGCTGGGTGGGAGCGAGGCTGCGATAGACCGCGTCCGCGCTGGTGGCCACCGCCCCGTCGATTCCGCCGGTTTCCCGATAACCCGCCACGGTCAGGCTCTTGCCCGCCTCGTGGCGCCAGGTGGCGTACAGCGCGTGGGACAGCAGCGGCAGCACGCCGGGGCCGAATCCACCGGCGGGACCGGCGCCCCGCGGCATCACGTCCCGCAGCAGCAACTCCACCAGGCCGTTCTCGATATCAACCTTCGCCTTCTGCGCCGGCTCGGTGATCGCCCGACGGAACTCGGCCTCGCTCATCGACCCCATGGTGACCTGGCCATCCCGAACCGCGGCGACCAGGTCCGGGTAGCTCAGCAGCCGGGCGTAGAAGTCGGCCCGCAGCCCCAGGACCACCAGCGCGCCCTGCGGCGGTGCGGCCAGCGCGCACAGCGCGGCGACGAAACGGGCCTGCTCGTCCTCGTCGTCACAGCTCGTGAAGACCTCCTCGAACTGGTCCACCACGAGCAGTCGGCGGCCCTCGGAAACAGCATCGTCGGCGTCGAAGGCGAGGCTCTCCAGGAGAGGCGTGCTCGGTGTGCGCAGCACCACCCGCCAGCGGTCCGAACCCGGCACCGCGCCCCGGCGGGCCGCCGGGATCATGCCCGCGCGGAGCAACGAGGACTTTCCGGAGCCCGACGGGCCGACCACCACCTGGATGCCGCCATCGGCCGCGTCGAGCGCGGCCAGCCGCTCCACGAGTTGTGCGGTCAGCGCCTCTCGACCGAAGAACCACGCGGCGTGCTCCGGCTGGAAGGTCTCCAAGCCCCGGTACGGCTCCACGACGCTTCGGGGTCCGGGGTTCTGCCGGACCCGCCGCCAGGCCCGCATCCACTCTTCGACTCCGGCGTCGTCGGTGACCCCGCAGACCCCGAGTACCGCGACGAACAACTCCTTGTTCGACGGCGACGGCCGGGACTTCCCGGTGAACCAGTCGTTGATCGTGGTGTGGCCGCCGCTCGGAAACACCGCTCCGGGCATGCGCGCCAACGCCTTTTTTGTCAGGTCCCGCACGCTCAGGTCCGTCGACTGCCACAATTCGGTCAGGGCCCGGGAAAAATCCGCCCGGGTACGGATGTGGCTCGGGTCGGGTCCTATCTGGTCAGCCGGCACGGCGCCATTGTCCGTCGGCGTCAGGTTTGCTCTGCGTAACAGTCGTGTTTCTGATAGCGAGCCTCGGCTGCCGCTGCTGTGGCCCGAATGAGGACCGGATAAAGCCGAGCGCCGGTCGGGTGGACAGCTTCGGGGGAATTGGCGGCAATCATCGGTCCAGCGAATCCCGTTCAAGCAACAATAGGGGACAACACGGAGGAGACCGTAGGCGAGCTGCCCACGGCCTCCTCCGCTTCCGTACGCAAATCCTGAAGTCCAACCGTCGCGCGGTCAGCTCCTCGGGACGCGGAGCTGGTCCCAGGAGGTCGGGCCGGGCCAGCCGTCGGCGTCGGCGCCGGTGTAGCCGAGCTTGCGCTGCCACTTGGCGAACGACTGGCGGTCGACGTCGGACCACTGGGGGCCCGGACCGACGCTGTAGAGGCCGCAGCCCTCGGCCACCAGACGGCGACCCATGTTGGTCACGACCACGCTGTTCGGGTTGGACCTGAACCAGTCCGCACCCGGATAGGCCTGGTACTGGTTGGTGTACCGGGGCACCCGGAGCTGATCCCAGGAGGACTTGCCGGGCCAACCGTCGGCGTTGGCGCCGGTGAAGCCGAGCTTCTGCTGCCAGGCCGCGTACGACTGGCGGTCGACGTCGGTCCACTGGGGACCGGCGCCGGAGGTGTACCTGCCGCAGCCCTCCGCGATGAGGCGGCGACCCATCTCGGTGACGATCGAGCTGTTCGGGTTGGCCCTGAACCAGGCCGCGCCGGGGAAGGGCTCGTAGGTGCTGCCGGCCGCGCCACCCTCCTCGTAGGGGCCGCTGCCCTGGCGCGGGACCCGTAACTGGGCCCAGGTGGTGGCGCCGGGCCAGCCGTCGGCGTCCGCACCGGAGTAGCCGAGCTTGCGCTGCCAGTTCGCGTACGACTGGCGGTCCGCCTCGCTCCACCTCGGTCCCGGCCCCGACAGGTACGCCCCGCAGCCCTCGGCGACCAGCCGTACGCCCATCGCCGTCACGATCGAGCTGTTCGGGTTGGACTGGAAGAAGGCCGCACCCGGGTACGGTTCGTAGCTGGTCGGCCCGGCCGACACACCGCCCTCGCTGGGCACCCTCAGCCGGTCCCAGGTGGTGGCGCCGGGCCAGCCGTCGGCGTCGGCGCCGGTGAAGCCGAGCTTGCGTTGCCACATCGCGTACGCGTCCTGGTCGACGTCGGACCACTGGCTGCCGGGGCCCACCCGGTACGGGTTGCAACCCTCCTGAACCAGCCGGACACCCATCGCCATGATGATGCGACTGTTCGGCCGGCCCTTGAACCACTCGGTTCCCGGGAAGGGCACGTACCCGTCGAGCGGGGCGCTGCCGCCCTGCGGGTCCAGGCTCGATCCCTGGCCGGGGATCGTCAGGCGGGTGCCGAGCACGAACGTGTAGTTCTCCAGCACGACCATCGGGATGCCGTTCGCCGCGGCCAGGGCGGACCAGGGGATGTTGAACTTCCGGGCGACCGAGCCCAGGGTTTCCCCGACCCCGGTGATGTACTCGATCGGTCCGCTGTTCCCGCCGGGTTCGAGCGCGCCGGTGTTGACCAGGTTATACAGGTGCGACCCCGGGCACGCGGTGGCGTAGCCGTCCCGGTGGCCCAGGATCTCGTTGCCGGCCCCGCCGTAGTACCGCAGGTAGGCGATGGCCTCGCGGATGCCCTGCTTCATCTCGGCGGTGGCGGCGGTGTTCCAGATACCCCAGCCGGAGGTCCCGTACCATTCGACTCCGGTGCCGACCAGCCCGAGAACGGCATAGTGGTTGCGGTTCAGGGTCTGATTGCCGTTCGCGGCGTTCTGGCGATTCTTTCCCCGGCCCTCGTAGACGTATCCGTGCCGGCAGACCGCCAGGCTGTAGCCGATGTCCGACCATCCCTGGTTCTGGTGGCCGAGTTGAACCTCCCGGACCTTGGCGTCGCAATCCTGGTGGCGCTGAATCGCGTACAGCGACCCGAGATAGTGGATTTTGACGCCCCGGTTGGACGTGATCGGCGGGTCGTCGTTCTCCCCGCGCGGACGCGCACCCCACTCGGCTCTGGTGACGAATTTCATGGCGGGACTTCTTTCTGTTCGATGACCAGTGGACGTACGGAAACGGGCGGCCGGCGCCGCTACAGGGTGTAGGCGAGCGCGCCGAGGCCCAACTGGTCGAAGCCGCCGCCCTCGGCCCGCGCCCGGTTCGCCAGGACGGCCGTGTTCGGGGCGGACAGGGCCTTGCGGGTGACGTAGTGGTTGTGGATGATCGCCCAGGCCGGGCTGGTCACCGACGTTCCCCAGGTGCCGAGCGACGGAGCCTCCGACGACGGGGTCAGCTCGTACCGGGCGATCTCCTCGCTCGCCGCGAGCAGCCGGTTGCCGTGGCTGGCGTACAGGTCGCGGCCCTGACTCCAGGCCATTTCGCAGATCGCCGCGAGCAGGCCGAGGCCGGTGACCGAGTACCGGTCGGAGTCGCCACCGTTCCACACGTACGGAATGGAGTTCATGATCCGGGGCGTGCCGCTGACGAGCGCGGTCGCCTGGTCGAACCGGGCGGCGTCGTCCCCGAAGACACCGATCGCCAGCACCGAGGCGATGTGGGACAGTTCCCAGTTCGTGGCGTACGCCGGCCCGCAGGAATCGAACGCCGCCGCCAGGTACGCCTCGCTGGCCGGCAGGAAGACGCTGTTCAGCATCGTGCCGAAGCGGGTCCGGTCGAACCCCGCATAGTCGCGGACGATCTCGGCGGCGTTCGCGAGCAGGAAGCCGTGAATGCCCGCCGTCTGCCCGAGCAACGGTGTGCCGGAGACCGACGTCAGCGTCTGTGACCAGGCGTTGAGGATGTTCCGGGCGGTGTCCGCGTGGGCGGCGGTCCCGGTGAGCTTCCACAGCAGCGCGTTCTGGTACGCGGCGTGCGCGTCGTCGAGCAACTGGGCGAAGTTCTCGCCGGAGCCGCCGACGTTCAGGGCGGCGACCGGCCGGGCCGACCAGTCGGCGCGGGAGCGCGCGTCGGCCTTCACCGCGGTCCACCCGGCCGCCCAGGGCGCCGTCGTCGCGGTGGTCCTGGTCTTCAGCTCGGTGAGACCCGCACCGGTGTGGAGCAGGCCCGGATGCGCGAAGGCCGCGGCGTACGCCGGCGTTGCCGTCATCGTGCCCAGAAGGCCCGTGGCGCTCGCCCCGGCGCCGACGAGCGCCACATTCCGGATGAACGTTCTGCGGCTGGATTGACTCGTGACCGGATCAAATGACATGACCATTTCCTTCAGGCAGGGAAGGTCACCGCGTCGACGGAGTCGAGACAGAATGGTGAACTGCCGGAACGCGGTGGGGCTTCGTGTGGGGCCTGTTATGTGGGCGACCCAAATCTAAGTGGCGATTCGGGCGGGATCCAGGGGTGGGGAGGTAAAGCTCCCCCTTTCGGCACCTACTGTCATCCGCGATCGGCGGGTGTGCTGAATGGCACGAGATCACGCAACGGGGAAGACATTCGAGGGGGCAGGTGGCCCGGCGGACAGAGGGGACCGCCGGGCCACGCACCGTCGTGGCGGCAGCCCGTCGGGGCGCTGACGTACCCCTCGGTCATAATGACCGACGATGATCCACAATGAGGGGACGGCGGCGCCTCACCGCCCCGGGTCGACCGCCGACGGTCAGGGGCTGGACCTCGGTGTCGCCGGGTGCACCAACGCGGTGGAGGTCGGCCGGGGCGGCTTCGGCATCGTCTACCGCGCCTGGCAGCCGGACTTCCACCGCTGGGTAGCGGTCAAGATCCTCGCGGGGGACTGGCACGGCCCGTCCCGAATCCGCTTCGAGCGGGAGCTGAAGACGCTGGGCCGGCTCTCGGACCATCCGCACATCGTCACGCTGCACCAGGCCGGCCGTACCGTCGCCGGCAACCCGTACCTGCTGATGGCGTACGAGGAGGGCGGCTCGCTGGCCGACCGGCTGGCAGCCAGGGGCGCGGCGGCCGGGCCCGGCGCGGACGTCGCCGAGCCCTCGTGGGTCGAGGCGGTGGCCGGCGGGATCGCGGTCGCCGGTGCCCTGGCGACCGCGCACCGGGCCGGCGTGCTGCACCGCGACGTCAAACCCGCCAACATCCTCATCTCGCGGTACGGCGAGCCGAAGCTGGCCGACTTCGGCCTCGCCCGACCGCGCACCGGGGCGACCGACGCGGGCCGTCGGCGGGTCACCGCGAGCCTGCCGCACGCCGCGCCGGAGGTCCTGCGCGGCGAACCGCCCTCGGTGCGTTCGGACGTCTACGCCCTCGCCTCGACGGTGCTGCACTGGATTCGCGGCAGGCCGGCGTTCACCGGCGAGACCGAGGCCGAGCTGCTTCGGCGGATCGCCACCGACCCGGTACCCGACCTGCGCCCCGACGGCGTGCCCGACGCGGTCTGCGCGGCCCTGGAACGGGCCATGGCAAAGGACGCGGCCCGGCGGCACCCGACCGTCGCGGCCTTCGCCGAAGAGCTACGACAGGTGCAACGGACGACGGGTCACCCGGTGACACCCTTCGTCCTCGGCACGGAAACAGTCGCGGCAACGGGTGCCGGAGCCGGCACGGGCACCGCCGCGGTCACGGGCGGCGCAGACCCGGTCCGGCGCCGCTTCTCGCTGGCCGCCCGCCGGGCCGCCCTCGCCCCGGACCTCACGGCCACCGTCGCACGGCAGACACGGACACGCGCAAGCACGCTGGCCCGTACCATCGGGGCGCTGGTCGCCGGGGTGTCGGTGCTGGTCGTCACCGGATCGGCGGCCCTGCCCCCGGCGGCCCGGGTCGCGATCCCGGTCGAGTTGGCCGTGGGGGAGCAGGAGGTCCACGCCCCGTCGGACGAGCACGCGGTGAGCATCCGCAACGACGGGGACCGGGAGGTCCGGCTGACCGGGGTGGCACCCGCCGGTCGGCACGCCGGCGACCTGCGGGTGACCAACGAGGGGTGCACCGCCCGCAGGCTGGCCCCCGGGCAACGGTGCGAGGTGCGGGTCGTCTTCACGCCCCAGGGACCCGGGGCGCGGACGGCGCTGCTGGCGGTGACCGTCGCCGGCAGCGCGGCACCGCTGACCGTGCGGGTGGTGGGCACCGGCCGGTCCCGTCCGGCCAGCAAGGACGGTGCCCCGCCGGGCCGCTGTTACGACGACGCCGTCCAGGTCGGGCCGTCCGCCTACACGTACGCGGGTGGGCTGCGCACCCTGTCCGTGAAGCAGTACTGGTCGCCGACGTGCCGGGCGACGATGGCGTACGTCTGGCTGTGGAAGCAGTACCGGGACAACGCGGCCCTCGACGGCGGCACCTGGTTGGTGGACCTGGCGGTCCGCCAGGTCACCGGTGGTGGTGAGGCGCGGCAGCGGACGCAGGGGCAGCCGTACGAACTGTGGACCGAGCCGTTGACCGCAGGTGGTGGCTGCACGGTGGCGACGGCGACCGTGACGCACCGGCTCACCGGCGATTCGATGACGGCCACCACCGGGCCGTACTGCGGGTGAGCACGGGCGGGTACTTCGAGGTCCACCTGGCCGGGGCGGTACGCCTGGTGCCGCTGACCACGGACGCGCTCACCATCGGGCGGGCACCGGGCAACGAGGTGACCATCGACAGCAAAGAGGTGTCCCGGCTGCACGCCCTGGTCGAGCGGTTCCCGGCCGGCTGGTCGATCCGGGACCTGGGCAGCACGAACGGCACCACGGTCAACGGCGCCCCGGTGCGCCCGGCGCAGATCCTGCGCGACGGGGACCGGGTCGGGGTCGGCGCCGCCCGGCTGGTGTTCCACGCACCGTCCGGCCGCAGCGGTACGTCCACCGTCGGCGTCGAGCCACCGCCCCCACCACCGGCACTGACGCCCCGCGAACAGGAGGTGATGACGGAACTCTGCCGGCCGTACGTGCTGGGCGGAACGCCGTACCCCGAGCCGCCGACCGTGCGGACGATCGCCGCCTCGCTGCACATCACCGAGAGCGCGGTGAAGAAGCACCTCTCCCGGCTGTACGACAAGTTCGGCCTGACCGGCAACGACGACCGGCGGCGGTCCCGCCTGGCCGGCGAGGCCGTCCGCCGCGGAGCCGTCCGCCCCGGCTGACCGGCCCGGTCCGAGTGCCCATGGCCAGTGCGGGCGCAGTACGGGTCAACGCAGGTCAGCCTGCACAGCATGACGTCCGGGCCGGCTCACGTCGGGCCGGCCCGGACGCCGTACGAACGGGTCAATTGATGAGTCTGCGGACGGCGTCGGTCAGGTCGTCGAGCCGTTCGTCGGCCCGCCGGTGCCGGTGCCCGATCCACTCCTTGCCCTCGGCGGCAACGCCCTCGAGGACGTTCAGGGTGTGGGTGAGGCCGGACGCGTCCAGCGCGACCTGCGACAGGGTCAGCGGGTCTTCGCCCGGTTGCATACCCTCGATGGTTGATTCGGTTACCCGGGCCCGAATGGGGTCACCGCTGATGAGCGTGAGTTCGAATGTCTGCTGTTGGCTCGCGACGCCGTCGATGCGTACGGCGGCAACGGCCTCGAAGCGGTAGTTCAGCCGTTGCGTCCTGTGGGACGTACCCTGCTCGAAGTCGAGGTCGATGTCCACCTGGCGCACCCCGTCGGCGGTCAACAGGAAGAGCAGCAGGCGGTACACCGAGTAACGCCACGGTCCGTGGGGAACCCGGGCCCGCTTGTAGGACTTGGCGGGCGCCTCGATGAAGGCGTGCGCGATCACATGGCTCGGATTGAGTCGATAGTGCCGCATCACCTCGTCGACGAGGATCTTGCGATCACACTCCAACCAGGAGGCCATTTCCGCATCGGTCGGCTTGCGTGACAGCCTCCGCTGCCAGCGGTCGAACGCCGCCTGCCGCTTCGCAAACTGGTGATCCCGCTCCACCTCGTCCGCCTTCACCCGGCGCCACTCGCCGCTGATCCGGAACCAGGCCCTCCCGCCGGCCACGCCACAGATCAGGGCGAGCAGGATCGACACTGATCCGACCGAGGGTGAGGTCGTCATCGCCGCCGGTGCCACCCACATACTCGCCACAGCGGTGGTCACCAGCCCTCCCCAGTAGAGGATCCGTGTCCTGAACGGCGTACGGAGTTCGGCGCGGTACGCCTGCAGGGTGCCCTTGTCCCAGCGCTGCCGTACGTCGCCCACCAGGTGGCGGACCAGCCAGCCGATCCTGTCGGCGTCGATCCTCGACTCTCGGTAGATTTCCACGAGCTCGTCCCGCAGGTGGCTGCGGATTCCCGCCGTCGCGGCCAGCCAGTCCGAGCGCTCCGTCTCCTGGGGCACGTACCGGGCGAAGTACCGGTCGAACAACCGGTCCACCTTGCGGGCGAAGCCGCCGTTCGGCGCCTCTGCCGTGGGCTCGTGAACCGGGCTGAACTCCGCTTCCTTCGTACGCAGACGCTCCCGCCGGTAGTGCCGGTCGGTTCCACCCACCACGATGCCGGCGACTCCCGACGCCACCAGGAGGTAGGCGAGCATCGGTGGCCACGTGCCGTTTCGTATCGTCAGCCACCCGACGGTGGCTATGTTGATCAGGAAGATCGCCGTGCCGCCGATCCCTCGCAGCCAGTCGGCGACGGGAATCGAGACTGGCTGGACGGGGCGGACCCGCGCCGGCGCGGGGGAGGGCTGGAAGAACATCCAGACGCGCTCGCGCCTCTCGCCGGTGTACTGCCCCTGTCGGGCCCGATCGACGGATCGGCGCCAGATTTGCTCTTCAATCGCCCCGTCGAGCAGCACTCCGAGATGGTCGAGAATCTTGTCGCGCTGTCGCGGCTTGAGCGCGTCGAGCTCCTTGACCGCCAGGTCGTGGTCCGTCGTGTCCGAGGAGGTGAGCAGCCGCAGGACCGATCGCAGGCCCGCGCTCCACTCACCGTCGCCATCCAGCCGGGTGATGCGACCGCAGATGGCGGCGAGGTGGTCGAACTCCTCGTTGCCCAACTGGCGCAACGTACGCCCGCTCAACAGGGCGAGCAGTTGGTGGAACCGCGCCTCGTCGGTCTGGTACCCCTGGGCCACGGCCCGCTCGATGTGTTCCCGAGCCTCGCCCGGCATGCGGGCGTCGAGATAGGCGACTCCGACCCGGAACCTCTGTGCGGCCGAGGCTCCCGGCGGGAGTTGGTAGATGACGTCGCCGTGGATCGTCTGCGCCTGCACACCGACCTGGGCATCGCCCTGGGCGACGTTGTTCGAGTTCGGCATCGTCATGACAGGCTCCTGGCGACGGCGATGATCGCGGCCAGCCTCGCCGCCAGTTCCGTCACGTCGGCCACCAGCCCACGCAGACGTTTGAGTGGCAACATCAGGGCGGCGCGGCTCTGCGGTGTGTCCTGGCCAAGACAGTCGGCGGCGGCGTCCAACTCCTGCTCCGCTGCTGTGTAGGTCGCCTCGTCCAACTGGCCGTCCCGATGCGCCCGCTTGAGCAGATCCCGCAGATCCGCGAGCCCCGCCGAGAGGTCGATCGACCGCTCCGGTGTGGCGCCGTGGGTGAGGTTGCCGTAGACCTGTCCGGCCTGCACTCCCACCCGCGCGTTGCCGGTGGCGATGTTGCTGTTCGTTGTACCCATCTGTGTCCGTCCGTCCCTCTGCGCCGTACCCGCCTGTTGGGCCGCGCCGTCGGCGGCCAGCTCCTGTGCCAGGGCGGTCGCGAACGCGGCCGCGTTCGCGACCGCGCGCGGTTGCCAGTTCTCCCCGTCGGTGACCGTCTTGCTGCCGTCGGCCCGGTCGCTGATGCCGCGTACGACGACCACCGGCAGCGCACGGTTGAGGTGGCCCGCCTGGGCGACGCCGGCGGCCTCCATCTCTATCGCCAGCGCGTCGTTGTAGTGCTGCCGTACCCATCGGGCCTGTTCGGAGACCGTGGAGTCCTGTACGACCTCGCCCGCGGCTATCGGCCCGAAGTGCACGCGGGGTGCGTCGCCCGCGCCGAGGCCGTACGCCCATTCGCCGCTGCGTGCCAGGTGTTGTGCGATCTGGCCGGCGCCGTGCGGGATTTCCCACACCCTCGGCCGGGCCTTGAGACCGTCGTCCTCACTCGTGCCGCCGTGGTACGCGTAGACCTGTGAGGCCACCACGACATCGCCGAGTTGAACCTTGGGCCACAGGGCACCCGCGACACCGACGAAGAGCACCGCGGCCGGGGAGAATTCGGCGATAGCGCGTTCGGCGAGCACCGCCGAGGGATGGTTACCCTTGCCCACCAGGCCGAGTGCCACCCGGCAGTCGTGCCGATCGAGCCGGCCGATTTCGAATCGCGTACCGGCGGCATGGAGGTGTACCCGTAGATCGGTCAGCCTGCTGCGGACCGCCTCGTACTCCAGGTTCAGAGCCGTGAGAATCACGACGAGGTTGCTGTTCATACTTCTGCGCTCTCCTTGTCTGTCTGCGTGGTTGGTCGCAACATCGGGGGGTGCAGCTTCCTGAGTGAGCCGGGGCGGAACAGTCGGGCGGGGCGGCCGGTCTCGGTCTTCCGGCTCGGGCCGGCGGGGACGATGAAGCCGGCAACGCTCTGAACTTTGCGGTAGAAGTTCCGGGGGTCGAGGCGTACGCCCCAGACCGCCTCGTAGACCTCCTGCAGCTCGACGATCGTGAACGTGGGGCCGCAGAAGGCTGTCGCGAGCGCGGAATGCTCCAACTTGGCGCGGGCGCGCTCGACGCCGTCGGCGACGATCGTTCGATGGTCGAAGGCGAGCTGGTTCCCGCCCGCGAGTGCGTGGTCGGTGGGGATCCAGAACGCGGCGGCGGCGTCGGTGCCGGCGACCGGTTCGGGTAGTCGGGGCGCGATGGCGAGGTACGCGACCGATATGACGCGCCCTCTGGGGTCGCGCCCCGGCGTGCCGTACACGCCCAGCTGTTCGAGGTGCAGGTGGTCGGCATCGAGCCCGGCCTCCTCGAGGAGTTCCCGGTGGGCCGCTGCCGGGAGGTCCTCGCCGGCGTCGCTCAGGAAGCCGCCGGGGAGCGCGAGCATGCCCCGGTACGGCTCGATGCCGCGCTGCACGAGGAGCACCCGGAGGCGGGCTTCGCGCAGGGTGAGGATCACGAGGTCCACCGCGAGGAGGACGGTGGGAGGAACCCAGGGATCGTCGGACATGCATGCACCATAGACTTATTGTCAATCTGACAGGAAGCCCTTTGACGTGCCGATTTTTTATGAAGATCCAGGTCGGGTGAGGGTGACGTACGGACGGAACGCCGGACCGATATTCCGAGAGGGATCGTCTGTGGCCCGGTACGCTGCCTTCCGTGACCAGTTCCGGCATCCGGGTTGCCCTCGCGTCCGCCCCGACGCGACGCGAGCGAACCTCGGCTCGTCTGCGAGCCGTACGAACCGCCTGAGCTGACATCTGTCACCGGCGGATCGATCCGCCGGTGGTGCCGTTGCCGATCGATCCGCTCCCCGAACAGTTCCCGGAGGATCCGTGTCCCTGACGGGCCGGATCGGAGCGAGATTGGCGTACCCGATCATGGATCTTGAGAGGTTGCTGGCCGACCGGCTGGCCCCGGCGTTCACGGCGGTGGCCGGCGGCCCGGTCGATCCGGTCGTGCGGCGGTCGCAGCACGCGGACTTCCAGTCCGACGCCGCGTTGTCCCTGGCCCGCCGGCTCGGCCGCCCGCCGCGCGACATCGCCACCGAGGTCCTCGACCGGGCGGCGTTGGCCGACCTCTGCTCGGCCGTCGAGGTGTCCGGACCGGGGTTCATCAACCTGACGGTCGCCGACCCGACGCTCGGCTCGCTGGTGTCCACGATGGCCGCCGACGCCCGGCTCGGTGTCCCGCCGAGCGCGACCCCCGAGACGGTGGTGATCGACTACTCGGCGCCGAACGTGGCGAAGGAGATGCACGTGGGCCACCTCCGGTCGACCGTGATCGGTGACGCCGCCGTACGGCTGCTGGAGTGGCTCGGGCACCGGGTGATCAAGGCCAACCACCTGGGCGACTGGGGCACCCCGTTCGGCATGCTCATCGAGCACCTGCTCGACCTGGGCGAGTCGGCCGCCGCCCACGAACTGTCCGTCGGTGACCTGGACTCGTTCTACCGGGCGGCGAGGGTCAAGTTCGACGCCGACGACACGTTCAGGGAGCGGGCCAGGCTCCGGGTGGTCGCCCTGCAGAGCGGTGACGAGCTGACCCTGCGGCTGTGGCGGCTGCTCGTCGCGGAGTCGGAGAGGTACTTCCTGACCGTGTACGAGCAACTCGGCGTCCTGCTCACGGAGAAGGACTTCTACGGCGAGAGCCGTTACAACAGCATGCTCGCCCCGGTGACCGACGAACTGGACCGGCTCGGGCTGCTGCGCGACAGCGGCGACGCCGCCTGCGTCTTCCCCGAGGGCTTCACCGGACGGGACGGGCAGCCGCTACCGATCATCGTACGGAAACGCGACGGCGGGTACGGCTACGGCGCCACCGACCTCGCCGCGATCCGCCACCGGACCCGCGATCTCGGCGCCACCCGGCTGCTCTACGTCGTCGGCCTGCCGCAACGGCAGCACTTCGAGATGGTGTACGCGGTCGCCCGCGAGGCCGGCTGGCTACGCCCGCCCGCGCACGCCGAACACATCGGCTTCGGCTCGATCCTCGGCTCGGACGGCAGGATGCTGCGCAGCCGGGCCGGCGGCTCGATCAAACTTGTCGGACTGCTCGACGAGGCCATCACCAGGGCCGCCGAGCTGGCCCGGCAGAAGAACCCCGACCTGCCCGAGGCGACCATTGCCGAGGTCGCGCACGCGGTCGGTATCGGTGCGATCAAGTACGCCGACCTCTCCACCGACCGGATCAAGGACTACGTCTTCGACTGGCACCGGATGCTCTCCCTCGACGGCAACACCGCCCCGTACCTCCAGTACGCCCACGCCCGGATCCGGTCCATTTTCCGCCGGGCCGGGATCGAGCGGTTCACCGCGAGCCCGATCACGGTCGGGCACCCGGCCGAGCACGCTCTCGCGATCGAGTTGGTCAACTTCGGTGCCGTCGTCACCGGCGTCGAGCGGACCCTCGAATTCCACCGCCTCGCCGGTTACCTGCACAGCCTCGCGGCGACCTTCAGTGGCTTCTACGAAAACTGCCCGGTCCTGCGGGCCGAAGGTGGGGTACGTGACAGCCGGCTGGCGCTGTGTGATCTCACCGCGCGGGTCCTGCGGCAGGGTCTGCACCTGCTCGGGATCAACACCCCGGACCGTATGTAGCCGCTGCGCGCGGCGGCGGACCGGGGGCGGGAAGAGCGGACGACGGGACTCGAACCCGCGACCCTCACCTTGGCAAGGTGATGCGCTACCAACTGCGCTACGTCCGCAAACAGCCGTCGGTACGACTCAACGGCGAGATTGAACCTACCAGGACGGCTCCGGCCGCATCAAACAGGTTCCGGGTGTGCCGACGGACGCCCGTCACGGGTAGGGGTCGGCACACCCGTTTGCCGGGGGACACCGGCTGGGTATGAGCTGATCAACCGCGAGACACGACACACGTGGTCGAATCGGAGGATCAGCGCATATGTTGAACAGCAGCCTGTCCCGTACTTCCGGATCCGTCCGCCCGGCGATCGGGGTACGGCGATGAGCACCCAGGCGAATCCGGCGACGGTTGACGACTGCCTGCGGGTCGGCACCGGCTTCTCCCAGGGCGACCGGAACTGGATCGTCGAGCAGTTCGCCACCCTGGACGCGCGGCTGGCCACCTTCGCCGCCGACCGGACCGAACTTGAGGTGTCGGTCAAGGACCGGGCTGCCCGTGGACAGAAGGTCACCCTGGAGTGCTGGGTCGCCGGTCGACAGAAGATCGTCACGACCTCGGCCGAGGAGGACCTGCACACCGCCCTCAACGACGTACGCGACGACCTGCGTCGGCGGCTCAACGACGCGAAGACCCGGCAGGAGCCCCGGCACAACCGCCACCTGCGGGAGACAGGGCTGCCGGACCCGGCCGCCGTCGACGGGGAGTTGCTCGACTGGGACCAGCCGACCGGTGAGCCGGACCCGGTGCAGTCCGACGCCCGGACCTGACCCGCCGTAGTTCTGCCCGTCGTCCCGCCAGCTAAACCCACTCAAAGGTGTTGTGTCTGAGTCCTGAAAACGGGAAGGAAATCATTCATCCCCCATTCATTCATAGCGAGTTCGGG
>NZ_JBVJHT010000022.1:0-115020 GCF_055586685.1 Micromonospora sp. NPDC049529
CGAGGAGGGGGAGGAGAAAAAAGCATGCCTTTCTTACCCCCCCCCTCAACAACCCCCCCCCCCCCCCCCCTCCCACCCCCCCCCCCCCCCCCCCCCCCCCTCCTCTTTTCCCCCCCCCCCCCCCCCCCCCCCCCCCCCCCCCCCCGCCCCCCCCCCCCCCCCCCCCCCCCCCGGTTCCGGGAACCCGCTACCAGCCGAAGCCGGCGGCGTACGTGACGTTCGCCAGCACCTGCTGACCGGTGGCGTTCGGGTGGAAGTAGTCCCAGCCGGAGAGCTGGTCCAACGCGAACGGGTAGTTGAACACCGCGTTGTTGTCGAACATGCAGTTGCCGCCGTACGCGGCACAGGCGGCGGCGAGCTGGGTGTTGTAGTCGACGACGCGCTGCCGTACCCGGTTGCGCCGGTCCACGTCGGCCTGCGCGTTCGAGGTCGGGTTCGCCAGCATCGACTGGCAGATGCCGAACAGCGACCACGCCGTACGGGCACTGCCGCTGCCTCGGCCCACCGACCAGAGCCGCTGGATGTCCGGCACGCTGATCACGTACACCCGGGCGCCGGGCAGGCCGGAGCGGAGCCGGTTCAGCCCGGCGTCGATGTTCGCCCGGAACGTGCCGACCGGCGTCATGCTCGACTCCGAGCCGGTGCAGGCGTCGTTGGCGCCGATCAGCACGGTGACGTACCCGACGCCACGGGAGACCGCGCTGTTGGCCTGACCGAGCAGGTCCGCCGAGTCGGCCCCGGTCTGCGAGTCGTTGTAGTTGCGCCCGTTGATGGCCGGGTTGACGGCCCGGATGCGCAGGTAGTGGGCGTTCACCGCCGAGTTGTCGCCGGTGCTGAACGAGCGCGAGGTGCAGTCGACGTACCAGCCGCAGGCGTTGAAACCACGGGTGATCGAGTCACCGAGGCTGGACATCGAACCGGGCGGGGGACCGGGGTCGGCGGCGGCGGGGACGGCGCCGACGACGACCGAGCCGATCAGTACGGTGAGCGCGGTGAGCAGGGGCAGGGTGCGCCGGGAGAGGGACATGGGGGCCTCCGGATCACGGTTGCCTGGTGGTGGTGGCTACGGGTGTCGCGATCATATAGACCGATATCGCTGCACACAATGTGTCGACGGCCCCCGCGACGGACCGTCCGGGTGGTGATTCGGCAGCTCAGTCCACCCGACTGGGCTCGGCCGCCGCGCCGTCGCCGGCCGGCAGTCGGGCCGGGGCGAGCCGGGCACTGATCGCCACCACCATCGGCCAGATCGACTCGGCCCCGGCGGCGAACCGCTCGGTCAGCCCGATCCACGGCCCCCGGCTGAACATCTCCACCCCGAACCAGGCGCAGAGCCCGATCGGAACCAGGCTGGCCAGGATCGCCGCCGGTCGGCGTACCGCCCAGGGGCGGCGGGTGCCCGCCGCCGCGGGATCGGCCCAGGTCGGCCAGAACCGGTCGCGCAGCGCCACCGCGGACGCCACCGGCCAGAGGGCGAGCGCGACGAAGGCGGTCCCGGCGACGAAGGCGTGCTCGGTCGAGCCGCCGTTCTCCGGCTGCGGGAAGAGGGCGACCATGCCGGTGGCGATCCCGCCGAGGGCGAGCAGGCTCCGGCCCAGTATCCCGGCCACCACCAGCCCGATCGCGGTGACGACGTAACAGGCCCCGGCGGCGGCCAGGCCGAGCAGCATGATCCAGGGGTCGGTCGCACCGGGCCCGGCGAGCACGCTGATGGTGTCGTGGACCGGGTCGTAGTGATCGGGTTGGCGAGCCGCCCCGGCGGTCCAGCCACCGATCAGGAAGAACGGGGCACCGATGGCGGAGAGTAGGGCCCACCACGGCACCGGTCGCATTCGGTCACCGTACTGCGGAGGATCGGTGCAGGTCCGGCGATTGCGGACGGTCGTTGAGCCCTAGTGGGCAGCACTGTCAGTGACGTGCGCCCAACTCCAGTGCCGCGACTCCGGCGATCACCAGGGCCAGCCCGCCGACCTGGATCCAGGTCAGGCTGTCACCGAGGAAGGCGGCGCCGATCACCGCGACCAGGGCCACCCCGATCGCCGACCAGACCCCGTACGCGACCCCGACCGGCATGCCCCGTTTCAACACCTCGGCGAGGAGCACGAACGCGATGAGGTAACCGATCACGACGATCACCGACGGCACCAGCTTCGAGAACCCCTCGGAGATCCGCAACGCGATGGTCGCCGTCACCTCGCTGAGGATCGCGCAACCCAACAAGATCCACACCATGCGCGTCCTCCCGGTCTCCGCTTCGAACGCGAACCCTATGTGCCCGCACGTAGCCGCCGGTGGGAAGCCCCCGGATCAGCGCCCGACCGGCACCGGCCGGTCACGCAGCCCGGGACGAACCTGTTCGTGCAGCGCACGACGCACCGTGGCGAGGTCGGTGCCGGTGGCGCTGACCATCACCCCCGGTCCGCCGGCCAACGGCAGCCGGGCCGCGTACGCCCCGATCGGCGCCGCCTCCGGCACCCCGGTCGCCGCCCACTCCGGCTCGACCCGCAGCAGGGTTCCGACGACCCACGCACCGCCGAGCACCGCCGACCCCGCCCAACCCGCCGCGCCCGGCCCCACCGCCAGTGCGTTGCGCAGCAGCGTACGGCCGGCGTACCGCACCGAGGTGTCGACCCGTACGTCACCGACCGGCTCGCCGTGCCGCCCGCAGACCAGTTCCTCGCGCCAGACCAGGGCCGCGCCGTCCGCCAGCTCGACCGTCGAACGGGACAGGTGGTCGCAGCGGGCCGCCCCGATCAGCGGCTCGGGCAGCCAGCGCAACCGCCCACCCGCGCCGACCCGTGCCACCACCTCCAGCCGGGACTGCCCACCGGCCGCCCCCGGCAGCGCCAGCGACGCCGCCACCGTCCGTACGCAGAGCAGCGCCCCGGCCCCGACCTCGATCTCGATCCGCAGCCGGTCCCCGCCCAGCGGCCCGGCGGCGCCCCCGACCAGGTGCACCTGCACCTCGCCGGGTTCGCCGTCGGGCACGGTGCGGCGCGGCAGCAGCGGAGCCTCCCCACGCAGCTCGGTGAGCCGGGTGCCGCGCGAGCCGTCCGCCACCGCCACGATCCGGGCGACCGCCCGCATCAGTACCGGGCCGGTGCCGGTACGCCCCGGGTACGCGTCGATTCGGCGACCAGGGACCGTACCCAGTCCGCGACCGGCGTCGCCGCCCGGTCCTGCACCAGGGAGAGGAAGACCGTCGGCAGGTCACCCCGGCGCGCCGCCGCGTCCCGGGCCATCACCGACAGGTCCGCCCCGACCAGCGGCGCCAGATCCGTCTTGTTGATCACGAGCAGGTCGGCGCCGGTGACCCCCGGCCCGCCCTTGCGTGGCACCTTGTCGCCGCCGGCCACGTCGACCACGAAGATCTGCTGATCGATCAGCCCCTTGCTGAACGTCGCCGTCAGGTTGTCCCCGCCGCTCTCCACCAGCACCAGGTCCAGCGGCCCGAGCGTCGTCTCCAACTCCTCGACCGCGTCGAGGTTGGCGGAGATGTCGTCCCGGATCGCGGTGTGCGGGCAGCAGCCGGTCTCCACCGCCCGGATCCGCTCGGCCGGCAGCACCCCGTGCCGGAGCAGGAAGTCGGCGTCCTCGGTGGTGTAGATGTCGTTGGTCACCACCGCCAGCCGCAACTCCGCCGACAACGTCCGGCACAACGCCGCGACCAGGGCGGTCTTGCCGGAACCGACCGGCCCGCCGATCCCGATCCGCAGCGCCCGGCCACCACCGGCCGGGGCACCGGCCAGCGGCGGATGCGGATCCACCCCCGGATCGGGATGGGTGTGCGGCGGCTCGTCCGGGTCGTGTTCGTGCCCGTGCGGTGCCCCGACCGGGTGAGAGGTATCAGGACGCAAAGAGACGCACCTCCTGGTTCGCGTGCAGTTCGGCGCCGATCTCCAACAGGACACCGGAGTCGGCGGGCAGGTCGTCGACCGGGTCACCGACCCGACCGGCCGCGTCGGCGGCGAGCCGGTCACACTCGCCGGCCAGACCGGCGAGCAGGGCGTGGACCGCGTACGGGTCAAGCCCGAGCAGCCGTACGGCGGCACTGGCCGGGCCACTGACCGACCCGTACGCGCTGGCCACCGCCGCCTCGGTCGGGCCCAGCCCGGCGGCGGCCGCCACCAGCCCGAGCGCCACCGGTTGGTGCAGACCGGCCGGGGGTGCCCCGACCGGCAGCGCCACCGGGCCGAAGATCGCCCGTCCGGCGCGTACCAGTGCCCTGCCCTGGGCGCGGGACACGCGCCGCAGCGCGGGTGAGGGCGTACGCGCGTCCAGGCCGTCGTCCAGGTCGGCGGCCGGCACCCGGCCGGCGCAGGCGCTGGCGGCGAACGCCGCGCCGACCCGGCCCGTGGTGGCGAGCCGGCCGCGCAGGAACTCGGCCAGCCCGGCCAGGTCCCGCAACCGGCCCGTGGCGACCGCCGACTCCAGCCCGCCGGAGTGGGCGTGCGAACCGGCGGGCAGCCGCCCGTCGGCGAGCACCAGCAACGTGGCCAGCGACGACATGTCGTGCCTAGAAGAGGAAGTAGCGCTGGGCCATGGGCAGTTCCGTCACCGGATCCGGCTCGATCACGTCACCGTCGATCCGGACGGTGAAGGTGTCCGGCTCGACCTCGATCCGGGGCAGCGCGTCGTTGCCCGGCATGTCCGCCTTGCCGCGCGACCGGACGTCGGCCACCGGAGCCAGCCGTCGACCCAACCCGATCCGCTCACCGAGGTTGTCCTCGATCGCGGCCGGCGCGACGAAGGCCAGGCTGGTGGTGGCCGGGACGGTGCCGTACGCGCCGAACATCGGGCGGGGCAGGACCGGCTGCGGGGTCGGGATCGAGGCGTTGGCGTCGCCCATCTGCGCCCACGCGATCATGCCGCCCTTGATGACCAGGTGGGGGCGTACGCCGAAGAACACCGGATCCCAGAGCACCAGGTCGGCGAGCTTGCCCGTCTCGACCGAGCCGACCTCGGAATCGATGCCGTGGGCGATCGCGGGGCAGATCGTGTACTTGGCAACGTACCGCCGGGCCCGCTGGTTGTCCGCGGCCCCGTCACCGGGCAGCGAGCCGCGCCTGGCCTTCATCACGTGCGCGGTCTGCCAGGTACGCAGGATGACCTCGCCGGCCCGGCCCATCGCCTGCGCGTCCGACCCGATCATCGAGATCGCCCCGAGGTCGTGCAGGACGTCCTCGGCCGCCATCGTGCTCGGCCGGATCCGGCTCTCCGCGAACGCGAGATCCTCCGGCACGGTCGGGTTCAGGTGGTGGCAGACCATCAGCATGTCGAGGTGCTCGTCGAGGGTGTTGCGCGTGTACGGCCGGGTCGGATTTGTCGACGACGGAAGCACGTTCGGCTCCGAGGCGACGGTGATGATGTCCGGCGCGTGCCCGCCACCCGCCCCCTCGGTGTGGTACGCGTGGATCGACCGGCCGCCGATCGCGCGCAGTGTGTCGGCGACGAACCCGGCCTCGTTCAGGGTGTCGGTGTGGATCGCCACCTGCACCCCGGAGGCGTCGGCGACCCGCAGGCAGGCGTCGATCGCGGCCGGCGTGGTGCCCCAGTCCTCGTGCAGCTTGAAACCGCCCGCGCCACCGCGCAACTGCTCCCACATCGACTCTTCGCGAACGGTGTTGCCCTTGCCGAGCAGCAGCACGTTCACCGGCCACGGGTCGATCGAGGCCAGCATCCGGGCCAGGTACCAGGCGTTCGGCGTGACCGTGGTCGCCTTGGTCCCCTCGGCCGGCCCGGTGCCACCACCCATGATCGTGGTGATTCCGCTGGCCAGCGCCGTCTCCAGGATCTGCGGACAGATCAGGTGTACGTGACTGTCGATGCCACCGGCGGTCAGGATTTTTCCGTTGCCGGCGATGATCTCGGTGCCCGGCCCGATCACCAGATCCGGGTGCACACCGTCCATCGTGTCCGGATTACCGGCCTTGCCGAGCGCCACGATCCGCCCGTCCCGGATCCCGACGTCCGCCTTCACGATGCCCCAGTGATCGAGCACCACCGCACCCGTGATGACCGTGTCCGGCGCACCCTCGGCCCGGGTCGCCATCGACTGCCCCATGGACTCCCGGATCACCTTGCCCCCACCGAACACGGCCTCGTCACCGTACCCGCAGCGATCCTCCTCGATCTCGATCAGCAGATTCGTGTCCGCCAACCGAATCCGGTCCCCGGCGGTGGGCCCGTAGAGCGCGGCGTACCGCCGCCGATCCAACCTGCTCATTGCGCGCCCCCGCCACTCGCCCCGCCACTCGCCCCGTTGATCATGAAGTTGGCGCGGGTTTCCGGCTCGGATTCTGCGCTAACTTCATGATCAACGCGCTGGTCGAGGGGGCCGGCGGAGGTGGCGCGGAGGCCGGGGACGATTCGGTTACCGGCCAGGGGGATGAGGTCTACCGGGCGGGTGATGCCGGGTTCGAAGCGAATGGCGGTGCCGGCGGGTACGGCGAGACGGTGGCCCCAGGCGGTGGATCGGTCGAACTCAAGAGCTGGATTCGCCTCGGCGAAGTGGTAGTGCGAGCCCACCTGCACCGGTCGGTCACCGGTGTTGGTGACCGACAGGGTCAGTACGGGTCGCCCGGCGTTGATCTCTATGTCGCCCGCACCAGGAATCACCTCGCCCGGGATCATGTGGTCCACCTTCCCCATGGGGCCGCTTCGGGTCCCTGGCCTACGAGATCGGGTCGTGTACGGTCACCAGCTTCGTACCGTCCGGAAACGTCGCCTCCACCTGCACCTCGGGCAACATCTCGGGCACACCGTCGAGAACGTCCTCGCGGCCGAGCACCCGCCGGCCGGCGTCCATCAGGTCGGAAACGCTGCGACCGTCGCGCGCCCCCTCCAGCAGGAACGCGGTGATCACCGCCGTCGCCTCCGGGTGGTTCAGACGTAGCCCGCGCTCGCGCCGACGCCAGGCGACGTCGGCGGCGACGTGGATGAGCAACCGGTCCTGCTCGTGTCGGGTGAGGAACAACGCAGTACCTCCGGACAGGGGAGCGAACAATGTGGATCGTGCCAGTCGCAGGTTGCGCAGGTGTTACGCCGTACGGGCGCTGCTCACGGGCCTCGCGACCCGGTGGGCGCCGACAGCTTCGTCAATGTACGCAGCGTTGCCACGTCAGAGGGCAATTAGCCATGTCAATGCGGGAGAGGACACGGGGGATGGGACAGCTGTCGGTTGTGGAACCTGGGCGGCCCATACTGGGGGGCTGGCGACGGGCGGTGACCCGGACGGCCAGCCTGATCGTACTGCTGGTGGTTGGATCACTGCTGACCGGATGCGGGACGCCGGCTTGCGTGTCGTCGGGTCCGGACTCAGGCGATCCGGTCGATGATGATGTCGCGGCCCAGTCCCTCAAGCTGATCGAGGTACGCGGGTCGGCCTGCCATCGTCATCACCAGGGCCAGTGTCGGACCGGCGATCTCCGGACCCGCACCGGTGGTGAACGGACCGTCCGTCGCTCGCATCCGTAGCCCGGACGCGAGGGACTTGCTGGGGACGGTGAAGTTGCGTCGGGCGTAGAACTCCGCCACCGCCGTCAGCGCTTCGACGTCCGGCTCTGTGCTGATTCCCAGCGGGTGTCGGATGTCCTGGCTGTGTACCAGCACCTCGCCCAGGTAGGCGGCGATGTCCCCGGTGGGGGCCGTGGTGGCGTCGATGATGGCCTCGAAGCCGCTGAGGGTTTCGGCGGGCGTGGCGCCCAGATGCTCACGCAGACGACGCTCGTTGTGGACCGCCGGGCGGAACCCGGCGCTCACGATGCTCCGGATCCACCGCCACCGGCCTGCGGTGGCGGCGGCGGTGAGGTGGGCGACGACGTGCTCCACGTCCCAGCCGGTGCACAACGTCGGTCGACGCCATTGGTCCTGGCTGAGCACGGACAGATCATCGGCCAGGCTTCGACGTGCGGCATGGGTGAGACCCCAGAGTCGGGCGTCGGTTCCGCGTGTCATGGTGTGGGACCTTCCGGTGGTGGGTGCGACTACCCTTGGCCGAACTACTGCTGAACCAGTACATATCGGGCCGCCCCGCTCGATCCCCGAACCCGGAAACCGCGCAGTAAAGTCTGGACACCTTAAGCCGTCGCCGCCCGGGTCTACTTTTGCGGACCGCTGGTCAGACCCTGATCACCCGCACGGTTGACCCGGACGCGACAGCGGGAACTGCCCGCCGCCCGCGCGGTGGGACGGCGGGCACCGCCGGACGTCAACGTCAGGTCAGGCGTGGTTGCGAATCCGCTGTTCGCCGGCCTCCACCGGAAACGGGAGGATGTTCTGCCGGGGCGGAAGCGGGCAGATGAACGCGTCCGAGAAGGCGCACGGCGGCAACTCCACCCGGTTGAAGTCCAGCGTCACCGGCCCCGGACCGGTCGGCAGCGGTACGAACAGGAACCGCGAAGCCGCGTACGACTGCTTGCCGCTGGTGGCGTCCCGGAAGGTCAGGTGCGCCTCGCCCACGTGACCGGTGTCGAGCCCCACCATCTCCACCTCGTGACCGTCCACGGCGAACGAGAACGTCCCGATCACCCGGTAGTCGACCTCACGGCCGGAGTTGGTGTGCACGATGTGCTCGGTGGTGTTCAGCTCCGCCGGGCGGAACTCGGCCGTCACCACCCATGCCGGATCAGGGGCGAACGCGTCGATCCCGGCGAAGCTCCGTACCCCCTCGGAGTTCGGGTCGTAGGTCCGTACCGCGGTGTCGTTGCCCCGGCGGATGATGACCAGCGCGACGTCGCCCACGGCGAGCCACTGGCCGTCGCGCAGCACCGCCTCGGTGACCGGTTCGCCGTCGACCGTCAGCCCGGACGCGTCGCTGACCCGGACGACACCGTTCTCGACCGACCAGCGGCCCGGCACACCCTCGATCACCGTCTCGTCGGAGATCCAGTGGGTGCCGGTCAGGGTCAGGTCACCGCCGGGGGAGGAGACCTTGGTTTCCCGCTGGTCGTGCCAGCGTCGCCACTCGTCGGCGAAGTTGTCGCTGGTCACATCGGTGTCGACGCTCATGCCGTCTCCTCGTTTCGGTCATCTGACAACGTGCCCAGGTCGGCGGGGAGCTGCGGGATCGCGGCCAGCAGCGCGCGGGTGTAGTCCTGGGTCGGTCGTTCGAGCACGGTCGCGGTCGGGCCCGACTCGACCACCCGGCCGTGCCGCATCACCAGCACCTGCTGGCAGAGCTGGCTGACGATCGCCAGGTCGTGCGAGACCAGCACCAGGGTCAGGCCGAGCGTGTCGACCAACCCTCGCAGCAGGTCGAGGATCTGGAGACGTACGGAGACGTCGAGGGCGCTGACCGGCTCGTCGGCGAGCAGCAGCCGGGGCGACGGGGCGAGCGCTCGGGCGATGGCGATGCGCTGCCGTTGGCCGCCGGAGAACTCGTGCGGGTAACGCTGGCCGTCGTCGGGGTGCAGGCCGACGGCGGTCAGCACCTCGGCCACCCGGTCGGCGCGTTCCGCCCGGCCGGTTCCGATTCTCAGCGACCGTAGCGGCTCGGCGACGATCGCGCCGACCGACATCCGGGGGTTCAGCGACGAACGCGGGTCCTGGAAGACCACCTGCACCTGACGCCGGAACTCCCGCCGGGGCACCTTCCCCAACGGCTGCCCGCCGAAGAGAACCGATCCCGACGTCGGCCGGTCGACGCCGAGCAGGAGCCGGAGCAGGGTGCTCTTGCCCGCACCGGATTCACCGACGATGCCGAGGCTGACGCCACTGTCGATGGTGACGTCGACAGAATCGAGGGCGGGCCGGGGACGGCCGGCGTACTGGCGGGCCAACGCGTGACCGGCGAGCAGTTCGGTGCTCATTGCTGCACCGTCCCCACCGCCAGGCGGGTGACCCGGGCCGCGCTGGTGACCAACTGCCGGGCGTACGCCGAGCGGGGGCGGCGCAGCACGTCGTCGGTGGCGCCGGACTCCTCCACCCGACCGTCGCGCATCACGATCAGCCGTTGCGCCAGACCAGCCACCACCGGCAGGTCGTGGCTGATGAAGAGCAGCGCCACCGAGGTCTCCTCGATCAGTTCGTCGAGCAGGGCGAGGATCTGCGCCTGCACGGTCACGTCCAGCGCGGTGGTCGGCTCGTCGGCGATCAGCACCCTCGGCCGGCAGGCCAGTGCCATCGCCAGTGCGACCCGTTGCCGTTGACCGCCGGAGATCTCGTGCGGCAGGGCCCGGACCAGGCGCTCCGGATCCGGCAGCCCCACCCGGTGCACCCACTCGACCGCCCGCGCCTGCGCGTCGGTGCGGTTCAGCCCCTGGTGCAGGCGCAGCGGGCCGGCGATCTGTCGGCCGACCGGCATCAGCGGGTCGAGCGCGGTCAGCGGTTCCTGGAAGACCATGCTGACGGTGTTTCCGCGTACGCGTCGCCAGTCGCGGTCCGGTGCACCGATCAGGTCGCGGCCGTCGACGGTGATCCGGCCGCCGACCCGCATGCCTTCCGGTAGCAGGCCGAGCAGGGCGAGTGCGGTCAGCGACTTGCCGGACCCGGACTCGCCGATCAGGCCGACCCGGTCGCGGGCGTCCAACTCGACGCTCAGGTCCCGGACCAGGGTGCGGTCGTCGAGGGTGACGGTCAGCCGCTCGGCGGCGAGGATGCTCATCGGGTCACCACCGAACGCCGCTGACGGCGTAGTTGCGGGTCGAGGGTTTCGCGCAGGCCGTCGCCGAGCAGGTTGACGCCGATCACCGCGATCGCGACGGTGATGCCGGGCAGCAGCACGTTCCATGGTGCGACGCTCACCGTCGGCTGCGCCTCCTGGAGCATCCGACCCCAGGACGGGGCCGGCGGCGGGGTGCCGAGACCGAGGTACGACAGCGACGCCTCGGCGATCACCGCGATGCCGAACGCCAGGGTGGCCTGGACCAGCAGGGTGTGCCAGATGTTCGGCAGCACGTGCCGGACCAGGATCATGATCGGCCCGGTGCCGGAGGTCCGGGCGGCGAGCACGTAGTCCTGGGTGAAGATCCGGCTGGCCGAGATCCGGGTCAGCCGGGCCACCTCGGCGGACACACCCACCCCGATCGCGATGATCGCCACCAGGGTCGACGCGCCGTAGACGGTGACCAGCAGCATGGCGAGCAGCAGGGTCGGGAAGGCGATCAGGATGTCGACCACGCCGATGACGGCGTCGTCGGCGATCCGGCCACCGGCGGCGGCGAGCAGGCCGAGCGGCAGGCCGAGGGCGAACGCCACCGCGACGGCGGCCGTACCGACCCAGACGGCGGTTCGGGCGCCGAGCATGAGCTGGGTGAACTGGTCCCGGCCGAGCCGGTCGGTGCCGGCCCAGTGGTCCGCCGACGGGCCGGCGAGCCGGCCGCCGGGGGTGGCCTGGTCCAGCGCGTACGGCGTCCAGAAGAGGCTGACCAGGGCCAGCGCCAGGATCAGGCCGAGCAGCACCGCCCCGGCGACCAGCGACGGCGACCAGCCCCGGCGCGCGCGACGACCGGACACGACCGGGGTGTCCGGTGCCACGGTGGTCGGCTCCAGCAACGGTACGGTCACGCCGGTCCTCGCAGTCGGGGGTCGATGAGCCGCTGGATCAGGTCCACGGCGAGACCGAGCAGCAGCACGGTTGCCGTCATCAGGAAGACCGCGCCCTGCACCACCGGCAGGTCCCGGGCCTTCACGCTGGTCAGCAGCAGGGAGCCGAGCCCCGGCAGGGCGAAGACGCTCTCGATCACCACCGTGCCGATCAGCGAACCGGCGAGCAGCACCCCGAGCACGTTCACCACCGGGGCGGCGCCGTTGCGCAGCCCGTGCCGCCACAACGCCCTCGGCAGGCTGTAACCGAGCGAGCGGGCGGTGCGGACGTAGTCCTGGTCGAGCACGTCGAGGGTGGCCGAGCGGACGTACCGGACCAGCAGCGACGCCTGGGCGATGGTGAGGGTGACCACCGGCAGCACCAGCGACTGGACCGCCGCGCCCGGATCCTGCCAGCCGTCGCGCGGGAAACCACCGGGCGGCAGCCACCGCCACTGCACGGCGACCAGCCAGACGACCACGATCCCGACCCAGAAGATCGGCAGCGCGATGCCGAGCTGCGCCAGCCCGGAGACCGCGACCCCGGCGGCGTTGCGGCGGCGCAACGCCGCGAACACCCCCACCGGTACGGCGACCAGGATCGAGGCCACGAAGGCGCTCAGCGCCAGCGGCAGCGTCACCGGCAACCGCCCGACGATCTGTTCCAGCACCGGCGTACGGGTGAACAGGCTGTCGCCGAGGTTGCCGCTGAACAGCCCGCCGAACCAGTCGCCGTACTGGGTGAGCAGGGGGCGGTCGGTGCCGAGCTGGCGGCGGATCGCCTCGATCTGCTCCGGTGGCGAGCCGACCGCGAGCAGGGTCACGGCCGGGTCGCCGGGCAGCACCCGGAGCAGGAAGAAGACCGCCGAGCCGGCCAGGAACAGCGAGCCGACCAGCCAGCCGAGCCGGCGCAGCAGGTAGCCGAGCATCGTCACCGCCGTTCCTGTGAACGCTTCAACGGCCGGGGGCCGGCCGGTGACCCGGGGGAGCGGGTACCGGCCGGCCGGGGCGCGCCGACGGGGGAATCAGCGCTGCTTGCTGATTGGGGCGACATAGAAGCTGTCCGTGGTCAGGTTCTTCTGGTAGCCGCTGACCGCGCTCGACGCGATCTTGATTGCCGGGTCGAGGAAGAGCCAGTTGCTGGCCGCGTCCTCGGAGATCTGCCGGGCGACCTTCTTCAACAGCTCGGTCTGCTCGGCCGGGGTGGCCGCCGTCTCGGACTGCTGCACCCACTGCTGGACCTGCGGGTTCTTGTACTGCCAGTAGAAGTCCGGGTTGCCGTACCAGACCAGGTCACGCTGGTTGACGTGGGTCATGATCGTGGCCTGGAAGTTGTGGTTCTTGTAGACCTTGTCGGTCCAGGTGGCGTCGTCGATCGGGTTCAGCGTGATGGTGATGCCGGCCTGGGCGAGCTGGCTCTTCAGCCCCTGCGCCACGATGTTGATCGAGTCGGACGGCACGTAGTCGACGGTGAACGAGAGCCCGTTCGCGAAGCCGGCCTTGGCCAGCAGCGCCTTGGCGCCCTCGACGTTGTGGTCGTCGATGCTGGTCAGGTCCTCGAACCAGGGGTCGGTCGGCGGGACCATCGAGCCGAGGATCTGGCCGCGCTCGGCCCAGACCGCGGTCAGCAGCGCCTTGCGGTCGGTCGCCTGGCGGATCGCCTTGCGTACGTCCACGTTGGTGAACGGGGCCACCGAGTCGTTGAAGTTGAACAGTTCCTTGGTGGTCGAGGTGCCCTCGACGATGGTGAACTCGGGCCGGTTCTCGAACTGGGAGAGCACGTCCGGGCTGGTCACCTGGGTCACCAGGTCGAGCTGGCCGGCGAGCAGGGCGTTGTTCTCGGCGGTGGTGTCCTTGAAGAAGCGGTACACGACCTCCTTGTTCTTCGCCTTGTCGCCCCAGTACCTGTCGTTGCGGACCAGGTTGATCGAGTCGCCCTGCTTCCACGTGCCGACCGTGTACGGCCCGGTCCCGACCACGGTCGTCTCCGGGTTGCCAGCACCGGCCTTGGTCACCGCGGCGCCGGTCGAGGCCAGGTAGAACAGGAACGACTGCGACCGCTGACTGAGCGCGACCGTCACCGTGTTGTCGTCCGGCGCCTCGATCGTCTTCATGATCGACAGGTCCTTCTTGCGGGCGCTGGTCGACTCGTCCGAGGTCACCCGCTTGAGCTGGGCCACCACGTCGGCGGCCTTCAGCGGGGTGCCGTCGGAGAAGGTCACCCCGGACTGGAGGTGGAACGTGTACGTGGTGCCGTCCGGCGAGATGTCCCACGACTTCGCCAGCAGCGGGTCGACCTTGCCGTCGTCGGTCAGCACGGTCAGGCCCTCGACCACGTTGCGCAGCAGCACCTGGGCGTGCCCGGTGTTGCCGCCCTTGACCGTGTTCAACGTGGTCGGCTCGTTCAGCGAGCCGATCGTGATCGTCGCGTCCGGGTCGGCGCCACCGGCACCGCCGGACGGGCTGTCGGCCGAGTTCGAGCAGGCGCTCAGCAGCAGGGCGCCGATCGCGGCACCCGCCGTCAGCAGGCCGAGTCGGCGGCGGAGGTGGCGGGCGGGGGAGCGTCCCCCGGCAGGGCTGGACATGTGCTGGCTCCAAGGGTGCGGGCCACGACGACGACGGATCGGCATCGGGTGCGAGGGTTGGCGAAGGGGGGCCGTGCGCGCCGGCCGGTGCGCGGCGCTGGGCAGCCGGCGGCCGGGGGAAGTTCGTGTGCTGACGACGGGACGGTCAGCGACAACAACAGCCGCGTACCGGCGCGACGCCGGCCATCGGCCCAGCACACTGGGACGGATACGCGACGCTCATGACAGGCACCATACCCGCGATTCCGAATTCCCTATCAATCCGATCGGAGTAATCCTCGCCACGTTTTGCCAGGGTGGTGGGGGTGGGCGGAATCACCGATCGGGGGTGTCCGGGGGAGGGCACCGGCCGCACCGAGCCGCCCTGACAGAATGCAGGAGCCCCATCCTGGACCCATGAGGAGAGCCCTGCCGTGATCCGTACCCATGACGCCGGAAGCCTGCGCGCGACGCACGCCGGCAGCACGGTGAAGCTCGCCGGCTGGGTGGCCCGCCGGCGCGACCACGGCGGCGTGATCTTCGTCGACCTGCGCGACTCCTCCGGCGTCGTGCAGGTGGTCTTCCGGGAGGGCATGGAATCGGCGCACGCGCTGCGCAACGAGTTCTGCGTCCTGGTCACCGGCGAGGTGACCCGCCGCCCCGAGGGCAACGACAACCCCGAGCTGCCCACCGGCGAGATCGAGGTCACCGCCACCGACCTGGTCGTGCTCTCCGAAGCCGCCCCGCTGCCGCTGCCGGTCGACGACCAGGTGGCCGCCGGTGACGACATCCGGCTGCGCTACCGCTACCTCGACCTGCGCCGCAGCGGCCCGGCCAACGCGCTCAAGCTGCGCTCGCGGGCCAACCAGCTCGCCCGGGGCGTGCTGCACGACCGCGACTTCCTGGAGATCGAGACGCCGACCCTGACCCGGTCGACGCCCGAGGGCGCCCGCGACTTCCTGGTCCCCGTCCGGCTCCAGCCCGGCTCCTGGTACGCGCTGCCGCAGTCCCCGCAGCTGTTCAAGCAACTGCTGATGGTCGGCGGGATGGAGCGCTACTACCAGATCGCCCGCTGCTACCGGGACGAGGACTTCCGCGCCGACCGGCAGCCGGAGTTCACCCAGCTCGACATCGAGATGTCGTTCGTCACCGAGGACGACGTCATCGACCTCGGCGAGGCGATCGTCACCACCCTCTGGCGCGAACTGGCCGGACACGAGATCAGCTCGCCGATTCCGCGCATCACCTGGCACGACGCCATGAACCGGTACGGCTCCGACAAGCCCGACCTGCGCTACGGCGTCGAGCTGACCGAGCTGACCGAGTACCTGCGCGGCACCGAGTTCCGGGTGTTCGCCGGGGCGATCGACGCCGGAGGCTACGTCGGGGCGGTGGTCATGCCCGGCGGGGCCGGACAGACCCGCAAGGAACTCGACGGCTGGCAGGACTGGGCCAAGTCGCGCGGCGCACGCGGCCTGGCGTACGTGGTGCTCGACGCGGAGACCGGCGAGGCCCGGGGCCCGGTGGCGAAGAACCTCTCCGAGGCGCACCTCGGCGGGCTCGCCGACGCCGTCGGTGCCAAGCCCGGCGATGCGGTCTTCTTCGCCGCCTCGACCAACCAGCGCGAGGCACAGGAACTGCTCGGCGCGGCCCGGATCGAGATCGCCAAGCGGTCGAACCTGATCGACGAGTCGGCGTGGGCGTTCTGCTGGGTGGTCGACGCACCCATGTTCGAACGCACGGACGAGGGCGGCTGGACCGCCGTGCACCACCCGTTCACCTCGCCGAACGCCGACTGGGAGGGACGCTTCGAGGAGGCACCCGACCGGGCCCTGGCGTACGCGTACGACATCGTCTGCAACGGCAACGAGATCGGTGGCGGCTCGGTCCGTATCCACCGGGGCGACGTACAGAGCCGGGTCTTCGACCTGCTCGGCATCACCCCGGAGGAGGCGACCGACAAGTTCGGCTTCCTGCTGGAGGCGTTCAAGTACGGCCCGCCGCCGCACGCCGGCATCGCGTTCGGCTGGGACCGGGTCTGCATGCTGCTCGCCGGGGCGGAGTCGATCCGCGAGGTGATCGCCTTCCCGAAGACCCGTGGCGGGTTCGACCCGCTCACCGGGGCGCCGACCCCGGTCACCGCCCAGCAGCGCCTGGAGGCCGGCATCGACGCCAAGCCGAAGCCGCCGACCGCCGCCCAGGCCGGCACCGCCGGGGTGGCCGCACCGGTCGAGCCGGTCTGACCCGTTGGCCCTGCTGATCGTCGGGGCCAGCGGTTACCTCGGTGGCGAGTTGTGCCGCCGGGCGGTGACCGCTGGCCGCCGGGTCGTCGGCACGTACCACCGGGCGCCGGGTGCGGTCGACGGGGTCGACTGGCAGCCGCTGGACATCAACGACCGGGCCGCCGTGCGTGCGCTGGTCACCCGGGTACGCCCCGACGCCGTGGTCAACACGGCCGCCGTCTACGGGGACTGGGCGGTCTGCGCCGACGGGGCCGGCCACGTCGCACTGGCCGCCGCCCAGGCGGGTGCCCGGCTGGTCCACCTGTCCAGTGACGCGCTGCACGGCGGGCGGCCGTACCCGTACGCCGACGACGAGCCGCCCAGCCCGGTCTACCCGTACGGGGCGGCGAAGGCGGCCGGTGAAACCGCCGTACGCCTGGTCGCGCCGGAGGCGGCGGTGGTGCGTACGTCACTGATCGTCGGCGACGAGCGGAGCAAGCAGATCCGGCTCTGCCTCGACGCGCTCACCGGTGCACCGGGGGTGCGCCTGTTCAGTGACGAGTACCGCTGCCCGGTCGACGTGACCGATCTGGCCTCGGCGGTGCTGGAACTGGTCGACTCGGACTACGCCGGCCCGCTCAACGTCGCCGGAGCGGATCCGGTCAGCCGGGCCGACCTCGGTCGACTGGTGGCCCGGCGGTACGGGCTGGACCCGGCGAAGCTCGCCGTGACCACGATCGCCTCGGTCGGTCAGCCCCGCCCGGCCGACGTACGCCTGGACAGCTCCCGCGCGGCGGCGCTGCTGAAGACCCGACTGCGCGGCGTACGCGAACTGCTCCCCACCCGCCCGGCCTAGCCCCGGAGTCGGTTCGGGATTGCAGAATATTTCTGCACGGAACTTGTGCACAACATCTGTGCAGAACTATTCTGCAAAACATGTCTGCAACCGAGGAAGCCGACGGAACCGTCGAACCGGAGTCGAGTGTCCGGCTCGACGGTCGTCAGATCCGCGCCCTGGCGCACCCGGTGCGTTCCCGCCTGCTCGCCGCGCTGCGATCGGACGGCCCGGCCACCGCAACCGGGCTGGCCAACGCGCTCGGCACCAATACCGGCAACACCAGCTACCACCTGCGCCAACTCGCCGAGGTGGGACTCGTGGCCGAGGACAGCGCGCGCGGCACCGGCCGGGAACGGTGGTGGCGGTCCGTGCACCGGAGCACCGTCTGGTTCAGCAGCGACTTCGACGACGACCCCGACGCGCGGGCGGCCTCCGACTGGTTCGACGACCACCTGCTGCACAGCTACGTCGAGCAGGCCCGCAACTGGAACGCGGTCAAGCGCGGCTATCCCGCCGCGTGGCGGGCCGTCGGTGGCTACCACGACTCGCTGCTCAGCCTCACCCCGGAACGGCTGGGCCAGCTCACCGAGGAACTGGGCGCGGTGATCAAGCGCTACATGGCCGACCCGTCACCTGCCGGAAACGAGACCGAACAGGTCCTGCTCTACCTGAACATGTTCCCCCGGGTCGACACCTCGCCCGGCGCGTCGTCTGACAGCCCGACAGCCATCCCGCCCGGCGGCTTGCCCACCGCCGAACACGACGACGAGGAGAGGCCGTGACAACGCTTACCCTGCGGCAGGCCCGAGGCCGCTACCTGGTCCTGCTCGGGCTGCGCTGGTTCCCGATCGGGCTGCTGATCCCGATCTTCCCCCTGCTCCTGCTGGAGCGTGGCCTCAGCCTGCCGCAGGTCGGCCTGGTGACGGCGGCGCAGGGGCTGGTCATCCTGGTGCTGGAACTGCCCACCGGAGGGCTCGCCGACGCCATCGGCCGCAAACCGGTGCTGATCGCCGCCAGCCTGCTCTGCCTCGGATCGCTGATCCTGCTCACCTTCGCCGACTCGGTCGGCCTGCTGCTGCTCGTCTTCGTGTTGCAGGGCATCTTCCGGGCACTGGACAGCGGCCCGCTCGACTCCTGGTACGTCGACACGATGCTCGTCGCGGACCCGGACGCCGACCTGGAACGGGGACTCGGCGGCGGCGGGATGGTGCTCGGCCTGTCCGTCGGAGCCGGCGCGCTGCTCACCGGTGGCCTGGTCACGCTCGGCCCGGTGGGCGGGTTCAGTGCGCTGACCGTACCGGTGCTGGTCGCGCTCGGGTCGCAGGTGATCGCGCTGGTCACCCTCGTCGTGCTCCTGCCGGACGTACGCCCGGCCCGGGGCGTCGCCGCGCTGCGGGACTCACTGCGCGGGGTGCCGACCGCGATCGGGGGCGCCTTCGGCCTGCTGCGCCGGTCCCGGATCCTGCTCGCCCTGGTCGCGGTCGAACTCTTCTGGGGCTTCGGCATGGTCACCTTCGAGACCCTGCTGCCCGTACGCCTCGCCGAGGTCCTCGGCGATCCGGACCGCGCGGCGGCGCTGCTCGGCCCCGCCGGCTCGGTGGCCTGGCTCGCCTCGGCCGCCGGTGCGGGACTCGCCTCGGTGCTCGCCCGGCGGATCGGGGTCGCGCCCGCCGCCGCGCTGCTGCGGATCGTGCAGGGCGCCACGGTCGTGGGGATGGGCCTGCTGGCCGGCCCGGTCGGCGTGATCACCGCCTTCCTCGCCTGCTACCTGGTGCACGGCGCGTCGAACCCGCTGCACATGGGCCTGCTGCACCGGCAGGTCGACGGCCCCTACCGGACCAGCGTGGTCTCGCTCAACTCGATGGTCTCGCAACCGGCCGGTGCGCTCGGCGGGGTGGTGCTCACCAGCGTGGCCGGCGCCACCTCGGTCAGCACCGCGATGCTGGTCGGTGCGGTCGTGTTGGCGGCCGCCGCACCGCTCTACCTGCCGGCGTGGTGGGCGACCCGGCGCTCGGCCGGCGTGCTGCCGGAAGCGGCGCCGGACCTCTCGGCGGCGCCGGACGTGCGGGTGGCGTCGGACGTGTCGGCGGCGTCGGACGTGCGGGTGGCGTCGGACGTGCGGGTGGCGTCGGGGTCGGCGCCCGTCAACGGGACGCCTTCGGGGGTGCCGACGCCGAGGTCCGCGAGCGGCGCCAACCCCACCGACGTACGCGGGACCGAGCCGGCGAACCCCAGCCGGTCGTAGAGCCGGATGGCGGCGCGGTTGTCGACCAGCACGCCGAGGGTCACCTCCTCGGCCTCGTCGAGCAGGGCACGGGTCATCGCCGAGGTGAGCGCGGCACCGAGCCCCTTGCCCCGGGCGTCGACGGCCACCGTGATCCCGGCGAGGAAGCCGGTGCCGCCCCGACTCCGGTCGGCACCGGCAGCCACCAGGCGGCTCCCGTCGCGGATGCCGTACCAGTGGCGGACGCGGGGGTCGCCGGGGCGGGTGGTGCTGGTCGGGAACGCCTCGTCGACCAGGGCGGCGATCGCCTCGTGGTCGGCCTCGGTGAGGCGTACCACCCGATCCTCTCCCGGCTGGACCGGTGGCGGATCCACCGTCCAGCGGAAGTCCCAGTCGTCGCGGTGCGTCACGGCGAGGTGCCCGGCCAGGACGTCGGCGTGCACCCGGGGCAGGTGCAGCCAGCGCAGGTCCAGCGACCCGGCGGCGCGCAGTTCGCCGGCCAGCCGGGCGGCCGGTACGGCATCACCGGTGGCCCAGCCGGTCACGCCGTGCGGGCCGGTCCCGGTCCAGAACGTGGCGCCGTCGAGCAGATAGCCGGTCAGCTCACCGCCGGTACCGGCGTTCAGCCGCACGTACGGGTGGTCGCCGGCTGCGGCGAGAATGCCGGCACGCCCTCTGACCAGGGTCGCTTCGGTGATCATGGAGGAAACTCTAGCGCTGGCGGTACCGCTTCCATGGTGGAGATTGACGGCTGCCGTGGCGGGGTACATCAGGGTCGACCCACCCCACCCCCTCGGAGGACCCGATTATGTTCGCCTACATCGCCGCCGCGATTTTCGGCTTTGCGTTGCTGCTCGACCTGTTCGACACCGATCTCGGCGCGCCGGACCTGTTCAGCCCGGGCACCCTGAGCCTTGCCGGTCTGCTCTGCCTGGCGCTCTACCTGGCCGGTGTCGGCCGCGCGCCCGGCGGTGGCGGCGGACGCTGGCGGGGGCGGCGGCCCGGTCGGGGCTGACCCGTCGGCCGACGCGAACCGGCCCGGGATCGGCGCATTTCGAGCGTCCGGCACCGGGCCGGTAATGTCTTCGTGATGGAGCCCGACGGTCTGTTTTCCCTCACCGGTGCCGGTGGGGCGCGCTCCGCACCCAGCATATCGGGCATCACCGATGGCTTCACGACCCCTGGCGTGGACGCCCCGCTGCCGGTCCGGATGCGTCCGGCGAGCCTGGACGAACTGATCGGTCAGGACCACCTGCTGGCGCCGGGAGCACCGCTGCGGCAGCTGGTCACCGGCACGACACCGATGTCGGTGATTCTCTGGGGTCCGCCCGGCAGCGGCAAGACCACCATCGCCCATCTGGTCGCCGGGGCCACCGACCGACGCTTCGTCGCGATGTCGGCGCTGACCGCCGGGGTGAAGGACGTCCGGGCGGTGATCGAAACCGCCCGCCGGGAGCGCCGGTCCGGCGGTCGGCCGACCGTGCTCTTCATCGACGAGGTGCACCGGTTCAGTAAGACCCAGCAGGACTCGCTGCTCGCCGCCGTGGAGGACCGGACGGTCACGCTGCTCGCGGCGACCACCGAGAATCCGTACTTCTCGGTCATCTCGCCACTGCTGTCACGGTGCGTACTGCTCACCCTGCAACCGCTGGACGAACAGGCGGTGCGTGGGCTGCTGCGCCGCGCGATGACCGACGAGCGCGGGCTCGGCGGGGCGCTCACCCTCGCCCCGGACGCAGAGGACCATCTCGTACGCCTGGCCGGCGGCGACGTACGCAAGGCACTGACCGCGCTGGAGGCGGCGGCCGGGTCGGCCGCGGCCCTGGGCGGCACGGAGATCGACCTCTCCACCGCCGAGCAGGCGGTGGACGTGGCGGCGGTCCGCTACGACCGCGACGGCGACGCCCACTACGACGTCGTCAGTGCCTTCATCAAGAGCATGCGCGGCTCGGACGTGGACGCGGCCCTGCACTGGCTGGCCCGGATGCTGGTCGCCGGCGAGGACGCCCGGTTCATCGCCCGCCGGATCGTCATCTTCGCCAGCGAGGACATCGGCATGGCCGACCCGACCGCGCTGAGTGTCGCCACCGCCGCCGCCCACGCCGTCGAGTACGTCGGCCTGCCCGAGGTCCAGCTCAACCTCGCCCAAGCGGTGATCCACATGGCCACCGCGCCCAAGTCGAACTCGGTCACCACCGCCATCGGTGCCGCCACCGGGGACGTCCGGGCCGGACGCGGCGGATCGGTTCCCCGGTCGCTGCGCGACGCCCACTACGCCGGTTCGCGCGGTCTCGGACACGGCACCGGCTACCGGTACCCGCACGACGACCAGCGGGGCGTCGTCACCCAGCAGTACGCACCCGACGACCTCGTCGGGGTCGACTACTACCGGCCCGGCGGACACGGCGGGGAGCGAGCGGTCGCCGCCCGGCTCCCGCTGTTGCGGGGCATAGTCCGGGGCACGCCCGCCCCGGCGGCGTCGACCAGCACCGGCACCAGGCCGGACCGGCCGATGGACGAAGACGGCAGCGCGCCTGCCGGGGAGGATCACCAGTGAAATCGCGCGGTTCCGACCTGCCCGAAGACGGCACCGAGGAGCAACGGGAACCTCGATCCCTGCGACGCCGCTGGGGACGGGGCAAGTCCGACACCCCCGCCGAGGAGCCGGAGGTCAGCGGAGAGGAACTCGGCTGGATCGCCGACCTCCGTACGGCCAAGCAGCAGCAGACCGATCTCGGTCCCGGCGGCACCGAAGGCGCGCCGGGACGCGGCGTACCGACCGGCCGCCCCGACTTCGGCCCCGGGCCGGGCGACCCCGGCGCGGAGGGCGGACCGGCGCCGGTGCGTCGTACCGCCGTCGTGCCTCCGGTCGGTCAACCCAGGCCGGCGCCCGAGCCACCCCGAGCCCCTGAACCACCGCGAGCCTTCGAACCACCACGAGCTTCCGAACCACCGCGAGCCTTCGAACCACCGCGAGCTTCCGAACCACCGCGAGCCGAGCGCCCCGTGGCCGGTCCGCCCGCGCCGTCCGAGCCCTGGCGGCCGCAGGAGGAATCCGATCCGACCGGCCCGTCCCGGCACTCGCGGGGGGCGTTCGAACCCGACGCCTCGCGGGCTCCGGTGGACCGACCGGGCCGGCGGGCAGCGGCCGAACCGGACGGCACCGGAGCCTGGGCTGGACCACCGGCCGACCGGCGGACGCCGGATCCCCGCGCGGCCGTACCACCCGCACCCGGCCGGCACGGAGAGCCGGGCCAGGGTGAGAGCGACGGTTCGTTCCGGCCGAACCCGTCCGGCGGCGACCCCGGCCAGCCGGGGCGGCACGCCGGTGCGCAGGTGCCGGACCCGCGCGAGTCGCAGGCCAGGCACGGCGCGGTCGACCCGGCTCGGCGACCGCCCGAGCCGCGCATCGACGAGATGCCGCCGGGACGGCGTCACGAGGAGACCCCTCCCGGACGCCGCAGCGCCGTCGCGACCCCACCCGTGCCGGGCGGACCCGCCACGAGTCGACCCGGGGCCCAGGGTGGCGAGCAGGCCGGTCGTGTCGGCGTGCCGCCGGCGGACGGCAGGTACGGCCCTCCCCGGGACGCCACCGACCCTCGTGCGCCGAGAGTCGGCGACCCGGCCGATCCGCGTGCGGGGCGGCTTGCTGATCCGGCCGATCCGCGTGCGGGGCGGCTCGCTGATCCGGCCGATCCGCGCGGGGCGCGATCCGGTGAGCCTTCCGATCCCCGGGTGCCGAGGACGGGGAACGCGCCCGCGCTACCGCCGCCCGTCAGCGAACCGGAGGAGACGACGGGCAGCCACCGTTCGTCCCGCCCGGCCGACTGGGTCCGTCGGGCCACCCGTGCCGGCCGGACCAGTGGCGCCGCGTCAGTTCCCGGCGGCCCGTCCGGGGTCGCCGGTGACCCGTCCACTCCGGACCGTTTCGGACCACCACCCACCGGAGCATCACCCGCCGGGCCGCCGGCCCAGAGCCACGGTCAACCGATGCCGGGCGGACGAGCCCACGACGCCTGGGGACCCGGCGAGCGTCCACCGGCCGATTCCGTACCCCCCGGCCGTGACGGCGGGCGGCCCCCGGGCGGCCCCGAACTGCGTCCGCGCCGGTCCGCGCCGGCCGACGGACCACCGGCAACCGACCGGCAACCCGGTCCTGGTTACCCGCCCGGCCGGCCCCCGGCAGGTCCCGGACCGGACCGGGTTGATGGCACCGGCGAGGTTCGTGGCGTTGGCCGGGCCGGACCGGCGGGACCACCCGTCATGTCCGGACCGTCGGGTCCGGTTCCCCCGGTCGGCAATCCCGCCGGTCCGCGTGGCGCCGCCACGGTCCCACCACCCACCGAGCCGTCGGACCGGCACGGGGGCCGCGCCGCCGCTCCCCGGCCGGCACCCCCGGCATTTCCGCCGCCACCCGGTCCCGGCGCACCGCCGCGGCCGGCCGGCGCCGGCCCGATGCCGCCCACCGCTGGCCCGATGTCCGCCGGTGGTCCGATGTCTGCCGGTGGTCCGATGTCTGCCGGTGGCCAGGTGCCGCCGGGAGGGCCGATGCCGCCCTCGGGCCCGCCGGAGCGCGACGCCGGCCCCGGCGGGGTCGGTCGAGGTGCCGCCTCCGTGCCGGTCGCCGCGTCGGCGTCCGCCTCGGTGACCGTGCCGGGTGGCCCGATGGCCCCGCCCCGGCCCGGTGGTCCGAACCAGAGCGGTCCGAACCCCATGGGTGGTCCGCATCCGATGGGCGGTCCGCAGCAGGGCGGGCCGGTGCCGTCGGGTACCGCCGGCGTCAAGCCGGTGGCCGTGGCGAAGGTGGCGGTGGCCCCGGTCGGCGCGGCGAGCGTCCGGCCCGCGGCCGTGACCGGTCCGGTACCGGCCGGCCCGGCGCCCGAGGACCGTCCGTTCGACGATCCCACCGGTACGGGCGAGATCCGCGAACCCCGGTCCGAGATCCGCCGCCAGCTCCGAGAGAAGCGGCGACTCAAGGTGGCCGCGCTGATTCTGGCCACGTTGCTGGTGCTCGGGGCCCTACCGCTCTTCTTCGGTATCCGGGCCGCGACCCGCGATCCGGTCTTCAGCGCCCTGGACGAGCTGTCCGTACCGACGTGGGCGGCTGCCCAGGTCGAGGACGATGTCTACGGCAGCCGGTGGTGCCTGATCGAGTGCCGGTTCCGGGAACGGACCGTGGAGTCCGAGCAGGGTGCGGATCCGACGGCGGAGGCGTACCAGCAGGCGCTGACCGAGGACGGCTGGCGGACGTGGCAGGTCAAGCCGTGCCCGGAACAGCCGGTCGAGGGGCACTACACCTGCTGGCGGCGGGACGAGCTGACCCTCGACCTCTGGGTCCGCCCGCCGAGTTGCGCGACCGGTCCGCTGGACGCCCGCCCGACGGTGGAGCCGGGCGAGCCGGAGGAGGCCCCGGCGTCCCCCGGTGTCGAGCCGCCGCCGTGCGACGGCGCGGTCGTGTCGATCAAGGTACGAAACGCGATCGACGACGAGCGGACCAAGCCGCAGCCGAGTACGGATCCGTCGCTCACCGGTGTGGATCCGGAACCGGTGTTCACCGACGATCCGCTCAGTGAACTGACCTCCCCACCGTCGTGAGCCGACTTTCGTCACGGACGGTAGGGTCTGCCTGTTGGTACGGAGTGCGGCGTTACGTATCCGGTGCCGCTTTGCCCGCTGTTGGTGCGGTGCGCCCGGATGGCGTAGCCGCGCTGTCGAGACGGTTCGGTAGAGGAGAACACGGGTGAACCCTGGACAGATCGCCGCGCTCGTCGCGGCGGGGGCGTTCCTGATGCTGGTGCTCGTACTGGCCGTGCCCATTCTGCGGCTGCGCCACACGGTCGACGCCGCGACCCGGGCGATCAACGACCTGAACGACCGGACGGCGCCGTTGCTGGGTAACGCGAACGCCACCATCGAGAACGTGAACGTGGCGCTCACGCAGGTGCACACCTCGTTGGACGGGGTGAACATCCAGCTGGCCAAGATCGACACGATGACCGGGCACGCGCAGAACGTCACCGCCAACGTCGCCAACCTCGCCACCGTGGTCTCGGCCGCCGCGGCGAACCCCCTGGTGAAGGTGGCCGCCTTCGGCTACGGCGTACGTCGCGCGGCAGCCGCCCGCCGGCACGCCGACGAGGACCGTGAGGTGCGCGCGACGCTCAAGCAGCAGCGTCGGGCGGCCAAGCGCGGCGACAACCGCTGACCTGGTGCCGGCGTCCACGCGGCGGGGAGAGAGGATAGGGCCATGAGGCGATTGCTCTGGCTGGGCATCGGGCTCGCCGTCGGGGCGCTGGTCGTCCGCAAGGTGACCCGGACCGCCCAGTCGTACACACCGGGTGGCATCGCCACGTCGCTGTCGGAGTCCGCCGGCGGCGCGGTCGAGTCGCTGCGGAGTTTCATCGACGACGTTCGGGCCGGGATGGCCGAGCGCGAGCAGGAGATCCACAACGCGTTCGCCGAGGGTGTGGCGTTCGACGACCAATTCGCCGACCTGCGCGGGGACCCGCGGATCGGTGACCACGAGATTTTCCCGGAGGATGGCTCCCGATGAAAACGGCGGAGATCAAGCGGCGGTACCTGGCGCATTTCGCGGCGAATGGCCATGCCGTGGTGCCGTCCGCTCCGCTGCCGGCGATCAACGATCCGAACCTGTTGTTCGTGAACGCGGGCATGGTGCAGTTCGTGCCGTATTTCCTGGGGCAGCAGGCGGCGCCGTACCAGCGGGCGGTGTCGGTGCAGAAGTGCATCCGTACGCCGGACATCGACGAGGTCGGCAAGACCAGTCGGCACGGGACGTTCTTCCAGATGAACGGGAACTTCTCGTTCGGGGACTACTTCAAGTCGGGTGCGATCAGCCTGGCCTGGGAGTTGATCACGAAGTCGCAGGCCGATGGCGGGTTCGGGCTGGACCCGGAGCGGATCTGGCCGACCGTCTACCTCGACGACGACGAGGCGTTCGACCTGTGGCACCGGCAGATCGGGGTGCCGGCGGAGCGGATCGTCCGGCGGGGCAAGAAGGACAACTTCTGGTCCATGGGCATTCCCGGTCCGTGCGGGCCGTGTTCGGAGATCTTCTTCGACCGGGGGCCGGAGTTCGGCGCCGAAGGCGGTCCGGAGGTCGACGAGGACCGGTACATGGAGTTCTGGAACCTCGTCTTCATGCAGTTCGAGCGGGGTGCCGGCACCGGCAAGGAGGACTTCCCGATCCTGGGTGACCTGCCGGCGCAGAACATCGACACCGGCATGGGCCTGGAGCGGATGGCGTCGATCCTCCAGGGTGTGGACAACCTGTACGAGATCGACGAGGTGCGGCCGATCCTGGACCGGGCGGCGGAGCTGACCGGAAAGCGGTACGGCGCCCACTCGGGTCACGCGGCCAACCAGTCGCACCCGGACGACGTACGGCTGCGGGTGGTCGCCGACCACGTCCGCACCGCGTTGATGCTGATCGGTGACGGGGTGACCCCGTCGAACGAGGGGCGCGGTTACGTGCTGCGCCGGATCATGCGGCGGGCGATCCGGGCGGTGCGGCTGCTCGGCTGGCAGGAGCGGGCGTTGCCGGAGCTGCTGCCGGTGGCCCGGGACTGCATGTCGCCGTCGTACCCGGAGCTGGCCAGCGACTTCGACCGGATCTCGCAGTACGCGTACGCCGAGGAGGACGCGTTCCTGTCCACCCTGCGGGCGGGCACCACGATCCTGGACACCGCGATCGCGGAGTCGAAGTCGGCGGGCAAGCCGGCGCTGACCGGTGAGCGGGCGTTCCAACTGCACGACACGTACGGCTTCCCGATCGACCTGACCCTGGAGATCGCCGCCGAGCAGGGGCTGAGCGTCGACGAGGACGGCTTCCGGCGGCTGATGGCCGACCAGCGTTCCCGGGCGAAGGCGGACGCGCAGGCGCGCAAGACCGGACACGTGGACCTGTCCGCGTACCGCGGGGTGCTGGACAACGGCGGACCGGTCACCTTCACCGGCTACTCCGAGGTCAGTCGGGAGTCCAAGGTCCGGGCCCTGCTCGCCGGGGCCGGTGTGCCGGTCGAGGTGGCGGGGGAGGGGGAGACGGTCGAGCTGGTGCTCGACACCACCCCGTTCTACGCCGAGGGCGGCGGCCAGCAGCCCGACCTGGGACTGATCACGGTCGGTGGCGGCCAGGTCGAGGTGCTCGACGTGCAGCAGCCGGTTCCCGGCCTGATCGTGCACCGGGCCCGGGTGGTCCGGGGCGAGGTCCGTACCGGTGAGGCCGGTCTGGCCGAGATCGACGTGACCCGGCGCCGGGCGATCTCCCGGTCGCACACCGCGACCCACCTGGTGCACCAGACCATGCGGAACTTCCTCGGTGAGTCGGCGACCCAGGCCGGCTCGCTCAACGCGCCGGGCCGGCTGCGGTTCGACTTCAACACCCCGACGGGTGTCTCGCCGAGCGTGCTCGCCGATGTCGAGCAGCAGGTCAACGAGGTACTTCTGTCCGATCTTGAGGTGCACGCCTTCATCACCTCGCAGGCCGAGGCGCGCCGTCTCGGCGCGATGGCACTCTTCGGCGAGAAGTACGGCGAGGAGGTGCGGGTCGTCGAGGTCGGTGACTACGCCCGCGAACTCTGCGGTGGTACGCACGTGGCCCGCTCCGGGCAGCTCGGCCTGGTGAAGATCCTCTCCGAGTCGTCCATCGGTGCCGGTGTGCGCCGGGTCGAGGCGCTGGTCGGCATCGACGCGTTCCGCTTCCTGGCCAAGGAGCACCTGCTGGTGTCCCGGCTGGCCGACCTGTACCGGGTGCCGAACGACCAGGTGGCCGACCGGGTCGAGCAGACCGTGTCCCAGCTGCGGGACGCGGAGAAGGAGCTGGAGAAGCTCCGGGCGCAGATGGTGCTGGGCGGGGCGGCGGCGTTCGCGGCCGGGGCCCGCGACGTACGCGGGGTCGCCTACGTCGGCGTCGAGGCGCCGGAGGGCGCGGCCGGCAACGACGTACGCACTCTGGCCCAGGAAATCCGGGGCAAGATCGACGCGGCTCGCCCGGCGGTGGTCGCGGTGGCAGCCCGCTCCGGTGGCAAGGCCTCGCTGGTGGTGGCGCTGAACGCCGCCGCGAAGGGACGCGGCCTGTCCGCGGGTGACCTGGTCAAGGCGGCGCTGTCCGGCCGGGGGGGCGGCAACGCCGACCTGGCCCAGGGCGGCGGCGTGCCGGCGGACCAGGCGCCGACCCTGCTCGGCACCGTGGAAAAGGCAATCGCCGAGGCGTGATGGATTGCTCGGAGGCAGATCGTCGTGGTCAGATCGTGAACCACGGCGGTCTGCTTTCCGTATGCAGCGAGGGGAGGTCAATCGGTATGGGGCATTTCTCGCCCGGTGTACGGCTCGGCGTGGACGTCGGCAAGGTGCGCGTCGGTGTGGCGGTCTGCGATCCGGACGCCATTCTGGCCACGCCACTGGTCACCCTGGCCCGTGACCTCACCACGGACGAGAAAGCGGTTCCGTCGGACATCTCGGAACTGGCACATCTTGTCGAGCAGCATCGAAGTGTCGAGGTGGTGGTCGGGCTGCCGGTGAATCTCGCCGGTGTGCACGGCCCGGCGGCGATTCACACCAAGGCGTACGCCACCCGGTTGGCTGAGGTGATCGCCCCCGTTCCGGTGACTCTCACGGACGAGAGGATGTCGACGGTGGTGGCTACCCGTAGGCTGTCCGAGCGGGGCGTCCGGGGGAAACGTCAACGCGCTGTGGTCGATCAGGCGGCCGCAGTGGAGATCCTGCAGAGCTGGCTAGACGGGCAGCGGAGGCGGACCAGATGATCGACGACTTGGAGCTCGCGTTCGACGAGCGAACCGAGAAGGGACAACACCGGCGCGGTGGCGTACGCGACCGGAAGCGTAAGGGCCGTGGTCGGGGCAAGACAGTTCTCGCTCTCCTGCTGCCGCTCGTCCTGCTCGCTGTGCTCGGTGGCGGCGTCTGGTATGCGGGCGACCGGATTCAGGGCCTGTTCGGCGCGCCCGACTATGAGGGGGCCGGCGCCGGAGAGGTCGTCATCGAGATCAAGGACGGCGATTTCCTCGCTGACATCGGTAACACCCTCGTCACCCAGGGCGTGGTCAAGAGCCCCAAGGCGTTCGTGAACGCCGCCGAGAAGAACTCCTCGGCCACCGGCATCCAGCCGGGCTTCTATCAGGTGCGCAAGCAGATGTCGGGCGAGTCGGCCCTGACCCTGCTGCTGGACCCGAAGAGCAGGGTGACCAACAAGGTCACCATCCGGGAGGGTCTGACCGCCCGGCAGATCTACAAGAAGCTCGAGGAGACCACCAAGATCCCGGTGGCGCAGTTCGAGGCGGCGGCAAAGGACCCGATCGGGCTCGGCGTCCCGGACTACTGGTTCACGCGCAGCGACGGTAAGAAGGTCACCCCGACGATCGAGGGTTTCCTTTTCCCGGATACGTACGATCTGCCGCCGAACGCCACCGCCGAGGGCATCCTCAGGGAAATGGTGCAGGGATTCCTCACCGTCGCCGGGCAGATCAAGTTCACCGATGTGGTGCAGGAGAAGTTGGGCGGCGTGACCCCGTACGAGGCGCTGATCGTGGCCTCGCTGGCGCAGGTCGAGGCGGGTAACCCCGACGACCTCGGCAAGGTCGCCCGGGTGGCGTACAACCGGCTCTTCAAGCCTAACGCCGAGGTGCCGTGTGAGTGCTTCGAGATGGACGTGACGGTCAACTACTGGTTCGACGTCCGGGGGCTGCCGACCAAGTCGTCGAAGGACATGACCGCGAAGGACCTGGACGACCAGAAGAACCCGTACAACCGCAAGCTGAAGGGATTCATCCCCAGCCCGATCGACAATCCGGGCAAGCTCGCGTTGCAGGGGGCGATGGATCCGCCGAAGGGCGACTGGTACTTCTTCGTGGCGGTCGACAAGGAGGGGCACTCGGAGTTCGCCGAGACCGCCGCTCAGCACGAGGTCAACAAGAACAAGGCCAGGAAGGCCGGCGTCCTCTGACATGACCGGGCTGTCCAGGGCCGCTGTGTTGGGCAAGCCCATCTCCCACTCGCTCTCGCCGGTGATCCACAACGCCGGTTACGCGGCGGCCGGTCTGACCGGCTGGTCGTACACCGCGATCGAGTGCGCCGAGGCCGAGCTACCGGATCTGGTGGCCGGCCTCGGCGCCGAGTGGGCCGGGCTGTCGCTGACCATGCCGTTGAAAGAGGTCGGGCTGACGGTGGCCGGCGAGGTCTCGCCGGTCGCCGCCGCCGTCGGTGCCGCCAACACCCTGGTACGCCGACCGGACCGCTCCTGGTACGCGGACAACACCGACGTGCCCGGCATGGTCGCCGTGCTCCGGGCGGCCGGGGTGCCGGCCGGAGCGACGGTGACCGTGCTCGGTGCGGGCGGCACCGCGCGGGCGGCGCTGGCCACGGCGGCCCAACTCGGCGCGCTGCGGGTGACCGTGGTGGCCCGGCGGGCGACGGCGATCGACGAGCTGCGGCCGGTGGCGGACAAGCTCGGTGTGTCGTTGGTGCCGGCGGACTGGGCGCGGGCTCCCGAGCACGCCACGGCCGACGTGGTCATCTCGACCGTGCCGAAGGGCGTCGCGGATCCGCTCGCCGGTCGGATCTCCTGGCTGCCGGCGACGGTGCTCTTCGACGCGCTCTACGATCCGTGGCCGACGCCGTTGGCCGCCGCCGCCCGCGACGCCGGCTGCCGGATCGTCTCCGGACTCGATCTGCTGCTGGCCCAGGCGGTCGGCCAGTTCGAGCACTTCACCGGCGTACCGGCACCGGTGGCCGCGATGCGTGCCGCGCTCTTCGCCGCCCGCGCCTGACGGTTCTTCCCCGTATGAGCGTTCGGTAACCGTTGATATGCCGAGTGTGAAAAAATCTTGACGGCCTGTACCGGGCGTCTCTAGGGTTCGATGACTCTGCAGGCGTACGGGGAGGTTCGTCTTGGCATCTGTTCTGGGTTACACCCTGCCTTTTCGCAGAATGGCGTGGTCGGTGTCGGCGTTGATGCTGACCGCGGGGCTACTGGTCGGGACCGAGGTGGTCGACGGCAGCACCGCGCGGGCCGCCGTGACCGGCTCCGATGTGGATCGGCTGGCGCCGCCGCCACCGTCGGTGTCGTCAACGGGCTATCCGAACGACGGCATCGCTCACGGCGGCCGGGGGGTCTCGGGCGAGTTCACCTTCACCACCGGTGCCTCCGACGTGGTGAAGTACGGGTACGGGTGGTCGGGCAGTCCGCAGCCGGTGACCACCGTCAGGGTTCCGGCGGGCTCGGCGTACACGGTGGCCCTGACCGCGCCGCGTTCCGGTATGAACACACTCGAGGTGTACAGCCTGGACCGGGCGGGTCAGCGCAGTGCGACCACCTCGTACGCCTTCCTGGCCGGCGCCCCGTCCGCGCCCGTGGCCCACTGGCCGCTGGAGAGCATTGCCGGCCGATATTTCCAGAATGTGTTCGGCGACGCGGACCTGACGCTCGAGCAACCCGATGTCGTGTGGTCCCCCGACAGCTGGGTCGTCGGCGAGCGGACCGCCCTGTTCAACGGCGACGGCACCGGTCCGCGCGGCGTCGCGACCGCGACCGGAACCGGCCTCGACACGTCGGGCTCGTTCAGTGTCGCCGCCTGGGTCAGGCAACCGTCGGCGGGCAGTTGCTCGGCCGGCAACCGGACCGCGGTGTCCGTCGACGGCGTGCACGTCAGCGGATTCCTGCTCAGCTACAACTGCGAGGCGGGAAAGTGGCGCCTGCGGATTCCCGCGAGTGACGAGGCCGAGCCGACGTTCGCCAACGCGTGGGCGGCGGCGACCCCACCGGCCGACAAGTGGACGCACCTCGCCGGGGTCTGGGACGAGGTTGAGGGAAAGCTCAGCCTGTGGGTGAACGGCGTGCTCGACAGCACCTCGACCGTGACGCCCTCGGCCGCCTGGCTGTCGAACCGGGGTGCGGGTTGGGCGGCCGGCGGGCCGGTCGCCGTCGGTCGAGGCCGTGCGAACGACGCCGACCGGGGCTTCTACAGCGGTGAGGTCCGCAGTGTCCGGCTGTGGAACCGGGTGGTGACCCACGAGGACCTCTGGGGCACGCCGGCCGATCCCGGTGCCGGGATCCCGGCCACCGCGGGAATTCTCGCGCCGACCGAGGTGGCGAACTGGAGCTTCAACGGTGGATTGTCGTCGGGGTGTGGTGACGACACCAGCAACTCCTACTGGGCGCAGCAGTTGACGCTGCACGGCTGCACCGATCCGTACTCGCCGGAGCAGACGAGCGGCTATACCCCGAGTGCGCACGATGACAACGACGCGGTGTGGTTCAACGAGGCCCAGCCGGAGGGGTACGGCACCGTCGGCGACGGCCACGCGTACACCTCGGGCGCCATCCTGGTCACGGATCAGTCCTTCGTCGTGTCGGTCTGGACCCGGCTTTCCGCGATCACCGCCCACGAGCAGGTTGTGCTGCAACACGGCGCCGGCGACGGGGCGACGAAGCTGTACGCCGCCCCGGACGGCAGGTGGCGGTTCGGGGTCAGGTCGAGCGGTGGTGGGTGGTCGCTCGCGGAGTCGGACGCGCCCGCGACAACCAACGACTGGGTGCACCTGACCGGTGTCTTCGACGCCGGCGTCGGCAGCGTCCGCCTCTACGTCAACGGGATCCGGCAGGCGGTCGCCGGCACCGGTGCCACCGGTGTGACCGGTTCCCCGCTCTACGTCGGCGGGGCCGGAGCGACCGGGGGACATCTGGGTGGCGCCGTCGACCAGGTGAAGCTCTTCGCCGGGACGATGTCCGACACCGAGATTCTCGACCGGTACGACAACTCGTAGCCGGCCGGAGTCCACCCGACCGGATCGACCCGGTCGGGGAGACTCCATCAGCCCTTGGACAACCGCGCGCCCCCGGAAGAGGTTCCGGTCCTGGGGCGCGTTTCCGTGTCTCCCGGCGATCGGGGGTGCCGGTGGCGGCCTGGCCGGGCATGCCCGTTCGGTGGAGCGGCCGTTGTCGCCCAGCCCTGCTCATCCGTCCGGACGGCGTAATTCTCCGCGTCATGATCGGGGCACATGATCGCGTTTACCCGCTTCGTAGTTGCTGGTTGTAGTCGGCTATTTACAGTGGCCTCGAAGTTGATCTAAGGTTCCGACGCACTGTCCAATGATCACGGGGGTCTTGGTGGCGGAGCGCCATCTGTCCATGTCCGAAAAGGACGTCCGGTGGAGACGTTCGTCGGGCCGGTTGGCGTTGACGACGCCGCGATGACCCTGCCGTACGTGACGGTGCCCTCGACCGGCCCGCTCTCCATCGGCCGGGCGCGCTAGTACTCCAGCCCCGCCGCCCAGTTGGTTGGATCACGTGGTTCCACGACGGACATCACCTGGCTGGTCGGTGACACCCAGGGCACCCAGCAGCTCGCGGTGACCGCCGCTGATCAGATCATCACCCAGCGGCGGCAGACCCCGTACGGCAACCCGCGCGGTACCAATCCGCTCTGGCCGACACCGAAGGGCTTCGTCGGCGGCGACAACGACCCGACGGGTCTGGTCCACCTCGGCGCCCGCGAGTACGACCTGTCCACCGGCCGCTTCATCAGCGTCGACCCGCTCATCGACTTCACCGACCCGCAGCAGATGCAGGGTTACAGCTACGCCAACAACACTCCGGTCACGATGAGCGACCCGGACGGGCTCAAGCCGCTCATCACAGAGAGCGCCCAGGGCGACGAGCAGCACTACCGCGAGACCGACGAGCGCGTCGTCATGGGCAGCAAGGGCAAGTACACCGTCCGCAAGGAGCCGGTACGCAAGCCCTCGCTGATCAGCAAGGACCGGAGCGGCCCCACCGACGCGGACGTCGAGAAGGCCAAGAAGATCAAGGCCGAGAGCGTCATCTCGATCATCGTCAAGGCCGGCGGACAGATCCTGCTGGACCTGCTCGGTGTCAACGACATCCTTGGCTGCATCGGCGGCAACGCCATGGACTGCGTGGTTGCCGTAGCCGGCATGCTCCCTGGGGCAAGGCATTCAAGCTCCTCAAGGACAGCAAGAAAATCGCCGCCCCCAGGCCTTTGCCAGTGAGGAGCAGCCTGCTAGAACCCTCGCGCACGAGCGATATCATGTTGAGCAACTTCGCGATGGTATGGAATACCCTACGGACTATGATCGATATAACGACGCTGAAATTGCTGCTCATGCTTACGAAGATAACTGGTGGGAAACGGTCGGAAGTGCGATTCAGTGATGAGATTCGGTAATCGGCCGGCTGATCGCGGTGACTGGATGGATGCGTACGAGTGTCTGTACGATCGTCCAGCCGACCTGGCGAATCGCAATTGCCCTAATTGCAAAGCCCGACAGTTGCGGCTGGTGTTAGTCGTAAATTCCGTTTCTGCGGAAGCCGGTGTGGCTGTTTTTTGGTGTGACTCGTGCCTGATGGGCCTTGCGCCCATGAGGGCGCCTGTCCCTGTTGATAGTGAGCCGGTGTTGAGGGGCCTTGAGGAGATTCCTAACTATCGACTCGTGGTTGACAATTCCAGCTGACATGATCGGACAATCCCGTCTGCTGTAGCCTATCCCTAAGCGACAGGTGCCCGGGCTGCTGTCGGTCCGCCGTGCGTCGTCGAGTGGAGTGGATTGCATGGACGGCGACGGCTGTCGATGAGATTAGCTTGCTGAGAAAGGTGACGTTGACTGTGTGTCGGGATTGGGGGTGGCGCTTGTGCGTCGCTGCCCGTGCTTCGTTTGGGTAGGCGGTCGAGAAACAGATTGACTGGTTTGGCGGCCACCACCTTTCGGCGCGGCTGAGTCCGGTGTGGCGGCGCTGGAACCTTGGCCGTGCGGGTCGATGGCTCGGTAACGATCTACTACGAAGAACCTCTTCTTCGTAGTAGCGTGTCGGCGTGCTAGTAGTACCTTTCACGTTTGGGCTGAGGGTAGTGCTGTTTTTCGCACTCGACCGGTGCGGGAAGGCCGAGATTGACCCAGACAGACTGGAACTGCGGGACGAGGTGAACCAGTCCCGGACGGGGACGGCATCGGTGCTCATGTCATCTCCTTGGCGACCCGGCGGATCAGGGCGAGCGAGTCGTCCGCGCCTAACGCGCGCTCCAGCGTCTCCGCGAAGGTCACCAGGTAGTCGGTCACCCGAGTGGACTGGTCGATGATGTCAATGGATGTCAGGATTTCCTGCCAGATCAGGTCGGGGAGCCGTGACGAGGCGAACGAGAGGATCTCGAACGGGCCGCCAAGTGCTGGATGAGCGCCAGCCGCGAACGGCATGATCCGGACCTGGACCTGCTCCGGCCGATCGGTGACCAACGCGGCGAGATGTTCGAGCTGGGCCTTCATGACGGTTGCGCCACCGACCTGCTGGCGTAGTGCGCCCTCGCTGATCACCGTGGTCACCCGCAACGGTCGGGTGTCGGTGAGGCGCTTCTGTCGGGACATCCTTGCGGCCACTCGTCGCTCGACTTCGGTCAGTCGGATAGTGGTGGTGCCGCCTCGGATGACGGCGCGCGCGTACTCCTCGGTCTGCAAGAGGCCGTGCAGCACCTCCGTGTGATAGCTGCGGATGTGGTCGGCGCCGGCTTCGTAGCCGAGGAAACGGAGGAACTCGGCCGGGAAGAGCTGCGAGTACTGCTGCCACCAGCCGCGACGGGTCGCGCCGACCCGGAGCGCCTCCAACTCCGCCGCCTCGTCGGCTTCCAGTTCGTAGATCTTCACCAACTGGGCCAGCCGTTCGGCGGGCAGCTTGACCTTGCCGGCTTCGACGCCGGAGACGTACGCCTGGATGATCCCGGCGGCGCGGCCGGCGGCGGCTGCGGTGAGGCCGATCTCCTCGCGGCGCTGGCGTAGCCGCAGGCCCATCTCCCACGCCTGGACGGTGGGCGACGCGTCCGAGGGTGGCTGGCTACGCCGAGAACTCGCTGACTTGGACGTAGCGGCCATCACCAACACTCCTCGATGCTTTGGGCTGATCAAGGAGGAGTGATGGTGGACGACGGTAGGTGGGTGCTTCGGGCGTTACGGGTCCGGCACGCGTTCACGCTGTGCCGCGTGGTCGACGCAGGCACTCTCGACGAACGGTACGACCTGCTCGGCGTGGTCGAGATCGATCTCGGCACCCGCGAGCCGGAGGCGATGCGGGATTCGACGCGTTATCTGCTTCGGAGCGGTGGGCAGACGCACCGGGCCGCATCGGGATCCGTCCGGGTCCGTTCACCGGGATGGGCGGGTGGGGGCCGTCGAGGCGGGTCCGGCGCGTGCCAGACTGGGCAACTGGCATGTGGATGGCGTCCGGTGGGACGTGGACGAAACCACTGGCAGGCACCCATACGGAAGGAAAGGTTCTCGCCTTGTTGCGCTGGTTGACCGCGGGTGAATCGCACGGCCCCGCCCTCGTGGCGCTCCTCGAAGGGGTGCCCGCCGGGATCGAGGTGACCAGCGAGGAGATCGTCGCCGAGCTGGCCCGTCGCCGGCTCGGCTACGGCCGGGGCGCGCGGATGGCGTTCGAGCGGGACGAGATCGAGATCATCGGTGGGGTCCGGCACGGGGTCACCCTGGGCAGCCCGGTGGCCGTACGGGTCGGCAACTCCGAGTGGCCCAAGTGGCAGACCGTGATGGCCGCCGACCCGGTCGACCCGGACGAACTGGCAGCCCAGGCGCGCAACGCCCCACTGACCCGCCCCCGCCCCGGTCACGCCGACCTCGCCGGCATGCAGAAGTACGGCCACACCGACGCCCGCCCGATCCTGGAGCGGGCCAGCGCGCGGGAGACCGCCGCCCGGGTCGCCGTCGGCACCGTCGCGAAGGCGCTGGTCCGCCAGGGCCTCGGGATCGAGATCGTCTCGCACGTGGTCGAGCTCGGCTCGGTGGCGGCCAAGCCGGGCCTGCAACCTCGGCCGGAGGACGCCGAGCGGATCGACGCCGACCCGCTGCGCTGCCTCGACCCGGAGGCGAGCGCCCGGATGGTGGCCGAGGTCGACGCCGCGAAGAAGGACGCCGACACCCTCGGCGGCATCGTCGAGGTGCTTGCCTACAACGTGCCGCCGGGTCTGGGCAGCCACGTGCAGTGGGACCGCAAGCTCGACGCCCGGCTCGCCACCGCGCTGATGTCGATCCAGGCGATCAAGGGTGTGGAGATCGGCGACGCCTGGCTCCAGGCCCGCTCGCGCGGGTCGGTCGCGCACGACGAGATCGTGCCGACGGCGACCGGGGTGCGCCGGGTCACCGACCGGGCCGGCGGCCTGGAGGGCGGCATCACCACCGGGGAACCCCTTCGGGTACGCGCCGCGATGAAGCCGATCTCGTCGCTGAACCGGGCCCTGGCCACCGTCGACGTCCTCACCGGCGAACCGACGACCGCGATCAACCAGCGTTCCGACGTGTGCGCGGTCCCGGCCGCCGCGGTGGTCGCCGAGGCGATGGTGGCGCTGGTGCTGGCCGAGGCGGCGACGGAGAAGTTCGGCGGCGACTCGATCGCCGAGATCAAACGGAATCTTGCCGGCTACCTGGACCACCTGGTGATCCGCTGATGGCCCCGGTCTGCGTCCTGGTCGGGGCGCCCGGATCCGGCAAGACCAGCACCGGGCAGGCGCTCGCCGCCCTGCTCGGGGTCGACTTCCGGGACACCGACCTCGACATCGAGGCCGCCGCCGGCAAGCTGATCCCGGAGATCTTCGTCGACGAGGGCGAGGACCATTTTCGTACGCTCGAACGCGACGCCGTGCTGGCCGCGTTGGGGGAGTTCGACGGGGTGCTCGCCCTCGGCGGTGGTGCGATCCTGGCCGAGTCGACCCGCGCGGCGCTGGCCGGGCAGACCGTGGTCTACCTGTCGGTGGAGCTGACCGACGCGATCCGGCGGGTCGGGCTCGGCGCGGGTCGACCGCTGCTCGCGATCAACCCGCGCGCCACCCTCAAGTACCTGCTCGACCAGCGCCGACCGCTCTACCTGGAGGTCGCCGCGCACACCGTGATCACCGACGGGCGTACGCCGGAGCAGGTGGCCGAGGAGATCCACCAACTGCTCAAGCCGTAAGCATCACGCACGGGCGATCGAGTCGAGCAGGTCGGCCAGCCGCTTCGGCTCGCTGAGCATCGGCCAGTGGCCGGTCGGGAGTCCGTGGATTTCCGCCCCGGCAAGCTCGGCGAACATCGGCACCCCCTGGGCGATCATCGAGCGGACCACCTCCACCGGGAAGGTGCAGGCCACCAGCGTGGTCGGCACCGCCCGACCACCCGTACGCCGGACCGGGTCGGTGGCGGTCCGCAGCGGCTGCGGGGTGGACCGCTCGCGCAGCAGTGCCAGCGCCGTCTCGTCCAGCCCGGCCAGGTTCTCCGGATCGGCGGCCGGATCCCAGGCCGGCGGCGGCAGTTGACCGTCCCGGACCAGACCGTTGACCCGCTGCTGTTCCTCGGGCGGGTTGGTGTCGAACTGGGAGACGCCGTCGGGCAGCGGGGCGCTGTCGACGTAGACGACCCGGGCGATCCGGTCCGGGATCCGGTCCGCGGCCTGGGTGACCGGCAGGCCGCCGCCGGAGTGGCCGACCAGCACCACGTCCCGCAGGTCCGCCGCCTCGATCAGCCCGACGATGTCGGCGGTGTGGGTCTCCAGGTCGACCTCCGGGCCGAGCTGGGAGGCGCGGTCGGCGAGGCCGGTCAGGGTCACCGGGTGGACCTCGTGCCCGGCCGCCCGCAGCGCGGCGGTCACGTCCTGCCACGCCCACGCGCCCAGCCAGAACCCCGGAACCAGTACGAACGTGCTCATCCCCGTACTCCTTTGTCGCTCGATGTCTTCCGGGAAACCGTACGATCGAATCCGGGCAGGATCCGTCCGGTATTGGAGAGTGGTCTGTGTCACATCCCGCCGGCAGGGTGCTGGGCCTGCTCGAACTGCTCCAGGGCCAGCATCGGCTCACCGGGGCGGAACTCGGCGCCCGGCTCGGCGTCGACGAGCGCACCGTCCGCCGCTACGCCCGCACCCTGGAGGAACTCGGCATCCCGGTGACCGCGCAGCGGGGCCGGTACGGCGGCTACCGGCTGCTGCCCGGTTACAAACTGCCGCCGCTGATGCTCACCGACGACGAGGCCGTGGCGGTGGTGCTCGGCCTCGTCGCGGCGGAACAGCTCGGCCTCGGCACCGAGGCACCCGCCACCGCCCTGGCGCTGGGCAAGATCAGTCGGGTGCTGCCCGAGGCGCTGGCCGACCGGCTCGCCGCCGTACGGCAGACGCTCGGCTTCACCGCCCGGCGGCGTACGGAGACGGCCGGTCCGGCGGCCACGGTGCTGCTCACCCTCGGGGCGGCGACCCGGTCCCGCCGTCGGGTCAGCCTGACCTACCGCTCGTGGCGGGGCGAGGAGTCCCGCCGCGACCTGGACCCGTACGGCCTCGTCTTCCACGCCGGCCGGTGGTACGTCACCGGCCACGACCACCGCCGCGACGAGATCCGCACCTTCCGCCTCGACCGGATCGCCTCGGTGCAACCGTCGACGGCGGATCCGGTGGACGGTGCAGCGGGGCAGTTCAGCGTGCCGGACGGGTTCGACCCGATCGGACACGTCGCCCGGTCGCTGGCCGGAGTGCCGTACGCGTGGTCGGTCGAGGTGCTGCTGGAAACCGACCTGACCGAGGCCCGTCGCCGGATCCCGCCGAGCGTGGCGGAGCTGACCGAGGCGCCGGGCGGGGTGCTGGTGCGCGCCCGCGCGGAGAACCTGGACGGGATGGCGTTACTGCTCGCCGGACTCGGCTGGCCGTTCACCATCCGGGCGCCGGACGAGTTGCGTACCGCGCTCGCCGCACACGCGACCCGCCTCGCCACCCTCGCCGCCCGCCAACCGGACGCCTGAGCAGGCCGCCCGCCCGCTGACCGGACACCTGAGCGAGCCACCCGCCCGCCAACCGGACACCTGAGCAAGCCCTCCCCGCCCGCCATCCGGACACCTGGGCGACCGGTTGCGGCACACCCCGACGGGGGCGCACTAGGCTCGGCCCCGATGGACGAGTTGACGAAGATATCGATCGGCGGCGAGCGGACGTACGACGTCCTCGTCGGCCGGGACCTGCTCGACGCGCTGCCGGGACTGCTGCCCGGCGCGGACCGGGTCGCCGTGCTCTACGCGCCCCCGCTGAAGGCGCTGGCCGACGCGCTCGCCGAACAGGTCCGCGCCGACGGGCGTACGCCGCTGCTGGTCGAGGTGCCGGACGCCGAGGCGGGCAAGAACATCGACGTCGCCGCCCGCTGCTGGGACCGGCTCGGGGCGGCCGGCTTCACCCGTACCGATGCGGTTGTCGGGGTCGGCGGCGGCGCGGTCACCGACCTGGCCGGTTTCGTGGCCGCCTGCTGGCTGCGCGGGGTCCGCTGGGTGGCGGTGCCGACGTCGCTGCTCGGCATGGTCGACGCGGCCGTCGGTGGCAAGACCGGAATCAACACCGGAGCCGGGAAGAACCTGGTCGGCGCCTTCCACCCGCCGGCCGGGGTGCTCTGCGACCTGGCCACCCTGGACACCCTGCCGCAGGTCGACCTGGTCGCCGGGCTGGCCGAGGTGGTCAAGTGCGGGTTCATCGCCGACCCGGTCATCCTCGACCTGGTCGAGGCCGACCCGGTCGCGGCGACCCGGGCGCAGGCGCCGGTGGTCCGCGAGCTGATCGAACGGGCGATCCAGGTCAAGGCCGACGTGGTCTCCGGCGACCTGCGCGAGTCCGGGGTACGCGAGATCCTCAACTACGGGCACACCCTGGCGCACGCGATCGAGAAGGCCGAGGGCTACCGCTGGCGGCACGGGCACGCCGTGTCGGTCGGCCTGGTCTACGCCGCCACCCTGGCCCGGCTCGCCGGCAAACTGGATCCGCTCACCGCCGACCGGCACCGCAGCGTGCTCCACCTGCTCGACCTGCCCACGGGTTACCGGGCCGACGCCTGGCCGGACCTGCTGGCCACGATGCGGGTGGACAAGAAGGCGCGCGGCGCCCGGCTGCGCTTCGTCGTCCTCGACGGGCTGGCCGCACCGGCGATCCTGGAGGGCCCCGACGAGGACCTGCTGCGCGCCGCGTACGACGAGGCGGTGGCCCGGTGAGCAAGGTGTACGTCCTCAACGGACCCAACCTCGGCCGGCTCGGCACCCGCCAGGTCGACGTGTACGGGCTGACCAGCTACGCCGGGCTGGTCGACCTCTGCGAGCGCACCGGCCGGGAACTCGGCCTCGACGTCGAGGTGCGGCAGACCGACGCCGAACACGAACTGCTCGGCTGGCTGCACACCGCCGCCGACGAGCAGGCGGCGGTGGTGCTCAACCCGGCCGCCTGGTCACATTATTCGTACGCGGTCCGCGACGCCTGCGCCATGCTGCGCGGGCCGCTGGTCGAGGTGCACATCTCCAACATCCACACGCGGGAGGAGTTCCGGCACCACTCGGTCGTCTCCGCCGTCGCCACCGGGGTGATCTGCGGACTCGGCGTGGACGGCTACCGGCTGGCGCTGCTCCACCTCGCCGACCGCGTGAATGCCGCCCGCCTGAACGCCGAACGGGTGGGTGCCGACCGGCAGGCCGACCAGTAGCGCCAGGCTGATCCAGACGTACGCGTTCGCGCCGAACAGCCCGTCCAGACCGCTGGCGTCGTCCCACCAGAGCCAGACGACACTGCTGCACAGCAGGACGTAGGCGACGCCGGTGGCGGTGCCGAGCCGGCGTCGACGGGTTCCCGGTCCGGTGCGCAGCGCCGTGTCGCCGAGCACCGCCAGGGCGGGCAGCAGCCAGACCAGGTGGTGCACCCAGGTGATCGGGCTGACCAGGCAGCCGACGATCCCGGTGAGCGCGAACCCGGCGAGCTGGTCGCCGGCTCGGGTCGCTCGGCGTACGCGCACCGCCCAGACCACGAGTACGGCCAGCACCACCGCCACCCAGACGCCCCGGCCCAGGTGCGGGTCGAGCCGGGTCAGCAGCCCCTGCACCGACTGGTTCGACACGTAGCCCAGGTCACCGACCCGGTCGGTGTTCCACAGCGCGTGCGTCCAGAACACGTACGACGAATGCGGGGCCAGTACGGCGGCGAGAGCGGTCGCGCCCGCGGCGGTGCCGGCGGCGACGACGGCGGCCCGCCACCGCCCGGCCAGCACCAGGTAGACGATGAACACCGCCGGGGTCAGCTTGATCGCCGAGGCGAGGCCGATGCCGATCCCGGCGAACCGGTGCCGGCCACCGCGGGCCAGCATCAGGTCGCTCAGCACCAGCGCCAGCAGCAGCAGGTTGACCTGCCCGAAGCTGACCGTGTCCCGGACCGGTTCGTAGATCGCCACCGCGCACCCGGTCAGCGCGTACGCCCACCAGCGCGGCCAGCCGTGCCGGCGGACGATCGGGTCGAGCAGCCAGTGGATCACCAGCCCGGCGGCGGCCACGTTCACCACGACGCTGGCGACGATCGCGGCGTTCCAGCCGACCAGGGCCAGCGGACTCAACACCAGCGCGGCGAACGGCGGGTAGGTGAAGCCGTACCGGGTGCCGGGACGCAGGTAGTCGTAGAGCTGCCCGCCGTCACGCAGCCAGTGGGTGACCGCCCCCTGGTAGACGCCGACGTCGAAGAAGCCCCGGTGGACCGGGACGGTGGCCAGGAACAGCGCGCAGAGCGCGACCAGCGTGCCGATCAGCAGCACCCGGTCGCGGGTACGGCGGGGGGCGCGCAGACGGCTCATCGTGTTCCTCCCGATGGTGACGGATCCGGCGCGGACAGGCGCTGGGTCGGCAGTCGCTGGGCGGGCAGGTGCGCGGGTGCCTCGGGCAGGACCAGCCCCGGACGCGCGACGCCCAGCCCCGGTCCGGCCGGAAGGAACCGGAACCGGCCCCCGTGCCGCAGCACCAGGACCAGCAGTACGGCGAGCCCGCCGCCGAGCGCCACCTGCCCGAGTTCGGCCAGCTCCGGTGCGAACCCGTCCGGCAGGATCACCAGCGCCAGTACGGCACAGGCGAGCGCGGCCCAGCGGCGCAACGCCCCGTCGGCCGCGGCGGCGGCGACCGGCACCAGTCCCCAGAGCAGGTACCAGGGTCGGATCGCCGGACCGAAGATCACCAGTGCGCCGAGGCCGAGGCCGAGGGCGTACACCGGTCCGAGTTCGTCGCGGCGCAGCCAGAGCAGCAGCCCAGCGGCGAGCGCCACGGCCAGGCCGGCCCACCGCCAGAAGGAGACGGCGTGCGGCGCCACGTCCGCGCCGATCAGTTCCAGCAGGGCGCGGGTGGCCCGGCCGAGGGCACTGCTCACCGACCAGTTCGCGGCCGAGACCGGGGTGTCCAGGGCGGTGATCCAGCCGTACCCGGTGCCGGCGACGGCGGTGACCGCCACGGTGGTGCCGACCGCCACCACGGCGGTGCCGAGCAGCGCCCGGACGGTCCGCCAGCGGCCGGCGAGCTGCCCGGCCCAGAGCGGGGCGACGAAGACCAGCGCGACCGCGGCCGGTGCCTTCACCAGAGCGGCCAGGGTCAGTAGCGCGGTGCCCAGCGCCGGCCGGCGGGCCACCGTCGCGGCCAGTCCGGCGCCGAGCAGCCCCACCATCAGAGCGTCGTTGTGGGCGCCGCCGACCAGGTGGATGAGGACCAGCGGGTTGAGCGCGCCGAGCCAGAGCGCGGCGGCCGGGTCGACCCCGCACCGCCGGGCCAGGCCGGGCAGGACCACGGCGAGCAGGACCACGCCGAGCACGGCGACGATCCGCAGGCCGAGCACGCCGAGGACCACGTGGGTGCCGGTCACCGTGGCCACCGCCGTGGCCAGGACCAGGAAGACCGGACCGTACGGGGTGGTGGTGTGCTGCCAGATCGCCGGTACCTCGGCGGCGAGCGGCCCACCGAGGGTGGCCGGCCCGTGCCGGTAGACGTCGAGGCCGGCGCCGACCATCGCCCCCTGGGCCAGGTAGCTGTAGACGTCGCGGCTGAAGATCGGCGGCGCGAGCAGCAGCGGTGCCGCCCAGAGGGCCAGCGTGGTCAGCAGGGCGGTCGGGCCGGGCGGGGTGTCGCCGCGAACCAGCCGGCCCAGCCGCCACCAGGCCGCGACGAGCAGGGCCAGCCCGAACGAGGCGCAGACCAGGCCGAGTCCGGGCCACCGGCGCAGTTCGTCCAGGACGGGGAAGGGGTTGCGGGTGGGCAGCGCGCCGGCCCCGGCGGCACCGAGAGCCAGCAGGATCACCCCGACCACTCCCAGAGCGCGGCAGCGGGCGAGCACGGAGAGTCGGGTGACCGGGTTCGGCACCCGTGCACGCTGTCAGCGACGGATGTCCCGGACACGACCGCGAGTTGTCCGGGGCGTGACCGACATGCGTCCGGTCTCGATCAACCGCCCGTACCCGTGCCAGCGCGGAGGGCGTCCCGGCAAGTAGACTCGTTAGGTCTGTCCGCCAATTGAAGATCAAGGCAGGAAATGGCCACCACCAACGACCTCAAAAACGGTCTGGTCCTCAACCTCGACGACCAACTCTGGGCTGTCGTGGAGTTCCAGCACGTCAAACCCGGCAAGGGTGGTGCGTTCGTGCGCACCACATTGAAGAACGTGCTGTCCGGCAAGGTCGTCGACAAGACGTTCAACGCGGGCACCAAGGTCGAAACGGCCACCGTCGACAAGCGGACCATGCAGTACCTCTACGCCGACGGCGAAGACTACGTGTTCATGGACCTGGAGACGTACGACCAGATCCAGGTGCCCGGCACCACCGTCGGCGACGCGGCGAACTACCTGCTGCCCGAGGCCGAGGCGATCGTCGCCACCCACGAGGCGGTGCCGCTCTACATCGAGCTGCCGACGAGCGTGATCCTGGAGGTCACGTACACCGAGCCGGGTCTGCAGGGCGACCGTTCGACCGGTGGCAACAAGCCGGCGACCGTGGAGACCGGTGCGACCGTGCAGGTGCCGCTGTTCATCACCACCGGTGAGAAGATCAAGGTCGACACCCGCGACGGCCGTTACCTCGGCCGCGGCTGATGGCCGAGGGCCCCAAGCAACAAATGCCCGCGCGTCGGAAGGCGCGTAAGCGGGCGCTGGACGTTCTCTACGAGGCCGACCAGCGGGATCTTCCCCCGGTCGAGGTGCTGGCCGGTTACCTGCAACGACTGACTCCGCCCCGGCCGGAGCACATGGACTACGCCGTCGGCCTGGTCGAGGGCGTCGCCGCTCACCTGGACCGGATCGACGAGCTGATCGCCAGCTACGCCGAGGGTTGGACGCTGGACCGGATGCCGGTGGTCGACCGGAACCTGGCCCGGATCGCCGTCTACGAGCTGCTCTACGTCGACGAGATCGACGACGGGGTCGCGATCAGCGAGGCGGTCGAGTTGGCCAAGCAGATGTCGACCGACGACTCGCCGCGCTTCCTCAACGGGATCCTCGGCCGGATCGCCGAGTACGCCACCCGCTGACCCGGTGCGTCGCCCGGCACCCGGGGATGCGTGACCGGGACGCGGGACGCGCGTGGACGTGAAAAGGGGGCGCCCTGCCGGGCGCCCCCTTTCATACTGCCTTCGTGCTGTCCTGCGCGGTGGTACTCAGGAGGCGAAGAGCGCCCGGGGGTCGGCGACGAGTACGCCGTGCTCGGTCAGCCGCTCGATCAGCCCGGAGGGCGACGAGTCGTAGACGATGGCGAGCGCGCGCAGGTCGTCCGCGCGGATCGACAACACCCGGCCGTTGTAGTCGCCCCGCTGCTGCTGGATGGCGCGGGCATACCGGGCGACGTACGCGAGTTCCTCGGAGGCCTCGTCGTAGAGGCGCTCCAAGTCCAGGACGATCTTGTTCGTGGGCTCGTGCCGGACCCCGCTGCCGTCCGGCAGCAGTTCCGCGACGGGTACCCGGTAGAAGTCCGCCAGCTCGGCGAGGCGCGAGACGGTGACCGCACGGTCCCCACGCTCGTACGACCCGACGACGACGGCCTTCCAACGCCCGTTCGACTTCTCCTCCACCCCCTGCAGGGACAGCCCCTGCTGCTGACGGATAGAGCGCAGGCGGGCGCCCAACGACTTGGCGTATTCAGAGGGCATTCGGACACTCCCAGTGCTGGCTCGGGGATCTCCCCAGCGGTCGCTACGGAGCGTGACGGTACGGGGATTGCGACACGTGGTCAAGTGGTCGTTACCTTCCCGTTGGCAAGATCGTGGTCACGAACCTGAAATCTCTTCGTTGACCGGGCGGTCAGCGCCCCGCCCGGGCCGGCCGACCGGTCGCTGGTAACGTGGTGATCAGCCCCCGGCCTGACCGCATGCGGTCCGGGCCGGATCCGACATCCTTTAACGACCCGTCCAGTGAGGCGGGGAAGGAGGTCCGCCGTGGCCTTCCCGCAGGCCGCCCAACCCCCGGTGGCTTCGCCACCGTCCGTGAAGGTCATCCTGACCAGCGCCGATCTGCAACGCGTGGTCGACCGGATCGCACACCAGATTCTCGAAAAGACCCAGGGCGCCGCCGACACCGTGCTGCTCGGGATTCCCACCCGGGGTGTGCCGCTGGCCCGCCGGCTGGCCGCCCGGATCAGCACCTTCGAGGGCATCGAGGTGCCCGTTGGTGTGCTCGATATCACCCTTTACCGCGACGATCTACGCCGGCACGCGACCCGGGCCATCGGGCCGACCGAGGTGCCGCCCGGCGGGGTCGACGGCAAGCGGGTGATCCTGGTCGACGACGTCCTCTTCTCCGGGCGCTCGGTACGGGCCGCGCTGGACGCGCTCAGCGACCTCGGCCGCCCCAGTTCCGTGCAGCTGGCGGTGCTGGTCGACCGGGGCCACCGGGAACTGCCCATCCGGGCCGACTACGTCGGCAAGAACATCCCCACCGCGCTGGCCGAGAGCGTCAAGGTCACGCTCGCCGAGGTCGACGGTGCGGACGAGGTCAAACTGTTCGGGAGGCCCCCGCTGTGATCAGGCACCTGCTCTCCGGGGCCGACCTGGACGCCACCACGGCCACCCTGATCCTGGACACCGCCGCCGAGATGGCGACCGTGGCCGGGCGCGAGGTGAAGAAGCTGCCCGCGCTGCGCGGCCGGACCGTGGTCAACCTCTTCTACGAGGACTCCACCCGGACCCGGATCTCGTTCGAGGCGGCGGCGAAGCGACTCTCCGCCGACGTGATCAACTTCTCCGCCAAGGGGTCGAGCGTCTCCAAGGGCGAGAGTCTGAAGGACACCGCGCTCACCCTCCAGGCGATGGGCGCCGACGCGGTGGTCATCCGGCACCCCGCCTCGGGCGCCCCGCACCGGCTGGCCAACTGGGTCGACGGGGTGGTGGTCAACGCCGGTGACGGCACCCACGAGCACCCCACCCAGGCGCTGCTGGACGCGTACACGATGCGGTCCCGGCTGGGTCGGCTCGCCGGCCTGCAGGTGGCGGTGGTCGGCGACGTACTGCACAGCCGGGTGGCCCGGTCCAACGTGCTGCTGCTGTCCACGCTGGGGGCGAAGGTGACCCTGGTCGGGCCGCCGACCCTGATCCCGGTCGACATCGCCGCCGCGCTCGCCCCCGGCACCGACGTCTCGTACGACCTGGACGCGGTGCTGCCCAGCGCCGACGTGGTGATGATGCTGCGGGTGCAGCGGGAGCGGATGGCCGACTCCTACTTCCCCTCCGCCCGCGAGTACGCCCGCCGCTACGGCCTGGACGGCCCTCGGATGCGCCGGCTGCCGGACCACGCGATCGTCATGCACCCCGGCCCGATGAACCGGGGCATGGAGATCGCCCCGGAGGTGGCCGACTCACCCCGCTCCACCATCGTCGAACAGGTCACCAACGGGGTCTCCGTCCGGATGGCCGTCCTGTACCTGCTCCTGGGGGGAAAGAACCAGTGAACCGTCCGCTCCTGGGGGGAACAACGTCATGAGTGCGTACCTGATCAAGGGCGCCCGGGTGGTCGGCGCCGAGCCGACCGACCTGCTGCTGCGCGACGGCCTGGTCGTCGCCACCGGCCGCGACCTCGACGCCCGCGACGCCACGGTGGTCGACGCGGACGGCCTGGTGGCCCTGCCCGGCCTGGTCGACCTCCACACCCACCTGCGCGAACCGGGCCGGGAGGACGCCGAGACGGTCGAGTCCGGCTCCCGCGCCGCCGCGCTCGGCGGCTACACCGCGGTCTGCGCGATGGCGAACACCTCGCCGGTCGCGGACACCGCCGGGGTGGTCGAACAGGTCTGGCGGCTCGGCCGGGAGGCCGCTCTGGTCGACGTGCAGCCGATCGGCGCCGTCACCGTCGGCCTCGGTGGCGAGCGGCTGGCCGAACTCGGCGCGATGGCCGACTCGGCCGCCCGGGTGCGGATCTTCTCCGACGACGGCCACTGCGTGGCCGACCCGCGACTGATGCGCCGGGCCCTGGAATACGTCAAGGCCTTCGACGGGGTGATCGCCCAGCACGCCGAGGAACCCCGACTGACCGAGGGCGCCCAACTGCACGAGGGCGAGGTCTCCACCCGGCTCGGGCTGACCGGCTGGCCGGCCGTGGCCGAGGAGGCGATCATCGCCCGCGACGTGCTGCTGGCCGAGCACGTCGGCAGCCGGCTGCACGTCTGCCACGTCTCGACCGCCGGCAGCGTCGAGGTGCTGCGCCAGGCGAAGGCACGCGGGGTCCGGGTCACCGCCGAGGTCACCCCGCACCACCTGCTGCTCACCGACGAACTGGCGGCCAGCTACGACCCGGTCTTCAAGGTCAACCCCCCGCTGCGTACGGCCACCGACGTGGCCGCCCTGCGCGCCGCGCTGGTCGAGGGGATCATCGACATCGTCGCCACCGACCACGCCCCGCACGCACTGGAGGACAAGGAGTGCGAGTGGGCGTACGCCCGGCCGGGCATGCTCGGGCTGGAGACCGCCCTGTCGGTGCTGCTCTCGGTCCTCGGTGAGCGGTGGGACCTGATCGCCGAGCGGATGTCCCGGATGCCGGCCCGGATCGCCGGGCTGGCCGAGCACGGGCGTGATCCGGCACCGGGGGCGGTGGCCAACCTCACCCTGGTCGACCCGGCCGCGCGCCGTACCGTCGACCCCGCCGAGCTGGCCAGCCGCAGCCGCAACACCCCGTACGCCGGCACCGTGCTGCCGGGCCGGATCGTGGCCACGTTCCTGCGCGGCGAAGCGACTGTTCTCGATGGAAAGGCCGTGAAGTAATGCGACGCAGGCCCGCGATCCTCGTACTGGAGGATGGCCGGACGTTCCACGGTGAGGCGTACGGCAGTGTGGGGGAGACCTTCGGCGAGGCCGTCTTCAACACCGGCATGACCGGTTACCAGGAGACGCTGACCGACCCGTCCTACCACCGCCAGGTGGTGGTGCAGACCGCGCCGCACATCGGCAACACCGGGGTCAACGGCGAGGACGACGAGTCGGGCCGGATCTGGGTGGCCGGCTACGTGGTTCGCGACCCGGCCCGGCTGGGTTCCAACTGGCGGGCGACCGGCTCGCTGGAGGACCGGCTGGCCGCCGAGGGCGTGGTCGGCATCTCCGGCGTCGACACCCGCGCGCTGACCCGCCACCTTCGGGACAAGGGCGCGATGCGGGTCGGTGTCTCCAGCGTCGAGGACGACCCGCAGGCCCTGCTGGCCCGGGTCCGGGCCACCCCGGAGATGGTCGGTGCCGACCTGTCGGCGGAGGTGACCACGCCCCGGCCGTACACGGTCGAGGCGGTCGGCCCGCACCGGTTCACGGTCGCCGCGCTGGACCTGGGGATCAAGCGCAACGTGCCGCGCCGGCTCGCCGCCCGTGGCGTCACCACCCACGTGCTGCCGGCCTCGTCGAGCATCGAGGACCTGCTCGCCACCGGCGCGGACGCGGTCTTCTTCTCGCCCGGTCCGGGCGACCCGGCCACCGCCGACCACCCGGTGGCGCTGGCCCGCGAGGTGCTGACCCGGCGGATTCCGCTGTTCGGCATCTGTTTCGGCAGCCAGATCCTCGGCCGGGCGCTCGGCTTCGGCACCTACAAGCTGGGCTACGGCCACCGTGGCATCAACCAGCCGGTGCTGGACCGGGTCACCGGCCGGGTCGAGGTCACCTCGCACAACCACGGCTTCGCCGTCGACTGGCCGGGGCGCGAGCCCGGCGGGGACGTGCCGACGGGCCAGTTCATCGACACCGACTTCGGCGCGGTCGAGGTCAGTCACGTCTGCCTCAACGACAATGTGGTCGAGGGCCTGCGGGCCAGGGATGTGCCCGCGTTCACCGTGCAGTACCACCCCGAGGCGGCCGCCGGTCCGCACGACGCGGACTACCTGTTCGATCGCTTCGCGGAGCTGATCGAGGGCGAGCGGCAGCCGGGCGGGCGTGGCCAGGGCGACAAGAACGAGGGCGGGAAGCATGCCTAAGCGGACCGATTTGCAGCACGTGATGGTGATCGGTTCCGGCCCGATCGTGATCGGCCAGGCGTGCGAGTTCGACTACTCCGGCACCCAGGCGTGCCGGGTGCTGCGCAGCGAGGGGCTGCGGGTCAGCCTGGTCAACTCGAACCCGGCGACGATCATGACCGACCCGGAGTACGCCGACGCCACCTACGTCGAGCCGATCACCCCGGACTTCGTCGAGCTGGTCATCGCCAGGGAACGGCCGGACGCGCTGCTGCCCACCCTCGGTGGGCAGACCGCGCTGAACACGGCGGTGGCGCTGCACGAGTCGGGTGTGCTGGAGAAGTACGGCGTGGAGCTGATCGGCGCCGATATCGAGGCGATCCGTCGCGGCGAGGACCGGCAGCTGTTCAAGGAGGTCGTCGCCAAGGCGGGGGCCCGGATCGGGGTCGCCGACCCGACCGCGCTGGTGCCGCGCTCGCGGGTCTGTCACTCGATGGACGAGGTTCGGCAGACCGTCGGCGAGCTGGGGCTGCCGGTGGTGGTCCGGCCGTCGTTCACCATGGGCGGGCTCGGGTCCGGCATGGCGCACACCGACGAGGACCTGGCCCGGATCGCCGGGGCGGGGCTGACCGCAAGCCCCGTGCACGAGGTCCTGATCGAGGAGAGCGTGCTCGGCTGGAAGGAGTACGAGCTCGAACTGATGCGCGACCGGCACGACAACGTCGTGGTGGTCTGCTCGATCGAGAACATCGACCCGATGGGTGTGCACACCGGCGACAGCGTGACCGTGGCACCGGCCATGACGCTCACCGACCGGGAGTACCAGCAGCTGCGTGACCTGGGCATCGCGGTGCTGCGCGAGGTCGGGGTGGACACCGGCGGCTGCAACATCCAGTTCGCGGTCAACCCGACCGACGGCCGGATCGTCGTGATCGAGATGAACCCCCGGGTGTCCCGCTCGTCGGCGCTGGCCTCGAAGGCGACCGGCTTCCCGATCGCCAAGATCGCCGCGAAGCTGGCCATCGGCTACACCCTGGACGAGATCCCCAACGACATCACCCTCCAGACGCCGGCCGCGTTCGAGCCGACGCTGGACTACGTCGTGGTGAAGATTCCCCGGTTCGCGTTCGAGAAGTTCCCCGGCGCCGACCCGGAGCTGACCACGACGATGAAGTCGGTGGGCGAGGCGATGAGCCTGGGCCGCAATTTCACCGAGGCGCTGAACAAGGCGATGCGCTCGATGGAAACGAAGGCGGCCGGCTTCTGGACCGTACCGGACCCGGTCGGGTCGACGGTCGAGTCCACCCTGACCGCCCTGGCTACCCCGCACGACGGACGACTGTACACAGTGGAGCGGGCGCTCCGGTTGGGTGCCTCGGTGGCCGAGGTCTCCGCCGCCTCCGGCGGCATCGACCCGTGGTTCCTGGACCAGATCGCCGCCCTGGTCGACCTGCGCGAGGAGATCGTCGGGGCGCCCGTACTCGACGGGGCGCTGCTGCGCCGGGCGAAGCGGGCCGGGCTCTCCGACCGGCAGATCGCCGCGCTGCGCCCGGAACTCGCCGCCGAGGACGGGGTACGCGTCCTGCGTCACCGGCTCGGGCTGCGCCCGGTCTACAAGACCGTCGACACCTGCGCGGCCGAGTTCGAGGCCACCACCCCGTACCACTACTCGTCCTACGACGAGGAGACCGAGGTCGCCGGTTCGGACCGGCCCAAGGTGCTGATCCTCGGCTCCGGGCCGAACCGGATCGGCCAGGGGATCGAGTTCGACTACTCGTGCGTGCACGCCGTCCTGGCGTTGCAGGGTGCCCCGGTGCCGGGCGCGGTCGGCACCGGCTACGAGACGGTGATGGTCAACTGCAACCCGGAGACCGTCTCCACCGACTACGACACCGCCGACCGGCTCTACTTCGAACCGCTCACCTTCGAGGACGTCATCGAGGTGTGGCACGCCGAGGACAGCTCCGGCAAAGCCGCCGGTGGCCCCGGCGTCGTCGGGGTGATCGTCCAGCTCGGTGGGCAGACCCCGCTCGGCCTGGCCCAGCGGCTCAAGGACGCCGGGGTGCCGATCGTCGGCACCTCCCCGGAGTCGATCAACCTGGCCGAGGACCGGGGCGCGTTCGGCGCCGTGCTGGCCCGCGCCGGCCTGCGGGCCCCCGAGCACGGGACCGCCACCTCGTACGACGAGGCCAAGGCGATCGCCGACGAGATCGGCTACCCGGTGCTGGTCCGGCCCTCGTACGTGCTCGGCGGGCGGGGCATGGAGATCGTCTACGACGACCCGACCCTGCGCGACTACATCGGTCGGGCCACCGACATCTCGCCGGACCACCCGGTGCTGGTCGACCGGTTCCTCGACGACGCGATCGAGATCGACGTGGACGCGCTCTGCGACGCCGACGGCGAGGTCTACATCGGCGGCGTGATGGAGCACATCGAGGAGGCCGGCATCCACTCCGGCGACTCGTCCTGCGCCCTGCCGCCGATCACGCTGGCGAGTTCGCACCTGGCGGCCGTCCGCCGCTACACCGAGGCGATCGCCCGCGGCGTCGGCGTACGCGGCCTGCTCAACGTGCAGTACGCGCTCAAGGACGACACCCTGTACGTGCTGGAGGCCAACCCGCGCGCCTCGCGTACGGTGCCGTTCGTCTCCAAGGCGACGGCGGTGCCGCTGGCCAAGGCGGCGGCCCGGATCATGCTCGGGGCGCGGATCGCCGACCTGCGCGCCGAGCGGCTGCTCCCGCCGACCGGGGACGGCGGCACGATGCCGGTCGACGCCCCGATCGCGGTCAAGGAGGCGGTGCTGCCGTTCAAGCGGTTCCGCACCCCGGCCGGTCAGGGCGTCGACTCGCTGCTCGGTCCGGAGATGAAGTCCACCGGCGAGGTGATGGGCATCGACGTGGCGTTCGGGCACGCGTTCGCCAAGTCGCAGGCGGCCGCGTACGGTTCGCTGCCCACCGCCGGCAAGGTCTTCGTCTCGGTCGCCAACCGGGACAAGCGCGCGATGATCTTCCCGGTGAAGCGGCTGGCCGACCTCGGTTTCGAGATCGTCGCCACCGTCGGCACCGGCGAGGTGCTGCGCCGGCACGGCATCGCCTGCGAGCTGATCGGCAAGCACTACGAGGAGGCCGGTGCCGGTCCGGACGCGGTCTCGCTGATCGCCGCCGGTGAGGTGGCCCTGGTCATCAACACCCCGCAGGGTTCCGGTGCGAGCGCCCGGTCCGACGGGTACGAGATCCGCAGCGCGGCGGTGACGGCGGACATCCCGTGCATCACCACCGTGCCGGGTGCGGCGGCGGCGGTGATGGGCATCGAGGCGCTGATCCGCGGTGACATGGCCGTCCGGCCGTTGCAGGAGTTGCACGCCGCCCTGCGGGCCGGCGAGTGATCTTCGAGCGGGTGGTCCGCCCCGCGCTGTTCCGGCTCGGCGGCGGCGATGCCGAGACGGCACACGAGTGGACCCTGCACCGGCTGGCCGCCCTCTCCGGGCGGCCGGCCGCGCTGGCGGCGCTGCGGTCCGCGTACGCGGTGGCGGCGCCGCGCCGGGTCTTCGGGCTCGCCTTCCCCAACCCGGTCGGGCTGGCCGCCGGGATGGACAAGAACGGCGTGGCGCTGCCGGCCTGGCCGGCGCTGGGCTTCGGTTTCGTCGAGGTCGGCACGGTCACCGCACACGCCCAGCCGGGCAATCCCCGGCCCCGGCTGTTCCGGCTGCCGGAGAGCACCGCGGTGATCAACCGGATGGGCTTCAACAACGACGGCGCCGACGCGCTGGCCCGGCGGCTGGACGCCGCTCCGTCGCTGGGCGTGCCGCTGGGCATCTCGCTCGGCAAGTCGAAGGTGACCCCGCTGGACGACGCGGTGGCCGACTACGTCGCCTCGTACCGGGCGCTGCGCGCGTACGGCGACTACTTCGCGGTCAACGTCTCCTCGCCGAACACTCCGGGCCTGCGTGCGTTGCAGGACCGGGAGCACCTCGACGCGCTGCTGGCCGAGTTGGTGGGGGAGAAGCCGGTGCTGGTGAAGATCGCGCCGGACCTCACCGAGCCGGCCATCGCCGAGTTGCTGCGGGTCTGCCTGGACCGGGGGGCGGCCGGCGTCATCGCCACCAACACCACGCTGGGCCGCGCCGGCCTCGCCGCCGCCGACCGACCCCGGGGTACGGAGACCGGCGGGCTGTCCGGCCGCCCGTTGACCGTCCGGGCGCGGGAGGTGGTCTCCTTCGTCCACCGGGAGACCGGCGGCACGCTGCCGGTGATCGGGGTCGGCGGGATCATGGACCCGGACGACGCGAACCGGCTCTTCGACGCCGGGGCGAGCCTGGTGCAGCTCTACACCGGGTTCATCTATCGCGGGCCGGGTCTGGCCCGCGCGATCGCGCGGTCGGCCCGGCCGTGAACCCCGCCGAGCTGCTCGCCGTCGACGCCGCGCACGTCTGGCACCCGTACGCGCCGATGCCGGCGACCACGCAGCCGTACCTCGTCACCGGGGCCGAGGGCGTACGCCTGCGGCTGGCCGACGGGCGGGAACTGGTCGACGGCATGTCGTCGTGGTGGGCCGCGATCCACGGTTACCGGCATCCGGTGCTCGACGACGCGGTGACCGGGCAGCTCGGCCGGATGAGCCACGTGATGTTCGGCGGGCTGACCCACTCCCCGGCGATCGAGCTGGCCCGCAACCTGGTGGAGCTCACCCCGCCCGGACTGGAGCACGTCTTCCTCTGCGACTCCGGCTCGGTCAGCGTCGAGGTCGCGGTCAAGATGGCTTTGCAGTACCAGCTCGGCCGGGGCCGCCCGGAGCGGCACCGGCTGGCCACCTGGCGCGGCGGCTACCACGGCGACACGTTCCAGCCGATGAGCGTCTGCGATCCCGAGGGCGGGATGCACCACCTCTGGCGGGACGTGTTGCCCCGGCAGGTGTTCGCACCGGTGCCGCCGTCCGGTTTCGACGCCCCGGTGGACGAGGAGTATGCGGCCGGGTTGGCCGACCGGATCGCGCGGCACGCGCACGAACTGGCCGCGGTCATCGTCGAGCCGGTGGTGCAGGGCGCGGGCGGGATGCGGTTCCACCACCCGCACTACCTACGGGTGCTGCGCGAGGCCACCGCCGCGCACGGGGTGTTACTCATCTTCGACGAGATAGCCACCGGTTTCGGGCGTACCGGCGCGCTGTTCGCGGCCGAACACGCCGGGGTCACCCCGGACGTGCTCTGCGTCGGCAAGGCGCTCACCGGTGGCTACCTGAGCCTCGCGGCGGCGCTCTGCACGCCGGAGGTGGCGCGCGGGATCGGTGCCGGCGGTGTGCTGGCGCACGGGCCGACGTTCATGGGCAACCCGCTCGCCTGTGCCGTCGCGAACGCCTCCATCGGCCTGCTGCGGGCCGGAAACTGGCGCGGCGAGGTCGCGAGGGTGCAAACGGGTCTGCGGGCGGGTCTGGAGCCGTTGCGCGGTACGCCGGGCGTCGCCGACGTACGGGTGCTCGGCGCGATCGGTGTGGTGCAACTCGACCACGAGGTCGACCTGCCGGCGGCGACCGCCGCCGCGGTCGAGCACGGCGTGTGGCTGCGCCCGTTCCGCGACCTGGTCTACACGATGCCGCCGTACGTCACCGACGACGCGGACCTGGCCCGGATCGGCGCCGGGGTGGCCGCCGCCGTCGCCGCGGGCTGATCCCGTCCGGCGGGCGCGGCGAGGACTGGAGCCGGGGCGCGTCCGCGTCGTGGCGAGGAGAGGGCGAGGAGAGCGTGATGGAGAGCTTCGGGATCCGGCTGCACCGGGCCATGGCCGAGCGCGGGCCGCTCTGCGTGGGCATCGACCCGCACGGCGCGCTGTTGGAGCGTTGGGGGTTGCCCGACGACGTGACCGGGTTGGCGCGGTTCAGCGAGACGGTGGCCGAGGCACTGGGCGACCGGGTCGCGGTGGTGAAGCCGCAGTCCGCGTTCTACGAGCGCTTCGGGTCCCGAGGACTGGAGGTGCTTGAGTCAACTATCCGACAGTTGCGAGATGCCGGAACTCTTGTGCTCCTGGACGTCAAGCGTGGCGACATCGGCTCCACGGTGAGCGCGTACGCCGCCGCGTATCTGGATCCATCCAGTCCCCTGTATGTCGATGCGATCACCGCGAGCCCGTATCTGGGCGTCGGGTCGCTCGCGCCGATGTTCGACACGGCGGCGGCGCACGGCGGCGGTGTCTTCGTGCTGGCGCTCACCTCCAATCCTGAGGGTCCGGCCGTGCAACACGCCCGCAGCGCCGACGGCCGGACCGTCGCGCAGACCGTCATCGACGAGATTTCCCAGCTCAACGCGGGTGCCGAGCCGTTGGGCAGCTTCGGGCTGGTGGTCGGCGCGACGATCGGCGAGACGGGCCACGACCTGTCCCGCGTGCACGGTCCGATGCTCGCGCCCGGTCTCGGCGCCCAGGGCGGGAGCGCTGCCGACCTGCGTACGGTCTTCGGTCGGGACCTGAGCGCGGTGCTGCCGTCCTACTCCCGTGAGGTCCTGCGCCACGGCCCGGACCGGGCCGCGCTGCGCGCCGCGGCGGACCGCGCGCTGGCCGATTGTCGAGCCGTACTCGGCCGTGTCGTTGAGTGATAGCTCGGTCACGGTCGCATGATCATGGCGCGTCCACGTTGCCGAAAACTCTGCTGACCGCTAGTTTTCCCGGCGCTGGGAACCACATACCCCTTTGGTTTCCAGCCACCCCACGTTTCACAGATGCGGCGGTGCGTTCCGCCCGTCGCGATAGGGACCTGAGGAGAACTGGTGCCGCTCCCCCAACTGAGCCCCGAACAGCGTGCAGCCGCGCTGGAGAAGGCTGCGGAGATCCGCAAAGCCCGTGCTGAGCTGAAGGAGCAGCTCAAGCAGGGCAAGACCACCCTCGCCGCCGTCCTCGACCGGGCGGAGGGCGACGACGTCGTCGGCAAGCTGAAGGTTTCGGCTGTTCTCCAGGCTATGCCGGGGATCGGCAAGATCCGGGCGACCCAGATCATGGAGAAGCTCAAGATCGCCGACAGCCGGCGCCTGCGCGGCCTGGGCGACCAGCAGCGCAAGGCACTGCTTGGTGAGTTCGCCGCCAACTAGTTAGCGGCAGCGTGTAGAAACAAGCAGTGAGCACGGAGGACGACGCGCGCCCGGCGGCTCGCCTCACGCTCCTTGCCGGTCCTGCCGGGGCCGGCAAGGAGAGCGTGATCGAGCTGGTCCGGGCGCGTTCCTCCGCGTTGTGGGTATCGGTGGCGATGACCACCAGATCCCGAGGCCCGTACGAGGTCGACGGGTCCCGCCTGTACGTGGACCGGGCCGAGTTCGAGGCACTGATCGCCGCCGACGAACTGCTGGAGTGGGGCCGGTACGCCGACCACCTGCACGGCACCCCGCGCCAGCCGGTACAGACCCGGTTGCGCGCCGGCCAGCCGGTGCTGCTCAGTCTCGACCTGCCCGGCGCCCGCCGGGTACGCGCCGCGATGCCGGGGTCCCGTCTGGTGTACCTCGTCCCGCCGGGGGCGGTTGTGCCGGTCGGACAACCGCACGACGGGGCGGAAATCGACCGCGTGGTGGTCAACGACTTCGTCGAGCGGGCTGCGGGGGAACTGGTAGGCTTGCTCGGTTCATCCTTTCTGACTCCGGCTCAGCCGCGTACCGGCGGTTGAGAGACACAGAGGTTTATCTCGTGGGTTCCATCGCCAATCCCGAAGGCATCACCAACCCCCCGATCGACGAGCTGCTGGAGAAGACCACCTCCAAGTACGCGCTGGTCATCTTCGCGGCCAAGCGGGCCCGCCAGGTCAACGCCTACTACAGCCAGCTCGGCGAGGGCCTGCTGGAGTACGTCGGACCCCTGGTCGAGACCACGCCGCAGGAGAAGCCGCTGTCGATCGCGATGCGCGAGATCAACGCGGGCCTGCTCACCGCCGAGCCGACCGACCAGCCGTAGTTAGCCCGACAGACCGCCCATGCCCGCTCAGGTCGTTCTTGGCGTAGGCGGGGGCATCGCCGCGTACAAGGCCTGTGAGCTGCTCCGGCTCTTCACCGAATCGGGGCACGACGTCCGGGTCGTACCGACCGCCTCGGCACTGCGTTTCGTCGGCGCCCCGACCTGGGCGGCGCTCTCCGGTAAGCCGGTCTCGGACGATGTCTGGACCGACGTGCACGAGGTCCCGCACGTCCGCCTCGGCAAGCAGGCGGATCTCGTCGTGGTGGCACCGACCACCGCCGACCTGCTGGCCAAGGCCGCGCACGGGCTCGCCGACGACCTGCTCACCAACACGCTGCTGACCGCCCGTTGCCCGGTGGTCCTGGCGCCGGCGATGCACACCGAGATGTGGGAGCACCCGGCGACGGTGGCCAACGTGGCGACGTTGCGCGCTCGCGGCGTACTGGTCGTCGAACCGGCCAGCGGGCGACTCACCGGCGCGGACACCGGCAAGGGCCGGCTTCCCGACCCGGCGGAGATCTTCGCGATCGCCCGGTGGACGCTGGGCCGGGGCACGGTGGCGCCGCGTGACCTGACCGGACGTCGGGTCGTGGTCACCGCCGGTGGCACCAGGGAACCGCTGGACCCGGTGCGATTCCTGGGCAACCGGTCCTCGGGCAAGCAGGGTTACGCCTTCGCCCGCACCGCTACTGCGCGTGGCGCTATGGTTACACTGATCGCCGCCAACGTCTCGCTCTCCGATCCGACCGGGGTGGAGGTGGTCCGCGTGTCCACGACGGAAGAACTGCGCAAGGCCACCCTGTCGGCGGCGGAAGGCGCGGACGTGGTGGTGATGGCGGCGGCACCGGCGGACTTCCGCCCGGCGACGTACGCCAGCGAGAAGATCAAAAAATCAGGTGACGGTACCGCTCCCACCATCGACCTGGTCACCAACCCCGACATCGCCGCCGAACTCGGCGAACGCCGCCACGCCCACCAGGTGCTGGTCGCCTTCGCCGCCGAGACCGGTGACGCCGAGCCCAACGGCCGGGCGAAGCTGGCGCGGAAGAAGGCGGACCTGATCGTGGTCAACGAGGTGGGGCAGGACAAGGTGTTCGGCGCCGACTCCAATACTGCTGTTGTGCTGGGTGCCGATGGTTCCAGGGTGGTTTTCCCGGAACAATCGAAGGAAGACCTGGCCGACGCCGTCTGGGGCCTGGTAACAACGCGCTTAACCGCTTCGTCTTAACCACTGAGCACACTGTCACCGAGGAAATGGTCCATGTCTGCGGCGCTAGACTGCCCGCCGACACTCTTCGAGATCCTTTAGGAGCACCGTGGCACGCCGCCTGTTCACTTCCGAGTCGGTCACGGAAGGCCACCCGGACAAGATCGCTGACCAGATCAGCGACGGCATCCTTGACGCGTTGTTGACCCAGGACCCGCGCAGTCGGGTGGCGGTCGAAACCCTCATCACCACCGGTCAGGTGCATGTGGCGGGTGAGGTGACGACCAAGGCGTACGCCGATATTCCGACGATCGTCCGGGAGACGATCCTGGGAATCGGGTACGACTCGTCGAAGAAGGGCTTCGACGGGGCGTCGTGTGGTGTGAGCGTGTCGATCGGTTCGCAGTCGCCGGACATCGCTCAGGGTGTGGACAGCGCGCTGGAACTGCGGTCGGGCTCGTCGGAGTCGGCGTTGGACGCACAGGGTGCCGGCGACCAGGGGATGATGTTCGGGTTCGCCTGCTCGGAGACGCCGGAGCTGATGCCGCTGCCGATCGCGCTGGCGCACCGGTTGGCGCGTCGGCTGGCGGCGGCGCGCAAGGACGGCACGATTCCGTACCTGCGCCCCGACGGCAAGACCCAGGTGACCATCGAGTACGACGGGCTGCGCCCGGTCCGGCTGAACACGGTCGTGGTGTCGAGCCAGCACGCGGCCGACATCTCCCTGGAGTCGCTGCTCACCCCCGACGTGCGCGAGCACGTGATCGCCCCGGAGCTCGAGGGACTGGGCCTGGAGACCGACGGGTACCGGCTGCTGGTGAACCCGACCGGGCGGTTCGAGATCGGCGGCCCGATGGGCGACGCGGGTCTCACCGGCCGGAAGATCATCGTTGACACGTACGGCGGCTACGCCCGGCACGGTGGCGGCGCGTTCTCCGGCAAGGACCCGTCGAAGGTCGACCGGTCGGCGGCGTACGCGACCCGCTGGGTGGCGAAGAACGTGGTGGCCGCCGGGCTGGCGGAGCGGTGCGAGGTGCAGGTCGCGTACGCGATCGGCAAGGCACACCCGGTGAGCCTGTTCGTGGAGACGTTCGGTACGGAGAACGTGCCGGTGGAGCGGATCGAGAAGGCGATCGGTGAGGTCTTCGACCTGCGTCCGGCGGCGATCATCCGTGACCTCGACCTGCTCCGCCCGATCTACCAGAAGACCGCCGCGTACGGCCACTTCGGTCGCGAGCTGCCGGATCTGACCTGGGAGGGCACCGACCGTGCCGCCGACCTCAAGTCGGCCGCGGGAGCCTGACCACCGCAAGGCGTACCGACCGGCAGCCCGCTCGCGGGCTGCCGGTCGCTCGCGTAGTGGTGGACGTGCCGCTGGCCCACCTGGACCGCCCGTTCGACTACCTGGTCCCGAGTGAGCTGGCCGAGACGGCCCGGCCCGGCACCCGGGTCCGGGTCCGGTTCGCCGGCCAACTGGTCCACGGCTGGCTGCTGGAACGGGTCGAGTCGTCGACGCACGACGGTCGGCTGACCTACCTGGAACGTCTCGTCTCACCGGAGCGGGTGCTCTCGCCGGAGATCGCCCGGCTGGCCCGGGCGGTGGCCGACCGGTACGCCGGCAGTCTGGCCGACGTGCTGCGCCTGGCCGTCCCACCCCGGCACGCCCGGGTCGAGTCGCAGGCCGGCCCCGCCACGGAACCGGCCCCGGCCACACCGCCCGAGCCGGTACCCGTGATCGCGTCCCCCGATCCCGATCCCGTGTCCGCACCCGTGTCCGCGGATACGTCCGCGTCTGTGTCCGCACCCGTGTCCGCGGACACGTCCGCGTCTGTGTCCGCACCCGTGTTCGCGGCCACGTCCGGGTCCGTACGCGCGGTGGTGCCGGCGGTGGATGGTGGGTCGGGGCGGGGGTGGGGTGACTACCCGGCCGGGCCCGGTTTCCTGCGGGCGCTGGCCGACGGGCGCCAGCCACGCGCGGTCTGGTCGGCGCTGCCGCAGGAGGCGTGGGCGGCCCGGTTCGCCGAGGCGGCGGCGGCGACCGTACGCGGTGGGCGGGGAGTGGTCGCCGTGGTCGCCGACGCCCGCGACCTCGACCGCCTCGATGCCGCGCTCACCGCCGAACTGGGCACCGGACGGCACGTGGCGCTCTCCGCCGCGCTCGGCCCGGCCAAGCGCTACCGGGCCTTCCTCGCCGCCGCACGGGGACAGGTGTCGGTGGTGGTCGGTACCCGGGCGGCGATGTTCGCCCCGGTCGACCGGCTCGGGCTGGTGGCGATCTGGGACGACGGCGACGACCTGTACTCCGAACCACGGGCGCCGTACCCGCACGCGCGGGAGGTGCTGCTCACCCGAGCCCAGCTCGCCGACGCGGCGGTGCTGGTGGCGGGGCATGCCCGTACCGCCGAGTCGCAGTTGCTGGTCGAGACCGGCTGGGCGAAGGAGATCGTGGCCGACCGGGCGACCGTGCGGGCGCGTACGCCGCAGGTGACGCCGACCGGTGACGATCCGCAGCTGGCCCGGGATCCGGGTGCGGCCACGGCGCGGCTGCCCAGCCTGGCCTGGGAGGCGGCCCGGGCGGCGCTGCGGGCGGACACGCCGGTACTGGTGCAGGTCCCGCGTCGCGGTTACCTGCCGTCGGTGTCCTGCGCGAACTGCCGCGCCCCGGCCCGGTGTCCGCACTGTGCCGGCCCGTTGGCGCTGCGGGCGGCGAATGCCGTACCGAGCTGCCACTGGTGCGGTCGGGTGGCGGCCGCGTACGCCTGCCCCCAGTGCGGCGGTCGGCGGCTGCGCGCGGCGGTGGTCGGTGCCCGGCGTACGGCGGAGGAGCTGGGCCGGGCGTTCGCCGGTGTGACGGTGCGGACCTCTGGCCGGGAGGAGGTGCTCGGCGAGGTGCCGGCGCAGGCCGGTCTGGTGGTGGCGACGCCCGGTGCCGAACCGGTCGCGGCCGGTGGTGGGTACGGTGCGGTGCTGCTGCTCGACTCCTGGGCGCTGCTGACCCGGGCCGACCTGCGGGCCGCCGAGGAGGCGCTGCGGCGCTGGCTGACGGCGGCGGCGCTGGCCCGACCGGCATCGGACGGGGGGCGGGTGGTGCTGGTCGCCGACGGTTCGTTGGCGCCGGTGCAGGCGCTGTTGCGCTGGGATCCGGCCTGGTTCGCCGCCCGTGAGCTGGCCGAGCGGCGGGAGCTGGGCTTCCCGCCGGCGGCCCGGATGGCGAGCCTGACCGGGGTGCCGGAGGCGGTCGCCGACCTGCTGGAGGCCACCCGGCTGCCGGAGGGCGCGCAGGTGCTGGGCCCGGTGCCGGCGGGACAGGGGCAGGAGCGGATGCTGGTCCGGGTGCCGCGCGGCCGGGCCGGTGCGCTGGCGGCGGCGCTGCACGAGGCGGTCGGGGTACGCACGGCGCGTAAGGCCGGACAGCCGGTACGGATCCAGGTCGATCCGCTGGACCTGTTCTGACCCGTGGTCCGTCGGGGGGCGGGTTCACGCGTGGTAACATCGCCCCTCATGTCGCCGCCCATTGGTGTGACGATGCCGTGATCACACCGTTTCGGTGTGTAATCGAGTGATCCTAATCAGTCTGCGATCAGGGGTGTGTGCGTCGTGACCGATCGTCAATCGATCGTTCTCAATGGAGATCTCGGCAGCGGCAAGAGCACGGTGTCGATCGAACTCGCCAAGCGGCTCGGCCTGCGCCGGATCAGCGTGGGCGACCTGTACCGGGAGATGGCGCAGCGGCGCCAGATGACCACCCTGCAGTTGAACCTGCACGCCGAGCTCGACCAGGCGGTCGACGGCTACGTCGACCAGCTCCAGCAGGACATCGCCGACTCCGGCGAGCAGCTGGTCGTCGACAGCCGGCTGGCCTGGCACTTCTTCCGGGACGCGCTCAAGATCCACATGATCACCGAGCCGACCGAGGCGGCTCGCCGGGTGCTCGCCCGCCCCTCCGGCCCGGCCGAGAGCTACACCTCGATCGAGGAGGCCCGGACCAAGCTGCGCGAGCGCAGCGAGAGCGAGCGCAGCCGATTCATCCTCCGGTACGGCGTGGACAAGGCCAAACTGCGCAACTACGACCTGATCTGCGACACCACCCGGGCCTCCGCGATGGAGGTGGTCGAGCACGTCATCGCCGCCTTCGAGGGGACGCTGGGTAAGCAGGTCCTCCAGGACGCGCCGCCGCTGCTCCTGCTCGACCCCGGCCGGATCTACCCCAGCCAGGAGATCCAGGGGCTGCGCGGGCTCTGGGAGTCGGACTTCGTGACCGACGTCGCGCGGGCCGGCGAGGCCGCCCTGGAACCGCTCAGCATCGGCTACACCGGCAGCGACTTCTTCGTCGTCGACGGACACCGCCGACTCAGCGCCGCCCTGCGCAACGGATTCAAGCTGGTCCCCGGCCGGCTGGTGGCCGAGGTCGACGAGCCGGTGGTCGGCGGTCGCTCGGCGGTCGAGTTCTTCCAGGCCGAGGTCGGGCTGGGCACGATCTACGACTGGGACGCGGCACACGGCGTACGGCTGCCGCTGCCCGAACACGTACTCGCCCAGGCCGACGCCGACCCGGCCGACCCGGTCCTGGCCAGCGAGGCCGGCATCTCCTCGTAACGGCACCACCCCATCGCCGCGTGCCGGGCCGACGGGCACCGGGGCGACCATTGGCACCGGGCGGCGATGATGGATCTTCGCGCGCCGGACCCGGAGGACCCGATGGACGCCGCCCAGGCACTCAACCTGCTCATGTCACCCACCGGGCGGACCGATCCGTACCCCCTCTACGAGGCGCTGCGCCGGTACGGCCCGGTGGTCGAGGCCGGTCCGAACCTCTTTGTCGTCACCGGGTACGCCGCCGTCGACGCGCTGCTGCGCGATCCCCGGACGCGGGTCCGCGACGCCGCCATGCTCGACCGGCAGTGGCTCGGCTGGCGGACCAACCCGGCCATCAGCGTGATCGCCATCTCGCTTCTGCAGAGCAACCCACCGGACCACCACCGGATGCGCCGACTCGTCGCCGGGGCATTCACTCCCCGCCGGGTGGCCGCCCTGCGGGACGTGGTCACCGCCCAGGCGCGCGAACTGGTGACCCGGATCGAGCGGCAGGGCCACGACGGCCGACCGGTGGACTTCCTGGCCGAGTTCGGTTACCCGCTGCCGGTCGGCGTCATCTGCGCGCTGCTGGGCGTACCGGCCACCGACCATCCGTGGTTCCGGGCCCGAGCCGCCGACCTGACCGCCGTACTTGAGCCCGAGATCAGCCAGGCCGATCTCGACACCGCGAACCGGGGCGCCGCAGAACTGGCCGCGTACCTGGCGGAGCTGATCGTGCGGCGGCGCCGCACACCCGGTCCGGACCTGACCAGTGCGCTGGTCCTGGCCCACGACAACGACCCGGACCGGCTCTCCGGCGACGAACTGCTGGCCAACCTGGTGCTGTTGCTGGTGGCCGGCTTCGAGACCACCACCAACCTGCTCGGCAACGGACTCGCCGTGTTGCTGGCGCACCCCGGGCACGCCGACCGGCTGCGGGCCGATCCCACCCTCGCCCCGAGCTACGTCCGCGAGATGCTGCGGTTCGACGCCCCGGTGCAGCTCACCATCCGGATCGTCGCCGAACCGATCGAGGTCGCCAGCACCAAACTGCCGGCCGGGGCGGAAGTGCTGCTGCTGCTCGGCGCGGCCAATCGAGATCCGGCCCGGTTCCCCGACCCGCACCGGTTCGACCCGGACCGGCCGGACCACCAGCCGATCTCGTTCGGCGCCGGGGCGCACTACTGCCTCGGTGCCCCGCTGGCCCGGCTGGAGGCGGAGGTCGCCTTTCCCGAGATACTGCGCGGCCTGCCCCGGCTCGAACCGGCCGGGGTGCCGGCCCACCGGGTCCGGCTCACCCTGCGCGGTTACGAGCGGTTGCCGGTGTCGGTGGCCTGAGATCCGCCGGTAGCGCCGCCGTAGACTGGTACGGCAGCGCCCGCGCGCCTGTTCCGTCCCAGCCGTTCCCCGTCCCACCCGCTCTCCCGTCCCACCGGCTCGCGTCCCAGCAGCCGAGCGTCCCCGTCCCACCAGCTAAGGAGCCATCCCGCGTGACCGTTCAGCCCATCCGTCTGTTCGGGGATCCGGTGCTGCGCACGCCGGCCGAGCCGGTCGTCGACTTCGACGCCGAGCTGCGCAAGCTGGTCGCCGACCTCACCGACACGATGCGCGACCGCAACGGTGCCGGTCTGGCCGCCCCGCAGCTCGGCGTCGGCCTGCGGGTGTTCACCTTCGACGTGGACGACGTGGTCGGTCACCTGATCAACCCGGTGCTCTCCTTCCCGGACGAGGAGGAGCAGGACGGCCCGGAGGGCTGCCTCTCCATCCCCGGGCTCTACTTCGACACCGTCCGCCGGCAGAACGTCGTGGCCAAGGGCTTCAACTCGTACGGCGACCCGTTGCAGATCGTCGGCACCGGGTTGATGGCGCGCTGCGTACAGCACGAGACCGACCACCTCGACGGGGTGCTCTTCCTCGACCGGCTCTCCGTCGAGGGGCGCAAGGAGGCGATGAAGGCGATCCGCGCGGCGGACTGGTACGACTCCGGCGCCCCGCCGGTGATCAAGACCAGCCCGCACGGCGCCGGTGGTCCCTTCGGCCTGGGTCGGTGACCCGGATGCGCCTGCTCTTCGCCGGTACGCCGGCCGTCGCACTACCCGCCCTGGAGGCCGTCGCCGCCTCCCGGCACGAGTTGCTCGCCGTGGTCACCCGCCCGGACGCCCCCGCCGGACGCGGCCGTGGTCTGGTCCGCTCCCCGGTCGGCGCCTGGGCCGACGAGCGCGGCATCGAGGTGCTCACCCCGGCCCGGCCCCGCGAGCCCGAGTTCCTGGCCCGGCTGACCGAGCTGGCCCCGGACTGCGTACCGGTGGTCGCCTACGGCGCCCTGGTGCCGCCGGTGGCACTGGAGATCCCCGCCCACGGCTGGGTGAACCTGCACTTCTCGCTGCTGCCGGCCTGGCGCGGGGCCGCGCCCGTACAGCACGCGGTGCTGCACGGCGACGAGCTGACCGGCGCCAGCGTCTTCCAACTGGAGGCCGGGCTGGACACCGGCCCGGTCTTCGGCACCCTGACCGACGAGATCCGCCCCACCGACACCTCCGGCGACCTGCTGACCCGGCTCGCCGCCTCCGGCGCCGGGCTGCTGGTGGCCGTCCTCGACGCGATCGAGGCGGGCACCGCCCGGGCCGAGCCGCAGCCGGTCGACGGGGTGTCGCTGGCCCCGAAGCTGACCGTCGCCGATGGGCAGGTCCGCTTCACCGAACCGGGCTTCGCGGTGGACCGGCGGATCCGGGCGGCCACCCCGGCGCCGGGTGCCTGGACCACCTTCCGGGGCGACCGGGTCAAGCTCGGCCCGGTCCGCCCCATTGCCAATTCGCCCGATCTCACCCCAGGAGAGCTGCTCATCGAACGGACCCAGGTACTCGTCGGCACGGCCACCACGGCGGTCGCCCTCGGCGAGGTACGCGCCGCGGGCAAGAAGCCGATGCCGGCCACGGACTGGGCGCGTGGCGTCCGGGTCGCCCCGGGCGAGACCTTCCAGACCACCGAGGTGACCGAGTGATCGCCTCGTCCGACAACCGCGACCAGGCCCGCCCGGACGACCGACCGCCGGTCCGGTCCGACGACCGCTCGGCGGTCCGGTCCGACGACCGCGGGGGACCGCGCTCCGACGACCGGGGACGACCCCGCTTCGACGACCGTGGTCGTCCCCGGGACGCCCGTGGAGGCCGGGACCGGTCCACCGGTACGGGCGGACGCGGTCGACCGGGCGGCCCACCAGCCGACCTGCCGCGTCTGGCGGCGTACGAGGCGGTGGCGGCGGTGCACCGCGACGACGCGTACGCGAACCTGGTGCTGCCGGGGATCCTGCGCGACTGGGGCCTGTACGGCCGGGACGCCGCCTTCGCCACCGAGCTGACCTACGGCACGCTGCGGGTACGCGGCACCCTGGACGCGATCCTGGCCGTGGCGGCGGGACGGGAGGTGGCCCGGATCGACCCGCAGCCGCGCGACGCGCTGCGCATCGGTGCGTACCAGTTGCTCTACACCCGCGTGCCGGCGCACGCCGCCGTCTCCGCGACGGTCGAACTGGTCCGCTCGGTGGCACCGGGTGCGACCGGCTTCGCCAACGCGGTGATGCGGGAGATCTCCGGCAAGGACCTCGACACCTGGGTCACCGAACTGGCGCCGCCGTTCGAGACCGACCCGGTCGGGCACCTCTCGCTCGTCTACAGCCATCCACAGTGGATCATCCGGTCGTTCGCCGAGGCGCTCGGCGGCGACATGTCCGAGACCACCCGCCTGCTGATCGAGGACAACGAACGGCCGCCGGTGCACCTCTGCGCCCGGCCCGGTCGGGCCGACGCCGTCGCGCTGGCCGACGAGGTGCACGGCGCACCCGGCGCCTTCTCGCCGTACGCCGTCTACCTCGGCGGTGGGGCGCCTGGTGACCTGGCCGCGATCACCGATGGTCGGGCACACGTGCAGGACGAGGGTTCCCAGCTCGTCGCCGCGGCGGTCGCCGCCGCCCCGGTCGACGGGGAGGACAGCCGCTGGCTCGACCTCTGTGCCGGACCCGGTGGCAAGGCCGGTCTGCTCGGCGCGCTGGCCGCGCAACGCGGTGCCACCCTGACGGCGGTCGAGGTGGCCGAACACCGGGCCCGGCTGGTCTCCCAGGCGGTCCGTGGCCTACCGGTGCGGGTGCTCACCATGGACGGACGGACCGTCGGCGCCGACCCCGACCTGCCCGAGGGCGGCTTCGACCGGGTCCTGGTCGACGCGCCCTGCACCGGGCTCGGCTCGTTGCGACGCCGCCCCGAGTCGCGCTGGCGCCGCCAGCCGTCGGACCTCCCACCGCTGACCCGGCTGCAACGGGAACTGCTCACCGCCGCGCTCCGGGCGGTCCGCCCGGGTGGGGTGGTCGCCTACGTGACCTGCTCGCCGCACGTGGTGGAGACGCACGTGACGGTGACCGAGGCGGCGCGACGCTCCGGCGTACCGGTCGATTTCGTCGACGCCCGTCCGCTGCTGCCGGCCGGCATGCCCGGCCTCGGCGACGGCCCCACCGTGCAGCTCTGGCCGCAGCGGCACGGCACCGACGCGATGTTCCTGGCGGTGTTGCGTCGCGGCGAGTAGCCACCGACGCCGCACCCGAATGCTCATACGTCGACGCCCCGGCCGGATGGCCGGGGCGTCGACGGTTGTCGGTCGGGTACGGCGGGTCAGTTGATCGGCAGCGCGCCGGGGCCGGCACCCTTCAGGGAACGGGTCAACGAACGACCGTCGATCCAGAGGAAGCACTGCACCCCTCGGTTGCCAGCCTCCCAGTCGGCCTCGGCGGGATAGTAGAAGATCCAGCCGGTGCGGTACTTCAGGTCGCTGTTGTTGGGCACCTTCGTGAAGGTGGCGATGACACCCATGCACCCCTTCTCGGTGCGGGCGTCGTCCTTCAGGAACGCCTCGTAGGGAATGTCCGGCGCGGTCCAGATCCCGGCGAACTCGCTGTTGTGCTTCGCGGTGCAGGACACCGGCAGCATCTGGTCGATGTCGTCCTTGACCAGCTTCGGGGTGAAGCAGCCGTAGGTCAGATCCGGCTGTGTCGTCAGCGCGCCCTTGAGACTGACCGACCGACTCACCACGTCCGGGTTGTCCAGGCCCCCGATCTCGACCAGGTCGCACCGGAACCAGCGGGCGCCGCCGGACCACGCGTAGCTCGACGGCGGCACCACACTCACCGAGAGCCGGCCACCGCGCCAGTCGCCGCCGACGAACTCGTTGACCTTGCCGTCGCATTCGGACCGAGCCGCCCGCAGGCTCGGCGACCCCTCGGCCGGGGGAGCGGTCCGATCCGCGTCGCCGCCGGTGAAGGTGCCCACGTACACGGTTTCGGTGTCGTGCGACTGGGCGCAGTCGACCGGCTGGTACGAACTCAGGTAGCCGATGTCCACCGGGCGCGGGTGGCAGGCGCCGACGGCCGGGGTGAAACTCACCGGAGCCCCGATCGCCGCCCAGTCGTCGGTCAGGTCACCGTCGACACCGTCCGGAAGGGCACAACCGCCCAGTACGAGTGCCGCCATGCCGCCGAGTGCCACCGCGGTCAGCCACCGTCGCATCTACTCGTCCTCCCCAGGGACCCGACGGCCCACTGCCGCACCCGGGCGGGCGCCGAGGGCCATCGGCCGAGCAGCATACCGGTACGCACACCGACGACCGCGCACCACCTTGCGTCCGATTTCGCCCCCGATCGGGCATCGGGGCTCGTCTCGCGTTGCCCTACTTCAGCTGGGCCACCCCGCGTCGGACTACTTCGCGCTGACCAGGACGACCGGCTCCACACCAGTGGTGACCTGCTCGAACCGGTAGTCGGGGAGCACCGCCTGCCAGGCGGCGACCTCCTCGCCGATCACGTGCGAGCGGATCAGCCAGACCCGGGCACCGCCGCCACGCTCGGCCGCCAGCCGGATCCCCGAATCGAGCCCCTCGCGGATCGTCTCGGCTGTCTGACCCTGAAGGTAGACGATGCTGGGATTGCTCGGCACGGTAGCGTCCCAGCCCACCGTGTTCGGATACTCGCGAAGGACGATCGGGTCCTCCCGCCAGTAGAAAGCGAAGCCGTACCGGCCGGAGAGACTGACCACGATCACGTCGTTCGGCGAGCGGTTCGCGGCCACGTACGCGGTGGCGGACCGGCTGTCCTCGGTCCCGATCGAGGTGTAGTACCACGACTCGTTGCCGTCGAACCGGTACCAGCGGTCGTTGTAGACGCCGTACCAGCCGATCAGGGCGGCGCAGGCGACGGCGGCGGCGATCGTCGGGGCGAGCGAGGGGAGGCGGGGCAGTAGCCGGCGGGTGAGCGTCGCCAGCGCGATGACCGCACCGGCGACCCCGAGACCGGCCAGCGCCGTACCCCAGACCAGCAGGAAATTCCCGGTGCGCTGTTCGAGTAGTGGGTAGATTTCCGCCACGCCGAGCACGATCGCGGCCAGTGGCAGCAGTACCGCCGCGATCGCCACGCCGCCCAGGCCCCGCCAGGCCAGGGTCGCCACCCCGGCGGCGATCAGGCCGACCCAGAGGTACGGCGGCAGCCCGAGGAAGGCCTCCAGCATGGACAACTGCTGATCCAGGTACGCGGGCAGACCGCGCAGGGTCGGGAAGTTGGCCGCCCAGAAGTTCTGTAGCGACTCACTCTGGTTACGGCTGGAGATGCCGAGGTAGATGATCCCGACGACGAGTCCGGCGGCGGCCCCGGCGACCAGCACCTCGAACAGCCGTCGCCACTGCCGCCGCAGCGCGGTGACCAGCACCAGGCCGCCGACGGCGCACGGGGCGGCGACCGCCGTCACGTGACTGACCAGCATTCCGACCGCGACGAATGCCACGATGACGCCGAGTCGTTTGCGGGACCAGTGCCGTTCCGTCCAGGCGGCGAGCACCAGCAGGCCGAGTGTGACGGCGGCGTCGGCGGTGTACTGCTTGAGATCGTGTCGGGCCTGCTGGGCCGGCAGCAGCAGGACGGCCAGCCCGCACGCCAGTCCCGCGATCGTCCCGTGCAGCCGGGTCTGCCAGGCCAGCAGCCGGCCGAGCGCGTACGCGCAGACGACCACGAGCAGGTCGAACGCCAGCGGCACCACCCGCAGGTAGTCGCTGTCGGGGACCAGCCGGAGCAGGAACGTCCAGCCCAGCGGGGTGGACGAGGTCAACAGCGGCAGCTCGCTGATCGGAAACCGTACGGACAACGCGACCCACGCCTCGTCCAGCCAGTACGGCGCGGTGAGCACGAGTTTCACGTCGTGCACCACGAAGTAGAACGCCAGTAGCGCCGCGATCGCGATGCCGTCGTGCACCTTCGGGCGGCGGCGCCCGGTCGGTGGGGCGGCAACCGGATCAGGATCCGGAGTGTCCAGTTCAGCGGGTACGAGCTGTCCGACCACGGGGTCCCCGATTGTCTGAGTGCCGATTGATCGGACGTCAGACTAGGCGATGCTCCGCCGCCGTGTGGCTCGGGTCTCGCGTCCCGCCACCGGACCGGGCGCCGGGTGGAGGGTGGCGCTGCTCACAGCGAGCCATCATGATGGAGGGCCACTGCTCGATCACTCCCGGCAGTCACCGTGCGCAAACCCGCCAGAAGGGGAACACAGGTGCACGTACTGGTCACCGGTGGGCTCGGCTTTCTCGGGCACGCGGTCAGCGTCGACCTGCTCACGGCCGGGCACCGGGTGACCGTGCTGAGCCGGAGAAAATCCACCGCGCGGCTCGCCGTCGGGGCCGAGCTGGTCACCGGAGACATTCGGGATCGGGTACGACTGTCCCGGATCGTCGCCGTCGGCGGGTTCGACGGGGTGTGCCACCTCGCCGCCATGACCAGCGCCCGCGACTCGTTCGCCGATCCGCTCACCTACTTCGACGTGAACACCGTCGGCACACTGAACCTGCTCAAGGCGTTCGAGCAGGCCAGCGAGGAGCGGCCGGCGACCTCCGTCGTGCTCGCCTCCACCAACATCGTGTACGGCTCCCGCCCGGTCGGTGCCCTCGCCGAGGATCTCGACGTGCACGCGGAGAGCCCGTACGCCGCCGCCAAGGTCGCCGCCGAGCAACTCGTCGCCGCCCAGGCCGCGCTCGGTGCGATCGGCGCGGTCACGCTGCGCTGCTTCAACCTCGCCGGGGCGGTCGACGGGGTCGGTGACACCGATCCCGGCCGGATCATCCCGAACGTGTTCCGGGCGATGACCGGGCAACTGCCACACGTCACGCTCAATGGCGGCGGGGCGGCCGTACGCGACTTCGTCCACGTGGCCGACGCGGCGCGGGCGTTCCGGCTGGCACTGGAACGTACCCGGCCGGGCGGGCACGAGGTGTTCAACATCGGTAGCGGCACCGGGACCAGCATGGTCGAGGTCGTCACCCGCGCCCAGCAGGTCACCGGGATCCCCGTGCAGGTACGCCGGCTGCCGCCCAAACCCGAACCGCCCACGCTGACCGCCGACATCACCCGCGCCGGGGCGACGCTCGGGTGGCGACCGGAGCGTTCGACACTGGAGCGCATCCTCGCCGACGCCTGGACCGCCTGGCCCGGCGTACGACACTGACCCTGCCGGGCCCCGTCAGCCCTGGGCGGGTCGGTCTTCGGCGCGGATCCGCTGTTGCAGCCGGTGGTAGTCGACGGGGGTGACCGGTGCTGACGTACCGGCGCGGGCGGCGGCCGCTGTGTCCACCGCCGCCGCGAGGGCGTGCCGGTAGAGCGCCGATCCGGTGCTGATCCGGGCCACCCCCGCGGCGGCGAGCGCGGCGGGATCCGCACCGGGCTGCCAGAGGACGTTCAGCGGCAGGTCGACCGCGCCCGTGACGGTCGCGATGTCGGCGGGCTCGGTCAGCCCCGGTACGAACACCCCGGCGGCGCCCGCCTCCCGGTACGCGGCCAGCCGCCGTACGGTCTCGCCGAGCCGGCCCCGCTCGTCGCCGACCCGCAGCCAGTAGGTGTCCGTACGGGCGTTGACGAACAGTCCGGGTGCGGCGGACACCACCGCCCCGACGATCGCGGCGTGCTCGTGCACCGGCCGCAGTTGCCCGTCCGGTCGCCCGTCCTCCAGGTTGATCCCGGCCACACCGACATCGGCGAGTTGGGCGGCGAGCGCGGCGACCCGTTCGGGGTCGTCGGCGTACCCGCCTTCGAGGTCGACGGTGAGCGGCACCGGCAGCCTCGGTACGAGCTGACCGGCGAGCGCGATGGTCAGCTCGGCGCCCGCACCGGCACCGTCGGGCAGCCCGACGGAGGCGGTCACGCCGAGACTGGTGGTGCCGATCGCCGGGAACCCGGCGTCGGCCAGCAGCAGCGCGGAGGCGACGTCCCAGGCGTTGGGCAGCAGGAACGGCCGCCCCTTCCGGTGCAGCGCGGCGAAGTCCGAGGCGTGGCTCACAGCTGCCCGACCAGGGCGTCAGTGGCACTGCCGCAGCCATGCGGTCCCGCCCCGAGCATCGCCGGAGCCCTGCCCGGTCCCGGTTCGGCGGGAGGGTGACAGGCGGCGATCTCCGGCAACGGCAGCTCAACCCCGACCAGCGCGGGTACGGATCCGGTCACGATGTCGACGGTAGCCGCTCCGTCACCCGCTGCCGCTCGTCCTGATCGCCAACCGACCCGGCCACCACGGCGTCACCACGGGCAACTCCAGGTGGCGGCGGGTCGGGTTCCGGGTGTCCCGTGGCGTGAGCGGGTTCACGGATGCGGGTCCATCGGAGCGGGGCGGACGTGGCGGTGGGGCTTTTCACAGTGGCGTAACCGCACCACTACGGCAACCGCCGACCGGTCAGCCGGGTCCGGTGGATGGATCAGAAGGGTCCGGTGGGTGGACGGGGTCGACGGCCGGTGCCGTACGGGTGGCGGGCGTTCGTAGACTGGCGCGGTGACCGCACCGACGCCGATCATCGCGCCCAGCATTCTCGCCGCGGATTTCGCGCATCTCGCCGACGAGGCCGGGGTGGTCGAGTCAGCGGCCGACTGGCTGCACGTCGATGTGATGGACAACCATTTCGTGCCCAATCTGACCATCGGGTTGCCGGTGGTGCAGAGCCTGCTGGCGGTCACCACGTTGCCGTTCGACGTGCACCTCATGATCGAGGATCCGAGGCGCTGGGCGCCGGCCTACGCCGACGCCGGGGCGTACAACGTGACCTTCCACGCCGAGGCGTGCGACAACCCGGTCGCGCTGGCCAAGGACCTGCGTTCGGCGGGTGCGAAGGCGGGACTGGCGCTCGACCGGGACACCCCGATCGAGCCGTATTTGGATCTGCTGCCGAGCTTCGACACCCTGCTGATCATGACGATCAAGGCGGGTTTCGGCGGGCAGCGGTTTATTCCGGAGCTGTTGGACAAGGTCCGGGCCGCCCGCCGGCACGCCGACAGCGGTCACCTCGAACTGCGGATCGAGGTCGACGGCGGGATCGCCGCGGACACCATCGAGCAGGCGGCGGCCGCCGGTGCGGATGCCTTCGTGGCGGGTACCGCCGTCTACGGCGCGGACGATCCGGCGGCGGCAATCGGCCACCTGCGCGGGTTGGCCGAGCGGGCTGTGTCGCGGTCGTGAGCGTCGACCCGGTCGAGGAGCGCAAGGACGTCATCCTGGTCGTCGACGACGACGTTGACATCGCCCGTTTTGTCGAGTTCAACCTGCGCCTGCACGGCTTCGACGTGCTGAAGGCCGGCGACGGCCAGGAAGCCCTCGACATGATCGAGGTCCACCGGCCCGACCTGGCCGTGGTCGACCTGATGATGCCCCGGATCGACGGGCTCGAACTGACCCGCCGACTGCGCGCCGACCCGATGACCTCCGCCCTGCCGGTGATCATGCTGACCGCCAAGGGCATGACCGTGGACAAGGTGCACGGCCTCACCGCCGGGGCCGACGACTATCTGGTCAAGCCGTTCGACACCGCCGAGCTGATCGCCCGGGTCAGCTCCACCCTGCGCCGGAACAAGGAGTTCCGCGAGGTGTCCCCGCTGACCGGCCTGCCCGGCAACAGCCGGGTCCGCCGGGAGATCACCGACCGGGTACGCAGCGGCGTCGACTACGCCGTCGGCTACGTCGACATCGACCGCTTCAAGAGCGTCAACGACCGGTACGGCTTCAGCCGCGGCGACGAGTTCATCACCGCGCTCGCCCGCAGCCTGCACCGGGCGGTGGTCTCGGTCGGGCTGCCGCCCGCCTTCCTCGGTCACATCGGCGGCGACGACTTCGTGATCGTCTGCGCCCCGGAACAGGTCCGCCCGATCACCGAGAAGGCGGTGGTCGACTTCGAGAAGACCGCCGACGAGCTGTACGACCCCTCCGACGCCCAGCGCGGCTTCGTCGAGCTGAAGGACCGGCGCGGCAACGTGAAAAAGGCTCACCTGGTCACGCTCTCCATCGGGGTCTCCCTGTCGGTGCCCGAGCGGCGGTTCACCGACCCACTTGAAGTGATCGCCGCCGCATCGGAGATGAAGAGTCTGGCGAAGAACCAGCCCGGCTCGTACGTGGCCGTCGACCGGCGCCGGGTAGAGGGCTGATCCTCCGGCACCGAAATATTCCCGCCCGATTGGGCGGGAAGTGGTGATGATCAGCCGTGTGAACTAGGTCGCGTCGATGGCGATCGAGGCCCGAAACCGTGTAAGACTCACAACGTACCCACCACGCGCTGGCGGGACTCGGTGAAATTCCGAACCGGCGGTGATCCGCGGCCTCGGCCACGGTAAGCCCGCGACCCGGTCGACCCTGTGTCGAGCGGTGGACCTGGTGAGAATCCGGGGCCGACGGTTGAGCACGGGCTTGCAGCCCGTACTCAGACAGTCCGGATGGGAGACAGCGCGCGGGACGGACAGGTCTCGGCCGGCACCCTCGGGCGCCCCGGTCCGGGACTCTGCCGGGTTCGGCTGCGCCGTACCCGGGTTTCTCCGCCGCCGCCTGCCGGCCACCTGCCGGAATGCCTCCCACTCGTCGCGCGTTTGACCGACGAGTGACGAGAGTAGGGCGCAGGACATGGTGAGCGTCTCCGCCGATGCGGCGATGCGCCGGGCGATCGAGCTGGCCGCCCGCGGCTTGGGCAGCACCAGCCCCAATCCGGTGGTCGGCTGCGTACTGCTCGACGCCGACGGCGAGCTGGTCGGCGAGGGGTTCCACGCCTACGCCGGCGGCCCGCACGCCGAGATCGTCGCGCTGGCCCAGGCCGGTGAGCGTGCCCGGGGCGGCACGGCGGTGGTCACCCTCGAACCCTGCGACCACACCGGTCGTACCGGGCCGTGCACCGGCGCGCTGATCCAGGCCGGGGTGTCCCGGGTGGTGATCGGCGTGCCGGACCCGAACCTGGTCGCCTCCGGTGGCGCGGCCACCCTGCGGGCCGCCGGGGTCGAGGTCGAGATCGGGGTACGGGCCGCCGAGGTCGAGGCCGGCAACATCGCCTGGCTGACGGCGGTACGCCGGGGCCGCCCGTACGTCATCTGGAAGTACGCCTCCACCCTCGACGGGCGGGCCGCCGCAGCCGACGGCACCAGCATGTGGATCACCTCCGAGGCGGCCCGGATGGACGTGCACGCCCTGCGCGGCACCGTGGACGCGGTGATCGCCGGGGTCGGCACGGTCCTCGCCGACGACCCGCGACTCACCGCCCGGAACCTGCGCGACGGCAGCCTCGCCATCCGGCAGCCGCTGCGGGTGGTGGTGGACAGCTCCGGCCGTACCCCGGCGGATGCCCGCGTGCGCGACGGCGCCGCCCGCACCTGGGTGGTGACCACCGCGGAACTCGGCGCCGACAAGGAGGACCGGGTCGACCTGGAGGCCCTGCTCACCGGGCTGTACCAGCGTGGTGTCCGGGCCGCGTTGCTGGAGGGCGGGCCGACCCTGGCCGGCGCGTTCCTCGCCCTCGGGCTGGTCGACAAGGTCATCGGGTACGTGGCGCCGAAGCTGCTCGGCGCCGGCCCGGCGGCGCTCGGCAACGCCGGCCCGACCACCATCTCCGAGGTCATCGACCTCGATTTCGTCGACATCACGCAGGTCGGTCCCGACCTGCGGATCACCGCGCTGCCCCGGAAGAGGGAGGGCTGAGACATGTTCACCGGCATCGTCGAGGAACTGGGTGAGGTCGTACGACTGACCGTCACGGGTACGGACTCCGCGCTGATCGCGGTCCGTGGACCGGTGGTGACCTCGGACGCCGCACACGGCGACTCGATCTCGGTCAACGGGGTCTGTCTGACCGTGGTCGACGTCGACGGCGACGTCTTCACCGCCGACGTGATGGGCGAGACGCTGCGCCGGTCCTCCCTCGGCGGGCTGCTCGCCGGTGACCCGGTCAACCTGGAGCGGGCGGCGACGCTCGGCACCCGGCTCGGCGGGCACCTGGTGCAGGGGCACGTCGACGGGGTGGCCGAGATCATCGGCCGGGAGCCGGCCGAACAGTGGGAGACGGTCCGGTTCTCGTTGCCGGCCGACATCGCGCGCTACGCGGTGGAGAAGGGCTCCATCACCGTCGACGGAGTGTCCCTGACCATCTCGGAGATCGGCGACGACACCTTCGCCGTCGGGCTGATCCCGACCACGCTCAAGCTCACCACGCTGGGGCACAAGAAGATCGGCGACCCGGTCAACCTTGAGGTGGACGTCGTCGCCAAGTACGTCGAGCGGCTACTCGGCACCGGAAAGGCCACGTCATGAGTGAGTCGAGCGTCATCGAGTCCGACCCCGTCGAGTTCGCGGTCCGCGCCGGGTCCGGCGTCGGCCCGGCCGAAGCGGCCCCCGGCACCGCGTTCACCGCCATCGAGGAGGCGATCGCGCAGATCGCGGCCGGGCGGGCGGTGGTCGTCGTCGACGACGCCGACCGGGAGAACGAGGGCGACCTGATCTTCGCGGCGGAGCTGGCCACGCCGGAACTGCTCGCCTTCATGGTCCGCTACACCTCGGGTTACATCTGCGCCCCGGTCACCGAGGAGGAAGCCGACCGGCTCGAACTGCCGCCGATGTACCACACCAACCAGGACCGGCGGGGCACCGCGTACACGGTGACGGTCGACGCCCGCGAGGGGGTCAGCACCGGCATCTCGGCCGCCGACCGCGCGCACACGATCCGGCTGCTCGCCGACCCGGCGACCCGGCCGACCGACCTGGCCCGGCCGGGACACGTGGTGCCGCTGCGGGCACGGGCCGGCGGGGTGCTGCGCCGGGCCGGGCACACCGAGGCGGCGATCGACCTGACCCGGCTCGCCGGGCTGAAACCGGCCGGTGTGCTCTGCGAACTCGTCAACGACGACGGCACCATGATGCGCCTGCCCGACCTGGAGAAGTTCAGCGCCGAGCACGGCCTGGCCCTGATCAGCATCGCCGACCTGATCGCGTACCGGCGGCGGATGGAGAAGCAGGTCAGGCAGGAGGCCGAGGCGAAGCTGCCCACCCCGTACGGGCTGTTCCGGGCGCTCGGCTACGCGGTCGAGAACGACTCCGCCGAGCACGTCGCGCTCGTCTACGGCGACCTCGGCGACGGGCAGGACGTGCTGGTCCGGGTCCACTCCGAGTGCCTGACCGGGGACGTGTTCGGCTCGCTGCGCTGCGACTGCGGGCCGCAGCTGCACGCCGCCCTGGACCGGGTGGCGCAGGAGGGCCGGGGGGTGGTGCTCTACGTGCGCGGGCACGAGGGACGGGGCATCGGCCTGGTGCACAAGTTGCAGGCGTACCAGCTGCAGGACCAGGGGCGGGACACCGTCGACGCGAACCTGGACCTGGGCCTGCCGGCCGACGCCCGCGACTACGGCACCGGTGCCCAGATCCTCTACGACCTGGGCGTACGTTCCATGCGGCTGCTCACCAACAACCCGGCCAAGCGGGCCGGGTTGGAGGGCTACGGGCTGACCATCACCGGGCGGGAGGGCCTGCCGGTGCGGGCCACCCCGGAGAACGTCCGCTACCTGCGGACCAAGCGGGACCGGATGGGCCACCTGCTGGGTGAGCTCGACGGGATCACGGAAGGATCGGCGTAACGATGGCTGGTTTCGGGGAACCGGGAGTGGACGCGGTGGACGCGGCGGGGCTGACCGTCGGGGTGGTCGCGGCCCGTTGGCACGGCGAACTCACCGACCACATGGTCGAGCGGGCGGTGGCCGCCGCCGAGGCGTCCGGCGTGCGGGACGTCACCGTGGCCCGGGTCGCCGGCTCGGTGGAGCTGCCGGTCGTCGCCCAGGCGCTGGCCCGCGACTGTGACGTGGTGGTCGCCCTCGGCGTGGTGGTACGCGGCGACACCGCCCACTTCGACTACGTCTGCCGGTCGGTCACCGACGGGCTGACCCGGGTGGCGCTGGACGCCGGTAAGCCGGTCGGCCAGGGCGTGCTCACGGTCAACACGATCGAGCAGGCACGGGACCGGGCGGGTCTGCCCGGCTCGGCCGAGGACAAGGGCTGGGCGTCGACCGTTGCCGCGCTGGACGCCGCGTTGGCGATCCGGGGGCTGGGCAAGCGTACGGTGCCGGTCGGTTTCGGCGGGTAGACCGCCCGCCGCACGTGCCGGGTTCAGAGCCGGCCGGCCTCGATGATCCGCCGCAGGAACTGGCGGGTACGCGGCTCGGTCGGCTCGCCCAGCACCCGGGCCGGCGGCCCCTGCTCGATCACCCGACCGCCGTCGAGGAAGCAGACCCGGTCGGCGACGTCCCGGGCGAACCCCATCTCGTGGGTGGCCAGCACCATCGTCATCCCGTCCGCCTTCAGCTCGCGGATCAGGCTCAGCACCTCGCCGACCAGCTCCGGGTCCAGGGCCGAGGTGACCTCGTCGAGCAGCATCAGCCGGGGCGAGTTGACCAGCGCCCGGACGATCGCCACCCGTTGCTGCTGCCCGCCGGAGAGCCGGTCGGGATAGTCCCGTGCCTTGTCCACCAGGCCCACCCGGTCGAGCAGTTCACGGGCCTGCTCCTCGGCGTCGGCCCGCGACCGCCGGTGCACCCGCAGCGGCGCCAGGGTGATGTTGTCCAGCACGCTCAGGTGCGGGAACAGGTTGTACGACTGGAACACGATGCCGATCCGGCGGCGTACCCGGTCGGGGTCGACCCGCAGGTCGGTGATGTGTTCGCCGTCCAGGTGGATGGTGCCGTCGTCGATCTCCTCCAGCAGGTTCAGGCAGCGCAGCAGCGTCGACTTGCCCGAACCGGAGGCGCCGATCAGGGCCACCACCTCGTGTTCGGCGACGTCCAGGTCGAGCCCGTCGAGCACGGTCCGCCCGCCGAACGACTTGCGCAGCCCCCGGCAGGAGAGCACGTCAGTTGTGGCTGATGCCGACGTCATGGTCAGTGCCCCGCCTGCCGGCGCGCGGCGCGCAACGTCACCCAGTCGGTCACCGCGATCAGCGGAATGGCGAGCAGCACGAAGAGCACTCCGGCGACGATGTACGGCGTGTAGTTGAAGTGTTCGGCGGTCTGGATCTGGGCCGCCCGTACGGCGTCGATCGGACCGGCCAGCGACACCAGCCCGACGTCCTTCTGTAGCGCCACCACGTCGTTGAGCAGCGGTGGCGCGACCCGGCGGGCGGCCTGCGGGAGCACCACGTGCCGCATGGTCTGCCGGTAGGTCAGCCCGAGCGAGCGGCCCGCGGCGAACTGGCTCGGGTGCACCGACTCGATCCCGGCCCGGAACACCTCGGCCAGGTAGCCGCTGTACGTGATCACCAGCGCGCAGCCGCCGAGCACCAGCACCGGCGGCATGCCCTGCAACCGCAGCCCCGGCACGCCGAGGGTGAACACGTACAGCACGATGATCAGTGGCAGTCCCCGGAAGGTGTACGTGTAGCCGGTGGCCAGTGCGCGGACCGGGAAGAAGACCGGCCCGCGCAGGGTCCGCAGCAGCGCTATCAGCAGGCCCAGGGCCAGTGCGCCGAGGGCGCAGAAGAAGAGCAGCCGGACGTTGAGCCAGAGCCCGGTGAGCACGTCCGGCAGGGCCGCGCGGGCGATGTCCAGGTCGAGGAAGGACTGCCGGACCCGGGCCCAGCCGGGCGACCCGGTGACCGCGACCACCAGCAGGGTGCCCAGCACCCCGGTGGAGGCCGCGGCGACCAGCACCGAGCGGATCGTCTGCCGGCGCCGGTGCACCGCCCGCGCGCGGGCGATGTCGGAGGGGGCGGGCGGCGGCGGTCGGTCGTCGGTCCGGGTGCTCGTGCTCACGTCAGTTCGGGTGCGCCCGCCACCTGGGCGAGCCACTTCTTCTCCAGGTCGCCGAGGGTGCCGGCGTCGCGCAGCTCGGTGACCGCCTGCCCGACGCAGCCGGTCAGCCGCGATCCCTTGTCCAGCACCAACCCGAACGTCTCCGGCACACCGACCTGCGGCACCTGGCCCACGATGGTGGCGTCGGTGAGTTCGGCGCCGGTGATGTAGAACGCGGTCGGCAGGTCCACCACCAGGCCGTCGATCTGCCCGTTCTGGAGTGCCTTCTTGGCGTCGTCGTTGGTGTTGAACACCTGCGGCTGCGGGCCGGGCTTGATCACGTCGGTGATCGCCTGGTAGCTGGTGGTCCCGACCTGGGCACCGAGTTTCGCGCCCTTCAGGTCGGCCAGCGTGGTCTTGCCGGCGATCTTCGACGACTTCAGCGCGATCACCGTCTGGCGGACCAGATAGTACGGCGCGGAGAAGTCGACGGCCTGCTTGCGCTCCTCGGTGATGGAGAACTGGTTGATGTCGAAGTCGAAGTCCTTCGGCCCCGGCGCGATCGCGTTCTCGAACTTGACCCGGTTCCAGACCACGTCCGTACGGGCGTAACCGAGCCGCTCGGCGACCGCGTACGCGACCGCCGACTCGAAGCCCTCGCCGTTGTCCGGCTTGTTGTCGGTGAACCACGGCTCGTACGCCGGGTCGTCGGTGCCGATGGTCAGTTTGCCCGGCGTCTTGGTGGTCAGGGATCCCTTCTCGCAGGACGCGGCGGCGGGCTGGGAGGGGGTGGGTTCCACTTCCTGCGGGGCGCAGCCGGCGAGGGCGGCGAGGAGGGCGGTCGCGGCCCCGAGGGCGACCGGCACCGTACGGCGAGCCATGGCGGACAGCATAGGCGCAGGCGGGAACCCGTCCATAGAGTGCCCCACCATATTGGTAGGGATTACCGCCGCGGATCGACCGGGATCACGGGCCGGCGTGGCCACCGGCATCGGTCGGCGTCCGGCGGAGCGCTGGCGTGTCCGGTCGGCTTCTGGCGGAGCGCTGGCGTGTCCGGTCGGCCGGGGCGTAAACCGAAGCCAGGACCAGCGCACCGGCCACGGGTGACCAGCCACCCGCCGGTGTCGCGCCGGGCGGGAGGACCATGCCGTATCCCCGGACAGCCCGGCGGGAGGTGGACGATGCGGTCACCCGGCTCTTCGTCGCCCACTACCGCCCGCTGCTCCGGCTCGCCGTACTGCTGCTGCACGACCGGGGTACGGCCGAGGAGATCGTGCAGGACGCGTACGTCTGCCTGCACCGGCGCTGGCCCTGGCTGCGCGACGCCGACCGGGCGCTGTCCTACCTGCGGGTGACGGTGGTCAACCGGTCCCGCTCGGTGCTGCGCCACCGCCGGGTGGTGCGGGCCCACCTGGCCGGCGCCCGGCCGGAACCGGACGCGCCGAGCGCCGAGGCCGGGGCCCTCGACCTGCTGCGGTACGACGCCGTGCTCGCCGCGTTGCGGGCCCTGCCCGCCCGGCAGCGGGAGGCGATCGTGCTGCGCTACTACGCCGACCTGTCGGAGGCGCAGACGGCCGAGGCGATGGGAGTGAGCCGGGGGACGGTGAAGAGCCACACCGCGCGGGGCGCCGCCGCACTGCGCCGGACGTTGCGGACCCTGCGCTGAGTCCATCTGGTGGCCGGGGGAGACCCGGTGCGGCGACCGGCTCCGGGCGGCTGCGAGAATCCGATGCCGTGAAGACGTTCGAAGAGCTGTTCGCCGAGTTGCAGGCGAAGGCCGCTGCCGGCACCCCGGGCTCGGCGACGGTGGCCGCCCTGGAACGCGGCGTGCACGCGATCGGCAAGAAGGTCGTCGAGGAGGCGGCCGAGTCGTGGATGGCGGCCGAGCACGAGGGCCCCGAGCGCGCCGCCGAAGAGATCTCCCAACTGCTCTACCAGGCCCAGGTGCTGATGCTCGCCACCGGACTGGAGCTCAAGGACGTCTACCGACATCTCTGAGGTGCCACGCCCCGATTCATGGTCGAACCCCGTCCAGCCGATCGAAGGAGCACCCGAGATGCTGCGCATCGCCATCCCCAACAAGGGCACCCTGTCCGCTCCCGCCGCGCAGATGCTGCGCGAGGCGGGTTACCGGCAACGTACCGACCCGAAGGACCTGGTCTGTCGGGACGAGCCGAACGATGTCGAGTTCTTCTACCTGCGTCCCCGTGACATCGCCACCTACGTCGGCTCCGGTGACCTCGACCTCGGCATCACCGGTCGGGACCTGCTGATCGACGCCGGCAGCCCGGCCGAGGAGGTGCTCGACCTCAACTTCGGCGGCGCCACCTTCCGGTTCGCCGCGTCGCCGGAGACCATCACCTCGGCCGAGCAGATCGGTGGCCGACGGATCGCCACCGCGTACCCCGGCGTGGTCGAGCGCCACCTGGTCGAGCACGGCCTGAAGGCGGACGTGGTCCGGCTCGACGGCGCGGTCGAGAACGCGGTCCGGCTCGGCGTCGCCGACGTGGTCGCCGACGTGGTGGAGACCGGTGCCACCCTGCGCCAGGCCGGCCTGGTGATCATCGGCGAGCCGATTTTGCGCTCCTCGGCGGTGCTGATCCGCCGGCTCGGCGCCCCGGCGCACAACCAGGCCGAGCAGTTGCTGCGCCGGCTGCACGGGGTGCTGGTCGCCCGGCGGTACGTGATGCTCGCCTACGACGTACGGGCCGACCTGCTCGACCGGGCCACCGCGCTGACCCCCGGCATCGAGTCGCCGACCATCTCGCCGCTGCACCGGGAGGGCTGGGTGGCGGTCCAGGCCATGGTGCTGCGCAACGACGTACACCGGATCATGGACGAGCTGTACGACCTCGGCGCGCGGGCGATCCTCGTCACAGACATCCACGCCTGTCGGCTGTGAAACTCGGCGGGTGAGGATCCTCCCCGCCTGGGCGGCACTCGGACTGGCGGTGCTCGGCGGGGTCGGTTCGGCGGTGCAGAGCGCGGCGAACGCCGAACTCGGCGCCCGGGTCGGTAACGCGGCCATGGGAGCGGTGGTCAACAACGCCGGTGGGGTCGCCGTCCTCCTGGTCGGCCTGCTGGCGGTCCCGTCGATGCGGGCCGGGTTCGGTGTCCTGCGCCGGGCCCGGCTGCCCTGGTGGAGCTACCTGGGCGGAATCGGCGGCGGCGGGTTCGTGGTGATCGCGACGTACGTGGTGCCGGCGCTCGGGGTGGCCGTGTTCACCATCGCCCAGGTGGCCGGCAACAGTGCCGGTGGACTGGCCGTCGACCGGGCCGGGCTGGCTCCGGGCGGTCGGCGGGCGGTGACCGCCCCGCGCCTGCTCGGCGCGCTGCTGGGCGTCGGTGCGGTGGCGTTGGCCCAGGTCGGCCGCCCGCTGGGCGAACTCGCCGTCGGGCTGGTGGCGTTGGCCGCCGCCGGTGGTGTGGCGGTGGCCCTGTCGGCGGCGCTGAACGGGCGGATCTCGGCGGTCGGCGGCGCCGGCGCCGGTACGGCGGTCAACTTCGCGGTCAGCACCCCGGCGATCGTCGCCGTGGCGGCGGTGGCCGGCGCGTTCGGCCGGCTCGGCGAGATCCACTGGCCGACCGACTGGTACCTGTACGTCGGTGGTCCGGTCGGGGTCGGGATCGTGATCGCCCTGCTGGTCTGCGTACGGTCGGTCGGCGTGCTTCGTACCGGACTGGCCATCGTCGCCGGCCAGCTCGGTGGCGCGCTCCTGCTCGACGTGCTCCGGCCGGGTGGGCCGGGGGCCAGCGGGGCGGTGCTCGCCGGTGCCCTGCTCACCCTGCTCGCGGTGGTGGTCTCCGGTCGGGGTGCCCGCCCTGCGGCGACCGCCGGCTGAGCCGGGGTGGCAGGATGGTCGCCGTGACCGACTCCGACCTCGTACGGCTGCGACCCCGCCGGCTGCGGATCATGTGCTGGGTGCTGGCACCGGCCCTGGTGGTCGTCTTCACCGCGCTGGGGCTGGCCCTGCACGGGTCGACCGGCCAGGGCGCGGCCACCTTCCAACGCGGTGACTCGTTCGCCATGATCGGTCTGGGTGTGCTCGGCGCGCTGGTGGTCCTGCTCTTCACCCGGGTGAAGGTGGAGGCGGACACGCAGGGGGTGCGGGTGCGTAACGTGCTCGGCTCGTACAACCTGCCCTGGGACGTGGTCCGGGCGGTGCGGTTCGACCACGGCTCGCCCTGGGCGAGCCTGGAACTGCACGACGACGAGCTGGTTCCGATGATCGCCCTCCAGGCGGTGGACAAGGAGTCGGCGGTCGCCGGGGTGCGTGCGCTGCGCGCCCTGCACGACGCCGCGCTGCGGCTGCCGGCCGCGAGCTGAGCAGTCTCGACCCGCCGGGCCGGGTGCCCGTTTACCGGGCGATCCGCCCGACCTGCTAACATTGCCGGGTCGACCATGCTGTCCCTCGCGGTGACAGCGGTAAAGCGGAGCGCCTGCTCCCACCCGAGTCGCCCCAGTCGGTGGCCGGGTCCGGTCAACGACCCGGATCCTGGATCCGGGTCGCATGTGTGGCCTCGTGTCGCACCGACCGGTCGAGCGGGCCCTGGCATGCGCCGGGGCCTTCTGCTTTCCGGGTCGGTTCCCACCCGGGAGCCGGCGGGGTGTCGGCACCGAAGGAGTAACGACTCGAGGAGGCCCCATCAGCGTCGAACCACGCGTGAACGAACAGATCCGGGCACGTGAGGTCCGACTGGTCGGCCCTGAGGGTGAGCAGGTGGGCATCGTCCCGCTGGAGCGCGCTCTGCAGCTGGCCGCGGACGTCGACCTGGACCTGGTCGAGGTTGCGCCGATGGCGCGCCCGCCGGTGTGCAAGCTCATGGACTTCGGCAAGTTCAAGTACGAGAGCGCACTGAAGGCGCGCGAAGCGCGGCGTAACCAGCAGCAGACCGTCATCAAGGAGATGAAACTCCGGCCGAAGATCGACCCGCATGACTACGAGACCAAGAAGGGTCACGTGGTGCGGTTCCTCAAGGCGGGTGACAAGGTCAAGGTAACGATCATGTTCCGTGGTCGTGAGCAGAGTCGCCCGGAACTCGGCTACCGGCTCCTGCGTCGACTTGAGTCGGAGATCTCGGAGCTGGGGTACGTCGAGGCCGCGCCGAAGCAGGACGGCCGAAACATGATCATGGTTTTGGCTCCGCACCGCGCCACCAAGGCCGCCGCCACGGCAGCCAAGGCCGGCGGACCGCGTGAGCGAGATGCCGAGACGGCCGAGGGCGGCGAGACGGTTGAGGCACCGTCGGCCGAGCCCGCGGTCGAGCCCGCCGGCACCGTCGGCGAGTAACAGGGGAGAGACGCAACAGATGCCGAAGATGAAGAGCCACACCGGAATGGGCAAGCGGGTCAAGGTGACCGGCTCCGGCAAGATCGTCGCCCAGCAGGCTGGCCTGCGGCACAACCTGGAGAAGAAGGCCTCCAAGCACACCCGCCGGCTCACCGGCACGGTCGAGGTTGCCCAGGTTGACGCCAAGCGAATCAAGAAGCTGCTGGGCCGCTGACGCGCCCGCCACTTAACCCGAAGGAGTAGTTGAGATGGCACGCGTCAAGCGGGCTGTAAACGCCCAGAAGAAGCGTCGTACCCTGCTGGAGACCGCCAGTGGCTACCGCGGTCAGCGCTCCCGGCTGTACCGCAAGGCCAAGGAGCAGGTGCTGCACTCGATGCAGTACGCCTACCGGGACCGTCGCGACCGCAAGGGCGACTTCCGGCAGCTCTGGATCACCCGGATCAACGCGGGTGCCCGCGCCAACGGGATGACCTACAACCGCCTGATCCAGGGCCTCAAGCTGGCCGGCGTCGAGGTGGACCGCAAGATCCTGGCCGACCTGGCCGTCAACGACGCGACGGCGTTCGCCGCCATCGTCGAGGTGGCCCGTGCCGCGGTCGCGGCCGAGGGCACCGGTGGCGCGGCGGCCCAGGCCGCCTGAGGTATCGCAAAAAGTTGATCGAGGCGCCCCGAATGCCGTCCGGACCGCAGGTGGGGCGCCTCGACCATGTCCGGGGCGCGGACCCGCGACCGTTCACGCCGCGTACGCCCCGGGTGGTCGCCGCCCGGCGGTTGCAGCGACGCCGGGACCGGGACAGCACCGGACGGTTCCTCGCCGAAGGGCCGCAGGCGGTCCGCGAGGCACTCGACCGCCCCGGCGTGGTACGCGAACTCTTCGGTACCCCGGCCGCACTCGACCGGTACGCCGAACTCGCCGACGCCGCACAGCGCGCCGGCACACCCGTCTCCCCGGTGACCGACGAGGCACTCGCCGCGCTGACCGAGACCGTCGCCCCGCAGGGGCTGGTCGCCGTCTGCGACCAGTTCGACCAACCGCTGCACCGGGCACTGGACCGGTCCCCGAGGCTGGTCGGCGTACTGGCCGGGATCCGGGATCCGGGCAACGCCGGCACGGTGCTGCGTACCGCCGACGCGGCCGGGGCGGGAGCGGTGATCTTCGCCGGTGACACCGTCGACCCGTACAACGGAAAGTGTGTGCGGGCCTCGGCCGGCAGTCTCTTCCACGTCGACGTGGTCCGGGCCGACGACCCGGCGGCCGTCGTCGCCAGCCTGCGCGGCGCCGGGCTGATCGTGCTCGCCGCCTCCGGCTACGGCGAAACCGACCTGGACGACCTCGCCGACGACGGCGGGCTGGCCCGGCCGACCGCCTGGCTGTTCGGCTCCGAGGCGCACGGCCTGCCGGCGGAGCTGGCCGCGGCCGCCGACGCGCGGGTCCGGGTACCGCTGCACGGGCGCGCGGAGAGCCTTAACCTGGCTGCCGCCGCAGCCGTCTGCCTGTACGCTTCGGCCAGAGCATTGCGAACCAAGGAGTAGACCTCTCATGAGTGCCTCGACGTACTCGTTTAGCCAGCCCGCCGGTGTCGGCGGGCGGCAGGTCTGACCCTTTCCTGCTCCCTGCTCCCACCGGCGGGCTGCGGCGGCGCCGCGCGTCCGTAAACTCTGGTGGCCGCCGCCGAGGCCGGCCTTCCGCCGTGAGGGAGCACCCGTAAGCCATGACATACCGCAACGATCCGTACGACCCGAAACAGGTCGCCCTGCTCGACCAGGACAACCTCGACCAGGCCGTCGCCGCCGCCCGCGCGGCGTTCGCCGACGCCGCCGACCCCGACGCCCTCGCCGCCCTGCGCCACCAGCACCTCGGTGACCGGGCGCCGGTCTCGCTGGCCCGCCGGGAGATCGGCGCGCTGCCACCGGCGGCCAAGTCCGACGCCGGCAAGCGGGTCAACGAGGCCCGCCGGGCGATCGAGACGATCTACGACGAGTGGCGGGCCGAGCTGCAACGTGCCCAGGCCGAACGGGTGCTCGCCGAGGAGCGGGTCGACGTCACGCTGCCGTACGACCGGCGCCCCCGGGGTGCCCGGCATCCGCTGACCCTGCTGATGGAGCGGATCGGTGATCTCTTCGTCGGCATGGGCTACGAGATCGCCGAGGGCCCGGAGGTGGAGTTGGAGTGGACCAACTTCGACGCGCTCAACATCCCGCCGGACCACCCGGCCCGGGGCCTGATGGACACCTTCCACGTGGACGTACCGGGACTGGTGCTGCGTACGCACACCTCGCCGGTGCAGGCCCGGACGATGCTCGCCCGCAAGCCCCCGATCTACGTCATCTGCCCGGGGCGGGTCTACCGCACCGACGAGTTGGACGCCACCCACAGCCCGGTCTTCCACCAGGTCGAGGGGCTGGTCGTGGACAAGGGCATCACCATGGCCCACCTGCGCGGCACGCTCGACCACTTCGCCCGGTCGATGTTCGGGCCGGACGCGCGGACCCGCTGGCGGCCGCACTACTTCCCGTTCACCGAGCCGTCGGCCGAGTTCGACGTCTGGTTCCCGGAGCACCGCAACGGGCCGCAGTGGGTCGAGTGGGGCGGTTGCGGCATGGTCAACCCGAAGGTGCTGCGCGCCTGCGGGATCGACCCGGACGTCTACTCCGGCTTCGCGTTCGGCATGGGCGTCGACCGTACGGTCATGATCCGCAACGGGGTGAGTGAGGTGCGGGACCTGTTCGAGGGTGACGTGCGGTTCACCGGCGCGCTCGGTGTCGAGGCGTAGCGGCATGCGGAATCGAACTGGCATGCGGAATCGAACTTCGGAAGCGGTGGTCTGAGTCATGCGAGTTGCTATTTCCTGGCTGCGCGAGCACGTCGACCTGCCCGTCGACCTCGGCACCGAGGAGCTGGAACGGGCACTGGTGAATCTCGGCCTCGAGGTCGAGTCCCTGGTGGACCTGCGTACCACGGTCACCGGCTCGCTGGTCGTCGGCGAGGTACGCGAGATCGAGGAGCTGACCGGCTTCAAGAAGCCGATCCGGTTCTGCCGGGTCGATGTCGGCACCGCCAACGGCACCGGCGAGTTGCAGGAGATCGTCTGCGGCGCGACGAACTTCGCCCCCGGTGACCGGGTCGTGGTGATCCTGCCCGGCGGGGTGCTGCCCGGCGGCTTCGCGATCGGTGCCCGCAAGACGTACGGGCACAACTCCAACGGCATGATCTGCTCGGTGAAGGAGCTGGGGCTCGGCGACGACCACGCCGGCATCCTGGTCCTGCCGCCGGAGACGGCCGCCAAGCCCGGTGACGACGCCCGCCCGGTCGTCGGGCTCGACGACGTGGTGGTCGAACTGGAGATCACCCCGGACCGTGGCTACGGCCTGTCGGTGCGAGGCATCGCCCGCGAGCTGTCGCACGCCTTCGGGGTGCCGTTTCGGGACCCGGCGCTGGTGCCGGCACCGGGCGGGACCGAGCAGCCGGCGTACCCGGTCGAGGTGCGCGACCCGGTCGGCTGCGACCGGTTCGCCGCCCGGCTGGTGCGCGGCGTCGACCCGACCGCACAGAGCCCGCAGTGGATGCGCCAGCGGCTCACCGTCGCCGGCATCCGCAACATCTCGCTGCCGGTCGACATCACCAACTACGTGATGCTCGAACTCGGCCAGCCGATGCACGCCTTCGACGCCGACCGGCTCACCGGCGCGCTGGTCGTGCGCCGGGCGGTGGCGGGGGAGAAGCTGACCACGTTGGACGGCGTGACCCGCGTGCTGGACCCCGAGGACATGGTGATCTGCGACGCCGGGCAGCCCAACCCGGTCGCCGGGGACGGCGACGGACTGCCGATCTCGCTCGCCGCGGTGATGGGCGGCCAGACCAGCGAGGTGGTCGCCAGCACCACCGACGTGCTGTTCGAGGCGGCGCACTGGGACCCGGCGATGGTCGGGCGCACCGCCCGCCGGCACCGGTTGTTCAGCGAGGCGGCCAAGCGCTGGGAGCGCGGCGTCGACCCGGCCGTGGCGCTGGTCGCGCTGGACCGGGCGGTCACCCTGCTCACCACGTACGGCGGCGGCACGGCGAGCCCCGAGATCCTCGACTTCGCGCAGCTGCGTCCCCCGGCGCCGATCGCGCTCGACCCCGAGCTGCCGACCCGGCGGGTCGGGGTGGACTACCCCACCGCGCGGGTGGTCGCGCTGCTGGAGGAGGTCGGCTGCACCGTCGTGACCGAGCCGGACCTGCTCCGGGTGACCCCGCCGACCTGGCGGCCGGACCTGACCGGCCCGGCCGACCTGGTCGAGGAGGTCGTCCGGTTGGGCGGCTACGAGCACGTGCCCTCGGTGCTGCCGCTCGCCCCGCCCGGGCGTGGGCTCACCCCGGCACAGCGGCGGGTCCGGGTGATCGCCCGGATGCTGGCCGACAACGGGTACGTCGAGGCGGTGTCGTTCCCGTTCGTGTCACCGGAGCTGTTCGACCTGCTCGGGTTGCCGGCCGACGATGCGCGCCGACGGGCGGTCCGGTTGGCCAACCCGCTCTCCGACGAGGAGCCGTTGCTGCGCACCACGCTGCTCGGCCCGCTGCTCGGCGCGCTGAAGCGCAACCTCGGCCGGGGTCAGCGGGACCTGGGCCTCTACGAGATCGGTACGGTCTTCGAGTCCCGCCCCGGTGCCGGCAGCCCGCCGCCGATGGGAGTCGAGCACCGGCCCAGCGACGCCGAGTTCGCGGCCGCCGACGCGGTCCTGCCGCACCAGCCCCGACACGTGGCCGTGGTGCTCGCCGGTGAGGTCGAGCGCACCGGTTGGTGGGGTGCCGGCAAGGCGGCCGGTTGGGCCGACGCGGTGCAGGCGGCCCGTGGGGTGCTCGCCGCCGCCGGCCTGCCCGCCGGCCGGGTCACGGTACGGGCGGCGCAACGGGCGCCCTGGCACCCGGGTCGCTGCGCCGAGGTGCTGGTCGACGACACCGTCGTCGGGTACGCCGGCGAGCTGCATCCGGCGACCGTCGAGGCGTTGGAGCTGCCCCGACGGACCAGTGCGATGGAGTTGGACCTGGAACTGCTGCCGCCGACCCCGGTGCCGTCCGCGCCCCGGATCTCCGGGTTCCCGCCGGCGTTGATCGACGTCGCGGTGGTGGTGCCGGAGGAGGTCGCCGCCGCCGACGTACAACGGGCGTTGGTCGACGGTGCGGGGGACCTGCTGGAGTCGGTCCGCCTCTTCGACGTGTACGCCTCGTCGCAGCTCGGGGTGGGCCGCAAGTCGCTGGCGTACAAGCTCACCTTCCGGGCGCCGGACCGGACCCTGACGGTGGAGGAGGCGGTGGCCGCGCGGGACGCGGCGGTCGCCGAGGCGGCGTCCCGGCTCGGTGCCACCCTGCGCGGCGCCTGAGTCGTCGACAGTCCAGTTCCGGGTGTACGTCGCGGTGGGCGGGGTGGTGTTGCCGGCCACCGCGACGTTGCTTCCGGGTACGGCGCCGGTTGCCGCTCGTCGCGCTGCTCGGGAGCAGCCGAAAGGTTGCCATGAGTGATCATCCGGTCGGCCGTATAGTATTGCGTTCCGCCGCCGCCTCCTGATAGCTTGTCCGTATACAAATGCGGAGGTGGGCATGGGTATCCGAGTTGCGGTCGCCGGGGCCAGTGGATACGCGGGTGGTGAACTGCTGCGCCTGATCGCCGGGCATCCCGAGTTCGATCTTGTCACCGCCACCGCGCACAGCCAGGCGGGCACGCCCGTCTCGGTCGTGCACCCGCACCTGGTCGGGCTGGACCTGATTCTCGGCCGGACCGATCCGGAGACGCTCGCCGACGCGGACCTGGTCTTCCTCGCCCTGCCACACGGTGAGTCGGCGGCCCTGGCTGCCGCCCTGCCGGAGACGGTCAAGGTGGTCGACCTCGGCGCCGACCACCGGTTGCGCGACGGCGCGGCCTGGCACCGCTACTACGGCGGCAGTCACGCCGGCTGGTGGACCTACGGCCTGCCCGAGCTCCCCGGCCAGCGGTCCGCGATCGTGGCCTCGAACCGGGTCGCGGCCACCGGCTGCTACGCGGTCACCATCACGCTGGCACTCGCGCCGCTGATCGCCGCCGGTGCGGTCGCCGCGCGGGACGTCGTGGTGGTGGCGGCCTCCGGCACCTCCGGCGCCGGGCGGTCGCCGAAGGTCAACCTGCTCGGCAGCGAGGTGATGGGCGACCTGACGCCCTACAAGGTCGGCGCCCACCAACACGTGCCGGAGATCAAGCAGGCGACCGGCGCGACCAGCCTCTCCTTCACCCCGGTGTTGGCGCCGATGCCGCGGGGCATCCTGGCCACCGTCACCGCGCTGCCGCTGGGCGCCGGTGCGACCGACCCCCGCGCGGTGCTCGCCGAGGCATACGCCGACTCGCCGTTCGTGCACGTCCTGCCCGAGGGCACCTGGCCGCACACCGCAGCCACCTATGGCTCCAATTCCTGCCACCTCCAGGCGACCGTCGACGTCGACTCCGATCGGGTGATCGTGGTGAGCGCGATCGACAACCTGGGCAAGGGCGCGGCCGGTCAGGCCGTGCAGTGCGCAAACCTGATGCTCGGCCTGCCGGAGACCACCGGCCTGCCGGTCTACGGGGTGGCGCCGTGACCGGATCGATGATCGGCAGCGGCCATGCCGCGCCGCACCCGAGTCAGGAGCGCGAATCATGAGCGTGACCGCACCACGGGGTTTCCGGGCGGCCGGAGTCGCCGCCGGGCTCAAGACCTCCGGCTCGGCCGATGTGGCACTGGTCGTCAATGACGGGCCTGACGCGACCGCGGCCGGTGTGTTCACCGCCAACCGGGTCAAGGCGGCGCCCGTGCTCTGGACCGAGCAGATCGTCCGTGGCGGGGTCGTCCGTGCGGTGGTGCTCAACTCCGGCGGCGCCAACGCGTGCACCGGCTCACCCGGTTTCCAGGACACCCACGCCACCGCCGAGCAGACCGCGGCCAGCCTGACCGGCTCCAACGCCCGGCTCATCCTCGGTGCCGGTGAGGTGGCGGTCTGCTCGACCGGCCTGATCGGCGAACGTCTGCCGATGGACAAACTGCTGCCCGGTGTCCGGGCAGCGGTGCGTGGGCTGGCCCGCGACGGAGGCCTGGCCGCAGCCGAGGCGATCATGACGACCGACACCCGGCCGAAGACGACCATCGTGTCCGGCACGGGCTGGACCGTCGGCGGGATGGCCAAGGGCGCCGGCATGCTGGCCCCGGCGATGGCAACCATGCTCTGCGTGCTCACCACCGACGCGGTGGCCGGCTCGGAGGCGCTCGACACGGCGCTGCGGGCCGCCTGCCGCGTCACCTTCGACCGAGTCGACTCCGACGGCTGCATGTCGACCAATGACACCGTGTTGCTGCTGGCCAGCGGTGCGTCCGGGATCGAGCCGACCCAGGCGGAGCTGACCGCGGCGGTGACCTCCGCCTGCCACGACCTGGCCCAGCAACTCATCGCCGACGCGGAGGGGGCCACCAAGCAGATCGCGATCGACGTGACCGACGCGGCGACCGAGGACGACGCGGTCGAGGTGGGCCGCTCGGTGGCCCGGAACAACCTGGTCAAGACCGCGCTGTTCGGCAACGACCCCAACTGGGGACGCATCCTGGCCGCGGTCGGCACGACCGGAGCGACGTTCGAGCCCGACAGGATCGACGTGGCGGTCAACGGGATCTGGGTGTGCCGCTCCGGTGCCGCCGCCGAGGACCGGGCCAAGGTCGACCTCGCCGCCCGTGACGTGACCATCCAGGTCCGGCTCAACGCCGGTGCCGAGGCCGCCACGATCTGGACCAACGACCTCTCGCACGCCTATGTGCACGAGAACTCGGCGTACTCGTCATGACGGTGCAGACGTCCGTGTCCGGCAACGGCGGTGCGGCAGCCGGCGGCCCGCTCTCCCGCGACCTGAGCCAGGCACAACTCAAGGCCGCCACCCTGATCGAGGCGCTGCCCTGGCTGACCCGTTTCGCCGGCGCCACCGTGGTCATCAAATACGGCGGCAACGCGATGGTCGACCCGGAGTTGCAGCGGGCGTTCGCCGCCGACATGGTGTTCCTGCGGTTCGCCGGACTGCGTCCCGTCGTGGTGCACGGTGGCGGCCCGCAGATCTCGTCGATGCTGAGCCGGCTCGGCATCGTCAGCGAGTTCAAGGGCGGCCTGCGGGTCACCACCCCCGAGGCGATGGACGTCGTCCGGATGGTGCTGGTCGGCCAGGTCGGGCGGGAACTGGTCGGGCTGATCAACGAACACGGCCCGTATGCGGTCGGCCTCTCCGGCGAGGACGCCCGGCTGTTCACCGCCGTGCGCCGCCCGGCGTACGTCAACGGCGAGGCCGTCGACGTCGGCCAGGTGGGTGACGTCGACGCGGTCAACGTCGACGCGCTGACCGACATCCTCACCGCCGGCCGGATTCCGGTCATCTCGACCGTCGCGCCCGACGTCGACGGCGTGCTGCACAACCTCAACGCCGACACCGCCGCCGCCGCTCTCGCGGTCGCCCTGGAGGCACGCAAGCTGGTCGTCCTCACCGACGTCCCCGGGCTCTACGCGAACTGGCCGGACACCTCCAGCCTCATCTCCGCGCTCACCGCCGACGAACTGGCCGAGCTGCTGCCCAGCCTGGAGTCCGGCATGGTGCCGAAGATGGAGGCGTGCCTGCGCGCGGTGCGCGGCGGCGTACCGGCGGCACACGTGGTCGACGGTCGGGTCGCGCACTCGACCCTGCTGGAAGTCTTCACCTCGGAAGGATTCGGAACCATGGTGAGCTCGTCATGACGTCGCTGGTCGATCGCTGGTCGCAGGCCATGATGGACAACTACGGCACCCCGTCGCTGGCCCTGGTCCGTGGCAACGGCGCGGTCGTGGTCGACGAGGCGGGCCGCGAGTACGTCGACCTGCTCGGCGGGATCGCCGTCAACGCCCTCGGCCACGCCCACCCGGCGGTGGTGGCCGCAGTGTCGAAGCAGGTCGCCACGCTCGGACACGTCTCCAACCTCTTCGTCGCCGAGCCGCCGGTAGCCCTCGCCGAACTGCTGCTCGCCCTCGCCGGTCGGCAGGGGCGGGTCTACTTCGCCAACTCCGGCGCCGAGGCGAACGAGGCCGCGTTCAAGCTCTCCCGCCGGACCGGCCGCACCCACGTGGTCTCCACGATCGGCGGCTTCCACGGCCGGACCATGGGCGCCCTCGCCCTGACCGGACAGCCGACCAAGGCGGACCCGTTCCGGCCCCTGCCCGGCGACGTGACCCATGTTCCGTACGGCGACGTGGCCGCGCTCGACGCGGCCGTCACCGACGACACCGCCATGGTGATCCTCGAACCGATCCAGGGCGAGAGCGGCGTGGTCGTCCCGCCGGCCGGTTACCTGACCGCCGCGCGGCGGATCACCTCGGCACACGGGGCGCTGCTCGTGCTCGACGAGGTGCAGACCGGCATCGGGCGGACCGGACACTGGTTCGCCCACCAGGCCGAGGGCGTCGAGCCGGACGTCGTCACCCTGGCCAAGGGGCTCGGCGGCGGGCTGCCGATCGGCGCCTGCCTGGCGTTCGGCCCGGCCGCCGAACTGCTCGGTCCGGGCACCCACGCGAGCACCTTCGGCGGCAACCCGATCAGTTGCGCCGCCGCCCTCGCGGTCGTCTCGACCATCGCCAACGAAGGGCTGCTCGACCACGTCAAGCGGACCGGTGAACGGATCCGGCGCGGAATCGAGGCTCTCGGCCACCCGCTGGTGGCGGAGGTGCGCGGCGCCGGCCTGCTGCTCGGCCTGGTGCTGAACGCACCGGCCGCCCCGGCACTCGCCGGGCTGCTGCGTGACGCCGGCTTCCTCACCAACCCGGTGCAACCGGGCGTGGTCCGGCTCGCGCCGCCGCTGATCCTCACCGCCGAGCAGGTCGACGCGTTCCTTGCCGCCCTGCCGACCGCCCTCGACGCCGCCGCCCCGACACCGAGCGAAGCGTCGGGCGTTCCGACATCGAGCGCGGCATCCGGCATCCCGACACCGTCCGGATCGTCGGGCGCCCCGACAGCCGGCGACGCGTCGACCGCACCGGCGGTGTCCTCGTGATCCGGCACTTCCAGCGGGACGACGACCTGAGCCCCGCCGAACAGGCCGAGGTGCTCGACCTGGCCGTGCGGTTGAAGGCCGACCGGTTCGGCTTGCGGCCGCTCGCCGGTCCCCGCGCCGTCGCCGTGCTGTTCGACAAGCCGAGCCTGCGGACCCGAATCTCGTTCGACGTGGGGATCGCCGAACTCGGTGGCCACCCGATCATCGTGGACACCCAGGCCACCCACTTCGGCCGGGGCGAGACGCTGGCCGACGCCGGTCAGGTGCTCTCCCGCTACGTCAGCGCGATCGTGCTGCGTACGCACGGCGACGCGCGGCTGGCCGAGCTTGCCGCCGGAGCGACCGTGCCGGTGGTCAACGCGCTCACCGACGGCTTTCACCCCTGCCAGCTCCTGGCCGACCTGCTCACCATCCGGGAACGCTGCGGCGGCACGACCGGCCGGACCCTGGCCTATGTCGGCGACGCGGCGAACAACATGTCGCACTCGTACCTGCTCGCCGGTGCCACCGCCGGCATGCACGTACGGGTGGCGGGTCCGCCCGCGTACGACCCGTCCTCGGCGGTGGTGAGCCGGGCGGCCGAGATCGCGGCCTGGACCGGCGGTTCCGTACAGGTGCTACGGGACCCGCGTGAAGCGGTCGACGGTGCGGACGTGGTCGCCACCGACACCTGGACCTCCATGGGGCAGGAGGGCGACGGCCGGGACCGGCTCACCCCGTTCTGGCCCTACCAGGTCAACAAGGAGCTGCTCGCCGTAGCCGCGCCGGAGGCGATCGTGCTGCACTGCCTCCCGGCACACCGTGGCGAGGAGATCACCGACGACGTGCTCGACGGGGCGCAGAGCGCGGTCTTCGACCAGGCCGAGAACCGGCTGCACGCGCAGAAGGCCCTGCTCACCTGGCTGGTCGGCGCGACGACGGCCCCGGCCGGCAGCGGGTCGACGACACCAGCCGGATCGTCCCCAGCGAGCGCCGGGGCCGTGACACCGTGACCAGCCCGCTGACTCGGACCGCCCGGCACGCCAGGATCGTGGAACTGATCCGCGAGCAGCCGATCCGCTCCCAGACCGAGCTGGCCGAGCTGCTCGCCGGTGACGGGGTGCAGGTCACCCAGGCCACCCTCTCCCGGGACCTGGACGAGCTGGGTGCGGTCAAGGTGCGCGGTGGCGACGGCCCGGCCGTCTACCTGATCCCGGAGGACGGCAAGCGGCCGCTGCGCGACGCCGAACAAGCCCCCGCACGCCTGGTCCGACTGCTGCGGGAGTTGCTCACCGGCGTCGACTCCAGCGGCAACATCACCGTGCTGCGTACCCCTCCCGGCGCGGCGCAGTACCTCGCCAGCGCGCTGGACCGGGCCGGGCTGCCCGAGGTGGTCGGCACCATCGCCGGCGACGACACCATCCTCGTCGTGGCCCGCGAGGCCACCGGTGGCGCGGCACTGGGGGAACAGCTTTCCGGGTGGGCAGCGAGCCAACCCGGTCTACCGATCGTCGACCAGAACCGACCGGGACTCGGCGGCCAGCCGACGTGGGTCGTGGATTCACCATTGTTGAAAGGAGCAGCACACCATGACTGAACGCGTGGTTTTGGCGTATTCCGGAGGCCTTGACACCTCGGTCGCCATTCCGTACCTGGCCGAGCAGACCGGCGCCGAGGTGATCGCGGTGGCGATCGACGTGGGCCAGGGCGGCGAGGACATGAACGCGATCCGCCAGCGGGCTCTGGACTGCGGCGCGGTCGAGTCGGAGGTGGTCGACGGCCGCGAGGAGTTCGCCGCCGACTTCTGCCTGCCGGCACTGCGCGCCAACGCGCTCTACATGGACCGCTACCCGCTGGTCTCGGCGCTCTCCCGGCCGCTGATCGTCCGGCACCTGGTCGAGGCGGCCAAGAAGTACGGCGGCACGATCGTGTCGCACGGCTGCACCGGCAAGGGCAACGACCAGGTGCGCTTCGAGGTCGGCATCGGTGCTCTCGCACCCGACCTGAAGGTCCTCGCGCCGGCCCGTGACTTCGCCTGGACCCGGGACAAGGCGATCGCGTACGCCGAAGAGAAGGGGCTGCCGATCGACGTCACGCACAAGTCGCCGTACTCGATCGACCAGAACCTGTGGGGGCGCGCGGTCGAGACCGGCTTCCTTGAGGACATCTGGAACGCGCCGATCGAGGACGTCTACGCCTACACGGCCAACCCGGCCGAGCCCCGTGACCCGGACGAGGTCGTCATCACCTTCGAGGCCGGGGTGCCGGTGGCCATCGACGGCGAGACGGTCACCCCGTACCAGGCGATCGTGGAGCTGAACCGGCGGGCGGGTGCGCAGGGCGTCGGCCGGCTCGACATGGTCGAGGACCGGCTGGTCGGCATCAAGAGCCGCGAGGTGTACGAGGCGCCGGGGGCGATCGCGCTGATCGTGGCCCACCAGGAGCTGGAGAACGTCACCGTCGAGCGGGACGTGGCCCGGTTCAAGAAGGGCGTCGACCAGCGTTGGGCCGAGCTGGTCTACGACGGTCTCTGGTTCTCCCCGCTCAAGCGCGCGCTGGACGCGTTCATCGACGACACCCAGAAGTACGTCTCCGGCGAGGTCCGGCTCACCCTGCACGGCGGCCGCGCGGTGGTCACCGGCCGGCGCTCCGAGGCGAGCCTCTACGACTTCGGCATGGCCACCTACGACACGGGCGACACCTTCGACCAGTCGCTCGCCAAGGGCTTTGTGCAGCTCTGGGGCCTGCCCAGCCGGCTCGCCACGGCCCGGGACGCCCGGTTGGGTGGCTCTGCACAGTGACGTTCAGAATAGCGGGCGTGGACGACAAGAGCCTGACCGAGAACAGCGCCGGCACCAACCGTACGAGCCTGTGGGGCGGCCGGTTCGCCGGTGGCCCCGCCGAGGCCCTGGCGAGGCTGTCGGTCAGCGTGCAGTTCGACTGGCGTCTCGCTCCGTACGACCTGGCCGGTTCCCGGGCCCACGCCCGGGTCCTGGCCGGGGCGGGTCTGCTCGACCCGGACGAGCTCGGCCAGATCCTCGCCGCTCTGGACGACCTGGAGGCCGCCTGTGCCTCCGGGTCGTTCCGGCCCACCGTGGACGACGAGGACGTGCACACCGCCCTGGAGCGGGGACTGCTGGAGCGGCTCGGCAGCCTCGGCGGCAAGTTGCGGGCGGGCCGGTCCCGCAACGACCAGGTCGCCACCGACCTGCGGCTCTACCTGCGCGATCACGCCCGTGGCGTGGCCGCCCGGCTGGTCGAGCTGGCCGACGCGCTGACCGAGCAGGCCGGACGTCACCTGGACACCCCGGCGCCCGGCATGACCCACGTGCAGCACGCCCAGCCGGTCTCCTTCGGGCACTGGCTGCTGGCACACGTCCAGCCGTTGCTGCGTGACCTCGAACGGCTGCGCGACTGGGACCACCGCACCGCGATCAGCCCGCTCGGTGCCGGTGCGCTGGCCGGTTCCGGCCTGCCGCTGGACCCGGTGGCGGTGGCCAAGGAACTCGGGTTCCGGTCGTCGTTCGCGAACTCCATGGACGCGGTCGCCGACCGGGACTTCGTCGCCGAGTTCCTTTTCATCACGGCGCTGGTCGGCGTGCACCTGTCCCGCCTCGGCGAGGAGGTCGTGCTCTGGACCTCCCAGGAGTTCGGCTGGGTGGAACTGGACGACTCTTTCGCCACCGGTTCGTCGATCATGCCGCAGAAGAAGAACGCGGACATCGCCGAACTGGCCCGGGGCAAGTCGGGCCGGCTGGTCGGCGGCCTGGTGGCGGTGCTGACCATGCTCAAGGGTCTGCCGCTCACCTACGACCGGGACATGCAGGAGGACAAGGAACCGGCGTTCGACGCGGTGGACACGTTGCAGCTCCTGCTGCCCGCCCTCGCCGGCATGATCTCCACCATGACGGTCCGGGTCGACCGGCTCGCCGCCGCCGCCCCGGTCGGCTACTCGCTCGCCACCGAGGTCGCCGACTGGTTGGTCCGCAGGGGCGTGCCGTTCCGCGACGCGCACGAGGTGACCGGCCGTCTGGTCGCCCTCTGCGTGGCCCGGGACTGTGCCCTGGACGAGGTCTCCGACTCCGACCTCGCCCTGGTCAGCGAGCACCTCAATCCCGAGGTCCGCAGCGTGCTGTCGGTACGGTCGGCGCTGGCCGCCAGGACCACACCCGGCTCGACCGGTCCGGGTCCCGTTGCCGACCAGCTCGCCGCCGCCGCCGACCAGCTCGACGGCTGGCGGGAATGGGCGGTCGAGCAGGTCGTCCCGCGCTGAGCGGCACGACACCCGCCGTAGACACCAACACCACCAACCCCTGCGGTGGTCCGCGACTCCGGTCGTGGGCCACCGCACTCGTGCCGGGCCCTACCGGTCGGGCCCTACCGGTCGGGCTCTACCGGTCGGGTTCCTCCCGCCGGGAGGACGGCGGCTCGACCGCCGGCCGGGGCAGGGCCGAGACCCGTACGAGCGCGTCCAGTTGCCCGAGCGGGGTGCCGTCGCGGGCGAGCTGCTGTCCGCTGACCCAGATCCATTCGTCGTCGTAGTAGCTGGACAGGTCGTCGCGTACCGACTCGACCCGGAGGAAGAGGGTGAAGCCGCCGTAGCGCCAGTCCTCCTTGGCCAACTGCAACACGGTGCCGGCCGGTACGTGCGGGCGTGCCGGGGTCGCGTCCATCAGAACCGCCGCGCCGCGGCGTTGCGTCGTACGCCCAACGTCGAACAGGCGGGACAGCACAGGCTGCTGCCGCAGGCGGCGCACCAGCGCCGGGAAGCCCGATACGCGTACAGACCGGCGATGAAGCCCAGCATCATGCCGCTGATCGCTGTCACGGTGACGAGCACGACGAGTCCTCCGTCCATCGACCGGACGCCGCGGCGCGAGGCGCCGCCCGGGGTGTTTGGCGACAGAAGGTAACAATGGGCGCAACACCGTCTGAGCTGCAAGGCTTCGTCGCCGGTTGGCGAGCGAGTGAGTCATTCGCGCGGTGAATCATCTCCATTCGCTCACGTCACACACGGTCGGTGACCACGAGCGAGCGGGGACGGCGAGGAAGCGGGGACGAGGGGCGGGAGCGGGGGCGGTGGGTCCACCGGACCCCGGTTGTGCTGTGCTGATCGGATGAGCGGCGGCGCGCGTACCGACCTGGCGGCGTTGCTGGCCGGGCCCCTGGTGCCGGCGGCGCGCGGCCTGCTGAACTGCACCCTCTCCGCCGGCGGCGTCACGGTCCGACTCACCGAGGTCGAGGCGTACGCCGGAACGGGCGGGGACCCGGCGTCGCACGCGCACCGCGGTCGTACGCCCCGCAACTCGGTGATGTTCGGTCCGGCCGGGTACGCCTACGTCTACTTCACCTACGGCATGTACTGGTGCATGAACGTGGTGACCGGTACGGAGGGGGAGGCGTCGGCCGTACTCCTGCGGGCCGGGGAGGTGGTCGACGGCCTCGACCTGGCCCGGAGCCGACGAACCGCCGTACGCCGGGATCTGGATCTCGCCCGTGGGCCGGCCCGGCTCTGCGCGGCGCTCGGGGTGGACCGCGCGGCCTACGGGCTGTTCCTGCTCGGCGATGGTCCGGTACGCCTCGCGCCGCCCACCGAACCGGTACCGGCCTCGGCGATCGCGGCCGGACCACGGGTCGGGGTGACCGGCGCACACGACCTGCCGTGGCGGTTCTGGCTGGCCGGCGACCCGACGGTGAGCACGTACCGCCGCCACGTGCCCCGCAAGCCCTGATCCGGGGTACGAATTCCTCCGCTGGCTGGCCGGCACCGGTTCGGGGCCGGCGGCTCAACCGGATGTCGGTACTCTCGGCGGTCGTGGCGGATCCCGACCAGTACGCGAGGTATCAGCAGGACCGGACCGTGCTGGCAGCGATCGGGATTCATCTCGGTCCTCGGCTCGGTCGGGTCGGTGTGCGGTTGCCCCGGTCCGTGGCCGAGTCGGCGGTCGCCGCCTGGCATCGCGAGGAATCGGGTGAGACCAGCGAGGAAAGCCGCGAAGAGCACGAACTGCGGGCTGATGCCGCCGCGTTGGCCCTGATCGGCCTGGCGATCACGTCGCGTGGCGTGTGGAGCGCCGAGGAGGTCGTCGTCGACCTGGACGTCCTCCCGATCGCGGCAGCGCTGCGGGCCGCCGGCTAGCCGGACCGCTTGCTGGTTCGGGCCGCCGGTCAGCCGGACCGTCGCTGAGTCGGGCCGCCGGTCAGCCGGGCGGTGGGGTGGCGCCGCCCATCGAGGCTGGGGACAGCCGACGCGATGGGGCGCGGGCGGACGGACCCCGATGGAGGAGCCATGGACGACCGGAATGCGTACCGTGCTGGTGGAGCGAGACGTGGCCTGGCCGTGGTGCTGGCGGCGGCGATGGTGGCCTGGGTCTTCTCTCCGGCGTCCGCCTGGGCGGACTCCGGTTCCGGGGAGCTGGCACTGCCGGCACCGACCGGTCCGCACCCGGTCGGACTGAGCACACTGCACCTGACCGACCCGAACCGGACCGATCCCTGGGTGCCTCGTCAGTGGCGTGAGCTGATGGTGTCGGTCTGGTACCCGGCCGGGGCGGTACGGGGTCCGCTGGCGCCGTACGTCACGGCGGCGGAGTCCGGGCTGATTCTGGCCGCCCGAGGGGTGACCGGTGAACCGGGGGACCTGCTGAGCGCCACCCGGACCGGGGCGCGCCTCGATGTGGTGGCGTCGTCCGGCGGGCGGCTGCCGCTGGTGGTGCTCTCGCCCGGCTTCGCCCTGCCGCGTACGTCGCTGACCGGACTGGCCCAGGAGTTGGCCAGTCACGGCTACGTCGTGGCCGGTATCGATCACACCTATGAATCGGTGGCGATCACCTTTCCGGACGGTCGGATCACCGAGTGTCTGGCCGGGGAGCTGGATCCGGACGGGCCGACGGTGGCCGGTGGCCGGGCGGCCGACGTGTCGTTCGTACTCGACCGGCTGACCGGGTCGGATTCGTCCTGGTGGGGTGGCTGGCTGATCGACCGGTCCCGGATCGCGGTGGTGGGACACTCCATGGGCGGTGCCGCCGCCGCCCGGTCGATGCTCGCCGATCAGCGGATCCGGGCCGGCGTCAATCTGGACGGGGCGTTCCAACCAACCCTCGATCGGGATCTGGATCGACCGTTCCTGATCATCGGTGCCGAGCAGCGTGGACGCCCGCGGGCGAACCCGGACTGGACCGCGAGCTGGTCCCGGCTCACCGGTTGGAAGCGCTGGCTCAGCGTCGACGGCACCTCACACACCTCCTTCACCGACTACGCGCCGCTGGAGGAACAACTCGGCCGTCGCCTCCAGGAGCTGCCGGCACGGCGCTGCGTGGAGATCACCCACGCGTACGTGACCGCCTTCCTCGACCGGCACCTGCGCCGGCAACCACGGTCGTTGCTCGACGGGCCCGCGTCCGGGTATCCCGAGGTGCGCTTCTGGAACCCGTAACCGGCCCCGTGCCGCTGGTCAGTTCCGTCGCGTCGCCGCCCGGCTGATTTTCGAGCGGAGGGCGCGGCGGGACACCGGCCCCAGCTCGTCGACCACCTCGACCAGCACCGCGAGCTGTTCCAGGGCGCCGAGCGCCTGCTCCGCGCCGGCCTCGTCGACTCCGCCGTAGAGTTCCAGCCCGACGAAGGCGGCGGAGAGCGCGCGGGCCAGTCCGGAAATGTCGGCGATCTCGGCGAACGGCGAACCGGCCAGCAGCCGGCGCAGCACCGACTCGATCTCGTCGATCCAGAGCTGCAACGCGGCGGCGGTCGGTGCGGCCAGGCGTACGTCGTGCTGCGCGCCGGCGAGCAGCTGGGCCAGCACCGACACGTTGCCCAGCCGGCGTTCCTCGGCGTGCAGCGCCCGGCCGACGTCGAGCAGTTCGCGCAGGGACGTCACGGTGGCGAAGCGGTCGACGTACTGGGCGATCCGTTCGGCGGTGGCGGCCCGGCAGGCGGCGGAGAGCAGTTCGTCGACGCTGCCGAAGTGGTAGAAGATCAGCGCCTGGTTCGCCTCGGCGGCGGTGGCGATGGTCCGGGCCGAGACACCGGCGATGCCGTGTTCACGGATGGCGGTCATCGCCCCGTCGAGCAGCCGTTGCTTCGTGCTGGACATTCCGCTCCCTCGGTTCCGGCGTACGCCGCTTCGCCAGGTGCGGTGGCGCGATCATCGCGTCGGTCACCACCTGGGCCAGCCAGCCGATCCCGGGCAGCCGGAGCAGCCAGCCGAGATAGGCCCAGCCAAGGTTGACATGCTCCAGTCCCCGGGCGACAGCGGCCACCCCGTCCGCGTGGTACCCGTCGGCCGCCTCGTACCGGGCCCGGTACAGCGGCGCCGGGTGCGCCCCGGCCGGCGCCAGGGTCAGGCCGACCGGTGAGCGGCGGCGCAGGAAGCCGGCGGTCGCCGCGCACGGTCCGCAGTCCTCGTCGAGCCAGAGGACGGCCGGGGGAGTTTCCGGGTACGGCGTACCGCGCGGCCACCAGTCGCGTACCCGCTGGTGGTAGTCGTACCAGTGGTGGCCGTACCGGCTGGACAGGTCGTGGCGTTCGTGCGGCCGGGCGACGCCGTAGCTGAACGCGATGGTGGCCGCGGCGGCCAGCGCCAGCGCGACGCTGCCGGTCACCAGCGCGGTGAGCAGCAGCAACGCCAGCATGCCGCACTGCATCGGGCTGCCGACATAGGCGTACGGCCCGGTGCTGACCAGTCGCCGGGGCGGGTCCCAGGGCAACGGCGTGCCACCGCCGCGCCGGGCGAACTCCAGCACGGCGGCCAGCGCCGGCACCGCCAGCAGCAGCCCCACCTGCGCGATGACGAACAGCAGGGCCGGCGACAGGCCGGTCAGCCGGGCCCACGAGCCGTCGCCGAGTTCGAAGGCGACGCTCGGCAACAGCCAGAGGGTCAGCGCGGTGAAGACGACCAGTTGCAGGGTGGTCCGGGCACCGAGTCGCCGCTGCCGTACGGTCCACCGGCCGAGCAACTGTGCCGGCAGGGCCACCGCCAGCAGCCCGACGATCTCGCCGAGCAGCCAGTCGGGTCCGAGTCGTACCAGCGGGTGCAGGGCCGGCATCGCCGCCGCGTCCAGCCAGAGCAGCAGGCCCAGCGCCACCGGCAGCGGCAGGATCCGGTGCAGCAGCACCGGCAGCGGTCCCCACAGCACCGCCCAGCCGAGCCACAGGTCGATCGGGAAACCCCGGTAGGCACCGTCGACCGGCGCGAAGGCGTACCAGTTGGTGTGCAGGCTGACCTCGTGCAGCCCGGCCAGCCCGACCGCGGCGGTGAGGAACGCGAGCAGCGCCCCGACCCCGGCCCGGCGACCCCCGTCGGTTCGCCGGGCCAGGATCATCAGGAGGACCGGCACGGCCAGGCTGACGTAACGGGCCAGGGTCAGGCTCACCGCAGCGCCAGCATGTCCAGCAGGTGCCCGCCGCCGCTGTGCATCAGGGCATCCTGTATCGGCCCGAAGTACCAGGACGGGTCCAGCCCGCGCCGGTAGCCGACGGTCAGCCGGATCTCGGTGTGTCCCGCGTCCACCGCCTGCCAGCGCACCTCCGCGTCCTGCCAGGTGATCCACCGGGCGGTGATCGAGCTGTCCTCGACGAAGGTGAAGCCGAGCCGGTCCGGCCCGGACTCGTCGACCTGGGCGAGCAGGTGGCCGCCGGGTCCGTGGGCGGATCCGTGGTACGCGAACAGCCAGCGGTCGCCCGGCGCGAGTCCGTCCCCGGTGACCCGTTCCGGCAGCGGCATCCCGAGCAGTCGCAGCGGTACGGACCGGGCGGGTGTCGCCACCGGTCCCCGGCCCAGCCGCTCCCGCACCTGCTCCGGCGTCAGCGCGACGGTACGGGTCACCACCGTGCTCTGGTCCGGGTTGATCCGGAGCTGGTCGCTGGTGCCCTCGATCCCGCCGAGCAGCAGCAGCGGCAACGGCAGCAGGGCGTACCGCCGGTTGTGGTACCTGAGGAACTCGATCAGTGCGGCGGTGCCGTGCACGACCGCGTACACCAGGGGTGCGGCCAGGACCACGCAGATGGCCCCCTCGTGCAGCACGACCGCACACATCAGCAGGACGATCGTGGTGACGAGGAACGTCCTGCCGTGGGTCGTCCGGGCCGGTACGAGCGCAAGCGTCGCCGCCAGCAGCGCCGGCAGCCCGACGAAGAGCAGGGCGCTGTCGGCCCGTCCATTCCGGACGGCGAAGAAGAAGACGATCGCCCCGACGCCGGCGATCAACCCGGCCAGCACCCATCGGGCACGGGCCGCCGTCGGCGGCACATCCGGTGGCGGCAACGGGTGCTGGGACGGCTGGGGTTCCGGCTCGGTCATGACGTTCCTCCCCTGATTTGAGCGGTCGCTCAAACGGCACCATAGCCCATGTTTGAGCGACTGCTCAAAGAGGAGTCCGTCACTCGTCGCCAGAAACGCGGGACCGTGCCGCAGACACGTCGCCGACTGAGCTGGGGTGGGTGACCGCCGTGGCGTACGGGATCGGGCCACGGCTCTCCTCGCCCTGGCGCTTCTGAGGTACGCGAGCGCTCCGGAGGACCAGTTGTCGGGGCTTGGATGATTGCGACGACGCCGACAGCTTCAACGCAAACAGCGATGAGGCGGGCTCCAAGGAGTGGGCCCGCCTCATCGCTCAGCTCTGCCGGTGCGCTCAGACGAGATAGATGTCCGAGGATGAGCCGTCGTCTCTGACCACCTGAAAATGCCCGTCAGGTGCGAGCTTGTGCAGGAGCGCGGCTACCTGGAGTGCCCGGTTCACCGCATCGGTCTGAGTCACCCGCCACCCGACGGTCAGCGCATCGCGGGCCTCGACTGCACCGGCAGTCAGGTTGCAGGTGATTTTCGTCAGTCGATTCGTCGCCGGATCCCCGATCTCGGTCACCGGGCGTCCGCCAGTTGCTCGGCGTTCGACTGGTGGCGGGCCTCCGGGTGTGTGGTGGTTTGCTCGGCTCGAATGTCGATTGCCCAAGCCAACTGGGCGCACCCGTCCGGCATGCAGTGGTAGCAGGTTCCGGGCCGCCAGATGTTTCCGCCTGGCTGGTGCTGGCGCCAGGTCTGCTCGGCGGCGGCCCGCAGCGTGGCGGGGTCGGTGGCCTCGTCGTTGCGGCTCACCGTGCCTCCCGTGTGGCCAGCGCCCGTTCCACCGCTGCCAGGGCGATGTATTCGAGGTGGCATGGCGGGTGCCCGGGCGGGCATTCGGGTTTGTGGGCGGTCACCCAGATTTCGGCGTGCTCGCCGCGTTCGCCGACGTGCCGGGTGTAGAGCCGACCGCCTTTGTGTATGAGGCGGATGCGTCGCGGTGTGGCCGCGAGTACACCGAACTGGGCGTACCATTCGCCCGGATTCAGGTTGACGACCAGATCATTTATATCCGACGCAGTCACCATTCTCCCGGTACCTCGACCAGGCTCCGCGCCCGATTCAGAGCCGGGCACCCGTCTTCGGTGCACTCCGGACAGGTGTCCTCGCGGTGCTGCGCGACGACCCGCAATGCGTCGTAGATCATTTGCGCCGCCTCGCTCACGACAACCACCGCCCGCCGTTGTTGCGCGTAGACCGCCGGCCAGTGCCGGTCGGAGGGAATTTGCCCACCACCGTCTGGACAAGCGGAGCTGGTCGCTGATCCTCGGCCGGAGTCGAGTCCGGCTCGGGTTCGGGGGGCGCCTGCTCCGTCGGGCCCGGCTCAGGATCCAAGAACCATTTTCGTCGAGTGCTGTTGATTGCCATTTGTCCACCTCCGTCAACGGGACCGGCGTCAGTGAGCAAGGTGCTCAGCCAATCCGATAGCAACGATGTGTTCACGCAACGTGCTGTTGACCGGACAGTAGGTCGATGAACACCGAGGTTGGTGCATACGTGCACCATCAGTCGTACCGTGGGTGGCAGCATCCCCTCAGGGAGGACGTCATGCCGCGCAAATCCACTCCGGACACGGGCATCGGTCAGCGGATCCGCGACCGCCGTAAGCTGCTGAAACTCACCGTACGGGTCGTCGCCGACCTGGCCGGGATCCACCACTCCACGTTGTCCCGGATCGAGCGTGGCGAGATCGGCGCCGACAACCGGTTCACCCTCGCGTCCATCGCCCAAGCGCTCCGCTGCCCCGTCACCGACCTCACCGGCCAGCCCGCCGCGCCCACCGACTACACCGACGTGCAGGTCAGCGGCGCGGTATACGAGACACTTCGCGCGGTTGTCGAAGCGGATCTCCAGTACCGGCCGGCGCAGGCGGATGTCCTTCCAATGCCGGCGCTCACCCATGAACTGGACCTGATTCGTGATCTTCGTGCCCGGTGTGACTATGCCGGCGCGTCAACCCGCATCCCCGGCCTGCTTCGCAGCCTCCACGTCGCGGCCTACGGAGCCGATCGGGCGGCGGCGCTACGAGCCCTCGTCATCGCCGAGGACACCGCATCGTTCGTGGTCAGGTACGCCGGCAACCCCGCCGCCGCGTGCCTGGTCGCCGACCGGGCGCAGCAGGCCGCCGAGGCGCTCGACCAGCCGGTCATGCTCGGCCTGGCAGCGTTCGCCCGGTCCCACGCCGCGACCGGCTGTGGTCTGTACGAGCGCGCGCTGACCATCGCCGAGCACGCCGCCCGCGATCTGGAACCGCACACCGACCTGCCGGACGCTCCGGAAATGCTGGGTCAGCTCTACATGACGCAGGCGTACGCGCTGTACGCGCTCGGCCGGACCGAGGACGCGATGCAGCCCGTTGCCCTGGCGGAGCGGATCGCCGCCGACACCGGAGACTCCGACGCCCTGCGCCTGATGTTCGGGCCGACGAACATCAACTTCTGGCGGATCGCGATGGAGGCCGACGGGGACTCGCCCGGCCGGGCGGTGGAGATCGCGCGCGGCACCACACCCCACGCGGTGGATTCGATCTCCCGACAGTTCGCCTTCTACTCCGACACCGGTCGGGCGTTGGCGAGGACCGGTCGCGATGCCGAGGCGTTGCGGATGCTCCTGACCGCCGACCGGTTGGCACCCCAGCGGATGCGAAACCCGATCATCGTCGAGACCGTACGCAGCCTGCTGGAGCGGTCCCGTCGCGGCGCCGGCTGGACCGAGCTACGGGGCCTGTGTGAACGCCTCGGCATCGGCTGAGGAGGACAACGCGGAAGGGCTCGTTTCGGCCCGGTAGCGGCGCCAGGCAACGGCGGTGAGGGTCACCTCCGGCCCGTTTCGGAGCATCGGTACGGCCCGACCGATGTCCACATCGGCCACGGCGCGGTGAGCAGCAGCGGACTGCGTACGGTCAGCTCGCCGGAACTGCCGGCGGCCAGGACGATCCGGGTCGCGGCCCGGTCCCGCCACCACACGTCGACGGTGACGTTGCCGCGCGCCCGCGGTCCGGTGACCGATCTCGCCGCCCACCCGCTCGGCCGTGCCGGCAGTACGTCGATCACCTCATGTTGGCTCTGGAGCAGCATCTCGGTCATGCCGGCGACGGCACCGAGGTTCCCGCCGAGCTGGAACGGCGGGTGGGTGTCCCAGAGGTTCGGCAGGGTGCTGTCGGTAGGGCCGTCGCCCGCCCCCGGTCCGCCGGGTTTTCTCGTTGTACGGCAGCCGTTCGGTGCCGATGCCGCCGAAGAGCCCGGCGCCCAGTGCTCCGTTGCCGATCGGCAACGATTCGGTCTCCCAGTCGGTGGCGGGCCGGTCGTACCGGAGGGCGAGGGCCCGGATTCGACGCGGCGCGGGTGGGGCGCTTCGGTCCGCCCGTCATCAGCCCTCCCACCAGCGCATTGACGTGTCCGGCTGCGGTCTGCGGCCCGGCCGGTGGCGACCGTCGATCCGGTTCGCCCCGTCACTCGGAGTTAACATTGGATGTATGGCTCAGTCAAGTGAGGACGTACGGGCATTACCCCGAGCGCACAATCCGGTGTGGAGCGCAGTAGATGGGCCTAAACGCCCCGTCCTCGGCCTTGTGCGCTTGTCGATGGACTGATAGACATCCGATGTATGACGCGGGGAAACACCATCGACATAAAGGAACCGCTGCCGTGAAACTCTTACGGGTCGGTCCACCCGGCGGCGAGCGCCCCGCCGTGCTGGCCGAGGACGGCACGATCCTCGATCTCTCCGGACACGTCACCGACTTCGACGGCGACTTCCTCGCGGCCGGCGGCATCAACCACGTACGCGGCCTGCTCGAACTCCGGCTGCCGCCGCTGCGCGGGCGTGGGCTGCGGCTCGGCCCGCCGCTGCGCCGGCCCGGCAAGATCGTCTGCGTGGGGCTGAACTACCACGAGCACGCCCGCGAGACCGGGGCGGCGGTACCCACCGAGCCGGTCCTGTTCCTGAAGGCGCCGGACACCGTCGTCGGCGCCTGCGACGAGGTACTGGTGCCGCACGGCGGCGAGAAGACCGACTGGGAGGTCGAATTGGCCGTCGTCATCGGCAGGACCGCGCGGTACCTCCCCTCCGAGGCGGAGGCGATGGAGTGCGTGGCCGGCTATGCCATCTCGCACGACGTCTCCGAGCGCGCGTTCCAACTCGAACGCGGCGGCCAGTGGGACAAGGGCAAGTCCTGTGAGACCTTCAACCCGTTCGGCCCGTGGCTGGTCACCCGCGACGAGATCCCCGATCCCGGTCAGCTCGGGTTGCGGCTCTGGGTCAACGGCACGCTCCGGCAGAACGGGAACACCAAAGACATGATCTTCAACGTGCCGGAGATCATCCGCTACGTCAGCCAGTTCATGACCCTCTACCCGGGCGACATCGTCAACACCGGCACCCCGGCCGGCGTCGCGCTCGGCATGCCCGACCCGAAGCCGTACCTGCGTCCCGGTGACGTGGTCGAACTGGAGATCGACGGACTCGGTCGCCAGCGCCAGCGACTGGGGGTCGCGTGGTGAGCAGCCGATTCGTCGCCCTGGACACGTACGACATCCGCTTCCCCACCTCGCGCGAGCTGGACGGCTCCGACGCGATGAACCCGGACCCGGACTACTCGGCCGCGTACGTGGTGCTGCGCACCGACGCACCCGACGACCACGAGGGACACGGCTTCGCCTTCACCATCGGCCGGGGCAACGAGGTGCAGGAGGCGGCCATCGCCGCGCTGCGCCCGTACCTGGTCGGACGGCTGGTCAAGGACGTGCTCGACGACCTCGGCGTGCTCTGGCGCGAGCTGGTGCACGACTCGCAGCTGCGCTGGCTCGGCCCGGAGAAGGGCGTCATGCACATGGCGATCTCCGCCGTGGTCAACGCCCTGTGGGACCTGAAGGCGAAACGGGCCGGCATGCCGCTGTGGCAACTGCTCGGCTCGATGACCCCGGAGGACCTGGTCGCGCTGGTCGACTTCCGCTACCTGACCGACGCGCTGACCCCGGACGAGGCGCTGGCGATCCTGCGCGCCGGCGCGCAGGGGCGCGACGAGCGGGTGGCCCGGCTGCTCGCCGAGGGCTACCCGGCGTACACCACCTCGCCCGGCTGGCTCGGCTACGACGACGACAAGCTGCGCCGGCTCTGCCGCGAGGCGATCGACGCCGGGTTCACCCAGATCAAGCTCAAGGTCGGCGCCGACCTGGCCGACGACGTGCGGCGGATGCGGATCGCCCGGGAGACCTGCGGACCCGACATCCGGATCGCGATCGACGCCAACCAGCGCTGGGACGTGGACGTCGCCGTCACCTGGGTGCAGGCGCTCGCCGAGTACTCGCCCTGGTGGGTGGAGGAACCGACCAGTCCGGACGACGTACTCGGCCACGCGGCCATCGCCCGGCGGATCGCGCCGATCCCGGTCGCCACCGGCGAGCACGTGCAGAACCGGGTGATGTTCAAGCAGTTGCTCCAGCTCGAAGCGGTCTCCTTCGTCCAGCTCGACGCGGCGCGGGTGGCCGGGGTCAACGAGAACATCGCCATTCTGCTGCTCGCGGCGAAGTTCGGCGTCCCGGTCTGCCCGCACGCGGGCGGCGTGGGCCTCTGCGAACTGGTACAACACCTGTCGATGTTCGACTACGTGGCGGTCTCCGGGACGATGGAGAACCGGATCATCGAGTACGTCGACCACCTGCACGAACACTTCGTCGACCCGGTACGCATCCGCGACGGCCGCTACCAGGCGCCGACCACCGCCGGCTTCAGCGCCACCATGCACCCGCGCAGCCTCGCCGACCACGCCTACCCCGACGGACCGGTCTGGAAGGCGGATCCGTCATGAGCGCAGCCGTCAAGGTCGGGGTGATCGTGATGGGCGAGGCCGTCGAGGTCGGGGTGATCGTCATGAGCGAGGCCGTCAGGGTGGGGGACCCGTCATGAGCGAACCGGTTCAGATCAGTCGGGAGTTCGCCGGCCTGGTTGCCGTGGTCACCGGGGGCGCCTCCGGCATCGGGCTGGCCACCGCCCGGTTCCTCGCCGCCCGGGGAGCACGGGTGGCCTGCCTCGACCTCGATCACGCCGCCGTTCCCGCGCCGCTGCTCGGCGTACCCGTCGACGTCGCCGACGACGCCTCGGTCCGGGCCGCGGTCGACGTGGTGGCCGAGCGGCTCGGCGGGATCGACATCCTGGTCAACAACGCCGGCATCGGCGCGGTCGGCACCGTGGAGAGCAACCCGGACGACGAGTGGCACCGGGTCTGGGACGTGAACGTGGTCGGCCTGGTCCGGGTGAGCCGGGCCGCCCTGCCGAGGCTGCGCGAGTCCCTCCACCCGGTGATCGTCAACACCTGTTCGATCGCCGCGCACGCCGGCCTGCCGAACCGGGCGCTCTACAGCGCCACCAAGGGCGCGGTTCAGGCGCTGACCGCGGCGATGGCGGCCGACCACGTACGCGAGGGGATCCGGGTCTGCTGCGTCAACCCCGGCACCGTGGACACCCCCTGGGTACGCCGGCTGCTCGCCGCCGCCGCCGACCCGGACGCCGAACTCGCCGCCCTGCGCGCCCGTCAGCCCACCGGTCGGCTGGTCAGCGCGGACGAGGTGGCCGCGGCCATCGCCTACCTGGCCAGCCCGCTGGCCGGCGCGACCACCGGCACCGTGCTCGCCGTCGACGGCGGCATGCACGGGCTCCGGTTACCGGCACCACCGAAGTAGTTCCGCACCCGAAGAAGAAGTACCCAAGCGACACCTGTCACCACGGTAAGCAACCTGTCACACGGTAAGACCTGCGCATCCCCACCCAGCGTTTCCGTCCCGACAGTGAGGATCACCATGGAACTGACCAGGCGCGCCGCGGTCACCGCGGCGCTGGTCGTCACCTTTGCCCTGACCGCCACCGGCTGCGGTGACTCCGCCGAGCCCGGCACCGGCGGCGCGGGCGGCGACAGCCCGCAGATCGCCGTCGACCTGCCCCGCGCGGACTCGGACTTCTGGAACTCCTACGCGAAGTACATCCCGCAGTACGCGCAGGAGTCCGGCATCAACCTGATGGACACGACCAACTCGCAGAACGACATCGCGAAGCTGGTCGCCAACGCCCAGGCGCTGACCAGCCAGGGCGCCAAGGCGATCGTGATGGCGCCGCAGGACACCGGCGCGATCGCCACCACGCTCGCCCAGCTGGAACAGAAGAAGATCCCGGTGGTGTCGGTCGACACCCGACCGGACAAGGGCAAGGTCTTCATGGTCGTACGCGCCGACAACCGCGCGTACGGGCAGAAGGCGTGCGAGTTCCTCGGCGAGAAGCTCGGCGGCAACGGCAAGGTGATCGAGTTCCAGGGCTCGCTCTCCTCGGTCAACGGTCGGGACCGCTCCGAGGCGTTCGCCGAGTGCATGAAGAGCAAGTTCCCGAACATCACGGTCTTCGCCGAGCCGACCGAGTGGGAGGGCGCCAAGGCGTCCGCGGCGTTGCAGACCCGGCTCGCCCAGCACCCGGACATCAAGGGCGTCTACATGCAGGCCGGCGGCGTGTTCCTGGCCCCGACGCTGCAACTGCTCCGGTCGAAGAACCTGCTGGTGCCGCCGACCGACCCGAAGCACATCTTCATCGTCTCCAACGACGGCATCCCGCAGGAGTTCGAGGCGATCCGCAAGGGTGAGATCGACGCGACCGTCTCCCAGCCGGCCGACCTGTACGCCAAGTACGCCCTCTTCTACGCGAAGGCCGCCGTCGAGGGCAAGACCTTCACCCCCGGCCCGACCGACCACGACAGCACCATCGTCGACGTCGGCAACGGCGTGCTTGAGGACCAACTCCCGGCGCCGCTGGTCACCGCGGCCAACGTCGACGACGCCGGGTTGTGGGGCAACCAGGTCAAGAAGTGATGTCCTCACCGAAGCTCCCGAACAGCCGCGCCGGGGGGGGGGGGGGGGGGGCCGGGGAAGGGGGGGGGGGGGGGGGGGGGGGGGGGGGGGGGGGGGGGGGGGGAGAGGGGGGGGGGAAAACCCGCCCTCCTCGCCCGCCGATCT
>NZ_JBVJHT010000022.1:115028-117742 GCF_055586685.1 Micromonospora sp. NPDC049529
ACCCCCCCCCCCCCCCCCCCCCCCCCCCCCCCCCCCCCCCCCCCCCCAACCCCCCCCCCCCCCCCCCCCCCCCCCCCCCCCCCCCCGGGCGCGGCACCCGGTGTCGCGGTCGAGGCGGTGGGCGTCAGCAAGCGGTTCGGCGCCACCGCCGCGCTCGTCGACGCCGGTATCTCGATCACCACGGGTGAGACACACGCCCTGGTCGGCCGCAACGGTGCCGGTAAGTCCACTCTGGTCTCGATCCTGACCGGCCTGCAACGGCCGGACAGCGGCGAGGTCCGGTTCGGTGGCGAGCCGGCCCCGCCGCTGGCCGACCGGAACGCCTGGCGTCGCCGGGTCGCCTGCGTGTACCAGAAGTCGACCATCATCCCGACGCTGAGCGTGGCGGAGAACCTCTTCCTCAACCGGCAGACCGAACGTGGTCCGATCGCCTGGCGGCAGCTCCGTCGCCGGGCCGGCGACCTGCTGGAGGAGTTCGGCCTGGCGGTCGATCCGAGCCGGCTCGCCGGCGAGTTGAACGTCGAGCAGCGGCAACTGGTGGAGATCGCCCGTGCGCTCTCCACCGGTGCCCGGTTCATCATCCTGGACGAGCCGACCGCACAGCTCGACGGCATCGCCATCGAGCGGCTCTTCGACCGGCTGCGGGGCCTGGCCGCCGCCGGGGTGACCCTGCTGTTCATCTCGCACCACCTCCAGGAGGTGTACGAGGTCTGCGACACGGTCACCGTGCTGCGCGACGCCCGCTGGGTGCTCACCCGTCCGGTCGCCGAGCTGGACCGCAAGGCGCTGGTCGAGGCGATGACCGGGGAGGCGATCGGTCTGGTCGACGGCGGCATCCGGCCGCCGCTGCCGGCGGACGCGCCGGTGAGTCTGCGGGTCGACGGGCTCCGGCTCGCCGACGTGTACGACGACATCAGCATCGAGGTACGGGCCGGTGAGATGGTCGGTGTCACCGGCTCCGGCAGCAGCGGCAAGGTTTCGCTGGCGGAGAGCATCAGTGGTCTGCGTCGGGCCGACGCCGGCACGGTGGTGGTCGGTGACCGGGTCGTACCGCCGGGCAGCGTGCCCGCCGCGCTGGCCGCAGGGATCGGCACGGTGCCGCAGGACCGCCACCGGGAAGGGCTGATTCCGCTGCTCAGCATCGCGGAGAACGCCACCCTGCCGATCTCCGGCCGGTTCGGACCGGCCGGGGTGATCGTGCCGAAACGCCGTGACGCCGTCGCCGAGGCGATGATCGAGCGGTACGACATCAAGGCGCCCGGACCGGACGCACCGGTGAACAGCCTCTCCGGTGGCAACGCCCAGAAGGTGGTGCTCGCCCGTGCGCTCTCCACCGATCCCCGGGTGCTGGTGCTGATCAACCCGACCGCCGGGGTGGACGTGCGGTCCAAGGAGTCACTGCTCGGTGCGGTACGCGACGCGGCCGACGCCGGCACCGGCGTGCTGATGATCTCCGACGAGCTCGACGACCTGCGTACGTGTGACCGGGTCCTGGTGATGTTCCACGGTCGGGTGACGCGGGAGCTGGCACCCGGCTGGGCGGACGCCGACGTCGTCGCCGCCGTGGAGGGAGTGGCCGCGGAACAGTCGGCGGCCCCGGAAGGAGCCGAGAAATGACCGGAACCACCACCACCGTGGCGCCCCCCACGGTGGCCGCCGGACGCCGGCTGCGCCTGGCCGGCCTGCGCGACCTGGCGCTGGTGCCCGCGATCCTGGTACTGATCGTGGTCGGTGCGCTGGTCGATCCGGTGTTCCTGAGCACCGCGAACATCATCAACGTGTTGCAGCAGCAGACCGAGTTGTCCCTGCTGGTGCTGGCCGAGGCGATCATCCTGATCGGTGGGAAGTTCGACCTCTCGCTGGAGTCGACCGTCGGCCTGGCGCCCGCGCTCGCCGTCGCGTTGGTCATCCCGGCGGTCAGCAACGGCCTCGGCACCGACTGGCCGTCCACGTTGGCGATTCCGATCTGCCTGCTGATCGGGTTGCTGGTCGGGGCGTTCAACGGGGTGTTGATCCTGCGGTTGGGGCTGTCGGCGTTCATCGTGACGCTCGGCATGCTGATCGTGCTGCGGGGTCTGCAGATCGGCATCACCGGTGGGCAGAACCTGTTCGAGCTGCCGCCGTCGGTGCTCTACCTGGGCAACGCGCTCTGGCTCGGGCTGCCGGCGTCGATCTGGCTCTGCGGGGCGCTGTTCGTGGTCGGCATCGTCGTACTCGGGTTCTTCCGGTCGGGTCGGTCGATCTACGCGATCGGTGGCAACGCCGACGCCGCCCGGGCGGCCGGTATCCGTACCGACCGGGTGGTGTTCATCGTGTTCATGGTGGCCGGTGTGCTGGCCGCGCTGGCCGGGCTGCTGATGACCGGTCGGCTCGGCTCGGTCGCCGCCGCCCAGGGCCAGGGCATGATCTTCACCGTGTTCGCCGCGGCGGTGATCGGTGGGGTGAGCATGGACGGTGGCAAGGGCACGCTCTTCGGTGCCCTCTGCGGTGTGATCGTGCTCGGTCTGATCAACAACATCCTGACCCTGGCCGGGGTCTCCGCGCAGTGGATCCAGGCCATCTACGGTCTGATCATCCTGGTCGCGTTGCTGCTGGCCCGGCTCACCACCGGCAAGGCACAGGACTGAACGTCGCGGGGGGGGGGGGGGGGGGGGGGGGGGGGGGGGAGGGGGGGAGGAGGGGGGGGAGGCTGCAGGGGGGCGGCGAAAGGGAGG
>NZ_JBVJHT010000022.1:117751-125067 GCF_055586685.1 Micromonospora sp. NPDC049529
TTTCCCCCCCCCCCCCCCCCCCCCCCACCCCCCCCCCCCCCCCCCCCCCCTCTCCCCCCCCCCCCCCCCCCCCCCCCCCCCCCCCCCCCACCGCCGTGTCTCACGTTAACGGCGTCAACGGCGGGCGCGGGTACGCCACCTGCCGCCGACCAGGGACAGGATCAGGATCGCCGTGGCGGCCAGCGTGATGCTCGCCCCCGCCGCCACGTCGTACGCGCTCGACGCGAGCAGCCCGACGACGCCGCTGACCGCGCCGAACCCCATCGCCAGGGCGGTGATCACGCCGATCCGGTCGGACCAGGCCCGGCCGGCCGCCGCCGGGGCGACCACCAGGGCCAGGGTCAGGATGGTCCCGACGACCGGCACCAGCGCGACGATCACCAGCTCGATCAGGACCAGCAGCACCAGGTCGACCAGCCCGGGGCGGTAGCCGGCGGCGCGGGCGCCGACCCGGTCGAAGCCGACGAAGAGCAGCGGCCGGCCGCCGAGCGCGAGCACCAGCGCGACCAGGCCCAGCACGGTCGCGATCATCAGCAGGTCACCGGTGGACACGCTGAGGATCGAACCGACCAGGAACGACGACAGGTCCCGGCTGAACCCGTTCCGGGTGGCGACCAGTCCGATCCCGAGGGCGAATCCGCCGGCCAGGATGACACCGGTCGCGGCGGCGGCGTCCTGCCCCCGGGCCCGGCTCAACGCGGCCACCCCGACGGCGACGACCAGGCCGGCGACCGCGCCGCCGAGATAGATGTTCACCCCGATGATGCTGGCCGCGACGACACCGGGGAAGGTGGCGTGGCTCATCGCCATGGTGAAGAAGGAGAGCCGGCGCAGCACCACCTGCACCCCGATCAGCCCGGCCAGCAGGCCGACCAGCACCGCCGCCACCAGGGCCCGGTGGAAGACGTCGTCCCACCAGCTCATCGGTGCCCCGATCCGGCGGGTGCGACGGCCGCCGTACCGCGCCCGGTGCCGACCCGTCGCCGGGCTCGCCGGGCCCGGAGCAGACCGACCGGCAGGGCCATCAGGTACGCCGCGACCAGCGCCAGTACGACGGCGCAGGCCGAGGTGAGCCGCAGTCCGTGGTCGACCGAGGCGGTCCAGCTCGCCAACAGTCCGAGGTAGCCGGCGCCCAGGGTGATCCCGATCCCGATCACCGCCATGGCGAGCAGCCGGTCGGTGAGCAGTCGCGCGGTCGCCGCCGGCACCAGCAGCAGGGCCACCACCAGCACGGTGCCCACGGCCCGGACCGAGGCGACCACGACCAGGGCGACGATCACGTTCAGCCAGGCGTCGAGCCAGCCGATCCGGTAGCCGGCAGCTGCCGCGCCGACCGGGTCGAAGGAGCGGAAGACCAGCAGCCGGGCGCTGAGCGCGAGCAGTCCGAGCACGACAACCGCGAGCACCCCCGTCTGTACGAGCTGCGGCCGGCTGACGGTGAGCACCCGCCCGAACAGGAACGAGGTCAGGTCGGCGGTGTACGACGACCGCCGGGAGACCAGGACGACGCCGACGGAGAACATCGCGGTGAGCATGACCGCGATCGCCGCGTCCTCGCCGAGCCGACCGTGCCGGGTCAGCAGGCTGAGCGCGACGGCGGTGACCAGGCCGGCGACGAGTGCCCCGCCGAAGATGCCCTCGATCCCGCCGGCCAGGTAACCGATCACCACACCGGGGAAGACGGTGTGGGTCAGCGCGTCCGCGACGAAGGAGAGCCGGCGGACGAAGATGAACACGCTCACCGGTCCGCACATCAGTGCCAGCAGGGCCAGTTCGGCCAGCGCGCGGGCCATGAACGGGGCGGTGAACGGGTCGATCAGGAAGTCGCGCATCAGGGTTCGACCAGCATCGTCGCGCCACCGTCGAGTTCCACCGCGTGGCGGCCGTACGTCTGCCGCAGCAGTGCCGGCGAGAGGGTTGCGGGGACCGGGCCGAAGGCGTACTGGCGACCGTTGAGCAGGCACACCGTGTCGCAGGCGTCACGGGCGACGGCGAGGTCGTGGGTGCTGACCACCAGCGCGGTCCCGTCGGCCCGCAGGGTCGCCAGCACCCGCAGGATCTTCTCCTGGCTCGGTGCGTCCAGGCCGTTGAGTGGTTCGTCGAGCAGCAGCAGGCGCGGCTGTGCGGCGATCGCGCGGGCGAGCAGCACCCGTTGCCGCTGACCCCCGGAGAGCAGTCCGAACCGGGTCCGGGCCCGGTTGGCGAGCCCGACCCGGTCCAGTGCCTCGGCGGCCAGCCGCCGGTCGGCCCGGCCCGGTGGCCGCAGCCAGCCGGCGTGCCGGTAGCGCCCCATCAGCACGACCTGTCCGGCGGAGACCGGGAAGTCGGCGTCGAGACTGTCGAGCTGCGGCACGTACGCGGCGCGCCCGCGTGCGCGCACCGCTGGCTCGCCGAGGACGGTCAGCGAGCCGTCGAGCAGCTGGGCGAGGCCGAGGACCGCCTTGATCAGGGTGGACTTGCCGGCGCCGTTCGGTCCGACCAGTGCCAGTGCCTCGCCCGGTCGTACGGTCAGGTGCACGCCGCTCAGTACGGTACGACCGGCGTAGCCGACGCTGGCCCGCGAGAACCGCAGGGCAACGTCGGCCGCCGGTACGCCCTCGGGCGACTCAGCCACCGAGAGCCTGCACGATCGTGTCGGTGTTGTGTTCCTCCGCGCCGATGTAGGTGCCCTGCGGTGTGCCCTCGGTGCCGAGGCTGTCGCCGTACAGCGCGTCCTCGCCGCCGACCACCTGGACGCCGGCCTGCCGGGCGATCGCCTCGGCGCTCTTCGGCGGCAGCGAGCTCTCGCTGAAGATCGCCTTGGTGCCGGTCGCCCTGATCTTCGCGACGAGGTCGGTGAGTTGGGCGGCGGAGAGTTCGGCGCTGGTGTCCATGCTCGGGATGACCGAGCCGACGAATTGCAGTTTGTAACGGTCGATGTAATAGCCGAACGCGTCGTGGTTGGTCACCAGCTTGCGTTGGTCGGCCGGGAGCGCCTCGAACTTCTTCGTGTTCTCGGCGTCGAGTGCGTCGAGCTTCGCCGCGTAGTCCCGATAGTTCTTCCGGTACGTCTCCGCCCGGCCGGAATCGGCGGTGACGAACGCCTTCTCGATGTTCTCCGCCATGATTTTGGCGTTCAGTGGGTTGTGCCAGATGTGCGGGTCGCCGTCGGCCGTCTCCTCGTCGTCGGGATCGCCCTTGCGCAGGGTCACGCCCCGGCTGGTGTCCACGACGGTGCCGTCGAAGCCGGCCGACTCGATCGTGCGGTCGAGCCACTTCTCCAGGCCGACACCGTTCTTGACCACCAGGGACGCGGTGGCGATGGCCTGGATGTCGGCGGGGGTCGGCTCGTACTCGTGCGGGTCGACGTTGGGTTTGATCAGCTGGGTGACCCGTATCCCGTCGCCGCCGACATTGCGGACGAAGTCGGCCACCTCCGGAGTGGTCGCCACGACCGACAGCTTCTGTTCATCGGTTGGTGAATTGGCCGTACCGTCATTGGTTCCGGCGTTTCCGGAACCGCACGCGGACACGGCATATACGGTCGTGACCGCGATCGCCGCCCGGATCGCCCAGGATGCTGACGCTCTCAACAATGCCTCCTCCGTCATTCGATCAGCGGAGACGCTAGCGGTTTTCATTTTCATCGTCTAATGGAGTCATCAGCATCCGAACATGCGTCGAATGCGCGACCGTACGACGACGCCGCCGCGAGGAGCGGACTCCTCGCGGCGGCGCGGCAGGTACGGCGTACGTGTTCCCGCCCGGGGGTCGGGCGGCTGCGGTCAGACGGTCGTCGTCGGGCGCGGCTCGGCGCTGGCCGATTCGAGCTGTTCCGCGTCGCGGTTGGCCCGGTACTGCTTGATCGAATAGGCCAGCGCCCCGGCCCAGACCAGGTAGATCGCGGCGTAGAAGGTGTAGCGGGTGCCGTCCGAGGCGTCGATCCAGTCGCTGCGCAGCAGCGAGCGGGTGTTGGTCAGGATGATGACGCCACCGACCGCCGAGCCGAGGATGCGCGGCGGGATGTGCCGGACCAGCCAGGCGGCGATCGGCGCGGCGATCACGCCGCCGATCAGCAGCGCGGCCACCCAGCCGAAGTCGATGTTCTCGCTGCCGATGCCGACGAGGAAGCCGAGGCTGGCGGCGATCGCGACCAGGAACTCGCTGGTGTCGATCGACCCGATCACCTTGCGGGGTTCCATCCGGCCGCTGGCCAGGATCGCGGGCGTGCCGACCGGGCCCCAGCCACCGCCGCCGGTGGCGTCGACGAAGCCGGCGACCACACCGAGCGGGCCGAGGAACCGCTTGCGCAACGGCTGGCCGAGCCGGTCGCGCGGGATACCGAACGCGGTGAACCGGACCAGGATGTAGATGCCGAGTGCGAGCAGGATCAGCGCCATCACCGGCGCGGCGACCTCGGTGGACAGACCGGAGAGGAAGGTCGCGCCGGCGAACGCGCCGACCGCGCCCGGAATGCCGATCTTCGCGACCACCTTCCAGTCGACGTTGCCGAACTTCCAGTGCGAGGCACCGGAGGCGAGCGTGGTGCCGATCTCGGCCAGGTGCACGGTCGCGGAGGCGGCGGCCGGGTTGGTGCCGATGGCCAGGAGCAGGGTGGTCGAGGTGACGCCGTAGGCCATGCCCAGGCTGCCGTCCACGAGTTGGGCGCCGAGGCCCACCAAGGCGAGGAGGAGAAGTTTGCGCACGGTGTTTCCTTTCCCTGCGGTCAGTCGCCGAGTGCGGTGCGTTGGGGGATTCGGCGCGAGGACAGGACACGGGCGAAATTGTTGCTGTTCCCTACTTAGTTGATAGGGATTGTGCGCGGTCTGGATCCCCGGGTCAAGAGAGGGGGATCGTCGATTCGGCTGTTCCGCGCCGGCCGTGCGTCGGCGCCGGCACGTCAATGTCCGCCGGCAGCCGCCGGCTCGCCACGGCCGCCATCCGACCGGGGTACGGCAACAGCTGGTACGCGTACCGCCGGGGTGGGTTCGCGGTGCGGAGCCGGCGGCTACCCGGCGGGCGGTGCCGGGGTCAGGTTCTGCAATCGGACCTGGCCCCGCGCGGCCAGCCGGCCCTCGGCGTCGGTGATGTCGACCTGCCACAACTGCTGGCTGCGACCCTGGTGCACCGGGGTTGCCACGGCGGTCAGTTCGCCCTCGCGCACCGCGCGCAGGAAGTCGGTCTGGTTCGACACCCCGACCACCCGGCCCCGGTTGCCCCACCAGATCGCGCCGCCGATGCTGCCCGCCGTCTCGACCACCGAGGTGTAGACACCGCCGTGCACGATCCCGTACGGCTGGTGCAGCTCCGGCCGGCAATCCCAAGTGATCACCACGCGCTGCGCGGAGGCCTCGTCCAGCCGCAGGCCGAGCAGCCCGGCGAAACCACCGGTCAGTTCGGAAAACTCCACCGCTGTTCCTCCTCGACCTCGACCGGCCCGACGAACTCCGGCGGTGATCATCCGCCGGACACCCTACCGGCCGGGTTAACCGGGTGGGGCCCATCAGGGGAGATGGGGGAGAATCCCTACCGTGACCGATAGCAGCACCGTGACCGAGAGCAGCGCCTCTCCCGCCGGGTCGACCGGAGCGGGACCGCTGATCGACGACCTGCAGTGGCGGGGCCTGATCCAGGATTCGACCGGCCTGGACGAACTGCGGACGCAGTTCGCCGCCGGGCCGGTGACGTTCTATGTCGGCTTCGATCCGACCGCGCCGAGCCTGCACGTCGGCAACCTGATGCAGATCACCACCGCGCGCCGCCTGCAACTGGCCGGAAACCGCCCATTGCTGCTGGTGGGGGGCGCGACCGGACAGATCGGGGATCCGAGGGAGAGCGCCGAGCGGTCGCTGAACCCGCCCGAGGTCATCGCCGGTTGGGTGGGTCGGATCCGGGAGCAGCTGGCTCCGTTCGTCAGCTACACCGGCGACAACGCCGCCCAGCTGGTGAACAACCTCGACTGGACCGGCGTCATGTCGGTGGTCGAGTTCCTGCGCGACGTCGGCAAGCACTTCCCGGTGAACAAGATGCTCGCCCGCGAGGTGGTCCGGGCCCGGTTGGAGACCGGGATCAGCTACACCGAGTTCAGCTACCAGCTCATGCAGTCCCACGACTACTTCGAACTGCACCAGCGGTACGGCTGCCAGTTGCAGTTCGGTGGCTCGGACCAGTGGGGCAACATCACCGCCGGGGTGGACTACATCCGTCGACGGGGGGCGGGCCCGGTGCACGCCTTCGTGACCCCGTTGGTCACCAAGGCCGACGGCACCAAGTTCGGCAAGAGCGAGGGTGGTGCGGTCTGGCTCGACCCGACCATGACCAGCCCGTACGCCTTCTACCAGTTCTGGATCAACGCCAGCGACCAGGACGTCGGCCAGTACCTGCGGTTCTTCAGCTTCCGCTCGCACGCCGAGATCGAGGAGTTGGAGCGGGCGACGGCGGAACGGCCGGCGGCCCGGCTCGCCCAGCGGGCGTTGGCCGAGGAGCTGACGACGCTGGTGCACGGCGAGGAGGAGACCCGGCAGGCGGTCACCGCCAGCCAGGCCCTGTTCGGGCGGGGTTCGCTGGACGCACTCGCCCCGCAGACGTTGCACGCCGCACTCACCGAGGCCGGACTCGTACGCCTCGCCGAGCTGCCGCCCGTCGCCGTACTGCTCAAGGAGGCCGGTCTGGTGGGCAGCCTGAACGAGGCCCGGCGGGCGATCACCGAGGGTGGCGCGTACGTCAACAACGAGCGCGTGTCCGATGTGGACGCGACGGTGTCGCCGCAGTCGTTGCTGCACGGGCGGTACCTGGTGCTGCGACGGGGCAAGCGCACCTTCGCCGGTGTCGAGCTGGCCGTTTAGTCGCGTCTGCTGATGTGACGCGGAACGCGCCCGGCGGATTTGACGATCAATCCGCCGGGCGCGTAACTTTCTCTCTGCCCGCAGGGGAACGGACAGAAACGGTGTGAACAACACCGGGAGGCCGGATCTGCGGGACAACCTCCAGGCTCTCGGACCGGCAACCGCCGGGTACGAGGCTGGCGGGCGGAGCGACACGGATGATCTGCTCAGCAGGTCGATTTGGCGTCGCGCATCCGACCGGGTATGGTTGCAGGTCGGCAGGGAACCGGACGACGTGCGGGTGAGACCGCAGACAGGACGGCCTGCACATCCCTCTGGAACTTCTACGGCGGGTCACCCGCCGTGGCTTACCGTGGGGATGAGTCAGACAAACCGGGAAATTTCGGTTTGACTCGGCGGAAACGACCGGGTAACGTGGTTAAAGCGCCGGGCGGGAACGCTGGGTGTGAATGTCGAGGTTAAAAGCCCCGGGTTGTGGGCCCCTTGATTGGG
>NZ_JBVJHT010000023.1:0-108182 GCF_055586685.1 Micromonospora sp. NPDC049529
CTTTCGGCGATGGCCCAAGCAGGGGGCGAGGAAACCACCAAGGTAGCGCCCCCCCCCCCCCCCCCCCCCCCCCCCCCCCCCCGCCCCCCCCCCCCCCCCCCCCCCCCCCACGGCCGGGCCTTTCGAAAGCCCGCTCCTGTCTGTGCCGGATCGCCGCCGCCTGCTCACCCACCGCTGGATTTCGGGTCAGAGCCGGACGGTCAGGGAGTCCACCGGGAGTGGGTGGTGCCGGTCCCGAACCGCGCCACCTCACGCCCCTGACAGTGGGGGCTGGGCAGGGGCGTGAGGTACGGCGGTTACCCGCCGCTCGCGGAACGCTGCCCGGCACGGCCGCGCGCCGCAGCGAGTTCGGCCTCGATCAGGTCGGTGGCCCGGTCGGCGCCCCCGGCCTCGCGGGCCTGCCGCTTCAGGTCGGCGCTGCGGGCCACCACGGCGGGGTCTGCGGTGAGGGCGAGCAGCGTCTCGCGGAGCTCCACGGCGGTGACGGTGGCCGAGTCGACGACCCGGGCGACGCCGAGCGAGGCCAGTTGGTCGGCGTTCGCGAATTGGTCGGCCGCCTGCGGAACGGCGATCATCGGGGTCCCGCAGTAAAGGCCTTCGCTGCTGCCGCCCATGCCGGCGTGGGTGACGAAGGCGTCTGCCTGCTCCAGCACGGCCAGCTGCGGCACCCACGGGGAAACCTCGACGCTGTGCGGGACGGGACCGAGCTCGGCGGGATCGACGTGGCTGCCGATCTGAAGAACGGTGTGCCAGCCGGGCAGCTCACCGAACGCGGCGATGCAGCGGCGGTAAAATTCGGCCTGCCGGGTGAAGGCGGAGCCGAGCGAGACCAGCAGCACTTTCTCGACACTGTCCGGACGGACCCAGGGACCCTGGTGGGAGCGGTCGCCCAGGACCGGGCCGACGAAGCTGTAGACGGACCGGTCCACCCGGTCGGCGTTCGGCTGGAGCGCCTCCGGCGGCAGAACGAGGCTGCGCACCGGCCGGCCCTGGAACGCCATGCTGTCGGTGACCGACGAACCCTCCGCGGTCAGCCACTTCTCGAACCGCTGGTAATAGGCGGCGCCGCGCGGATCGGCCCGCATCGCCTCGACGACGGGCGCCATCTCCTGCTCGTAGCCGTCCCAGGCCACGAACGTCGAGGACAGCTGGATGGCCGGGATCCTCCACTGCTCGCCGAGTAACCGAGCCGCCGCGCCGGCGATGTCGTAGAGGAACAGATCCGGCCGATCGCCGGCATAGGCGGCCCGCAACTGCGGCAGCATGGCGATGGCGTCGTCGAGGAAAAGGGTGAGCTGCTCGATCGGGTCGTCGGTTCCGGAGCCACCGTCGCCGGGCAGCGTTGATTCGTACGGTTTCAGCTCGGCGCCGGTGCCCTCGATGACCTCGGCGAAGGCGGGGGCATTGGCGTACGTGACCCGGTGTCCGCGCTGCACGAGGGTCCGGATGATCTCCAAGCTCGGGTTGACGTGGCCGTGGAACGGAATGCTGACCATGGCGATGTGCGACACGGAACCTCCGGAGGCTCAGGGAGACGAAACGTTTCGTCTCGTACAAGAACAACACGGCACCCCGGACACGTCAAGACGATACGTTGCGTCTCGCTGTAGGCTGTTGGGGTGACTCCACAGCCCGCCCGTCGCAACGAGCAGTCCCGCCGCGCGATCCTCGCCGCCGCCCTGGAGCTGTTGACGGAGAGCGGCTACTCGGCCGTGACCATCGAGGCGATCGCCGCCCGCGCCGGGGTCGGCAAGCAGACCATCTACCGCTGGTGGCGCGGCAAGGGCGCGGTCATCCTGGACGCGCTCGCCGACAACATGCCGGAGACCCTCGCCTTACCCGACACCGGCGACCTGCGGGCTGATCTCGGCCAGGTCCTGCGGGCCACGGTCGCCGAGTTCGCCGATCCACGGCTGTCCGCCACCACCCGCGCCATCACCATCGAGACACTCGCCGACGAGGAGTTGGCCGACCAGGTGCGCGACCGGCTGCTCCGTCCCCAGCTGAACGCGGTCCGCGCCCGCCTGGAGGCCGCCCGCGAGGCCGGCCAGGTCCGCCCCGACGCACCCTTGGACCAAGTGGTGGAGTTGCTGTTCGGCCCGCTTTACCACCGCTGGCTACTCCGCAACGGCCCACTGACCGACGACTACGCCGACGGCATCGTCGACCTGGCCGTCGCCGCCATCACCCCTCCTGGCACCCGTCCTGGCGGGTGACGCTGGGGCCTCGCCGGCGAAGGTGGCGACCGCGAGATGGATGAGACCGCGTGGAGACTCCCGGGCGGAGAGGTCCCGGAACACTGCGAGCACCGCCCCGAAATCCAGGCGGCACTGCGCGATCCGCACCGGGCACCGGGGCCTGGGCCCCGAGTGCCCACGCCTCCGGACACCCTTGTCGGACACGCCTCAGCCGGCGGAGTGGTCCAAGGCGTCGATGAGTGAGCCCAGGTCGCGTCTGCGTGACGCGGCGATCCATACGGCCCACGTCTTCCGGACGATCGGGTCACCGATCAGCGGGTACCGTGCCATGCCGTCGGGCAGGGGTTGTGACCATCCTGGTGACGCGAACGCGAAGGCCTGCCCGGTGCCGACGGCGGCTAGTTTGACCTCGGCGATAACCGGTCGTTCGTCGTTGTCGGACAGGTTTTCCACGATGATGCCGTGTCCGCGCAGGGTCGCGGTCACCTGGTCGTACCAGGCGGGCGAGTCCGTTCGTGGGAAGCCGATCCAACGCAGTCCGTCGAGCCGATGAAGCTGCACGCCGCCCTCTTCGACCAGTTCGTTGGCACGAGAGGCCGACAGGATCACCCCCATCGATTCCCTGACCGCCAGGACGGCGTCGAAGGCCTGATCGGCGGGCCGGTCGCGGACGAGCGCCACGTCGAGTTCGCGTGCCCGCAGTGCGATCATCTGCACCCGGCTGGAGGAGTGCACCACCTCGATCCTGGTCTGTGGGTGCAGGCTGCTCATCCTCGTCAGCGCGCCCGGTAGCAGGTCGGCGGGCAGTTCGAGCGGGACGCCGATTCGCAGCAGCGTCGGGGTCTCCACGGCCTTGCCGGCGACAGCCCTCACCGCCTGATCATGCCGTTCGATCAGTACATGGGCCTCGGTCAGCAGAAGCTCGCCGGCCGCAGTGGGCTTCACCCCTGTGTGGCTGCGGACCAGGAGCTGGACTCCCAGTTGCCGCTCCAGTCCCTGCACCGTCTGGGTCAGCGCCGACTGGCTCAGGTGCAGACGTCGGGCGGCGCCGGACAAGGCTCCTTCCTCCACCACTGCCACGAATGCCCGCAGCTCGCGAATCTCCATCCGACCATCACATCACGCGACCGGGCGCGATCGAGCCACCACGGTAGAAGCGCTACTTATACCCGGCATCGCCGGATCCGTTCGGCTCCCGCAGCAGCCACGCCGGAACCTTGAGACACCCGAGAGGAGCGTTCCGACCATGGCCCCTACGCCACTTTTCCAGCAGGCTGTCCCGTGGCTCGACGCTCTTGATGCCTCCTCCGCCCGTCTTCAGGAACTGGTGGGCGATCTCACCGTCGAGCAACTTGTGCTGCCCTCGTTCGCCAGGGGCTGGACGATCGCCCAGGTGCTCTCGCACCTCGGTAGCGCCGCGGAGATCTGCACGATTCTGGTCGCCGGCGGACTCGGCGGTGAGCCCTGCGGTCTCCACCGCGATCAGCTGCTCAAGATCTGGGCGCACTGGGACAGCCTGACTCCGGAGGCGCAACTCGCCGGGTGGCGGCGATCGGATCGTGCTCACCTGAGTCTGCTCCGCTCGATCACCCCGGACCAGGCACAGACGCTGCGGGTGCCCTACTTCTCGGGTCCGCTCACCCTCAGCGAGTACGCCGGATATCGCCTGTCCGAGCAGTCTGTGCACACCTGGGATATTGACGTCACGCTCGACCAACGATCCGTGATCCCGTCTGACGAAAGCTACCGCCTGCTGTCGCGGATCAACGTCGTTACGTCGCGGTTTCGCGATGGCGCGACTCTCGATCGCCTCCGTACGAAGGAAATCGCCGTACGGCTCACCGATACGGACCAGGCGTTCAGCCTGTACCTCGGCGCGGAATGCCAGTTGCTGCCGGCGCAGTGTCCCCACTCGGCCGGCACGGTCGTGGCGACCGCCGATGAGCTGGTACGTCTCATCTATGGACGACACCGGGCGACGGATGGCGTCGAGGTCACCGGTGCGGTGACGCTCCACGATCTGACCCGCCTCTTTCCGGGGTTCTGAGCCGCGAGCGTCGTAAGGCTGGCTGGCCCGGCCGCTTCTGGGTTCGTGGCGCCGCCGTGGGCGTAGAGGCGGTCCGTCGTGGGGGGCGGAGCCTCTGGGTCTCGATGTGGCCGAAACCGGTCTGCTGATACCTGCTGTCGCCAACTGATCGGTGGCCGTCGCGTTGCTGCGCAAGAAATATCTGTGTGATGGCGCCCGCGCCGGTCGGGAACCGCTGCCGGCAGAACTCCGCGAGTGGTGGTCCGATGTCGGGGCTAAAACCTGCGCTTATATCGGGTCGCGCCTTTGCCGTTCGTCGCTGTGGGCGCCTTGGCGCAACCTCGAACGAGTTCACCCGTCGAGCCGCAGAAGGAAACCATACGATGGAACTTGAGAACCAGACCGCCCTCGTCACGGGCGGCACCGCCGGCATCGGCCTGGAGGCCGCCCGCCTGTTCGTCCGCGAGGGTGCCAACGTTGTCATCACCGGCCGTGACACAGACCGCGGTCGGCGCGCGGTCGGGGAGATCGGCGCCACCGGCCCCGGCACCGTCCGGTTCGTCCCGGCCGACCTGGGTGAACTCGACTCGGTCCGGTCGCTGGTCGAGCAGTCGGGACCGGTCGACATCATCGTCAACAACGCCGCGGCCTTCCCGGTGGCGACTACGGTCGAGCAGACCGTGCAGTCCTTCGAGAGCATGTTCGATACCAACGTTCGCGGGGCGTACTTCCTGGTCGCGCAACTCGTGCCGGGGATGCTGGCACGCGGTCGCGGCAGCATCGTCAACGTGACCACGATGGCCGCGACGATGGGTGTGCCCGGTGCCTCCGGCTACAGCGCCACCAAGGCCGCACTCGGATCGCTGACCCGTACCTGGGCCGCCGAGTTCGGGCCCAGGGGCATCCGCGTCAACAGCGTCGCACCCGGCCCCACCCGGACCGAGGGTGTCCTCGCCGAATGGGGCGAGAGCATCGAGGACCTGGCCAAGGTCCTGCCGCTGGGCCGGACCGCGCGCGCCCACGAGATCGCCGAGGCCATTCTCTTCCTCGCGTCACCACGGGCGAGCTTCGTGACCGGATCGACCCTGCACGTCGACGCCGGCGCGACCGCCATCTGACGCAGGCGACCGCGGTACACCACCCCACTGGGCGATCGTCAACGTCACGTCGACCGCCGCATCCATCGGCACGCCCACGATGTCGGTCTCCGGCGCGACCAGGGCGGCACCGGGGTCGATCGTCTACCTGTCCTCGGCTGGGCCAGCTACACGACCGGCAGCGTCGTGCACGTCGACGGCGGACGTACGGCGATCCGACCGGGCGCCGGGACTCCCACGGGGACCACCACCCGCGGGCGTCCCGGCCAGGCTTGCCACGCGCCCGTGGGCGTCGGGCCGTACTCAGCTTTTCCCTGGCCAGGCTGCCGCCATCCGTTGACGGGAGCCGGCTAGCGACCGTGACCGGAACTGTTGGCACCGGCTGGCGGAACCCTCGGGGTGGACGGTGCGGCCTCGTGGCGACCGGTGCGGGTGGCGTCGTCGGCGGGAATGCCAGGCTGCACCGCCGGGGGTGGTTGTCTGTTGGTGCGTGGCTTCCGGCGTGGCAGGGGCGAGAGGACGATCAGGATGACGGACCAGAGAGCGGCCAGTGCGGCAGCGAGTCCCAGCGGGTAGTCACGGTCCGGCAGGCCGGGGTTCGGCGGTGCTGAAGGTGGTCGCCAGAGCAGGGGCACCGCGATCAGTACCAGCGTCGCGCTGACCATCAGTCCGGCGGTGATCCAGGTCAGGCGTACCCGGTTGGTTACCAGGCGGCGCAGCGCCAGTCCGACCAGCCCGACCAGCGGTGCCACCAGGGCGTCGTGCAGCAGTGGGCCGCCGATCAGCCACGGCAGGGTGGTGCCGACCTGGGGGAGGAGCAGCCAACCGCCGTACGCGGCGGCGGCGGCGCCGAGCACGAGCAGCAGCAGTCGGACGGTTCTCACGTCAGCACCTCCAGCCGGGCGACCCACTTGGTCTGGAGGACGCCCGGTCGGCTCGGGGCGATGAGGCGGCAGGGGTATCCGTGGTCGGGGGACAGTTCCGCGCCGTTGACCCGTAGTGCGAGCAGGGTCAGCGGGTCGCCGGCGTGGGCCGCCGGAAGTGTGCTTGCGGCGTACAGGCCGTTGGTTTCCAGTGACGAGATCCGGACCGGGCGGCCGGTCGGCGCGCCGGCTCGCCGGAGCAGGTCGACGATGGGCACTCCGGTCCAGTGCGCGGAGGCGCTCCACCCCTCGACGCAGGCGATCGGCAGTTCGGCCGTGCGCTGTGGCAGGGCTGCCAGCTCGGCCAGGGTCAGGGTCTGCTGCCCGCCCGGCCAGACGATCGCCAGCCGCCAGTCGGGTGGTACGACGATGCCGGCGGCCGCCGCCGTACGGTTGATCGGTATCCCTTGCGGCCCGGCGGCGGAGCGCCAGGCCAGCGGGGACACCCGGCGCAGGAGCGGTACGGTGACCCCGGCGGTGGCGAGCACGGCGATGCCGGCCGCGCCCGCCGACGTACGCAGGAACGCCCGCCGCCCGGACATCTCCTGGTCGTCGTGCCCGGCCCCGGCGACGGTCGTCTGCCGCAGTGACGTGGTCAGCGCCGCGCGGGCGACCGGGAGCTTCACCGCGATGTGCACCAGCAGCGCGCCGACCGCCAGCCAGGCGACCGCGTAGTGCGCGGCGGGGAAGAAGAACCCCCACGGGTACGACTGGGCGACGTTGAACAGGCCGGTGACGAGTTCGAAGAACGCGGCGCAGACCAGGACCAGGATGGAGAGCCGTTCGAGCGCGTGCCCGGACAACCGGAACGGCTGGCGCAGCGGCGGACGGGTGAACAGCCGGGGGTAGACGCTCCACAGTTTGGCCAGCAGCAACGGGATCGCGGCGACCCCGGAGAGCACGTGGACGCCCTGGGTGATCCGGTAGAGGTTGACCGGTCGGGTCGGCCAGGTGAACCAGCCCGGCGGGTGTTGGATGTAGTGACTCAGTAGTCCGGTGACGAAGCACAGCCCGAATGCCACCCCGAGCCAGAGGCCGAGTCGGGCGGCGACCAGCGGTGAGTGCGCCGGCGCGGTGAAGTCCTCGGGGGCGGGTACGCGCGGCCGGCGGATCATCGGCGTACCAACTCGGCGAACCAGCGCGGACCGGACCGGAAATCGCTGGCGACCCGCAGGCCGGCGGCGGTGCTGGTACGCGCCACCGCCTCGGCCCCGACCCGCGCCCAGCGAAACGCCGGCCCCGCTCGTCCGACGTCACCGGATGGTCCGGACAGGACGTGCGCGTGCCCCCTCCACAGCCCGGCGCCCGGAGGCTGCACCTCGACCACCAGCGTTCCGTCCGGCGCGATCAGTGCGGCGCACCGGCGGAGCAGTCGGACCGGGTCGCCGCCGATGCCGATGTTGCCGTCGACGAGCAGGGCGTGTGCCCACCTTCCCTCACCGGGCAGTGGGTCGAAGACGTCGCGTCGCAGGGCCGCCACACCCCGGTTCCGGGTCAGGCGTACCGCCTCGGCGGAGATGTCCACCCCCAGTGCGACCAGGCCGCGCCGGGCGAGTGCCAGGGTGAGCCGGCCGGGCCCGCAGCCGAGGTCGATCGTGGGTCCGGTGCACCGCGCGGCGACGGACTCGATCGCCGGTTCGGGCGGGCCGTGCCACCGCCGTACTGGTAGGGGGTCACGTCGTCCGTCGGCGTGCACCAGCCAGTGTGCGAGCCGGGCCGGGGCCGACGAGTCGATCGGCGCATCGAACTCGTCCTGGTCGGCGGGCCACCCGTCGAGTCCGCCCAGTACGACATCGAATCCGTTGAGATTGATCGCCGCGCTCACCGTCGCCCCCCGCCCACCAGTCGGGGGCCCACCGACCCGACCTCGTCCGCGAACCGGGTTCCGGGTAGGTCGGCCGCGACCGCCAGCGCCGTCGACCAGTCGTCGACATCAGTCAGGACGGGCAGGATCGCCGGGTGCACACCGCGCCCGTGAAGGGCGGCGAGGGTCCGTCGCCCGGTCTCGCGGGTTGACATGGGTACGCCCCGCAACGCGCTCGCGTACGCGGGATCGCGCAGCCCGAGTGCCCACCAGCCGCCGTCGACCGCCGGTCCGAACACCGCCTCGCGTTCGGCGAGCCGGCCCAGCGCGGCGGTGAGCACAGCGGGCCGGATCTGCGGGGTGTCCATGCCGATCTGCAGTACCGGTCGGCCGGGAAACGCCGCGCCGGCGTCGACGTGCGCGTTGCTGAGGCGGTCGGCGAACGTGTCGCCCCGCTGGGGGAGGAGGTGCCAGCCGGCCAGCGCGGCGGTCAGCTCCGCGCCGTACTCGGCATCGGCCAGCCGCCCGGTGTACGCCAGGACCGGGGTGGTCGACGTAGTGGCGTCAACGGCCGCGAGGGTGTCCAGCAGTGCCGCCGCCGCGACCCGGGCGGCCTGGGCGGGGGTGGCCGGCGGGCAGAGGCGCGTCTTGGCCAGCCCCGGCACCGGTGCCTTCGCGACCACCAGCAGGATGTTCACCGGGCGCCGCCGACGCCACCGCGCAGCACTCCGGCGAAGTCCCGGGTGGCGCGCCACGTGCCCCGGACCGATCCGGAGACCTTCGATCGGGTGCCGGCGGCCCTCGGTGCGTACGCCACGTCGAACTCGTGGATCCGCCAGCCCGCCCCGGCCGCCCGGAGCAGTAGTTCCAGGGGGTAGCCGAAGGCGCGGTCGGTGACACCGAGCCGCAGCAGCGCCGCCCGGCGGGCCACCCGGATCGGGCTGATGTCGTACACCGGCACGCCACGGCGCCGCAGCAGTGCGGCGACCAGCGCGTTCCCGGTACGGGCGTGCCACGGCCAGGCATCCGCGGAGACCGCCCGGCGACGCCCGACGGCGAGGTCCGCCCGGCCGTCGAGCACCGCCGCGACGAGCCCGGGCAACTCGGCCGGGTCGAACGAGCCGTCCGCGTCGAGTACGCACACGAGTTCCGCGTCGGCCGCCACCAGGCCGGTGTGTACGGCGGCGCCGTACCCGCGTCTCGGCTCGTGGACGACCCGGGCACCGTACGCCGCGGCGACCTCGGGCGAGCCGTCGGTGGAGCCGTTGTCGACCACGACGGCCCGGTAACCGGGCGGCAGACCGCTCAGTACGGCAGGGAGTGCGGCCGCCTCGTCCAGGCAGGGCAGCACCACGTCGATTGTTGTGCGCATACCGGGGACGCTAGGCCCGCCAGGAGCCGTCCGGACGGCTCTTGCGTCTTACGGATCGCTTACATGGCGGCGGATCCTTACGAGTCCCTGACGTAGTCGCCGCTCGGCTGTCGGATTCCTGGTCGGAGGTCGTAACGTCGGCCGTCATCATGACCTTGACGACCCGGCCGGGACGCCCCCGGTCCGCCGATCCGATCGTCCTCGCGGCCGAGGCGGTGCTGCTCGCCGCCGCCATCGCCGTCGGCGTGCTGCTCAACCATCGGGGAGTGCGCCTCTACGCCGACGCCGCTCCGCTCTACGCCGCCTGGGGTCCCCATCTGGGTCTCGGCACCCCGGCCGCACTTCTCGTCGCGGTGCTGTTCGTCTGGCGGGGGACGAGATGGGGGACCGGCACGTCCTGGCCGCGCCTGCTGGTCGGCGGCTATCTCGCCTCGGTGCTCTGGACGCTGTCGCTGGCCCTGGTCGACGGCTGGTCGGCCGGGTTGACCGAGCGGTTGACCGTGCAGGCCGAGTACCTGCACGAGGTGCCCCGGGTGACGGACGTCGGGGTGATGCTGTCCGGCTTCGCCGGCCGGATTCTCGACTTCCAGCCCGACTCCTGGTCCACCCACACCGCAGGCCATCCACCGGGAGCGTTGCTGCTCTTCGTCTGGCTGGACCGGATCGGCCTGGGCGGCGGCACCGCCGCCGGGCTCGCCTGCGTGCTGCTCGGAGCGACCGTGTCGGTGTCGGTTCCGGTGACGCTGCGGGCCCTCGGCGCCGAGGACGCCGCTCGGGCGGTCTGGCCGTTCCTGATCCTCTTCCCGGGTGCGGTCTGGGTGGGCGCGTCCGCCGACGGGATCTTCGCCGCGGTGGTCGCGGCCGGGCTGGCGCTGCTCGCGGTGGGTGGCCGGGCCGGGGCCGTACTCGGCGGACTGCTGCTCGGCTTCGCGCTCTACCTGTCGTACGGGTTCGTCCTCGTCGGGCTGCTCGCGTTGACCGTGGTGCTGCTCCGGGCCCGGGATCGCCTCGGCGTGGCGCTGGTCGCGGCGACGGGGGCGGGGGCGGTTGTCGCCCTGTTCACCCTGTCCGGGTTCTGGTGGCTGGACGGCTACCACCTGGTGGCGCGGCGCTACTACCAGGGCTGGGCGGCGGAACGTCCGTACGGCTACTGGATCTGGGCCAACCTTGCCGCCCTGCTGCTCTCGGCCGGCCCGGTGATCGGGCCGGCGCTGCGGCGGGCGGCGGCCGTCGTACCGATCCGACCCCGTCGCCGGGCGGTCGCGGCGACCCTCCGACAACGGTTCGTATCCGCCGGACCGACGGTGTGGTTACCCATCGCGGCGGCGGTGGCCGTGCTCGCGGCGGACCTGTCCGCGCTCAGCAAGGCCGAGGTGGAGCGGATCTGGTTACCGTTCGCCGTCTGGTTGCTGGTCGCCACCGCGCACCTGCCCACCAGCCACCGGCGGTGGTGGCTGGCGGCCCAGGCGGCGACCGCGCTCGCCGTCAACCACCTACTGTGGACGGTTTCCTGACCGTTGCCGGGTCCCGCATCACCGCGGTGGTGAAGTCGGCGACGCCGGCCACGAAACCGGTCCGGGCCGTGAAACCGAGCAGCCGGGTGGCGCGGGCCGGATCGGCGACCACGTGCCGTACGTCGGCCGCCCGCCCACCCCCGACCACGGTCGGCATCGGCCCGCCCATCGCTTCGGCCAACGCGTGGGCGAGTTCGCCCACGGTGTGCGGCTCGCCCGAGCAGACGTTCACCGCAACCAGCGGGTCCGGTGCCGGTGTGGTCAGCGCCAGCAGGTTCGCCGCCGCGATGTCGCTCACGTGGACGAAGTCGCGCCGCTGCCGGCCGTCCTCCAGGACCCGGGGCGGTTGCCCGGCGGCCAGGGCAGACCGGAAGATCGACGCGACCCCCGCGTACGGGGTGTCGCGGGGCATCCGCGGACCGTAGACGTTGTGGTAGCGCAGCGCCCAGACCGAGCCGCCGGTCTGCCGGGCCCAGGCACCGGCGAGGTGTTCCTGGGCCAGCTTGGTGGCGGCGTACGTGCTGTGCGGTTCCAGCGGTGCGTCCTCCGGCACCAGACCGGGGGCGAGCGTTCGGTCGCAGCGGGGGCAGGTCGGCTCGTACCGGCCCTCGGCCAGGTCGGCGGCCCGGCGGCCGGCCGGCCGGACGACTCCGTGTGCCGGGCAGTGGTAGCGGCCCTCGCCGTAGACCACCATCGAACTCGCCAGCACCAGGCGACGTGTCCCGGTGGCGTGCATCGCCGCGAGCAGAGTGGCCGTGCCGAGGTCGTTGTGGGCGGCGTACCGGGGGGCGTCGGCCGGATCGATGCCGTGACCGACCATGGCCGCCTGGTGACAGACCGCGTCGATCCCGCCGAGCAGCCGGGTCAGCAGTTTGGTGTCGCGTACGTCGCCGACCACGAGATCGTGCCGTCGCGCCCACGGCGGTGGCGTCGCGCCGTGCGCCTCCGGCAGCAACGCGTCCAGGGCCACCACCTCGTGCCCGTGTTCGCTGAGCAGGTCGGCGACGTGTGAGCCGATGAACCCGGCCGCACCAGTGACAAGTATCCGCATTCCGGTCACCGTATGACCCCGCGTACGCCCACACCCGGTGGCCGGCGCAGCCGTAAGAACCCCGTTAGGTTTCGCCGGCTCGGGCGGACCCCGGTGCCTGGCTACGCTGGGCCGATGGACACGCGGGCGGACAGGTCGACGGGCCGGAACGGGGGACGTTCGTGACACAGCGGGTGCTGGTGGTCGACGACGACCGAACCGTCAGCGACGTCATCTGCCGTTACCTCGAACACGACGGCTTCCAGGTGACCCACGCCTCCGACGGGGAGGCGGCACTGGCGGCGGTTGCCCAGCAGGCGCCACACCTGGTTGTCCTCGACCTGATGCTGCCCCGGATCAACGGCCTGCAGGTGTGCCGGGAACTGCGGGCCCGGCCGGACGGCGTACCGATCATCATGCTCACCGCGCGCGGCGACGAGTCCGACCGGATCCTCGGGCTGCAACTCGGCGCGGACGACTATCTGACCAAGCCCTTCTCGCCTCGGGAACTGGTCCTGCGGGTCCGTTCGGTGCTCCGCCGTGCCGGCCGCGACCCGCTACCCGACCGGCCGGAGGCGCTCACCGACGGCAGCCTCGTGGTGCGCACAGCGTCCCGAACCGCTCGCCTTGCCGGAACGGAACTGGCCCTGACACTGCGCGAGTTCGACCTGCTCGTCCACCTGCTGCGGCATCCTTCCCGGGTGTTCAGCCGGGCGGAACTGCTGGAGCGGGTCTGGGGCTGGGACTTCGGCGACCATTCGACCGTGACCGTGCACGTACGCCGGCTACGGGAGAAGATCGAGGACAACCCGGCCGATCCGCGACGGATCGTGACCGTCTGGGGCGTCGGCTACCGGTACGAGCCGGCCGATGCGTGACCTGCTGCTGATCTTCGCGATCTCCCTCGGTGCGGCCCTTGCCATCGGACTCGCCGGTGCGCTGCTGCTGCGCGCACTGCGGCGCAGTTCGATCGCCGTGCACCTCAGCGTGCTGCTCACCACCACGGTCGTCGCGGTCGCCGTCGGTGTGCTGGCGGTCGCGGAGGCGATGTTCCTCTCCCCACACGACCTGGAGGTGGTCCTGATCACCGTCGCGGCGGCAGCGGTGGTCAGCCTCGCCGTCGGTGGGCACTTCGGCCGCCGGCTGGCACTCGCCGCGATCTGGCGTGATCAGGCCCGTGAGCGGGAACGGCAGCTGGAGAAGGGGCGCCGTGACCTGGTCGCCTGGGTCTCCCACGACCTGCGTACCCCACTTGCGGGACTCCGGGCGATGGCGGAGGCGCTGGAGGACCGGGTGGTCCATGACCCGGACACGGTCGAGGAGTACCACCGCCGGATCCGACTGGAGACCGACCGGATGACCCGTCTCGTCGACGACCTGTTCGAGCTGTCCCGGATCAACGCCGGGGCGCTACGACTGTCGCTGAGCGCCGTATCGCTCGGCGAGGTGGTCTCGGACGCGCTGGCCAGCACCACCCCGTTGGCCGACGCCCGGCGGATCAAGCTTGTCGCCAACGAGTCGGGGTGGCCGACCGTCGCCGCGAGCGAACCGGAACTGGCCCGGGTCGTGGCCAACCTGCTGCTCAACGCTGTCCGCTACACCCCGGAAGACGGAACGGTGCGGATCGAGGCCGGCCGGGAGCGGGACCACGCCTGGCTGTCGGTGGCCGACACCTGCGGCGGCATACCCCCGGCCGACCTGCCCCGACTGTTCGACGTCGCGTTTCGGGGTGAGCCGGCCCGCACTCCTGGACCGGGCAACGGCGACGGTTACGCGTCCGGCGGGCTCGGCCTGGCCATCGTCCACGGGCTGGTCGAGGCCCACGGCGGGCGGGTCGAGGTACGCAACACCGCCGAGGGCTGCCAGTTCGTGGTCCAGTTGGCCATTGCCTGACGAGCCGTACGCCCGGAGTCACCTGCAGTGCCGTGCGGGGGCGGCAGCGGTCATCACGCTGCCCATAGGCCGGAGCTCAACCATCTGGGATGAGCCCTCAAGGGAAAACGCACCCGGTCCGCATCGAAGTGAGCCGGGGGACGGCCGCCTGGAGCGGCCGTCCCCCGGGGGCTTGCGGATGGGGCGGGATTGCCCGGGGTTCAGCGGTTCGTCACCCCGCCGCCGGAGGCTGGCTCGACCCGCTCGAACCGTACCCGGTTCAGCCATCCCGGGAGGTCGCTGAGCACGTACAACTCGCCGTGCACGTCCGTGCCGATCGCGGTCGGCTGGGTGGGGAAGTTGCCGATCGTGGCGGACTCGTAGCCGCCGTCGGGCTTGGGGCGCACGGCGAACACGCGGGTCGAGCAGTAGTCGCTCGCCACGTAGGTCCCCCACGCCTCGGGGGTCCGAGACCCTCGGTACACCACGCCGCCGGTCACCGCGCAGTTGTCGTTGAAGTGGTCGTACTCGAAGACCGGGTCGGTGTACCGTCCGCCCGGCCGGCATTGCTGCGGGTCGAACACCGGGGTGCCTTCCTTGCAGGACCAGCCGAGGTTCGCCCCACGCTGCCACGGGCGGATGTGGTTGATCTCCTCGACGATGCCCTGGCCGACGTCGCCGATCCACAGCGAGCCGTCGACCGGGTCGACGGAGAACCGCCATGGGTTGCGCAGCCCGTAGAGCCAGATCTCTGGCCGCGCGCCACGCGTGTGGACGAACGGGTTGTCGGAGGGCACGCAGTAGGGCTTCGCTCCACAGGTGCGGTTGACGTCGATCCGCACAATCTTGCCGAGCAGGGTGCCGAGGTTCTGACCGGCCTTGAACGGGTCGTTCGCGTGGCCGCCGTCGCCGAGGGACCAGTACAGGTAGCCGTCGCGGCCGAACGCTACCTGTCCGCCGTTGTGGTTGCCGTACTCGGCGTGCTCCTGGGTGAGCAGCACCTGCACCCGTTCGGGAGCGCCGATGGGCACCCGCGCCAGGGTCAGTGTGCCGGACGGCAGGCTCGTGTAGGCCACGTAGAGGATCCCGGTCCGCGCGAAGTTCGGCGCGGGCGTGATGCCGAGGAGGCCGCGCTCGTTGTCCGACGTGTCGATCCGGGCGCTCAGGTCGAGCACCGGCGCAACCGCCAAGCCGGTGGCGGGGTGGTAGGCGCGGACGGTGCCGTTCTTCTCCGCGATCAGCATCCGGCCGTCTGGCAGCCCGGTGATCGCGATCGGACGCTGCAGACCGAAAGCCACCTGTTCGGATACCACGGTCAGCTCGGCGAGTGGCGTCGCGCGGGTGTGGGATGCGCCGGCCGCGGCGGTGCTCACCATCGACACCGGTGGCAGCAGGATGGCAGACAGGGCCAGAACGAGCAGTACGGCCAACATGGTGGCCGGGCGACAACGCCGTCGCGACATGGTTCGGCTCCTTGGGCGAAGTGAAGTGGCAGGCGTGATCTGGGAGCGTTCCCACAATAGATTTATTGACATCGATGTGCAACCTGCCGGATGAGCAGCCGCGCCTTCGACCCGGACGAGCGGCATGGCGGCGCGCCGCTGTCCTGTTCTGGACAGCTCCGCCCTCTCCTCGAATGCACATGACAGGCGCTAGGTTGGGCCGACTGTCGGAAGTGGAGACGGAGCGTGGCGTGCAGGACCTCGTGCGGGTCGAACTGCCGGACGGGCAGTGTGTGTGGGCCAGGGTGGACGTGTCTGGGCCGCGTGACGTGGCGTTCCAGCGCACCCCGCAGGTGCTGAAGGGCCTCACCGAGACCGTTCGCGGTGTCGCGACCAACGTCCGCGACGGGCTGCGCGGGCTCAACCCGGACGAGGTGACCGTCGAGTTCGGCGTCGAGCTGGCGATGGCCGACGGTGGGCTGGTCGCGGCGCTCGCCGGGGCCAAGGTGAACACGTCGATCGCGGTCACGCTCGCCTGGCGACCCGAACCGGTGCCGGGGACACCGGCGGGACCCGACCCGGTCGACACCGTACCCCCGGACCGGGCCCGACCCGGATCTGATGCGCGGAGCTGACCGCCTCGCGGGCCTGCTGCGGCACACGGTGGTACAGGTGGTCACGGGAGGTCGGTTCGGCAGCGGCGTCCTGGTCGCCCCCGGTTTCCTGCTCACCTGCGCGCACGTGGTGGCATCGGGCGCAGGTACGGCCGTGCGCGTCCGCTGGGCCAACGAGGAGTACGCCGGCACCGTGCGGTACGCCTCGCCGCCGACGCGCCACGGCGCCTGGGAGTACCCGGACCTGGCGGTGATCGAGCTGGACCAGCCGCCCGACGGGCATCCCTGTGCCTGGCTGGACCAGCGCTGGCCGTCCATCGGCAACCAACTGCTGGCGCTCGGCTTCTCCGACGTCTACCGCGCCGGTGCGGTGCCGCACCCCGCCTTGCTCGACTACGACGGGTCCCGCCCGTACGGCGACGGTGACGGCGACATGTTGCAGCTCGCCGGCCGGGAGATCGCCGAGGGCATGTCCGGCGGGCCGGTGTTCAACCCGGCCACCGGTGGAGTGTGCGGGCTGGTCAAGGCGACCCGGCTGCCGAACGCCGCGCTGGGCGGGCTGGCCGTACCGGCCAGGGCGTTGCGGCGGGCCGATCCGGACCTGTACCGGCAGGTCGTACGGGCGCACGACCGGTTCCACGCGGCGGGCGGTGACTGGGCCGAGGCGGTCGACGAACTCACCACCCCCGCGGGTGAGCTGGAGTCGGCCGAGGAACGGGCGCTTCGTGGCCTGCTCGCCGCGCTGCCGGTCGCCGACGACCACAGCGGCCGGATGGTCCAGGCCGGTGGTCCGCTCTGCCAGCCCCGCCCCGGTGACGTACTGGTCGACCACGGTGACGTGGTCACCGAACTGTCCGAGCTGGTGCCGCCGCGCAGCGGCCTGCCGTACGTGCTCGGGTACGCCGCCGACCTGGCTCGGGACCATGCCGGCGCCGCCGGGCGCGGGCTGCGGGACTGGGTGCTGCTGACCGCCGGTCGGCTCCGGCTCGGCCCGGCGGCCCAGGCCCGGCTGGACGATCCGGCGGCGACGCCGGCACCCGCCTCGGTGATGGTCCGGCTCCGCCCGGCCGGCAACGACCGGCACCGGTACCGGCTCACCGTGTGGCGTTACACCGACGCGGTCGACGTGGTGCCGGCCGTCGACGACCAGGCGGCGGTCCCGTTGGCCGAGGCGTGGCGCCGGCTGCGCGAACTGCTGCCGGAGCAGATCGACCTGCTGGCGCGGCGGCGGACCCGGGTGATGGTGGAGTTCTTCCTGCCGCAGGACCTGATGGACACCGACGTCGACCACTGGCGGCTGTGGCCGGCGCAGCCCTGGTCCACTCTCGGCCGCCGGCATCCGGTGCTGGTCCGGGACGCGGCCAGGCTGGACGACGGCCGGGTGCGGTTCGGCTGGGAGCGCCGCTGGGACCGGCTGGGCGACCAGGGGTTGGACCGGATGCTGGAGTTCGTCGGCTGCGCCGACGGGCGGGGGCACGAGGAGCTGGAGGGTTGGATCGAGCCGGAGGAGAGACGGTCGGCACTCGTGTTCGCCGGGTCGCCGCTGGCGCCGACCACCCGGCCCGCCATGGAGGTGGGGCTGCCGGCCGGGGTTCCGGTGATGATCTGGCGTCGCTCCGGTTGCGCCGGCTGTGCGGATCCGACCGGTGCGGCGTGTGCCGGCAATCGGTTCTTCACCGGCCTGCGGGCGGCGCTCGCCGACGTACCCGTGACGGAGCTGCCGGACCGGGTGCGGACGCTGCGCAACCACGCCAGCCAGAGCGCCGACGACGACCACTGCGGACGCGGAATCGTGCTGCTCTGCGACGACCCACGGCGGCGCCCGCCGCTGGACCGGATGGTGCTGCCGGAGGAGAGGTACGAGCATGTCTGACTGGCTGATCTTCAAGGGCACCGGTACGCCGCACGACGGCATCTCCCGGTTGCCGTCCCCACCACCGTGGCGCAGCTACCAGGGCGGGCCGGTCAATCCGCTGCCCCGGTCGGACTCCTCCGCGCGGGTCCGGCGGCAGGCGCTCGCCACCACCTACCAGGCCGACCCGCACACCGTGGAACTGGTGAACACGGCGCTCTACCTGCGTCGGCCGCTGCTGGTCACCGGGGATCCGGGCGTCGGCAAGTCCACCCTGGCCTACGCGGTGGCGCACGAACTGCGGCTCGGGCCGGTGTTGCGCTGGCCGATCACCAGCCGTTCCGTGCTGCGCGACGGGCTGTACCGGTACGACGCGGTAGGCCGGATCGAGGACGCGAGCGCGGGCGCGGGCGGCGACGGCGATCTCGGCCGCTACCTGCGGCTGGGGCCGCTCGGCACCGCGCTCGCGCCGTACGCGTCACCCCGTGTGCTGTTGGTCGACGAGGTCGACAAGGGTGACATCGACCTGCCCAACGATCTCCTCGACGTCTTCGAGGAGGGCGAGTACGAGATACCCGAGCTGTCCCGGATCGCCGACACCACACCCCGGGTCGCGGTACGTCCGGCCGACGACGGTGAGCGGATCGTGGTCAGCAAGGGTTCGGTCACCTGCCGGGCCTTCCCGTTCGTGGTGCTGACCAGCAACCGGGAGCGGGAGTTCCCACCGGCGTTCCTGCGTCGCTGCGTCCGGTTGGACCTGGCGGCCCCGGACCGCGACCGGTTGACCGCGATCGTCGAGGCGCATCTCGGCACCGACGCGGCCGACGGCGCCGCCGACCTGGTCGCGGCGTTCCTCGCCCGCCGGGAGACCGGCGAACTCGCCACCGACCAGTTGCTCAACGCCGTCTACCTCACCACCCGGTCCGCCGGGGAGCATCAGCCGAGCCGGGAACGCCTCGCCGAACTGGTGTTGCGGCATCTGAGCTCGATCGGCTGACCGGCGTGTACGTCGAGCGGCTGCGTGCGGTGCTGACCGCGGCCGGCCGGCAACCGACAGCCCGGGAACTCGCCGAGGTTCTCTGGCTGGCCGGGCACCTGCCGGGCGGTCCGGACGACCCGCCCGCGCCGCCGGCCGGCGAGCCGGACCAGCCGGCCGTACTGCCCGCGCGTACGCCCGAGGGGCCGTACCCGCAGTCGGACCCGGTGCCGCCGGTCGAGCCGGGGCCGGAGCAGCCGGACCCACTGCCGCTGTACGTCCCGGACGCCCCGGACGGGGCGGGCGACGAGGAACTGCTGTCGGCCGCCCCGGTCCGGGCCCGGACCGACCCCGCGCTGCCCTCCCGGCTGGCCGTCCTGCGGGCACTGCGGCCGCTGAAACGGTCGGCGCCCTCGACCCGGAGCCGGGAGATGGACGAGCAGGCGACCATCGACTGGTACGCCGAGCGGCGCCGCTGGCTGCCGGTGTTGCGGCAGGTCACCGACCGGGCCCTGGATCTGGCCCTGGTGGTGGACCGGGGTCCGGCCGGGGCACTCTGGGACGGTCTGGTCGGCGAGGTGCTCGCGATCTGCGGGCAGCTCGGTGCCTTCCGTGACGTCCGGGTCCGCTACCTGGCCACCGATTCGGCCGGGCGGCTCGGTCTTGCCGTCCGACCCGGCGACACCGAGGGCCGGTTGCGTGGCCCGGCCGAGCTGGCCGACCCGTCCGGCCGACGGCTGGTCCTCCTGCTCAGCGACTGCGTCGGCGCGGTCTGGCAGACCGCCGCCGCCCGGCGGATGCTGGCCGGTTGGGCCCGGCACGGTCCCGTCGCGATCCTGCAACCGTTGCCCGAGCAACTGTGGTCACGCACGAGTCTGCCGCCGGTGGCCGGGGTGCTGAGGGGCGCCGGGTTCGGCCGGGCCAACATCCACCTGTCGTTCGCCGCGCACCAGCGGGAGCGGCGCCCGTCGGCGCCGGGCAGCGTGCCGGTGCCGGTGCTGGAGATCTCACCGGACTGGTTGGCACCGTGGGCGCGGCTGGTGGCCGGCGCGACCGAGGCCGGCGTGGACGCCATGGTGGCACTGGTCGGTACGGACGAGGTGGTGCCGGTGGTCGAGCCGCCACCGGCCGACCTCACCCCGTTCGACCGGGTGCTGCGGTTCCGCGCCGAGGCGACCGTGGACGCGTACCGGCTGGCCGGCTACCTGGCGGTGGCCCCGCTCACCCCGTCGGTCATGCGGGTGGTGCAGTCGGCGATGATGCCCCGCTCCCGGCCCGCGCACCTGGCCGAGGTGTGGTTCTCCGGGCTGCTCCGGCCGGTGCCGGGCGGTGGTCCGGAGCAGTTGTACGACTTCGTGGACGGCGTCCGGGACGTGCTGCTCGGTACGCTGCGCCGGCACGAGGTGGTGCGGGTCGACGAGGAGGTGTCCCGGTTCGTTGAGCCGGGGTCGCGGCGGGGCGGCAGACCGTTCACCGCCGCGGTACCGGCACCCGGCGGCCCGCTGCGACTCTCTCCGCTGAGCCGGCCGTTCGCCCGGATCCGGGCCCAGGCGTTGGCCCGGCTGAACCCACCGGCACCGGTCGCGTCGATCACCGTGCCGACGACGCCCCGTCCACCGGCACCGGCATCGTCGCCGCCCGCCGTCGGACCGGACCTGCCGCCCGCCGTCGGACCGGACCTGCCGCTCGGCGGCGCGGCCGGTACCGGACCCGCGCCGGCAGCCGTGGAGCCGAACGACGGGTCATCGGCCTCGTCCTGGCTGCCCGACGGGCCGCCGACCGGGCTCGCCCGTCTGCGTGAGCTGCTGAGCACCGGCGCGCACGACCGGATAGTCGTCGTCACCAGCGGGCCGGGCGGCGACGCTCTCCGCGCCGTCCTCGACGCGGTACGGACCTGGTTCCCCGACCGGGCCCTGGTGACCAGCCTGTCGGACCGGATCCCGAAGCACCAGCCGAGCGTGCTGCTGCTGCCCGACGCGTCGACCGGATACCTGGGACCGGACAGCGTGCAACTGGCCGCGCGTACGCGGGAACTGCTCGCCCGCGACGACGTGGTGGTGCTGGCCGTCATGCGTCCGGCCCGGCTGAGCATCCTGCGGCACGGTCAACAGGGACTGTCGGACGCGGCCCGGCAGTTGTTCCGGGACGCGGTCGACGTGAGCGTTCCGGGTCGTGCCAGGTTCGTACCCCGGCGGGCCCCGGAGACGGTGGCCCGGCCGCCGGGAAAGGCGACACTGGCCAGTGCGCGGTCCCGGGCGCTGCTCATCGGCACCTCGGACCGCGTCGACCGGTCGGCCGTCGACGAACTGGAGCGGCTCTGGGCGGCACTGACCCGGATTCCCGGGCTGCCGGAGGCGAACGTGGTCCTGCTCGCCGACGGGGATCCGGCGCACCTGCTGCGGATCGTCCGGGAGTTCGCCGACGAGGCCGACGACACGCTGCTGGTGTGTTACGCCGGGCCGAGCACCGTCGGCCGAGCCAACGAACTGGTCCTCTCACCGGAGGAGGATCCGTCGGTCGACCGGCCGGACGCACTCTCCTATGCGGCGCTGGCGAACGTGCTGGCGGCGGGGCGGGCCGCGCCGATCCTGGCGATCGACAGCCCCGATCCGGAGGCCGTGTGGCTGACGGCCGTACCGGATCGGCTGAACCTGATCACCGCCCGGCGGCCGGTCCGACCGGGCCGCGGACCACGGGCCTCCGGGCTGCTCACGGAACTGGCCGACCTGCTCGACCGGCCGGATTCGGAGGCCGGGTCCGAACTGACGCTGCGCTCGATCGTCCGTCAGCTCGCCCACGACCCGGGGATCCGGCACCGGATCTGGCAGCCGGACATCACCGTGGCGCCCAACCCGGCGCATCGGGCGCCGGTGCAGCCATCGGCGCAGCCGCCGCCCGCCGCGCGGCGGGCCGCCGACCACCCGGCCTCCTCCACGCGGGCGGAGTCTTCGCCGGAGGGCGGCCCGGCCGCGCCGGGCGGCCCGACCGGAGCCGGGAAAGCCTCCGTCACCAGCGTGAAGCTGTTGGTGGCCGGCGGTTTCGGCGTCGGCAAGACGACCTTCGTCGGCAGCCTGTCGGAGATCGCTCCGGTGATGACCGAGCGGATCATGACCTCCGCCGGGGCCGGCGTCGACGACCTCGGGGGTACGCCGAACAAGACGACCCTGACCTGCGCGCTCGACGCTGGACGGGTGAGTCTCGACAAGGACCTGATCGTTTACCTGACCGGCGTACCCGGCGCTACCCGGTTCTGGTTCAACTGGGACTTCCTGGTCCTCGGCTCGGTCGGCGCCGTGGTGTTGGCCGACACCCGACGGCTCGCGGACAGCTTCGCCGCCATCGACTATGTCGAACAGCGGGAGCTGCCGTTCGTCGTCGCGCTCAACGTGTTCGACAAGCGGACGGGGCACGAGGTCGAGCAGGTCCGGCAGGCGCTCGCGCTGCCCCCCGGCGTGCCGGTGCTCTGGTGTGACGCCAGGTCGCGCGAGTCGGCCAAGTCCGTTGTCATCACGCTGTTGGAGTACGTCCTCGGACTGGCCTCCAGCCGGGCGAGGTCGGCCGCGCCGGGTTCCGGGTGATCCGTTTCTCGACCGGCCGGCACGGCCCCCTGTCTCGCCTCGCGCGGCCGTCTCCGATACGTTGATGGATCATGATCCCGTCTCGTCGTCACCTCGTCCTGGCCGGGGCCGCCGTCGTCGTCCTCGGCCTGGCGTCGCTCGCCGTCTTCCAACTCCGTGGGGACGAGCCGGGGCCGCAGGCGCCACCCACCCGGGTCGTCCAACCCGGCGCTCCCGGACAACCGGGCCGAGTGCTCTCCGAGAGCGAGATGTCCGCCCTCTCGGCCCCTGGCCACACGGTCGCGGACACGTTGTTCATGCAGCGGATGATTCTGCATCACGCGCAGGCACTGGAAATGACCGAGCTGGTGCGGGACCGGGCGGGCAACCCGGATCTGCCGATGCTGGCCGAGCGGATCAAGATCTCCCAGCAGGACGAGATCGCCCAGATGGAGCGCTGGCTCAAGGAGCGCGGTGTGACGCCCGACGGTGCGCACGCGCACCACACGGGACACGACACGCTGATGCCCGGCATGCTCGACGACGAGCAACGCGGTCGGCTGGAGCGGGCCCGGGGGACCGAGTTCGACCGGCTCTTCCTGGAGCTGATGATTCGCCACCATCAGGGGGCGTTGACAATGGTGCAGGAGTTGTACGCCGCCGGCGGTGGCACCGAACCGGCCAGTGACCGGTTCGCCCGCGAGGTGAACGCCGACCAGAACATCGAGATCCAGAGCATGCAGGCACTGCTGGCCAGGCTCGCCGTCTGACCGGGAAACCGCCGGGTCCGACGCGAATCCGGGGTGCCGGTGGCCCGGTGTCGCTGGGCCGGACGTGGCGGGGGCGCGGGCCGCGGCGTCCGCCACAGCCCGCGCCCCCGTTGCGGGCACCCGCTATCGGGCCCTCGTCAGGCCAGGCTGCCGCACTGGCCGGTGGCCGGACCGTTCACCGTGTTGCGCGCACCGAGGTTGATCGGCGCGGGCGTGTTGCCGGAGCAGGCGAGCGGACCGTTCAGCGTGCTGTCGGCGATGATCGGCGCGACCGTGCCGGTGCCGCCGTTCAGCACGACCGGGCCGTGCACGGTGGTGTCCACGACCGCGACGCTGCCGGTCGTACCGTTGACGCTCACCGGACCGCGTACGGTGCTGTGGTAGAGCTGCACCGTGGCGGCCTTCGACGCGCTGATCGGCCCCGAGACGGTCGAGTCGAGGCTGAGCAGCGAGGCACCCGCGCGGACGGTGACAGGCCCGGAGACAGTCGCGCCGTCCAGACAGGTCACCCCGGAGACGGTCAACGGCCCGTTGTGCCGACCCGAGATGGTCGACGTGCAGGTACGGGCGAGCTGGTCGAACCGGGCCCGGGCCACGGCGAAGCTCGGCGCCCAGTTGGTCTTCGTCTGGTGCTGGGCGTTGAACTCGGGCAGCTTCACCTCGCGGGCTGCGGCGACCTCCGCCTCGGTCAGGTGCTGGCTGGGCCGTAGACCGAGGACGTCGAAGCCACGGGCGATCTCGCTGCCGTAGATCTGGCCGTTGTACCAGTACGCCGACCAGAATCCGCCCAGCATGATCGCGGTGGGGCTGATCGGGCCCCGGTCGAAGAAGCCGATCTCCTTCGGGTGGGCCGAGTCGGTGAAGTCGAGCAGCGAGACGCCGCCCTGGTACCACGCCTGGACCATGATGTCCCGGCCCGGTACGGGCACCAGCGAGCCGTTGTGGGCGACGCAGTTCTCCTGGAGCGTCTGGGGCACCGGCAGCTTGTAGTAGCTGGCGAACTGCATCTTGCCGTCGACGATGTCGAAGATCGCGTTGGCGCCCCAGTTCGGCTGGTCGGTGGTCCGGCAGCGTGCTGCGGTGCCGCCGCCCCACTCGTCGGTGAAGATCACCTTGGTGCCGTCGTTGTTCAACGTGGCGGAGTGCCAGTACGCGAAGTTCGGGTCGGAGACCTCGTCGAGCCGGACCGGGTTAGCCGGGTCCGAGATGTCGATGAGGATGCCGTTTCCTTCGCACGCGCCGGCGGCCAGGCCGATCTCCGGGTAGGCGGTGATGTCGTGGCAGGCGTCGGTGATGGGCTGCGGGCTGTACGCCGAGCCCGAGGGGTGGGTCGGCGCGGGCAGGGTGTTCTGCAGGCCGTCGACCGCCCCGGTCTCCGGGTTGGCGAACAGCCTCGGCCCGCTGACGAGCGCGGCCTGCTCCGGCGTGGAGAGCGGAACCTTGATCACGTCGATCCGCCAGCGCGACGGGTTGTCGCCGCTGGCGGGGTTGTTGTTGCAGCCGGGCAGCGTGGTCGCCGGTCGCACCCCGGCGGTGCCGGAGACGTAGACGTAGAGGTTCTCCCTGTCGTCCGGGTCCGCCACCACGGAGTGGGTGTGCGAGCCCCGACAGGTCTGCACCGCGGCGACCTGGACCGGGTTGGTCACGTCGCTGATGTCGAAGACCCGCACGCCCTGGAAGCGGATGCCGGCACTGGGGTTCGTGCCGCAGTCGAGGCGACCGCGGGTCTCCTCGACCGACATGAACAGCAGGTCACCGTAGACGGACAGGTCGCCCTGACCGCCCGGGCACACCACGTTGGTGACGTTCGTCGGGCGGGCCGGGTCGGAGATGTCGAAGACGTTGAACCCGTTGAAGTTGCCCATGAACGCGTAGTTGCCGCTGAACGCGAGGTCCGAGGTGGCGAACCCGAAGTCGCCCGGGTTGGCGGGGTTGACGAAGTTCGCCGGCTTGTCCTGATGGGCGAGCAGTTCGAGGTTGCTGATCGCGCTCTGTGCGTCCAGCCAGCCGGCGCCGAGGCCGATCCGGGGATCGGTCTCATCCTGCGCCGACGCCGCGCCGGGCAGCAGGCCGACCAGGAGCAGCACCCCGGCCACCGCGCCGACCGCGCGTCTTCCGTTTCTTGGTTTCCGATTCGACTGAGATGTCATTCGTCGCGCCCTCCGTGCGCAATGCCTCAACCAAAGAAGACGGCGTGCGCAGAGGCGCGAGCACGCCGTGCGGTCCAGGACCGTTATTGATCAACTCGGGTAAACCTATCAATGATCAAGCGGAGCTCCGCGTCCGACGTGCCGTCGCGCGCGGAATCCGTCCTGAGCTGTCCGAACATCACCGTGGCGGCTGGACGGCCGACCGCCACACCACGCTAATTCGGGGCACATCACGTTAGTGCCGTCCAATCAGGCCAACAGTGACGTCCTGCCTTTCTGGACGCTTCCGCCCGCGACCTCGACTACCGCAGCCCGACGAGTACGAATCCGGCGGCCCGGCCTCACCTCAGGTGCCGGGCGAAGAACCGGTTTCCCGCGTCCCCCTCGAACTCCGGGACGCCGGTGTGCCCGCCCATGTTGGCGTGCAGCGTCTTCTCCTTGGAGCCGAGGGCGTCGAACAGGTCCAGGGCCATTTGCCGGTCGTTTCCTTCGTCGTCCCACTGCAGCAGGACATGCAGCGGAATGCTGACCTGTCGGGCCTCGTCGAACGTGGTGCGGGGCACGAAACTCCCGGCGAACAGAAGGGCGGCCGAGATGCGCGGCTCGACCACCGCGAGCCGGATGCCGATGGCGATCACCCCTCCCGCGTACCCGACCGGGCCGCCGATCTCGGGCAGTGAAAGGAGGGCGTCCAGGGTGGCTTGCCACTCCGGGACCGCCTTCTCGACCAGCGGGAGGACGAGCCGGTCGACCAATTCGTCGTCCACCGGCTCGCCGGCCCTCAGCGCCCGGTGCAGGTCGGTGCGGGCCTGCTCGGTGGCGGCGGAACGGGGCCGGTCACCGCTGCCCGGAAGCTCGATGGTGGCCGCGGCGAAACCCTCCGCCACGCAGTGCCGGGCCCGAGCCGCCAGTCGGGGGTACATCCTGTGCAGGCCGCCGGGGTGGCCGAGCAGGAGAAGCGGGGCCGCAGCGGTTGCGGATCCGGACGTCCAGAGGATGCCGGGGATCTCGCCGACGGTGAAAGCGCGTTCGAGGACGCCGTCATCGAGGCGCTGCTCAGAGGTGAATCGCATGGCCGTGCCCTTCGGGAGTGCGTCTGAACGGCGCTCCCGGACGACCTACCGTCCGACCGTGACCCCGCAGGGGAGCACCCATGTCGATACGTTCACGGGTACCACCTCCTCGATCTCTCGCACGGCCTCCAGAAAGCTAGCAGTCGTCGCCGTGGCCGCCAACGGGTTTTCGCGCAGGCCCCGCGTCCGCCGCATCGCAGGCGCGGGGCCGACCAACCGACAGAGGTGACCCGTGCGGTCCCGGACCCGGTGCTTCGCCGCCTTCTCGGCGGTCGTCCGCCAACGACCACCGGGAACACCGGTCAACCGGCCCTGTACGTGAGGTAGTGGCCCTTCGGCCAGCTGTGGAAGTTGTTGAGCTCGGACGCCTGACCGCTGCAGTCGGGGGTCCGGTAGCCGGGGACCGTACCGAAGCCGCCGCTCCAGGTGAGCAGCCAGGTTGCGTCGGTCGGCACCTGGCGGCATACGCCGTCAGGTGTGGCCTGCCTGCCGACGACTTCGGTCGGGTAGCTCGAATAGAAGACCAGGCCCTTGTCGGGGCTCTGGACCGGCTCGCCAGCGGCTGCGGGTGACGCGGGTAGCGTCGCGGTCAGCATGATGATCAGGGCGGCGGCGAGACCTGCGGCGGTCCGGCTGGCGGAGCTGCGCATGAGTGTCCTTCCGGGGCGGTGTTCGGGGAAGGGGCCGGAGCCCGACTCAGCTCGGAGCCAGAGTGACCCACGTCGATGCAACGATCCGCCGGGGACGTTTCTGTGTCAACCAACCGAGCGCGGGCATCGGTGCATCGGCGGTGGCGGCCCAGGGTGCGGTGTTCGGCACGAAGTCCGGCAGAGTGTGCAGGTGAGTGGCGGATGGCAATGACGGGGGTACCGAGAAATGCTTCTCGGTACCCCCGCGTTTACGGAGCTTGGAGCTTGGAGGGGCTTACAGTGCGTGCTGAAGGGCTGATCCTATTTGTCCAGCCCATTCCATCCAGTCGATCGACCCACTACTTCCTGTTACATCGAAAGGGGTTAAGGCATCGCGTGCATGTCCGACGAGGACATGAATTGTATAAGTGAATATGGACGTGAGCCTACTTCACGCCCATACCGTGACCTAATCCGCAGTTCAGACGTAGTGGACGGCCGATTTTGTACCAGATTGCGAAGATCCGAACCATGTATCGCCCCGGCCTGCCTTGAGGGATGGCGACAGGTTTCCGGTTGTGATCTAGCGCTGCCGTGATCGCACGATCTGAACGGTTCAGAAGCCGTCGAGTGACGGTAGGATGTTGGCCTGCCTCGAAAATCCTGTGACCTGCGTTTTTGCCGGCAGATGCCACTGGTGAATGGGGTTCCTATGCCGGATGAACTCGTCCTTGCCGTCGCGACCGCGTTGACGGCCAAGGGAACCGAGCTGCTCGTCGACGGTGGTCGGAGCGCTCTCGCCGCCCTGCGTCGGCTGGTCCGCGCACGCTTCGCCCGGGACGCCGCCGACGTGGAGGTCCTGACCACGGCGGCCGCCGATCCAGACGATCAAGCCCGACAGACGGAACTCGCCGCCGTACTGTCTCGCGTGATGTCCGAGGACCCGGCGTTCGCGGCGACGGTCCGAGCGCAGTGGCGCCTCGTCGAGGCGTCGGTGGCTTCGCCAGGCCACGTGTCGAACCAGTTCAGTGGCACTGCGGACAAGGTGGTGCAGGCGCGGGACATCCACGGCGACATCCACTTCTGAACCGGAACCTGTCGAGCCGGGCGAGCAGGGAGGCGTCGGTGGGAGTGCAGTCGTCGAGCGACCCGTCCGATCGCCGCGCCGATGCCGGCAACGAGTTCAGTGGTGTGGTCGCCGGGAGCGTGGTGCAGTCCGGGGCGATCCATGGGGGAGTGCACTTCCACAGCCACGGGCCGGCGCACCAGGTTGTCCCTCGGCAGTTGCCACCCGCTCCGGCGCACTTCATCAACAGGGTGGAGGAGGTCGCCGTACTCGACCGCCTCCTGCGGCGAGAAACGCCCGCACTGGCCCTGCTGTGCGGGCCGGGTGGCGTCGGGAAGTCAGCGCTCGCCCGACGGTGGTCACACGGGGCGCGTGACGAGTTCACCGACGGGCAACTCTATGCCGATCTTGGTGGGTTCAGTGACGCGGGCCCCGTCGACCCGGGGGAGACCCTTGCCGGCTTTCTGCGAGCGTTGGGGGTGCCCCCGGAACGCATTCCGGTGAGCCTGGCAGAACAGACCGCTCTCTACCGGACCGTCACCGCTGGTCGTGCGCTGCTGGTGGTGCTGGACGACGCATACTCCGCCGGGCAGGTCAGGCCGTTGCTGCCGGCATCCTCGTCGGCGGTGCTGGTGACGAGTCGCCGTCGGCTTGTCGGCCTGCTCCCCGACGGCGCTCACCTGCTGGAGATCGGCCCGCTGTCACCCCAGGAATCAGTGCAGTTGCTCACGCTGACCGTCGGACGGGACCGCGTCGACCGAGAGCAGGAGCCAGCCGCGGAGCTGGCGGCGATCTGCGGTGGGCTTCCCATCGCCCTGAACATCGCGGCGAGCCGGCTGGCCGCTCGACCACGGCTGTCGCTTCGCGCGATGGTGTCCGTGTTGGCCGACGAGACCGATCGGCTCGCTCACCTGACGACCGTGGACGGGCTGTCGGTTCGAGCGACGCTCGACGTCTCCTACCGGGGCCTACACCCTCGGACGGCCGCGCTGTACCGGGCGCTGGCCTGGCACCCGGGTCGCGAGTTCGGCCAGCACCTGATCGCTGCGGCCGTCACCCCGTCGGCCAACCTCGCGGCGTCGTCGCAGGATGCGCTCGATGAACTGCTCACCGCGAGCCTGCTCGACGAGGTCGCGGAAAACCGGTTCCGCTTCCACGATCTGTTGCGGCTACACGCCCGCGACATGTCCCTGCTCCACGACTCGGAGCAGGCACGCCGCGACGTCCTGCACAGGATGCTCGAGTTCTATCTCGCCGCCGCGATGCGAGCGGACCTCGTGATCACCCCGTACCGGCGTCGCCTGCCGTACGTGCTCCACCAGCCGCGGCACGCGTTGCCCGAGTTCGCCGATCGCGTCCAGGCACTCGACTGGCTGACTCAGGAACGCCTCAACCTCCTGCACGCCGGTAGAGCCGCCCTGGACGGCGGGCATCCGGAGCTGGCCTGGCAGCTGTCCGACGTGATGTGGCCACTCCTGCTCTATCGCAAGAACTACCGGGACCGGCTCGAAATCGACGGCAGGGGAGTGGCCGCCGCCCGGTCGTGGGGCAATGACTGGGCAGAGGCCGACATGCTCAAGCGTTTGAGCCGGGCCTGCGAGCGGGTCGGGGACACCGACGCCGCCGTACGACACGCCCTGCAGGCAATCGCCTGCTACCAGAAGGCGGGTGACACCCGCGGACGGCTCGACGCCCAGGAGGGCCTCGCCACCCTGTACCTCGGACTCGGCGAGCAGGAAGAGGCCGAGCTGCTGCTCACTCGGATCCTGACTGAGAACAGGAACCTCGGACACAGCCGCAGCATCGGCCTGACCTGCATCAATCTCGCGACACTCCGGACCCGGTCCGGCCGGGCCGTTGACGCCCTACCCCTGCTCCTCGAAGCCGAGAGGATCTTCGCCGAGCTCGGTGACACCGACCCCTACAACACCGCCCGCGTGCTCATCGCCCTCGCCGAAGCGCACCTGAGCGTCGGCGACACCGACGTCGCCGAACGGGAGGCCACGGACGCGGTCCACCGGATGACCGAACTCGGTGCCGATCACGAACGTGCCGAAGCTCTCGCAATCCTCGGCCGCGTCGCCCACACCCGCGGGAACACAGATCTCGCACGTCGCCACTACCAGCAGGCCGTCGACGTCTTCGACATCCTCGGCTCGCCCCGTCTGCACGACGTGACCCGACGACTCCAGCACCTCGACCCCGACGCCGAGCCAGTCCTCGATACCCGACCGCCCCTCGCGCAAGGCGTCTCGGACCCACCGGCCGTGCAGGACGCATCCGAGGCGAACGAGTGACAGTAGCGTCGGTCGGCCGACAACCTCCCACTCGCACGTCACGTGGTGGTCGCCGCCCCGCGCCGCGACCACGACCCGACCCGCCCGATCCCACACGACAGCCAACGCCAGACCCGGCAATGCCCGCAGGAACCGCACCGGCGCGATGGTGGGCGATGCGTCCGACGTGACCACCACCAGCACATCAGCCAACCGCACCTGCCCGAAAACGTACCCATCCCGCACGGCCGGCGCCGCCGGCTCCTCAACGCGTTGCATTCCCCGGCTCCCCGGACAGCAGGTGCGGCACCGGCACCGGATCAACCTGCCGGTGCCGCCCGGGCTCAGCAAGACGCAGCAGCTCGTACATCGTCCGGCGCAACAACACCGCCGCGGCACCCGGCCGCGCGGTCAACGCCCATCGGACAGCGTCCGGATCCACTCCCTTCGCGCCCTTGAGCTGCGCCGCCAACGGCTGGTCCAGGTCCAGCCTTGGCGCGCTGACCGAGACGAGATGCTGCGGCGACCTGCTCGCCGCCGGCACCCACAGGCCGGGCAGCAGAAGCACCCGGCGCCCGATCGCCGCGGAGTAGGCGGTCACCGACCCGTGATCCCCGATCACGTAGTCGGCCGCGACCACCACCGCACGCCAGTCCTGCGTCGGGTCCGGCAACAACAACCCGGCGGCGAGACAGTCCGTCAGCCACGCCCGCACCTGCCGTCGGCCGTGTGCGGCCCAGACCGCCGGGTGCAGCAGCGCCGCCACCCGGAACCGGTCCGGCGGCAACTGCGTCATCACGGTCGGCAGCAGATCCGGCGCGCGCCCGAACAAACCGTCACGCCCCCACGTCGAACTCACCACCACCAACTCCCGGCCATCATCGACGCCGAGAGCCTGCCGGTACCGATCCCGCCAGCCGAGACTCGCAGCGAGCCGGTCGAAGCAGGGATCACCCACCACCACGGCCGTGTCCAACGCCTCCGGACACTGCCGCCTCAGCACCTCCAACTCACTGTCGTGTGACAGCACGAGAGCCGAGGGAAGCACCCGACCCCCGACCACGAGCCGCTGCGCGTCCAGCCCGTACACCGGCGGATCTGCGAGAATCCGCCCACCCTGCGGGCCCGGGCGCACCCGCTTGCCGTGTCCCGCGCCGTGGGCCATCACCACCAGCGGCGCGTGCAACTCCGGCAGACCACCGTACGAGGCGGCGATCGCCAGGTCGAACCGCTCCCTGATCGCCTGGTTCCACGGCAGTGTCAGCGCGCCCAGGCTCGACAGGTAGGCGGGAACCTCGGCGTTGAAAACGTCCGGAGCGATGGTGAAGACCACCTGGATCCGCGGATCGCCCTCGAGGTAGCCGACCACGTCCAGCAGACGGTGGCAGCTGGCGATCGTGTGCGCGACGGCCAGCACCGACCGGCAGCCAGCCCGCGTCACCCACCGGCCGGCATCCATCCCGACAGGTGCAACTTGCCAACCAAAGTTCGTCATTCAGATCTCCCAACGAACAACAAAGGACGTTGGCGAGCATCAATGGCGCGACTGTCGGTCAAGTTGCCATCCGCCTGGCGGCGACCTTGCCGATTCCTTGTCGCCGAATGTCTGATTACAGACTTCAAGCACAAACTCTTGGGGCACCGGCCAGCAAAGAACAGAATCGAAGAACGTGGCTCCGGGGACAGCGGAGGAAACGATGCCAATCCAGTTCGCCATCCTGGGTTCCACCGAGATCAGAGCCGACGACCAGGCCATCCCGCTCGGCACGGCCAAGGTTCGCGCGCTACTCGCCGTGCTGCTCTACTACGCAGGCGAGCATGTCCGCGCCGAGACCATCATGGAACTTCTATGGCCGCAACGCGGTTCGGAAACCGCACGCCGACTTCTCTACGCCCCGGTCAGTCGACTGCGCGCCGTCCTGCGGACCGCTGGTCTACCCCACGCACTCGTCCGAGGCGTCAACACCGGCACCTACCGCCTCGACGTCGACCCCGGAACCATCGACTACCACCGCTTCCGTCTCCTGGTCGCCGAGGCCCGCCAAGCCACCAGCCAACAGCAACTCGAACGCACCGTCACCGTACTCACCACCGCGATCGACCTGTGGCGAGGTGAACCACTACCCGAACTACGAGGCGCCCGCGCCGAACACCTGCGCCGCGACCTGCAGGCCCGGCAACTCGACGCACAGAAGCTCCTCGCCGGCAGCGAACTCGCACTCGGGCGCCACGACACGGCTCTTATCCGACTGGAACAGCTGGTCCCCGCGCATCCGCTCGACGAGCGACTCGCCAGCCTCTGGGCAACGGCTCTCCACGCCGTCGGACGGTCACCCGACGCTCGGCAGTTCGTCACCGCGTTCCGGCACCGCTATCGCCGACAGATGCGCGCCGACCCCGTCCTCGACATCAGACAGCCCTCGCCGACCCCACCGACACCCGTACGCGAGCCACCGTCTGTGCCGCCGCCACACGCAGCCGCGCCGGCACGGCAACTACCGCATGACGTACACGACTTCACCGGACACGACGACCTGATCTCGACCCTCGACGTCGCCCTCGACGGAGGCACCAACATCGTTGTCGTGACCGGAATGCCAGGCGTCGGCAAAACCACCCTCGCCGTCCACTGGGCACATCGAAAACGACAATCATTCCCCGATGGGCAGCTCTACCTCAACGCCGAAGCACACGGTCCCGTCCCACCCCTGCGGCCTGAGGATGCACTCACCCGCCTGCTCATCGCCCTCGGAGTCCCCGCGAAACGCGTACCGGCCAATCTCGAGGAACAGCACTCCCTCTACCAACAACTCACCACCGAACGACGACTCCTCATCGTCCTCGACAACATCCTCGACTCCCGCCAGGCCCGACAGCTGATACCCGCCTCAACGACCTGCCTGACCATCGTCACCAGCCGTACCCGCCTCATCGGCCTGAACATCCGCGAAGCCGTCCACACCATCACCGTGCCGCCACTACCCGAGCCTCAACGACGCCAACTTCTGCACCGGATCATCGCCCCGCAACGCAAGGACATACCGGCCGAACCCCTTGCCAGGGTCGCGCGCCTGTCCGGCGGCATACCGCTCGCCCTGCGCATCATCGGCGAACAAATCGCCGTACGCCCCCTCGTCCCCATCCACGAACTGGCCGACGACCTCGCCGCGCACCTCCTCGACTACGAAGGCGACGAAACCGGCGAAACCACGCTCCGAACCATCTTCGCCTGGTCAATCAACCACCTCCCGGAACGCGCCGCTCTCCTCTTCACCCGCCTCGGACTCTTCCCGGGGCCAACCATCAGCACCCACGCCGCCGCGGCCCTCGCCGACATCGACATCCGTGAGGCCGAGGTCGACCTGAGGACCCTCACCCGAACGCACCTGGTCGACCATGACGTCGCCGGACGCTTCCGCATGCACGACCTCCTCAGGCTCTACGCCGCCGACCGAGTCAAGACCGGGGAAAATCCCGAGCGACGACACCACGCACTCGGCCGCCTCCTCGACTGGTGGCTCCTCTCCGCGGCCAACGCTGCCAGGCTGATCGACCCCACCAACGCCCCGGTCCCCGATCTGCCCGAACCCGGTCGAACGGCAGTCCCGCCCACCACGCTCACGCAACAGGCCGAAGCCAGGCGCTGGTGCGAGATCGAGCGTGCCAACCTGGCTCCGCTCGTACAACTCGCCAGGGCGGAGGGCTACTACAGGCACGCCTGGCAGATACCGGGCGTCACCCACGAGGCGTTCGACCGGTACGGCAGCCAGGCCGACGTCCTCCAGTCACTACGGATCGCGGTCGATGCGGCCCGCCTCGACGGCCACGACGAAGGACTCCTCGGCAGCCTCAACAACCTCGGTACGACCCACCTCGACGCCCACGACTACCAGCAGGCCCAGGATGCCTTCAGCCAGGCCCTCCAACTGGCCGAACAGATCAACCACGTGCCGGTGCAGCTGCTCTGTGGGCACAACGTCGCCGTCGCGCGCATGAGAAAGGGTGAGGTGACGGCTGCGATCCCGATCCTCGAACAAGTCCTGGCCCTGTCCCGAACCAATGACATGCCCCTGGGTGAAGGATCGGCGCTGCACAATCTCGGTGACGCCTACCGGGCCCTCAACCAACATGCCCAGGCTGAATGGTTTTATCATGCGGCCATTGCGATCTGGGACAGGATCGACGCACCGAGATGGCGTAACAGGGACATCGTCCGACTCGCCAAACTCGATCTGGAAACGGGCAATCCCCAACAGGCGCTGGAACGCTGCCGCCTCGCGCTCGATCTGTACGGGCCGGCCATCGATGACAGCACCCGATGTGACGCGCACATCACCGCAGCGGATGCGCAACGCCAGCTTCGACACCACGAAGACGCTCTCGCAGATGCCGTCGCAGCTGGAGAAATTGCCGCCAGTAGGCGCGATCGGCTTCGCCTCGCACACGCCCAGGCAGTGACCGCCGACACTTCCGTGGCTATGGGTGACGCTGAAAACGCAGAAAAACACATCCAGGTGGCACTGCGCGAACTGCCTGACGTAAACAGTGCGACCATCCGCGCGCTGCGGGCTCGACTGCTTGCCGCTCGTGAGAGGCTGCTACAGGGGCAATCCCAGCGCTTGGCCGGATAGCTGGAACTACCCGCAGTATCGAGAAGGCGGTCCGGACAGACACTTCCGGGCCCGGGTGCCACGCGGGCACGAGTTGCTCGGCCCGGAAACCGGCGGCGGCCGGTTTTTCCGGGATGCCCTAAATGATCACTACCTGCGATTGTTTTCCGTTCATCCACCGCCCCCGGCAGACCCGATCTCCGCATAGGCTCGTGTCCCCAGTGGATCAACATCCAGCGGAGTTTGACACGCATGCTCAAAAGACTCTTGTCCGCCGGCCTTCTCGCCGCCGGTCTGATCCTCGTCGTCCCGGCCGCACCGGCGTCGGCCGCCCAGACCTCCGGGCCGCTCGACCCGCAGACCGGCACGGTCCGGGGCGTCTTCACCGACCGATCCGGCAACCCGATCGTCCACGCGTCGGTCTCCACCAGCAGCCCGACCTACAACCACTGGCAGCGTTCGGCCTACACCGACGCGCAGGGGCGCTACGAGATGGATGACGTGCCGGCCGGCCCGGTCACGGTCCGTTTCTCGGACGGCACCATCTCGCAGTACGCCCCCGGCAAGCCGAACGCGGACGAGGCCCAGCGCTACACCGTGGTGCCGGGTCTGGCCACGGTGGTCGACGAGCGCCAGGTCCCGACCGGCACGGTCCAGGGCCGGCTCACCGACCACGCCGGCAACCCGGTCGCGCAGGCGTCGGTCCATCTCGACGCCGATCCGTACTCCTACTCCGCGCCGGGCGCCACGACCGACGCCGACGGCCGCTACTCCATCCCGCACGTGCCGGCCGGCGAGGTCACCCTGCAGTTCGTGAAGTTTCCGTTCCGGGTGTGGGCACACCAGGAGCACGGCCAGGCCGCCGCCAAGAGGTTCACCCTGCGCGGCAACCAGACGCTGACCGTCGATGAAAGCCTGTTGCCGACCGGCACCCTGACCGGGCTGATCACCGACACGGCGGGCAACCCGGCCCGGACCAGCGTCGTGGCACACGAGGTCGACGGCGACGGCACCTACAGCACCAGCACCGGGGCGGACGGCCGGTTCTCGCTCACCGTGCCCGCCGGGCGCTGGCGGGTCCAACTCAACGCCCACCAGTGGGTGCCCGGGAAGATCGACGAGGCGGCGGGCAAGATCCTCCGGGTTGCCGCCGGTCAGTCCGTCGAGGTGAACGACCCGCTCCGGCCGACCGGCGCGCTCCGCGTCGAGCTGCGGACCGGCGGCAGCGGGGTCGACCAGTACTCGTTCGCCCTCTGGCACGGCGGCACGAAGGTCGCCTTCGCGAACGGCACCAATGTTGGCTCCCGCACCTTCGAGGACCTCCTGCCGGGCGACTACCTGTTCAGCTACGACGAGTACTTCGCCCCCGGCACGCTCCGGGTCGAGAACGCCGTACCGGTCAAGGTCCGGGCCGGACGGACCAGGACGCTGGAGGTGACGCACCCGGCGCGATCCACGCTCTCGGGCCGGGTGACGCTGCCCACCGGCGAGCCGGCGCCCGGGCTCTCCGTGCAGGCCGACGTGATCGCCGACGGCGTGTCCCAGCGCCACACCGTCCAGACGGGTACGGACGGCGAGTGGCAGATGACCGGCGTGTTCCCGGAGTCCTACCGGATCACGCTCACCAACTCGTCCCGTGAGCTCTCCCAGGACGGCGGCGAGGTGACCGTGGCAGCGGGCGGTTCGGCGTCGGTGAACTCGACGTGGCACACCGGCGGCTCGCTCATCGTCACCGCGGTGGACGCCACCACCGGCGCTCCGGTCAGCAACTACTGCGTCGCGGTGGTCGCGAAGTTCGGCGACTTCTGCACGCAGGGCTCGGCGGTGACCGTGGCGGGACTCGCTGCGGGCCCGACCTTGGTCACGCTGAACATGCTCGGCGGCAGCGACTACCTCGGCAGGAAGGACGTGCCGGTCACCATCCCGGCCGACGGTCGGGCCACGCTGACCATCCCGGTCGAGATCGGCGGCCGGTTCAACGCGCGAGTGGTCGACCGTGCGACGGGGGCGACGGCGGGCGAGAGCGTGTGTTTCCACGCCGTGCTGCCGGCCACGGGTGGCACCAGCGAGCGCGCCTCCGCCTGCACCAACAAGCAGGGCATGGGCACCAGCGACGCCCTGGCGCCGGGCACCTACCAACTGTTCGTCAAGCCGCCGGACGGCAGCGCGTACGGGGCGCAGTGGTTCACCCCCGAGGGCGGCACCGGCGACCAGAGGCAGGCCGTCAAGATCAAAATCAACGCAGGTAAGACCACTCGGCTCGGTACGGTCCAGTTGGACCCGGCCGGGACGGTCACCGGCGTGGTGCGCGGCCCGGACGGCCAGCCGGTGGAGCACGTCGAGGTCGGTGTCACGGCCTTCGAGATCCCCCGTTCGGAACTCTTCCCCGAGGGCACGGACAACGAGGGCAGGTACACGGTCGGGAACCTCGGGCCGTACGCGTGGCCCCTGCTCTTCACACCGATCGCCGATCTGCCTCGGCAGTGGTCCGGCGCGACCGGCAACCGGTTCCAGGCCGAGACGGTGCCGGTCACCAGCGGCGCGACCAGCACCTATGACACCACGCTGTCGGCGGGTGCCAAGGTCACCGGCACGGTCACCGTCACACCCGGCGACACCGCCTGGAGCGGCGGCCGGCTGAGGGCACGCGGCGTCACCAGCGGCGACCTGCTCGCCGTCGGTGACGTGCCCGGCCAGGGCGGCGCCTACGAATTCCGGGTGATCGGCGGCGGCCCGGTCAACCTGGAGTGGTACCTGGCCGACCCGGTGACCAAGTCGACCGGCCGGTACGACGGCAACCCGGTGCCGGTACCCGCGAACGGCCGCAAGCAGCTCGACCTCAGCATCGGCTGAGCAGTGGGGACGGGCCGGCGACCTTCGTCGCCGGCCTGCCCCCACTCGGATGCTCTCCCGGGTGCGTCACTTCGCGAAGACCTGGCTCTCGTCGCGGAACGCCTTGAACTCCAGGGCGTTTCCGGCCGGGTCGCGTACGAACATGGTCCACTGCTCGCCCGGCTCACCGGCGAACCGCAGGTACGGTTCGATGACAAAGTCGACACCAGCGTCCCGGATCCGCCCCGCCACCTCGTGGAACTCCTCCACCGACAGCAGCAGCCCGAAGTGCGGCACCGGCACCTCGTGCCCGTCGACCGCGTTGCGCCCGGCGTCGACCCGCTCCGACGCCGGCACGACGTGGGTGACCAACTGGTGGCCGTAGAAGTTCCAGTCCACCCACACGTCGGTCGAGCGGCCCTCGGCAAGCCCGAGCACGCCGCCGTAGAAGGCGCGTACGCGTTCAAGGTTGTCGACCGGAATCGCCAGGTGGAAACCGGGACGGGTCACGGCGTACTCCTTCGTCGTCGGAAACTCGTCGGGCGGTTCAGGAGACAGTCGCACCGGCGGCCTTCACCAGGGCGATGGTCTGCTCGATCGTCTGCGCCCGGTCGGCGGCGAACGGGCCGTCGATGATGGCGAGCGGGTTCTGCGGGTAGACCAGCGCCGAGATGTGCAGGTGCCCGCCGGGGATGTCGGTCGCGCCGAGCGCGGTTCGCAGCCGGTTGGAGCGGTACATGCTCTCGTTGGACAGGTAGTTCCCGCCGCCTCCGGCCTGGGCCTGCGCGTCCGCCGAGGGACCGTTGTTGTGACAGGAGACCCGGGTCGGATCGGGGCGGGAGTTTCCGGTCCACTCGCAGAGGCGCGGGTTGAGTGCCACCGGCCACGGCGTCGTGCCGGCGTCGATCATCCGCTGGAACGGCAGGGTGGTCTCGATGAACTCCGGGTTCGGGGTCGGCTGCGGCCAGTCGGTCACCTGCGGCACCAGCTCGGGTGTGCCCTCGTTGTTGTTGTCCGGGTTGCCGCCGCGCCACGCCCCGGCCCACTGTTCGATCGCCATCTGACCGCGCAGCCCCTGGCTGATCGTCATGATCAGGTCGGCGCGTTGTTTGCCGCCCCGGGTCAGGTGCGGGCCGAAGGTGTCCTCGACGTAGCCGAGGTCGAACCCGCTCCAGGTCACCGGGAGGGACACCGCCTGGATCTGCACCGTACGGTCGTCGACCTGGTACTGCTGCCCGTCGAGTTGCAGGGCCGAGGCGCCGGACGGGTTCGACCGCCGGATCTCGCCGTTGAGCTGGTACGGGTCGAAACCACTGACCAGCACCCTGGTCACGTTCCGGCTGGTGGAGAAGTCGGTCGACGAGATGCCCCGGGAGGCGTACTCGAAGGTCTGGAGCAGTGACGCGCGGACGTCGGCGGAGAGTCCGAACCGGGGCGTCCACTGGCGCAGGTCGCGGGTCAGGATCAGTCGCGACCAGTAGAGGGGACGGTCGTCGTACCGTTCGATGCTGCCCATCCAGCGCTTGCCCTGGGCTCGGTCGACGGCGGTCCGCCACAGTTCGTCGCCCCGGTTCCGGAGCAGCTTGTCGGCCTCCCGGACCGACCGTACGCCGCACAGGTCGTCGCTGATCCGCTGTACCAGGCCGGTGAAGCCGCCGAGTTCGACGAGCGTGTGCGGGACCTGGTTGCCGCCGGGGAGCGCCGGTGTGTCGATCCGCGTCTCCTCGTACGTCGTCGGCGCGGCCCGGTCGTAGCAGGAGCCGGTCGGCTGGCCGGGTTGCGCGGTTGCCGGGCCGGGCAGCAGCACCAGCGATGCGGCGATGGTGGTGGCGCCGAGCCACCGGGTCTTGCGCATGCTCACAGTTGTGCCTTCCTCGGTCGGTGCGCCGGCTGTTGTCCGGTCACCACCGCCCCGAGGCGGCGTCGGCGCGACAACGGGTCGGTGGGGCGGCGCCGGCGCGGCATCGGGGTTAGAAGGGCGCGGGGGTCGTTCCCACAGGTTGTCAGACTGTTGATCAATCCGTCAATGTCGATGGCCAAGGGTCCGGGCCGGTCGAGAGCGGACGCCGGTACCGGGCGGGCCTCAGGGGTCGAGGCGGGCGATCGCTCCGGTTTCGAGGGCCGCCCAGACCACGCCGTCGGCGTCGACGGTGATGCCGTGCGGCTCCGAGGCGGGGCTCGGCAGGTCATGGTGGGTGAACTCGCCGGCCGGGCTGACGTGTCCGATGCGGTTCGCGCCCCATTCGGTGAACCAGCACCCGCCCGCCGGGTCGGCGGCGATCGCGTGTGGTTTGGCCGTGCGTACCGGCAGGGCGAACTCGTGGACGGCGCCGCCGGGGGTGAGCCGGCCGATCTGCCCGGCGGCGATCTCGACGAACCAGAGCGCGTCGTCGGCGCCGAGCGTGATGCCGACCGGTCCGGCGTTGGCGGTGGGCAGTTCGTACAGGACGGTTGTTCCGTCGAGGCCGGTGCGGCCGATCGCGTTCGCCTGGTTCAGCGTGAACCACAGCCCGCCGTCGGCGCCGCTGGTGATCATCGACGGATACCCGCCGGTCACCGGGAGGGCGAATTCCTCGATCACTCCGTCGCCGGTGACCCGGCCGATCGTGTCGCTGCTCATCCCGGTGAACCACAGGGCGCCGTCCGGGCCGCCGGTGATACCGAACGGGGCGCTGCCCGCGGTGGGCGTGGGGAACGAGGTGGTCTCGCCGTCGATGCTGATGCGGCCGATGCGGTGGTCGCGGGAGCGAGTGAACCAGAGGGCGCCGTCGGGACCGGCGGTGATGATCGACGGTCCGCTCTCCGGCGAGTCGAGGGAGTGGTCGCCCACCCGGCCGTCGAGGCCGAGTCGGCCGATCCGCCCCGCGTGGACCATGGTGAACCAGAGGGCACCGTCCGCGCCGACGATTATCCCGTACGGGCCGGAGTGCCGGTCCGTCACCTGGATCTCGTGGATCGGCATCCCGGCACCTGCCCCGGCATCGTTGCTCGGGCGGCCCGGCCCCGGTTCCGCCCGCTGTCGGAGGTCACTGTTGTCGCGGCTCGGTGTCGACGCAACCGATTTGCCCCCGTGCGGGGGAGCGGTCCGGGCTCCCCTGGAAGTTCAGGTACTGGCCGCCCGCGTGGGTGAGGACGTGGTCGAAGCGGCCGTCTCGCCCCTGGTCGGCGACCTCAAGTAATCCTCAAATTAAGATCACTCGATAGATCGATGTGATGAATGCGCATACGCTCACCGCACCCCGCTCGCCCACGGCCCGCACTACGACGGCGACCGCCTTCGTACCAGGGTTCGCCGTGGGCGAGCTCAGCACAGCCATCCCGAAACGTTCGGACCGGCCCGGACCTGGGCCGACCACGGCACCAGCCACAGGCCGCAAACGGAAGGAGGGGAGCATGCGACGCAGACAACTGCGCATCGCGCTTCTCGCGGTGACCGCCCTGGTGGGCAGCATCCTCACGGCGACCGCGCCGGCCGGCGCGGATCCCGCGCGGTCCGCGGCCACGACCGGCTCGGAGCGATCCCACCTCGGGGACCGGGAGTCGGTACGCCTCATCCACATCCAGCTGACCGGCGCCGACATGCTGGACAAGGTGGTCGCCGCCGGCTTCGACCTCGAGCACGGCCTCCGGCGGGTGCCCGACGGCATCGAGGGCGAGGCGGTGGTAACCGCCGAGCAGGTCGCCGAGCTGGAGGCGATGGGCGTCAAGATCCTTGGTGCCGACGAGAGCTTCGCATGGAGCGACGAGGCCGACGGCGGCATCCGAGCCTTCGGTGCGCGGACCGTCCAGCCGCTCAACCACGAGGCGACGGTGCGGGTCGTCCGCGCCGACTGGTTCACCACCAAGGGCCAGGGCTTCCTGTACGTCGAGGCACGGACCACCGAGGGGCAGCAGACGGATCCGATCGTCGCGATGCAGGTCGAGAACGACTCGGGCCGGGGGACGTCGTTCGGCTTCGCCCGTACGATGAGCCGGTTCGTCGACTCCGGGCAGTACATGTTCCACCGGAACCTGTTCAAGCTCGACGCGCGTCCGAAACAGATCCGGGTCACGAGCTCGACCGGCGGTGTCGCCACCGGCCTCGTCTCCGACTGGCTTGAGGACGCGCCGCCGCCGCTGACGGCGAATCCGGGCTACCGGTCGGACTTTGTCGACGGCTACAAGCACCCGCAGCAGCTCTACAGCCGCGCCAGGGAGATCGCCCGCCAGTACCCGGACATCGCGGAGATCGTCTACCTGCCGAACCCTACGAATGGCTACCAGCGCAAGGCGCAGGCCACGATCGGCGGCACCGGGCAGGCCGCGGTCGTGGTCAGCTCGGCGGCGTGGGGCCACGAGGGCGGTAACGAGATCACCGTCGAGTTCGTGGAGCGGCCGGGGGCGAATCTGCCGCTGAGCGTCGAGGTGGTGGGCAAGGCGACGCGCGTCCTGCTCGCGAAGGACGCCGCCGGTGCGCTCGCCAGTACGGCCGCCGAGGTGGGCACGGCGTTGGAGACCCAGTCCCAGGGCCTCATCGACCGGGCGCACCCGTACCGCACCAACGCCGGCACCGGTGTCGTCGCGCCGACGTCCGGCCCGGTCGCGCTGACCGACTTCCTCGACCAGAAGCGGGTCGGTGCCCCGGAGGGGGAGGTGCCCCGTGGCCCGGCCACGATCCCGGTCCTGCGGATCGGCAAGCACCGCGACGGCCGCAACCCCGGTGTGCTGATCCAGGCGCAGGACCACGCCCGCGAGTGGGTCCCCGCGACGACCACGCTGGAGACGGCCGAGCGCCTGGTACACAACTACAGGTCCGACCGGGAGACGAAGAAGATCGTCGACGGTACGGACATCTTCCTCATCCTGTCGAACAACCCGGACGGGGCGAACTACAGCTTCTACAACTTCGCCTCGCAGCGCCGGAACATGACGAACCACTGCCCGGACGACAACGCCGATCCGGCCCGTCGTAACGCCTGGGGCGTCGACCTGAACCGGAACTACCGGGTCGGGTCGGGCCACGACGGCTACGCGGGCGCGTCAACCAGCTGCGTCAGCGACACCTACCAGGGACCGGCGGAGCTGTCCGAACCTGAGTCGAAGAACATCATCTGGCTGGTCGAGCGGTACGCCAACATCAAGTTCATGATGTCGGTGCACTCCAACGGTGGCCAGCTGTTCTGGCAGCCCGGTGCCTACATCGCCGACGGGCGGATCACCACGCCGCGCCCGCCGCTGGGTGACGAGGCGTTCTACTGGCAGTCGGCTGCCAGGATCCTGTCGCAGGTCAAGGCGCACCGGCAGACGGTCGTCACGCCGGAGAACGTCGGTGGCTCGTCGGACGTCCTCTACTCCTCGGCGGGCAATGTGCGCGAGGACTTGTACCACACCCATGGGATCTACGCCTTCGGCTGGGAGGTCGGCGGTTCGATCTACAACCCGGCCACCGGCGACTGGCAGGGCGGCTCGTTCCAGCCGGCATGGGCGGGCGATCCGGCACTCGTCAGCGGGCACGCCGAGACCATGGAGTACGCCAACGGAATCATGGAGATGTTCCGGATCGCGGCGGAGTGGGGCAAGGACAAGAAGGACCCGACGTCCCGGCTCGTGCCCGGAGGCGGAAAATACCGGGGATCCGTCGACGTGCGCTTCGAGACGAGCGAGCCGGCCACCATCTACTACACGACCGACGGCAGTCGCCCCACGCTCGAGTCGCCACGCTACGAGGCGACCGAGTTCCGTGAGTCGGGCCAGGTGTTCCACGTGACCGAGACCAAGACGTTCCGCTGGTTCTCGGTCGACGCCGCCGGCAACATCGAGAACAACTACGACCCGACGAAGCGCGACCGGCGCGACAACTACCGCAAGGCGACGATCACGATCGTCAAGAGGTAGCACCCGTCCCGTGACCATCGCCTCGTCGGCGCGGGCGCAACCGCGCCGACGAGGCATTGGCTTCGCTCGGGCAGGAGTTGCACTTTATGCAACGATGCATTTAGTGTAATGGCGTGATGACGGCTACCGTGCCGCCCGACCGGCGGGCAGCGCTGAAGGCCCGGCACCGGCGGGCGATCCTCGACGCGGCCAAGGCCCTGATCGTCGAGGGCGGGACGGCCCGGTTCAGCGTCGATCAGCTCGCGGAGCGGGCCGACGTCTCCCGGCGCACCGTTTTCAACCACTTCGTCTCCATCGACGACGTCGTGACGACCGTGTGCACCGAGGTTCTCGCCGTCGTGATCGACAACTTCCGTGCCCAGGTGACCGCGACACCCGCCGGACCGGGCAGCCGTACGGCGATGTTCGAGACCGTCTCGGCTGCCCTGCGCGCCACCGACGTGGCCGGCACCATCACATTCCTCTGGCGGGCCCTCGGCGGGTTCGGCACGGGCGACCCCCGCCCGTACCAGATCGTCCAGGCGACGTTCTCGCGTACCACGGTCGACCTGGCGCGCGAGCTCGCGGAACGCAACGCCGATCTCGACCCGCTCGAAGCCGAGTTGCTGGTCAGCTCGCTCATGCACGGCACCGAGGTGATCGCGCAGCACTGGCTCGCCGCGACCGGCGCCGCCACCGACGAGGCGGCCAGGACTCTGTGGAACGAGCTCCTCGAGCGGCTCATCGCGAACATCCGCATGGGCTACTGACTCTCACCACCCCTCCGTTACGAGTCGAAAGAGCAAGCCACCATGGCCGAGTTGCTGTTCCGCGTGGGTCGTTTCTGTGCCCGACGCGCCTGGACGGTCCTGATCACCTGGATGGTGGTCCTGGGGCTGTCCACCGCCGCTTACTTCACCTTCGGCGGCACGTTGTCGTCGCAGGTGACCATTCCGGGAACGGCGACCTCGAAGGTCGTTGACCAGCTCGCGGAGAAGTTCCCGAGCGCCAGCGGGGGCAGCGGGACGGTCCTGTTCCACACCGCCGACGGGTCGGCGTTCACCGCCGATCAGCGGACGGCGATCGGCGCGCTGCTGAAGAGCACCGGCGACCTCGACGGCGTGGCGTCCACCACCGACCCGTTCATCACCCAGCAGCAGCTGACCGGGCAGACCCAGCAGGTACAGGGTGGACAGCAGCAGATCGCCGCCGCGCGCGCGGAGCTGGAGCGGGCCCGGAGTGCGGCGGACGCGCTTCCGGAGGCGCAGCGCAAGCAGCTCGACGCCCAGCGGGCGCAACTCGACGCGCAGGCCGCCAAGCTGGAGCTGTCGCAGCAGTTGCTTGCCATGTCCTCGAAGATCCGCATGGTCTCGACGGACGACACCGCCGCGCTCGCCTCGGTCGTCTTCGACGAGGCACAGATGAACGTCACGCCGGAGACCAAGGACGCCGTGGTCGACCACGTCAGTGCCGGCGTCCCGGCCGGCGTCGAGGCCGAGTTCTCCAACGAGATCACCCAGAGCGTGCCGCAGGTCCTCGGCGTGGGCGAGGTTGCCGGTCTCGTCGTCGCCGCGCTCACTCTGCTGGTCATGCTCGGCGCGCTCATCGCCGCCGCACTGCCGTTGCTGACCGCCCTCGTCGGGGTCGGGGTCGGCGTCACCGCCTCGCTGGCTCTGTCCGGTGCCGTCGAGATGCTGTCGATCACCCCGGTGCTCGGCGTGATGCTCGGCTTGGCGGTCGGCATCGACTACTGCCTGTTCATCCTCAACCGGCACCGCCGCCAGCTGCTCGACGGCGTCGAACTGCGCGAGTCCATCGCCCTGGCGAACGGCACGTCCGGCAACGCGGTCGTGTTCGCCGGGGCGACCGTGCTGGTCGCGCTGCTGGCGCTCAACGTCACCGGCATCGGTTTCCTCGGCATGATGGGCACCGTCGGGGCGATCTGCGTCGCCGTGGCCGTGGTCATCGCGGTCACCCTGACCCCGGCCCTGCTGTCGTTGCTCGGCCTGAGGATCCTCACCCGCAGGGCCCGCGCGAGCATCGGGCAGTCGCACGCCAGCCGGGTGCCGACGACGCCGATGACCACCGGACGGGCGCTGCTTACCGCGGTCGTCGGTCTGGCCGTCCTGATCGTGCTCGCGCTGCCGGCGCTGTCCATGCGGCTGGGGCTGCCGGACGGTTCGTCCGAGGCCGAGGACTCCACGCAGTACCAGGCCTACCAGCTGATCGAGGAGAAGTTCGGGGCCGGCGTCAACGGCCCGCTGCTGGTCGTGGCGGAGCTGCCGGCCGCGGTCACCGACACGCTCGTCGAGCAGGCCCGGATCGGCACCGCGATCCTCGGTCAGGACAACGTCACCGCCGTCGCCCCGATCGGCCAGTCCAGCGACAACACCCTGATCGCCTTCCAGGTCGTCCCCGCCGAGGGGCCGAACAGTGAGACGACCGAGCAGCTCGTTCGCGACCTGCGGGAGCTGTCACCGCTCGACGGGGGCGTCACGCTCGGTGTGGCCGGCAGCGCCAGCGGCAACATCGACATCTCCGGGCAGCTGTCCGACGCGCTGCCCATCTACCTCGGAGTCGTGCTCGGCCTGTCCCTGATCATTCTGATTTTCGTCTTCCGCTCGATCCTGGTCCCGCTCACCGCGACCCTCGGCTTCGTACTGTCGCTGTTCGCCACGTTCGGCGGCATCACGGCGATCTTCCAGTGGGGCTGGCTCGGCTCGGTGTTCGGCGTACACGATCCGGGGCCGGTCCTGAGCTTCCTGCCGACCATCCTGATCGGCATCCTGTTCGGCCTGGCCATGGACTACCAGCTGTTCCTGGTCTCGGGCATGCGGGAGGCGTACGCCCACGGCGCGCCCGCCCGGGTCGCCGTTCGCCGGGGCCTGCACGCCGGCCGCACCGTGGTCACCGCCGCCGCGATCATCATGATCGCCGTCTTCGGCGGGTTCATCTTCTCGCACACCACGATGATCCGATCGCTCGGCTTCGGCCTGGCCTTCGGCGTGCTCGCCGACGCGTTCCTGGTCCGGATGCTGCTCATCCCGGCGATCATGCACCTGCTCGGCCGCTCGGCGTGGTGGATTCCGCGCTGGCTGGACCGGATCCTGCCCAACGTCGACGTGGAGGGCGCTGCCCTGGAACGCAGCCATCCCATCACACACGGTTCCGTGGGCGACACGCAGCAGGAGCCCGTCCTTACCCCGCGATAGGTGGACCCCCTGGTGGGCGACGAGCAGGCGCGTGTGGTCGCGGGCGGTACGAGCGTCGGGGCGATTGAGCTGGAAGGGCGCGTCCCCGGGTACTCCGACTCCGCCGCTTCTGACACGCCCCGGCTGCCAGCCTCAGGCGTCGATCAACCGGCGCATCGCCTCGTTCTCCGCACCCTGCTCGTTGACGACGTGTTTGGCCAGGTTGCGCACGTACGCGTTCCGCCCGGCGGAGACCGCACCCTTCGCCATCGCGATGGCGCCGAGATGGTGCTCGATCATCCGGGTCAGGTAGAGCCGGCCGGCGGCCGGTCCCTGCGCCGCGGCCAGTTCGGCGAGCTGTGCCTCGGTGAGCATGCCGTGTCCCTCGCCGGTGTGCACCCTTGCCGTCGCCGGATCGGCCGGGTCGACCCGTGGCTGGTCCCAGCTTTCCAACCAGGCGTTCATCTCGTCGACCTCACGCTGCTGGTCGCGCGCGATGAACTCGGCGACAGCGACCACCCTCGGCGACACCCCGGACTTGGTCAGCAGGTTCCGGCTCATCCGCACGGCCTGCGCGTGGTGCGGGATCATCATCCGGGCGAAGAGCAGATCCACCCCGTTGGGCGGGTTCGCCGATGCGCCACGTCCGGCACCCACGGCCGCGTCGGACGGAGCCAGCGCCGGGCCGGACGGGGGGACGGACAGGCCGGACGGGGACCCCGACGGATCGGGCAGCGCCACCGCCGCCGGAGCCGGCGTGACCCGCTCCGGATCCGCGCCCGGACCACAACCGCCGCCCGTCATGACCAGACCAGCCAGGGCGAGGGCCAGCATTCCGGTTGCCTTGCGCATGCTTCCTCCACAGTCTGCTCGGTTCGAAGCCCGTCCCGATGGGTTTGCCGGCCACCTCGATGCTTTGCCGGCCACCTCGACGCGGTCGGCCGTCGACCGGGCGGCGGTGAGGGGCCGCCGGTGGTCCCGCCCCCGCCGATCAGCGCGAGCGGGACCACCGGGTCACTCGGTTCCGGGTACGGTCACGGCCGGCCGTTGACGTCCAGTCGGGACGCCGGGCCGATCGGGTTCGTCGCGGTGTAGTCGCGTGGCAGCAGGTCGAAGCCCTGCCAGTGCACCGGCATCGGGCTCTGGTCCTCGTCACGCGGCACGTGGTGGTAGCCGACCCGGACCCACATGACCGGGTCGGTCAGCGACTCGCCGTTCGAGTAGTCGAGGATGCCCCGGCCCGCACACTCGGGGTCGAGGTTGAAAGTGGCGAACTTCTCGCACGGCTTGTACTGGGTGAACGTGACGTCCGGTTGGGTCTCCGGGTGCGCCTCGTAGGCGTCGCTGGCACCCAGCTCCAACTCGTACGACCGGTTGTGGCCGTCGGAGTTCTTGCTGGTCGGGCTGACCACCCGCCACCAGCGGCGCAACGCGGTGTTGAGCGGGGCCTCGGTGGTGACGGCGGTCTTGGTGGTGCGGTAGATCGCCGCGCGGGTGCCGGTCTCACCGGTCGGTGCGGTGTCGTACTGCTCGACCTTCTCCTGGCCCCGTCCGCCGATGTTGAAGTCGACCTTCCAGAAGGCGCTGTGGTAGTGGTTCGTGGCGAAGTCGGTCTGCCCCGCACCGAGTGGCCAGCCGTCGTCGACGGTGGTGTAGTCGCGCGGCGCCAGGTCGCCGGTCGCACCGACCCGGGCCGCGATCGCACCGTCGTCGTGCAGCCGGTACTCGGTGATGTACTCGTACCAGCCGACCTTCGCGATGGTCCGCAGGACCACGTCCTGGCCCTGCTTGGCGATCGGCTGCTCGGGCGTTTCGCCCTGCAACCGGTACGCCAGCCCGGTGTCCTCGACCTTGACGCACATCACCTTGGTCTCGGACTGGCCGTCCTCGGTCCAGACGCCTCGGCGGGAGCCGCCCTTGCAGTCCACCGCGGACATCTGCTGCAGGTAACGCCCGCCGAACCCGTACGAGGTGATGTCGTTCCACTCGTTCGCGCCCGAGTCGTACGGGACGTTGAGCTGGGCGATGGTGACCTGGTTGAGCACCGTGATCGGGTTGGCGTCCCGCTTGCTCTGGTAGGCCACCCGTTCCAACACCAGGCCGGTACGGTCGTCCATCCGCCAGCAGAGCTGCCACAGCGAACCGTTCGGCAGCTCCTGCTTGACCATCGCGTCAGCGTCGCAGTACGTCCAGCGTTCGTCCGCCGCTGTCGCCGGTGCCGCCGCGGCGAGTGCGCCGAGCAGGGTGACCGTGGTCGCGGCGCCGAGCAGCGCCGTCAGCTTCCTGTTTCGCATCTGGGAAGAGCCCTCCACTTACTTCAGGCGGGCGACGACGCGCCCGGAGAGGTCGACGACGATGTCGGAGATGTCGATGAACACGCCACCGGGTACCTGGGGCACGAGTTGCAGGCAGCGGTGCCTGCCGCACTGCTGTGCACCCTGGTCCGCCGGTGCGGCGACGTAGCTGGGCGTACTGAGCAGGACCTGCGTGACGTCGGTGATGTCGGTGCCGGTGGCCTTGCGGTACCGGGACTTGAAGTCGGCGCTCAGGTCGCTGGCCAGGAAGAGGCGGAACGCCTCGGTGCTTTCCCGAACGCTCGCCGGGGGTTGGATTCCCGGTGCGGCGAAAGTGTTCTCCAGCTTGCCGGTCTTCAGGTTGACCACCTGCTTGACCAGGGTGTCGTCGGCGTAGTTGTAGAAGTAGAAGGCGGCCCGTCGGGCACCGTCGGAGCGCTCGTCGACCAGTTCGGTGGAGAGGTATTCCGGACCTGCCGCGCCGGTCACACCGGTGCCGGTGGCCAACGCGCCCGCGGCGACCTCGCGCGCGGCGGCGCGTTCGTCCGGGGTGATGGGATCGCGACCGGTGCCCTTCGCCGGTGCCGGTCCGGGGGTGGGCTCGTCGATGGTGACCGGGCCGCTCTCCGTCTCGACCCGGGTCTGTCCGGCCGCCGGCCCGGCGGTTGCCGGTGGGGAGGTCGGTGCGGTCGCGGCGGCGCTGAGGGAGACGGCGGCGGTGGCCACCACCGCGGTCGTGACGGCGATGCCCAGCCCCCATCTGAGCCGTTGCGCTCGGTCGCGCCAGGGCGATCCGGGCGTCGCCGGATCCGTGGGTTCAACACGCTGCATAGACACTCCTGCGGGAAGCGTGGGTTCGATCTGCTGCGCCGGGGTCGGCCTCCGCGTCGAGGTCGGCCTCCGTGACCAGGCGATCGCGACCCGGTACGTCGTTCACCCTGCGGGGATCGAGCCGGGTACGGGTTGCGCGTCCATCAATTCCCGGCAATATGCCGCGACCTGGTGAACGCGAACGGGGCCGGGCCCTTTCCCATTCGATCCGCTCAGTCCGGTACAGCCCGGTAACAACGAAGAAACGAGTCGTATCTATTTTCAAGATCTCTGTAGGGGCGGCCGAGCCCACCGGCAGGTGAACGGGGATACGGTGAGCGCTCTCGACGACGCCATTGCCGGCGCGCTGGCCCGCCCGGCCCGCCCGCCCGGCCTGCCGCCGTCGGGCACCGGGCTGGACCGGCGTCGCCTGTCGGCGCTGCCGGTGGCCGCCCAGGCCGTCGCGAACGTCGCCCCCTCACCGGGCATGATGGCGGCCAGCGGGATGGTCGCCTGGCTCGGTGTGGCGGCTGTCCCGGTGTATCTGCTGGCCACGCTCGCCATGGTGCTGGTCGGGTCCTGTGTAGCCCAGTTCGCCCGGCGGATGGCGGCGGCCGGTTCGCTCTACACCTTCGTCGCCAAGGGACTGACGCCCCGTACGGCGTTCCTCACCGGCTGCGCGTTGCTGTTGGCGTACCTGTCGCTGGTCGGTATGTGCCTGCTGGGGTCCTCCCGGCGGCTGGCGACGCTGCTCGCCGACGCGGGCCTGGTCTCCGTCGCCGAGCAGGAGCGGACGGCGTTGCTGCTGACGGTGCTGCTCGGCACGATCCTGGCCACCTGCGTGGTACGCGGCATCCAGATCTCGGCGATGGTGACGCTCGCCCTGGAGGCGGCCTCGGTCTGCGTGGTACTCACGGCGCTCGCGGTCACCGCCTACTCGGGGGTGGGCATCGCCGACACCCTGGCCGCACCCGACCTGACCGCCAGCGCGGTCACCGGGGCGCTGATGATCGCGATCACCGGGTTGGTCGGTTTCGAGAGCGGTTGCGCGTTGAGCGTCGAGGCCCGGCGGCCGTACGCGGTTGTTCCCCGGGTGATGTTCTGGACCCCGGCCGTCTGCGGTGCGCTCATGGTGGCCGCCGCCGGCCTGCACATCTACGGTTTCAGCCGGCACCGGGGCGGGTCCGCCGCGGACGGGCCGGCGCTGGCCGGGCGGGCGGTCGCGGAGGTCACGCCGCTGCTGCCGGTCCTGCTGCAACTGGGGCTGGTCTCGTCGCTGTTCGCGTGCGCGATGGCGTCGGCGAACGGGGCCGTCCGGGTGCTCTTCTCGATGGGCCGCGAGCAGGTCACGCCGCCGGTCTTCGGGCGTACCCACCCGCGCTACCGGACGCCGTACGTCGCGGCCGTGACGGTGATCCCGGCCGCCGTGCTCACGCCGGGCGCGCTCTGGCTGGCCGGTCTGCCGATCCGGTCCATCTCGAACGCCCTGTCCGTCCTCGCCACCCAGGGTTTCCTGCTCACGTACGTGCTGGTCTGCCTGGCCATGCCGGTGTTTCTGCGCCGGATCGGTGAGCACACCCGGTGGGCGAGCGTCGCCGGACTGCTCGGTGCGGTGCTGCTCACGGCCGTCTTCACCGGGTTCTGGGTGGAGACCGTACGGGACGGCAGAGCCGTCCTGGTCGCCGTCTTCGCCGGTCTGCTCGCGCTCGGCCTGCTCTGGTTCGGTCGGGTACGCCGCCGGGTGCCGGACGTCGCGGTCGGTTTCTTCGACGAGGCCACCGTCGAGGACATCCTGCCCGGCGCCTCGCCGGTCGGCCGGGGCTAGGCCGGCTCGATGACCAAGCCGCCCCGCAACCCACCGGCCGAGTTGGCGGGACGCCAACCGGCCGCCGTGGTCTCCGCGCTGACCGTGCTGGAGGAGGTCGCGCGGGCGGGCCCCGGGGTGACCGCGAAGGAGATCTCCACGGTGCTGGGCTTGCCACCCGCCACCACCTACCGGTTGGTGAACCTGTTGGTCGCGGAGGAGTACCTGGTCCGGCTCGCCGACCTGCGCGGGTTCGCGCTCGGCCGGAAGGTGATCGAGTTGGCCGGCGCCGCCGCCCGGGAGGCGCTGCCGCCGGGGGTGCCGGAGGTGGTGACCGCCCTGCGCACCCGCGTACGCCTCGCCGTGCACCTGGTCCGCTACCGCGACGGGCGGCTGCGGCTGGTCGACCCGGATCCGGACCATCCGCCCTCGCCGGAGGCGCTGCTGGCCCGGCACCTGCACGCCTCGGCCGTGGGCAAGCTGCTGCTCGCCGAGCGGCGGGACCTGTTGCCGGTGTCGCTGGCCCGGCTCACCCCGGCCACCATCACCCGACCGGACCTGCTCGACCTGGAACTGGCCGGAGTACGCAGCGAGCAGGCGGCCCGTCAGCTCGGCGAGTTGCGCCGGGACCGGGGTTGTCTGGCGTTCCCGGTCCGCGGCCGGGCCGGTGACCTGCTCGCCGGGCTGGCCGTCAGTACCAGCCCGGACCGGGTCGGCCGGTTGGACCGGGCGGTCCTACGGCTGGTCGGCCGGTGTGTCGACGAGCTGGTCGACCTGCTGGCACCCGGCCCGACCTGATTCGGTCCAGCCCCTCCCGCTCGGTACGACCGCCGCCGTCAGGCGATCGTGCAGGACGCGCCGTTGAGAGTGAACGAGTTCGGCCCGGCGGTGTTACCGGTGTGGGTGGCCTGGAAGCCGATGGTGACGGATCCGGCGGGAAGGATGCCGCCGTTGTAGGCGAGGTTGCTGGCTGTCACCTGCCCGGACGTGGGGGAGTAGGAGGCGTTCCAGCCCGAGGCGATCGCCTGGCCGCCGGGGAGGGTGAAGACCAAGGACCAGCCGTTGACGGCACTGGTGCCGGTGTTGGTGATGGTGATGTTCTCGGTCATCCCGGTGTTCCACGCGTTGATGGCGACGGTCACCCGGCACGTGCCGGAGCCCGGCGGCGTGGTGGTGGGTGGCGTGGTCGGGGTGGGTGTGGGTGTGCTGGTCGGGCTGGGGGGCGTGGACAGGCCGAAGAACTGGATGGCGGACGCGGCCATACCGCTGGCCGGCAGGCTGTGTCCGGCTCCCTGGATGCCGTACGCCTCGACCTGGACGGTGCCGCCGGTGTCGACGTACCTGCGGCGGTTCCAGTTCGGCTGCGGCGTGTCGATTGAGGTCGGCGTCTGGCTGAGCCCGAACACGTCCGTCCACTGCTCGATGGTCTCCTGTAGCAGTTGGTACGGCACGAGCGTGTCGTTGGTGCCGTGCCACAACTGCAGGCGCGGGCGGGGGCCGGAGTAGCCGGGGTAGGCCTGGCGGACCGCGTCGCCCCACTGCTGCGGGGTCCGGTTCATGCTTCCACCGGTGCATTGGCTGCTTCCGGGTGGGAAGTCCGCCGCGCTCGCGAAGCAGTTGTAGGGGACTCCCATGAAGGCGGCACCGGCCTTGAACACATCGGGATACAGGGCCAGCATGTGATTGGTCATCATGCCGCCGGACGAGCTGCCGGTGGCGTAGACCCGGTCGGGGTCGGCGCCGTACTGCTGCTGTGCGTAGCGGACCATGGAGACGACGGACACCGGATCGCTGCCGCCGCCGCGGCGCTTGGCGGCGTCCGACCAGACGTCGAAGCAGTTGCCGAACCCGGCCTGCTGCGTCGCAGTCGGGTAGATCACGATATATCCGTACCGGTCGGCCAGGGCGGCGAATTCGCTACCGGAGTGGAAACCGGGGCCCGACCCGCCGCAGCCGTGCATGGCCACCACGGTCGCCGGCCTGGCCGGGCGGGAGTCCGGCACGTAGACGTGCATGCGCATCCGGCCAGGGTTCTCGCCGAAGCTGGTCACCTCGGTCAGCGTCGCGGCGTACGCGGGGCGGAGCGCGGGGATCACCAGGCCGGCGGCTGCCAGCGACGTGGCCAGGCCAAGTAGCAGTATCTTTCTGATTCTCACGGTACGACTCCCTCGATCACCTGTGCAGATTGGGATCGTTCGCGCGCCTCCGGTCGCGGGTGGTCCCGGCTCCCCGCGGTGATCGCGCATCGCCCACCACGTGTGCTCGCCCGCCCGGCCGCGAATGACGTCGTGTAGCAGATAGTTTCCCCTCCGCACCAACAAGTGTCAATCGATATCTGTCGATCAGCCGGGTTGGCCTCGCTCGCCACGGCGGCGCCGGCTCGCCGGCGGTCGGTCTACATTCGTTAGACCGTCCCCGAGCCGAATCCGGAGTGCCTGTGGCGAGCCCGTACACGATCGAGGAGATGTATCCGGACGATGGCGCCGATTCGCTCCGGCTGCCCCGGAGACAGGCTGGCAACTCGCCCCAGGGCGTCGCGGTGACCCTGCTGGCGGACTACACGCTGCGCTCCCGTGCCGCGCTCCCGTCCGCCGCCATCGTCGCGCTGCTCGGGGAATGCGGGGTGACCACGGCCGGCGCTCGTACGGCGATCAGTCGACTCGCCCGTCGGGGTGTACTGGAAGGCAGCAGGCAGGGACGGCGCAGCTCCTACCGGCTCAGCCGCCTCGCCGCAGCCAACCTCTCGGCCGGCGGAAGCTGGATCCTGGCCTCCGCCGCCGCGCCGCCGTGGGACGGCTGTTGGACCACCGTCGCCTTCTCCCTGCCGCAGGACCGGGGTGCGCAGCGGCGTGCCCTGCGCGGTCAGCTCCGGTGGCTCGGATACGCGCCGTTGTACGACGGACTATGGATCTCGCCATCCGAACCGACTCCGCAGGTTCGGGCGCAGCTCGCCCAACTCCCCACCGGCGCGGTCACGGTGTTTCGCGGACAACAGACCGCGCTCGACGCGATCGGCCAACGCGCCCCCATCGATGCCTGGGACATCGACGGGATCCGTCAGCGATACGAGTCGTTCCTGCGGCGGTGGACTCCGCTGCTGTCCCGCGTCACGCCCGGAGGGGTCGACGGTGCGGCGGCGGTGCGGGAACGCACCGAGGTCATGGACACGTTCCGCCGCTTTCCCACCCTCGATCCGCAGTTACCCCTGGAACTCCTCCCGACGGGATGGCCCAGGCAACCGGCCCGGGACCTGTTCGAAGCCGTCTACGACGGCCTCGCCGAATCCGCCGAGCGACACGTCCGAGCGGTCGTCGCCCGGTTCACCGACACCGTGCCGCCCGGTATCCGGGCCCACACCACCGCCGACATCCTCGCCGGGGTACACGGGGCCGCGGGCGGTGCGGAACCGACTCGGGGCAGGACGGCCCCTTGACGACCCGCTGACCGTGAATGGTCGCCCGGAGGCGCCACCCACGGCCAGCGGTCGTCGTTGCGGTTTACCCGGCGGTGCAGGAGAGGATCTGGGGTCGGGCGCTGGAGTTGCCGTTCATCATCGTGGTGAAGCCGAACGTGTTGCCGCTGCCGTTGGAACGCACCGTCATCACGTTGCCGCTGCCGTCCCAGCTGAAGCTGCCGCTCCAGGTGGAGGAGACCCTTTGCGGCGCCGTGATCGACACGACCACGGACCAGGCGGTGGCTCCGCTGACCGTCACCGAGGTGTTGTACCGGTCGCCCCAGACCGTGCCCGGCGTGACCGAAGTGGTGCAGCTACCGCTGGGCGGCGGTGTCGTCGGCGGCGCCGTGGTCGGTGTCGTGGTCGGCGGCGCTGTGGTGGGATTCGGGGTGCCGCTGTTCAGCGCGGCGAGCACCGCGTCGTAGGCTGCCTTCTTGCCACCACTGCTGTTGAACAGCAGCGGGCTCTCACCGGACCGCCACGAGTCCGAGTCACGGATGCCCCAGACCGTGATGCCCTTGCAGCGAGATACCGCCAGGCAGTCGTTGGTCACATTGCGGTACGCGTCCGACGGCGCGTTACGGATGTCCAGTTCGGTGATGTGTACGTCCACGCCGAGCGCCGCGAAACTCGACAGCGTCGTACGGTAGTTGCTCGGATAGTTCGAGCCACCGGTGAAGTGCGACTGCAGACCCACGCAGTCGATCGGCACACCGCGACTCTTGAAGTCCTGAACCATCCGGTAGACCGCCTGGGTCTTCGCATCGTTCCAGTTGTCGGTGTTGTAGTCGTTGTAGCACAACTGGGCGTTCGGGTCCGCCGCCCGCGCGGCGCGGAACGCCGCCTCGATCCAGTCGTTGCCCGTGCGCTGCAGGTTGGAGTCACGCCGGGCACCGCTGGACCCGTCGGCGAACGCCTCGTTCACCACGTCCCACCAGGTGACCTGCCCGCGGAAGTGGGTGGCGACCTGCGTGACGTGGTTGAGCATCGCGTTGCGCAGCGCCGTCCCGGACAGGGCCTGCATCCAGCCCGGCTGCTGGCTGTGCCAGGCCAGCGTGTGCCCGCGAACCTGCATGCCGCGAGAGCGGGCGTGTTGCACGATGCGATCCGCGTTGCCGTAGCTGAACTGGTTCTGGTTCGGCTCGGTCGCGTCGATCTTCATCTCGTTTTCCGGCGTGACCTGGTTGAACTCCCGGTTCAGGATGGTCGTGTACGCCGAGTCGCTCAACCTGCTCGCCGCGACGGCGGTGCCGAAGTATCGGCCGCCGCGCTCGGCCGCCGACGCTCCGAGGGTGGTGGCCGCCTGCGCCGACGTGCTCACCACGACCGTGGTGCCGGCGGCGAGGAGTAGGCCCATGACGCCTAGCAACAGCCGGGATCGGCCGAATCGTCTCATCGATGGGCGCTGACGCGCCGCTCCGGGTTGGTTCGTCATCCTTGTACGCCTTTCTCTGCTGGGTTGACGGGATCCACGAGTCGAGAAATGGGCAGCACTGATCCACGTTCGATTGGTCTTGGACACCCTCGGCATCGCGGGGCGGGAGCCGCCTGCCGCGGGTCTGCGTCGGGTTTGAGCAGTGGACGAGCTGGCGGTGCCGACAGAGTCGCCGACTAGCTCGTCTGTCTCGGCCCGAGTCGGGGCGGGTGCGGAGCCGAGGCAGCTGGTGGAACCGGCCCGGGACGCGGCCGGGATGGCACAGCTACATGCTGGCCGGTCCGCGACGAATGAGGACGGGGCGAGATCACCGCGACGGCGGGCACGGCTGGGTCCGAGCCGCCACGGCGCAGTGCGTGATACCCGACGAAGCCTCCTTCACAGGCGATGATCATGGGATACGGGTGCAGTTCGTCGCCGGTCGAACCGGCGGTGCATGGACCTCGAGGTGACCCCGTAGGGTGCGAGGTTACGGAAAGGTTTCGTAAAATTCAAGCCCATCGATTGCGCGCTGTCCTGCCCCTTCGTGGCGAAGGTCCAGCTGGGACGCGGGTCGACGGCTGTCGGGTGACCGAAATTTTCGGCGCCCGGTTCAGGGTTGTGCGGGATCGACGAGCTCGCGGCGGGCGAGCGTCCGACCCAGACAACGCATCGACGCGCATCGTTTGACGCATGACGTTGTGAGCGCTAACTTGTGAGTCGGGGATCGTTCGGTTGCCGGGAGCCCGACGACGCACCGCCGCGATCTGCGCGGGCCTGCTCGATCGGTCGGCTCCGTGGCACGGCCGGAGATCGCGAGCCGGTGGCTGTACCTCGCCCGCGCGACACGCCCGACATGCCGACGCCACCATCACACGTCGGCGCACATGCCGGGGCACGCGTGGGCTCTGCGACCCTCTGCCTCGACGTGAGCGGAGCCGCCACCGCCGACGGCGCCGCCGTGATCGTCTGGAACTGCCACACCGGCGCGAACCAACGGTGGTCCCGGACATGACCGGTATCCACGGCCGCTCAACAGTGTGGTGGAAGTTCTCCGGCGTCGTGGTGTGCGTGTGTTCATGACGAACCCGCACGCACAGCGATCCGGCGCCTACTCGGTCACGTCTTCCTGACCGAGGCCGTCCCGTCCCGGTCCACCGGGTGGGCCGGAGCCGCCGGCTCCACCCGGTACGGTCACCGTCCGGCGGTACGCCGAACCGCCGGCCGGTGACCATCCCTACCGGTACCGCCAGCGGTCGCCGCGCCGGGGCCGCGACCGGGAGCAGGACCCCGTTCAGACCTGGCGCGGGGTTCGGTTGACCGCCCAGACGTGGAACGCCAGTCCGACGCCCCACCCGACGATCGACCACACCGGCCAGAAGTGTTGTTCGGGCGTGGCGTAGTACCACGTGAAGACCTGGCCCACATTGGCGAGGACATACCAGAGGGCGTGAATTCGCAGGCCCCACTTGGCGGCTTTGCTCTTCGTCGATTGCATGGTGCGCAGGCTAGGCCCGCGCACTTGACGGCGACTGAATCCGTTGGTCAGTGGCCGTCAAGTGGTCGTCCCTACGCTGGCCGACGTTCATCCCTCCTGCGGAAAAGGAAATCCCTGCAATGACGACTCGCAGAATGGTTCTGGCCGGATCAGCCGTGGCCGCCACCGGTACGGTCCTCGGAGCGCCTGCTGCCGCCGAGGCACACAAGCCGAAGCCGAAGCCGACCGTGGTACTCGTACACGGCGCCTTCGCCGACGCCTCCGGCTGGAATGGCGTGGCCGCACGGCTGGTCCGCGACGGCTACCCGGTCATCGCCCCGGCGAATCCACTGCGCAGCGTCTCCGCCGACGCCGCGTACCTGGCCAGCGTTCTGGCGACGCTCAGCGGGCCGGTGGTGCTCGTGGCGCACTCCTACGGCGGGATCGTCGCCACGAACGCGGCGACCGGCAACCCGAACGTGAAGGCGCTGGTCTACGTGGCCGCGTTCGCACCCGACGAGGATGAGACGCTGCTGGGGCTGCAGACGAAGTACCCGGGGAGCAGGCTGGACGAGGCGGCGCTGGACTTCCGTCCCTACGGTGAGGGCCTCGTCGACGGCTACATCAAGAAGGAGGTCTTCCGCGATGTCTTCGCCGGGGACGTACCGAGGGCGACCGCGGAGCTGATGTGGGCCGGTCAGCGGCCGGCTGACGCGCGTACGCTCGGCGAGCCGTCCGGCGCACCGGCGTGGCGGACGATTCCCTCCTGGTACCTGGTGGCCCGCAACGACCAGGTGCTGCCGGTCACGGCGCAGCGGTTCATGGCGCAGCGGGCCGGGGCGCAGATCCGTGAGGTCGCCTCGTCGCACGTCGCGATGATCTCGCAGCCCGACGTGACGGCCGAGTTCGTCGAGCGAGCAGCGCGCTGATGTTCGAGCGTCTCGGGCGGACCATGTACCGCCGCCGTTGGTGGGTGATCAGTGCGGCCGTCGCCTTCATGGCGTTCGGCGGCATCTGGGGCACGCAGGTCTTCGGCGCACTGACCACCGAAGGGTTCGACGACCCGGCGAGCGAGAGCTCCCGATCCGTCGTCCGGGCCGAGCAGACGCTCGGCCGGACCGGCAACGACGTGGTGGTGCTCTACACCAGCACCGGCACGACGGTCGACGACCCGGCGTTCCGGCGGGCGGTCACCGAGACGCTCGACGCACTGCCGGACAACGTGGTGACCAGTAGCGTCACGTTCTGGAGCACCGGCAGCCCGGCCCTGGTCAGCCACGACCGGCGCGCCACGTACGCCGTGCTGACCCTGGCCGGCGCTGACGAGACGGAGCGCGGCGAGGCGCTGGAGGTGATCGACGGCGATCTCGCCGCGCCGGGCCTGGACACCCGGGTCGGCGGGATCACGCCGGTCAGCCGCGACATCCGGGAACGGGTCGCCGCCGACATCGCCCTCGCCGAGACGATCTCGATCCCGGTGCTGCTGGTCCTGCTGGTGCTCGTGTTCGGCAGCGTCGCCGCGGCGAGCCTGCCGTTGGCGATCGGTGGGCTGGCCATCCTCGGGGCGTTCACCGCGCTGCGGGTGATGAGCTATCTGACCGACGTCTCGGTGTTCTCCGTCAACGTGGTGACGATCCTCGGGTTGGGACTGGCGATCGACTACGGCCTGTTCGTGGTCGGCCGGTTTCGCGAGGAGATCGCCGCGGGGCGGGGCGTCGAGGACGCGATCGTCGCCACCATGGCCACCGCCGGGCGCACCGTCGCCGTTTCCGGCGTCATCGTCGCGGTGTCGCTCGCCGGGTTGCTGATCTTCCCGATGACGTTCCTGCGGTCGATGGGCCTCGGCGGGCTCGCCGCGGTCGTGGTCGCGATGACCGCGGCGCTGACCGTGCTGCCCGCCCTGCTCGCCGTCCTCGGTCCGAGGGTGGAGGCACTCTCGGTGCGGCGGCGCAGACCTCCCACCGCGGGAGCGGGGTTCTGGCACCGGCTCGCGCAGAGCATCATGCGCCGTCCGCTGCTCTACGCGGGTGGAGTGCTCGCCGTTCTGCTGCTCGCGGGTGCGCCGTTCCTCCGCGTCGAGTTCGGGGGCATCGACCCACGGGTGCTGCCCGCCGGCACCGAGAGCCGGGCCGTCTCCGAGGCGGTGGACCGGGACTTCGTCCGCAACAGTCAGCTACCGGTCGAGGCGATCGTGACCTCGCCCGACCCGGGCGGCCTCGCACGGTACGTCGCCTCGGTCCGGGCCGTCGACGGCGTGACCGGTGCCGAGATCACCGGCGCGTCCGGCGACGTCGCCCGGGTCACCGTCACCTACCTCGGCGACCCGATCTCCGCGGACACGCGGGACCTGGTCAGCCGGATCCGGGCGCTACCGCCACCGGCGGGTGGCACCGTACTCGTGGGCGGTCTGACGGCGCGGCTGTCCGACCAGCTCGCCGCCGTCGGCGCGCTGCTGCCCTGGATGGCGCTGATCATCGTCGGCGCGACGTTCACCCTGCTGTTCCTCGCCTTCGGCTCGGTCGTCCTGCCGGTCAAGGCGATCGTGATGAACATCCTGTCGCTCGGCGCCTCGTTCGGCGCGCTGGTGCTGATCTTCCAGGACGGGCACCTGTCGGGCCTGCTGCACTTCACCCCGACGGGCACCCTGGAGGCGACCCAGCCGATCCTCGTCCTCGCGGTCGTGTTCGGGCTGTCGATGGACTACGAGGTCTTCCTGATGTCGCGGATCCGCGAGGAGTACGACCGGACCGGCGACAACACCATGGCGGTCGCGGTCGGGTTGCAGCGCAGCGGCCGGGTCATCACCAGCGCCGCCCTGCTCATCCTGGTCGTGATCGGGCTGTTCTCCGTGTCCGGCATCACCTTCATCAAGCTGATCGGAGTGGCCATGCTCATCGCGATCCTGGTCGACGCGACCATCGTCCGGGCGGTGCTGGTGCCGGCCACGATGCGGCTGCTCGGCGGCGCGAACTGGTGGGCGCCCGCGCCACTGCGGCGCTTCTACGCCCGTCACGGCCTGCGCGAAGCGACGGCGTAGGGGAGGGGCGATGAATCAGCACACGTACGAGCAACCCTCCGTCGTCGGGAAACGACGGCACACCGCAGCGATGTCGCCGGTCCGGAACCCGAGGTTGACGCTGTTCGCCCTGGCGCTGGGCACGTTCGCGATCGGCACCGGCGAGTTCGGCAGCAACGGCATCATCCAGCTGTTCGCCTCCGATCTGGACGTGTCGATCCCGGTCGCCACGCACGCGATCACCGCGTACGCGGTCGGGGTGATCGTCGGCTCCCCGGCGATCACGCTGCTCGCCGCCACGGTGAACCGCCGCCGGCTGCTGCTCGGTCTGATCCTGCTGTTCCTGGTCGGAAACACCCTCTCCGCGCTGGCGCCGGACATCGCGTCGCTCGTGGTGTTCCGGTTCGTCGCCGGCAGCGTGCAGGGCGCGTTCTTCGGCGCCGGTGCCGTCGTCGCCGCATACGTGTACGGCCCGGGCAGGGGTGGCAAGGCGTTCGCCACCGTGATGGGTGGGCTCACCGTCGCCACCATCGTCGGATCACCGCTCGCCACCTTCATCGGCCAGCACGCCGGCTGGCGCGTCATGTACTGGACCGTGGCCGCTGTGGGCCTGCTCGCCGGCGCCGCCCTGATGGCGTGGCTGCCGCGTACCGACGAACTGCACGGGAGTTCCGTCGCGCGCGAACTCGGCGCGATCCGCCGGCGCGAGGTCTGGCTGGTGGTCGCCGTGGCGGCGCTCGGCATTTCGAGCATCTTCGCCGTGTACACCTTCATCGGCCCGTTCGTCACCGACGCCGCGCGGCAGGACGCCTCGGTCATCCCGCTAGCGCTCGCCGTCTTCGGTCTCGGCATGGCGGCCGGCAATCATCTCGGCGGGCGCGTCGCCGACCGGTACGACCACCACGGCCTGATCGTCGGCTACGGCGGGGTGCTGGTGCTGCTGGTGCTGATCGGTACGGCCGGCGACCGCCTCGCGGTTCTGCTGCCCTGCCTGTTCGGTGTCGGCGCGACGATGATGGCCGCGATCCCCACCATCCAGGTCCGGCTGACCAGTTTCGCGCCGGACGCGCCGACGCTGATGGGTGCGCTCAATCTCGCCGCGCTCAACCTGGCCAACGCGCTCGGCGCGATCGGCGGCGCGATCGCCATCGACGCCGGCTGGGGCACCCTGTCCACCGTCTGGGCCGGCTTCGCGCTCACCACGGCCGGGCTGCTGCTCTACCTGGTGACCGTCGCACGTCCCAGGATTGGTGGCCGCGATGGCACTCTCCGATGAACAGCTCGGCCGGCTCGTCGGCTACGGCGTCACCGAGCACGCCGAGGCCGGGCGGATCCTGTACGCGACCGGCGACGACACCTACGACCTCTTCCTGCTCCGGACGGCGACGGTGGACATCGTCCGGGACGCGACGGGAACCGAGCCGGAACGACTGATCTTCCACGGTGGCCCCGGGGATTTCCTCGGCGAGCTCAGCCTGCTGACCGGGCAGCACGTCTACCTCACCGCCCGGGTGGTGACCGCCGGGACCGTCGTCCGGGTCGGCGCGGAAGGGCTGCGCCGGGTCCTCGCCGAACACGACGACCTCGCCGACCTGCTGCTGCACGCGTTCCGGGAACGACGAGACGTCATCGGCGCCGCCGCCGGCAACACGCTGAGGATCTACGCCCGACCGGACGCGGTGGAGTCGCTCGCACTGCGGACGTACGTGACCCAGCTGCTGCTGCCGCACACCTGGGACGACTCGCCGGGACCCGGGCTCGCGGACGACGACCTGCCGGCGGCGATCGTCGACGGTGCGGTGTTGCGGCGAGCGACTCCCGGGACGGTCGCGAAGGCGCTCGGCCTCACCTACCGGCCCGGCCGATCCCCGGTCGACGTGGTCGTCGTGGGCGCCGGCCCCGCAGGTCTGGCCGCCGCCGTGTACGCCGCTTCGGAGGGTCTCGCCACCGTCCTGCTGGACCGGCACGGGCTCGGCGGACAGGCCGCGACGAGCGCGCGCATCGAGAACTACCTCGGCTTCCCGCACGGGGTCAGCGGAGCGAACCTCACCCGGCTCGCGATGCTGCAGGCGCTGAAGTTCGGCGTACGCATGCACTCGCCCTGTGCGGCCGCGGGCCTCGACCTCGCGGACGACCGGCGCCCGGCGGTGCTGCTGGCCGACGGCACCCGCGTCGAGTGCCGTGCGGTGATCGCCGCCACCGGGGCGCAGTACCGGCGCCTCGACATTCCCCGGCGGACGACGTTCGAGCAGTCCGGCTGCATCAGGTACGCGGCGACCGAACTGGAGGTGCGGGGGTACGACGATCGACCGGTGGCGGTCGTCGGGGGCGCCAATTCGGCCGGGCAGGCGGCTCTGTCCCTCGCCGCCCGGGGGGCCGACGTCGACCTCGTCCTCCGTGGTGGCGCGCTCGGGAGCAGGATGTCGTCCTACCTGGCGGACCGGATCCGGGCACACGCCAGGATCCGGGTGCACACCGGCACCGCGGTACGCGAGCTCGTCGGCGGAGACACCCTCACGTCGATCGTCGTCCAGCGATCGGACGGCAGCCTGGAGTCGCTGGCCTGCCGGGCGGTGTTCTGCTTCATCGGCGCCGACCCGGTCTCGGGCTGGCTCACCGGCGTGGCCCTGGACGACGACGGCTTCGTCCGTACGGAGGGCCGGCTGCCGTTCCAGACGAGTGCACCACGGGTGTTCGCCGTCGGCGACCTGCGCTCGGGCTCGACGAAACGGGTGGCCGCCGCCGTCGGCGACGGTGCCGGCGCGGTCTCCTCGGTCCACGCGGCACTCGGCGGGGACTGATGGGGCTCAGCCGAGCGAGGCCGCGAACTCCTCCGATGGGGCTCAGTCGAGCGAGGCCGCGAACTCCTCGGCCCGGCGGGCGAAGAGGTGCGTCTCGCGTTCGGCGGACCAGGCTCGGGCCGCTTCGGCGGCGGCCCGGACGACGTCGACGGGTTCGCCCCGGGCGTGCAGCAGGCGCGCCCGCAGCAGGCGGACGAGTCCTTCGGCGTAGCGCTGGCCGTGGGCGTCGAGCGCCCGCTCCGCCCGGTCGAGGGCGGTGCCGGCCTCGTCCGGCCGCCCGGCGGCCAGCCACATCTCGGCGAGCAGCCCGTTGTGGTACGCGATGCCCCACCGCGGCGGGTCGACCAGCGTCGTGGCCAGCAGTTGTTCGGCCTCGGCCGCGATCGGAGCCGGATCGTCGCCGGTGAGGGCTCGGGCCCAGTACCAGTTCAGCCGTACGTAGTGCTCCTGCTGGACTGCGGTGCGGCCGGTGCCCATGGCCATCCACCGGTCGATCGTGCGGATCACCCAGCCCGCGTCACCGGCCATGGAGGCGATGATGGTGATGTAGTAGGCCCAGGTCGCGACCCCCAGCGGGTCGGCCGGGCCGTTCCACTCGTCGATCATGGTGCCCGCCGTCGCGGCGTCACCGTGCAGTGCGGTCACGACGGCCCGCCAGCCGGGCCACTCACCCGAGACGTCACGCCGGACGGGGCTTTCGCTGTGCGACGAGACGGCGCCGTGCAGCACGGCGGGGTCGTTCGCCATGAAGTACCGGTACGCCTCGCCGATGTTGCCGATGTCCCACTGGTGCAGGCCCCAGGCCTGCCGGCCGTACACCCGCAGGATCGGATCGGAGGACGCCTCCCCCTGCTCGTACAGCCGGCGGACCAGAAGTTCGCGGTCCGGCTCCAGGAAGGTGTACGCCCCGAACAGGCGAGCCAACAGCAGGCCGGCGGCCTCGACGTCGCGGCCGAGCTGGCGGGCCAGGTGTTCGGCACGCTCCAGCAGATCGAACGTCGTGCCGCCGAACCCGGCCTGCCGGCGCGGGGCGATGGCGAGCAGCGAGAGCGCGGACAGCTCCAGCACCGGCAGGCCGGCCTTCCGCGCGACCTGGGCGGCCGTCTCCAGATGCCGGTCGGCGGCCGCGAACGCGAGCTTGGTCGCCGCGCGACGACCGGCGCGCTTGAGCGCCTCCGCGGTGCGAACCGGGTCGGCCAGGGGGCCGGCGGCCCACAGGTGGTAGGCGAGGCGCTCGGTGCTGGACTCGTCGTCGGCCTGGCTCGTTTCGAGCGAGTCCGCGATGCGCAGGTGCAGCCGCATCGCCCGCTGCTGCGCCGTCGCCTCCATGATCGACTCGCGTACCAGGTCGTGTGCGAAGCGCAACGAGAACGGGTCCTCGGGCCTCGTTTCGAGCAGACCGAGCGCATGCGGCGGTTCGAGGCGTTCGAGGCAGTCTGCGGCGTCGGCGTCGGCGTCGGCGGCTCGGGCGAGCAGACCGAGGTCGACGTCGCGGCCGATGAGCGCGGCGAGCTGCAACAGGTCGAGGGCACCGTCGTCGAGGCCGGCCATCCGGCCACGGACGACGTCGCGCACCGTCGACGGCACCCCGACCCGCACCGGCGCCTCGTCGGCGAGCGCGCCACGGTCGTTGAGCAGCCGGGACAGTTCCCGGACGTAGAACGGATTGCCGGCGGTCCGGGCGTGGATGCTGCGGGCGATCTCGGCGCCGGGCTCGTGGCCGGCTTCGCGACGGATGAGTTCGGCCACCTCGGGGAGGCTGAGCGGGCCGAGTCGGATCCTTCGGTGGCCGGGCAGCCGGCTGGCGGCGGCCAGCACCCGTGAAAGCTCGGAGCCCGGTGCGGGCGCCCGATCGCGCAGGGCACCGCTTCCGGGTGGGTTCGTGCAGCCGCCTTCGGCTGGTCCCGGAGGGTTCAGTTCACCCACGTCGGCTGCGGTCACGTCTGCGGAAAGTCCCTCATCCGGCTCAGTGGGAGAGGGCCAAGGTAACCCGCCACCCTGACTCGGTCAGCGGTAGCAGGAGCCAGAACGCGTGACCCGGATGTTCGAGGTCTCCGGCGCCCCGGACCAGGAGCGTGGCCCTGGTGGATCCGATTCTGCGTCGAGATCGGATCCACCAGGGCTGTTCGACCGTCCGTTTCGGCGGCTACTACGAGCGGTACCAGCTCTGTTGCGTGCTGGAGTCGCACGGCGACCACGTACGGAAGCCGTGGCTGTTGCTGTCGTAGAGGCAGGTGTTGGCGACGAGCTGGCTCCTGAATCTGCGCGTCTGGTCCGCCCAGAAGTCGACGTACCAGCTTTGCGCCTTGGTCTCGTTGCACGGCCAGGTGCGGAGGCCGCCGCTGGGGGTGTAGTCGAGGCAGTGGTTGGTGCCGAGGTTCTGGAGCCGGTATGTTTCGTCAGCCCATGCCCGGACGTACCACCGTTGCGAGTTGGTCTGGTTGCACGGCCAGGTCCGTAGTCCTCCGCCGAAGCTGTCATCCATGCAGTTGTTGGTGCTCTGGTTCCGGTAGGTGTAAATGGGATCCGCGGCCTGTGCCGCAGGCCCGACCAGCACTCCCGCGGCGATGATCAACATTCCCGCCAGCACGCCCATCGTCCGTCTCATTCCCATGTCCTTTCATGAGCGGGCCGCAACTTCAGGTCGCGCCCGACTGCTGACAAAACCGGATCAGTGGTTCAGCAGGGATCGATGTAGTAAACATTCGCCCAGTTCCGGAAGCCCTGGTTGGGGGCCGGCTCGCTGTCGGCGATCCACTGACGGGACGCGCCCAGGAAACGAGCGACGGTCCCGTTCCACTGGTTGTTGTGGTAGACGCCGGTGGCGGTCCACTCGGGGGGAACCTTCCGCACGTCGCTGCAGTAGAACTGGTCGATCTTGTCTCCGCCGTAGTTGGAGTACTGCCACGAGCACATGTGCCCGCCGTCGCAGGTCGCGGCGGCGGTCCCGTTGATCTCACGGGCCCGCTGCTCGCCGGGTAGCACCAGCAGGAGGGTCGTGCCCGGGCCGAGCTGGATCTTGTTGGCGGAGATCTGGGTGCCACCCAGTTCGGCCAGCTGGTCGTCGACCCGGGCCTGCAGGGCGTGGGACTCGGCCACAGTCAGTCCGGCGGACGCCGCCTGACCTGCGAAGGCGCGGGTGCCGGTCGAATCCGCCGAGGCACTCGCCGTGCCCACCGCGCTGGTGATGGTGACGAGGATCGTCACGAGTCCGACGGCAATCGCGCGCGGACGATATCGATGCTGGCTCCTGGTCCTGAACATTGACGCTCCCTCCTGGTACGTCCGGCAGACTGAGCTGCGCCGGCTACCGCGAAGGCTGGCAGGGCGACCTGACCAAACCCTTACCAACGTCGGCGGGGTGAGCGGTACCCGGGTCGCGAGCCCGGTGTGGTCAGGCCGGGTCGCTCTGCGGCCGGTGGCCCGACCGGGCGAGCGCGGCGGCGGGATACTCCAGGTCGCGGGCGCCGATCTTGGCCATCAGGGTGTGGGACTCCTGCCAGCAACCGATCGCCTCCGCCGTGGCGCCGAGGGCGTCGAGCCCGACACCCAGCCAGTAGAGCGCCCGAGCGGTGCTGAGATGATCACCGAGGTCTCGCAACGCCACCGCCGCCCGAGCATGCTCGACCGCGGTTTCGTACCGCCCGAGGTTGGCGTTCTGATGGGCCAGGTGGACCTCGAGCGGTGCGATCTGCTGGCGGATGTCATGGTCGACGGCGATTCCCAGCGCCTCCTCAAGAAGGGCGAGCGCCTCCTGCGTCCTGCCCTGCTCGGTGCAGAGCCAGCCGAGGTTGCTCAGGCACACGCAGAGCAGGAACGCGTCGTCCAGTTGTCGGGCCCCGGCCAACGCCAGGCGCATGTGCCTCTCGGACTCGGCCCGATCACCCTTCTGGCCGTACGCGCTCCCGATGTTCAGTCGGCTGACGAACTCCTCCCGTCGCGAACCCAGCTCGACGCTGATCTGCGCGGCGTGCTCCATCCACCGGATCGCCTCGTCGAAGTCCCGCATCAACGAGTGGGCCACGCCGAGCCCGTTGGCCATCAGCCGTTCACCGTCGGGCCGACCATCCAGCCGAGCCGCGACCACCCCTGACTCGTGGGTCGCCCGCAGCGTGGTCAGATCGTGGGTACGGAGGAGAAAGCTGTACTGGCATCCGGCGAGCTGCCAGGTCTCGCGCACCAGGCCGAGGTCATCGCTGATCCTGACCAACGCCACCAGGTTGCCGCCCTCCATGTGGAACCACACGGCGGCGGCGTCCGGCGAATCGAACGTGGGCACCCGTGGAAGTGGATGCTCGATCCGCATGGGTACCGAGACGCGGAACCGGTCGTACACGGCCTGAGCGGCCATCGCCTGCTGGACGTACGCGTCGGCGAGCCGTCCCACCGCGACGCGGCGCTCCTGCTCGGAGTCCTCCTCCTCGGCCCGTTCGATGCCGTAGAGCCGCAGCAGGTCGTGCATCTGATACCGGCCCGTGCCGTCGTCGTCGAGGAGGTGCAGCTCCATCAGGTCCGCGATGGCATCCAGGCTGCGGCTCTCGGTCCAGCCCAGCAGGGCTGCGACAGCCGTCGCCGGCAGCACGGTGTTCGCCACGAGTCCCATCGTCCGGAACACCCTCGCCGTCGTGGCGGAGAGCGCGCGATACGACACGGCAAAGGCACTCCGTACGGCGGCGTCGCCTTCGACGGTGAGCCCGGACAGACGCGCCCTGGCGTCCGCGAGTTCCAGCAGCAGCTCGCCGACTGCCCGGCGCTCGTCCACCACGATCCGGGCGGCGGCGATACGCAGGGCCAGCGGCAGGTTCCCGCAGTGCGCCGCCAGTCGGAGGATCTGTTCGCGGCCCGCGACAGCCGCCCGATCCGCACCGATCATCGTCGCCACCAGCTCGTACGCCTCGTCGTCGGACATCAGTCCCAACCGCAGGCTCTGCGCCCCCTCGTGGGCCACCAGACCGTCGAGGCGATGCCGGCTGGTGACGACCGTCAGGCAGCGCGTCGATGCCGGAAGGAGCGGCCGGACCTGCTCGGAGGAGGCGGCGTTGTCGAGCAGGACCAACACGTGCCTGTTCGCGAGCACCGAGCGGTACATGGCCGACGCCTCGTCAAGGTCGAGCGGGATGCGCTCCGGTGGCACGTTCAGCGATCGCAGCAACTGGCCGAGTGCGTCGATCGGACGGGTCGGCGCGCCGGGCCCGTAGCCGCGGAGATTCACGAACAGCTGACCACCCGGGTAGTGCCGGGCCGCCCGGTGCGCCCAGTGCACGGCCAGCGCCGTCTTCCCGATCCCGCCGATCCCGCCGATGGTGCAGACCGCGGCCACGCCGGACGACCCACCGTCGCCGCCGACCAGGGCGTCCAGGGCCGCGAGGTCCTCCTGCCGCCCGACGAAACCGGGGATGTCACGGGGGAGACGTCGCGGGGTGCCGGTGGCCATGTCACCGCCGGTGGGCGCGGGCAACATCAGTGCCGGGTCGTCGTCGAGGATCCGTCGGTGCAGGCGCCGGAGATCCTGTCCGGGCTCGACACCGAACTCCTCGACCAGGGCCCGGCGGGCGACCCGGTACGCCTCCAGGGCTTCCGTTCGTCGACCCGCGCGGGTCAGAGCCAGCATGAACAGTTCGATGCCGTGCTCCCGGGTCGGGAACTCCCGGACCAAGTCGGCCAGCAGACCCACCACCCGGAGATGCTCACCCGCGGCCAGTTCGGCTTCGACACGCCGCTCGAACGCGGCGAGCCGGTTCTCCTCCAGACCGCGCCCGAGTCGTTGGCGAAGTTCCTCGTTCGCGACCCCGGCCAGCAGTGGGCCCTGCCACAGATCGAGGGCTGCCGCCAGGGCGTACGCGCGGCTCGCCGGGTCGGCGATCGTGCTCGTACGCTCGACCTCGGCGGTGAACCGGTGGAGGTCGACCGCCGCCGGGTCCACGTCGATCAGATAGCCCGCGTGCCGGGTGACGATGCGCACGCCGTACGGAGCGAGCCGCCGCCTCAGCCTTGCGACGTACGTGTGGAGGGTCGCCCTACGCTCCGCCGCCTCGGCATCCATCCACAGCAACTCGATCAGGCGCTCCGCCAGCACCACCCGGCCCGGCTCCAACAGCAGCAGTCCCAGCAGACAGCGCTCCTGTCGGCGGCCCAGCTCGACCGGGCTGCCGCGGTGGCTGGCCGCGACCTTTCCGAGCACCTGAAACTCCACGCGGCGCAGCGTAACCGAGCACTTCTCGCATCCGGCCGCATCGGCGAACCACGCCTTCATGGCCGGCTGCTACCCGTTCCGGCGCTTCGTGCTTCCCGGTCGTCGTACCGAACACCGGAGACCCGTTCTCTGTCGCCCACCGCCGCGTCGTGACCTCCGCCTCCGCACCGTGTCTCCCGGAACGCGCCCCAGGTCGGTGCCGAGGCGCCGCCGCCCCGACCAGGCCGCCAGCCGGTCACCCCACTGGGTCAGCACCGCCAGCGCACCCCGGCCATCGCCACCACCAGCCCGAACGGGATGCCGGCGGTCGAGTTGACGCAGAACACCGAGTCGCGGCGCGGATTCCCGATGAACGCGTCCAGCGATGACCAATGGCGGCGGGCGGCGACGGGCACGTCGATGACCTGCGGTCGCGCCCGAATTCCGGCAGACATGTGACCGGCCGGTAAGATGCCTCGGGCAGGGACCTGAGTGAGAATGGACCACCCCGGACTCTGCTCGACCCCGGAAGGACCACCCCTTGGCCAGTGGACTCGTAGCCCTGCTGGATGACGTGGCGGTGCTGGCTCGCGCCGCCGCCGCGTCGGTCGACGACATCGGGGCGGCTGCCGCGAAGGCCGGCGCCAAGGCCGTGGGCGTCGTCGTCGACGATGCCGCCGTGACGCCGCAGTACGTGCGGAGCCTGGCGGCCGAGCGCGAGTTGCCGATCATCAAGCGCATCGCCCTGGGGTCGCTGCGCAACAAGTTCTTCTTCATCCTGCCGGCTGTGCTGCTGCTCAGCCAGTTCGTGCCCTGGCTGCTCACGCCGATCCTCATGCTCGGCGGCGCCTATCTGTGCTACGAGGGCGCGGAGAAGGTGTGGGCCAGGATCGCCCATCACGACGCCCACGGAGCGGGCGAGGAGACGCTGCCGGACGAGAAGACGCTGGTGGCCGGGGCCGTACGGACCGACCTGATCCTCTCGGCGGAGATCATGGTCATCGCCCTCAACGAGGTGGTCGACCAGCCGTTCTGGTCCCGCCTGACGATCCTGGCTCTCGTCGCCGTCGTCATCACCGTTCTGGTGTACGGCGTCGTGGCCCTGATCGTGCGGATGGACGACGCCGGGCTGCGCCTGGCGCAACTGTCCGGCGTGGCCGCCCGGTTCGGCCGTGGTCTGGTGAAGGCGATGCCGGTGGTTCTCACCGTACTGACGGTGGTCGGCACCGCCGCGATGCTGTGGGTGGGCGGACACATCCTGCTGGTGGGCTCGGACGAGCTGGGCCTGCACGCTCTGTACGGGGCCGTGCACCACGTGGAGGAAGCCGCTCACGACGCCACCGGTGTTGTCGGTGGTCTCGTCGGTTGGCTCGTCAACACGGTGGCCAGCGCGATCCTCGGGCTGATCGTCGGGGCGCTGGTCGTGCTGGTCATGACCTTCACGCTCCACCGTCGCAAGTCCAAGCCGGTCGCCACGGCGGACGCGACTCCCGCCGACGGCACCGTCCCCGCGACGCCCCGAGAGGCAGCTCCGCGTGAGGATGCTTCCCCGGACGGGGCGCCGCGCGCCTGATCGCGGGATCACCGGCAACTCGGCCCCACGGTCAGTCGTCCTTCGTCGCAGGCCAGTGACCCGACCGGGGCGACCATCACGACCCGGCTCGTCGAACGCGCCACCGATCTTCCGGTGCCGAACATCTGTGTCTTTGCCACTCCGGTACTGAACTTCAGCTGGCCGGACCTCTGCCCGGCCCGCAGCGGCGCCGACGGTCGCACTCAGGTGGAGGTGCCGGTCGGTGTCGGCAGACAGGTGGGCAACCCGGCGTAGACGTCATCGGGCAGCGGCACGCGGCTGACGAGCCGGTCGAGGAGGCGTCGCGCGGGCCGGACGGCGCAGGTACCACTCGGCGACGGCAAGGTTGATCAGCCAACCGGCGAGCACCAGCCCGGCCCGAACGTTGCCGTCGGGCTGCTCACCGGTCGCCAGGAGGTACGGCGCGTGCGTGAACGCCTGGGTGCCGGCGCCGAGGCCGATCGCGTAGCCGCGCACCATCCACGCCCGGTGCCGGGTGAAGTCGCGGCGCAGTACGGCGGCGAGGCCGAGCAGGATAGAGGCGGCCATCGCCGAGCCGAAGACGAGTCGCATGCCGGCGAGCACGTCGTTGTCATGGGCCGGCAGGTCGTACGCGAAGGTCATCCACAGGCCGGAGAGGGCGACGGTGAGCCCGCAGGGGACGAGTACCCGGCCGGCGAGGCGGTGCCAGCGGCGGCGACGCAGACCGGGTACGAACTGGAAGGCGCCGAGGACCGTGTAGACCACCGCACCGACGATGTGCAGCACCACGGGGGTCGGGTCGGCGACGAAGCGGGCGTTCGCCGGAGTGAGCTCCGGTCCGGTGCCCAGTTCGGTGAGCCGCCCCGCGCCGGCGATCATCGGTATCAGGCCCAGCAGGATCAACGCGGCCGGTAGCCGCCACTCGCGCACTGTCATGCCATCGATGGTGGACGCCGTACCCGCCCCGGTTCATCGGCGGATGGACCGGGATCTGGCCGGCCCATGGTCGTACGCCGTCGTCGTACTTTCGCCGGGGTGTGGGGCGTGCCGTCACCAGCGCGCCCGCCTGCGGTTGGTCTCGTACGCCCACATCGCGACCTCGACCCGGTTACGCACGCCGAGCTTGGTCATCAGGCTGGTGACGTGCGACTTGACGGTGCTCAGCGTGATGTGGAGCTCGCCCGCGATCTCCCTGTTGGTGTGTCCCCGGGCGACCGCGACCAGTACCTGCTCCTCCCGGTCGGTGAGCCCCTCGATCGGCTGTTTCGGCGGTGCGACGGGACCCGCGTCGGCGAACGCCTTCAGCAGCCGGGTGGTGACGCTCGGCGCGATCAGCGCGTCCCCGTTGGCGGCCGCGTGCACGGCCTGGCTGAGCAGGTCGGGGCCGGCCTCCTTGAGCAGGAAGCCGCGTGCGCCGGCGCGCAGTGCGGCGTACACGTGGTCGTCGAGGTCGAAGGTCGTGATGACGACCACCGCGAGTGGCTCCGCGACCGAGGGTCCGGCGAGCGCGCGGGTGGCCTCGATGCCGTCCATGCCGGGCATACGGATGTCGAAGAGGCACACGTCCGGGCGGAGCCGCCGGGCGAGTTCGACCGCCTGTCGGCCGTCGACGGCCTCGCCGACGACCTCGATGCCGGGCTGGGCGTTCAGGATGATGGTGAGGCCGGTGCGGACGATCTCCTGGTCGTCCGCGACGAGGACGCGCACCGTCACGTGCCGATCCCCGCTCGCGGGAGCACGGCCGTGACGGTCCATCCACGGCCCGGGTCGGGGCCGGCGGCGCAGGTGCCGCCGAGCAGGTCGGCGCGCTCCATCATGCCCATCAGGCCGAAGCCGGGCGAGCCGGTCGGGCGGGTGCCGGCCTCGCCGTCGTCGCTGACCCGCAGGCGTACGGAGGTGTCGTCGGCCGCGACGCTGACCTCGATGCGGGTGGCGTGACGGGCGTGGCGGCGGGCGTTGGTGACCGACTCCTGGGCCAGGCGGTAGAGCGCGGAGCCGACCGTGGGCGGAAGGTCGCCGAGGTCGCCGTGGATGTTCACGTCGACGGCCGGCCCGGCGTGGAAGCGCCCGGCGAGCCGCTCGATGTCGGCGACCCGTGGGTTGGGCGCCAGGTCGGCGGGCTGGTCGCGGCGCAGGACGCGGACCATCGCGCGCATCTCGGCGAGCGCACGGGACGCCTCGGCCTCGATCACGCGGAGTGCCTCGACGGCGGCGGCCGGCTGACCGGCCGAGGCGGCGATGCCGGCCTGGGCACGGATCGCCATCGCCGACACGTGGTGGGCGACGGTGTCGTGCAGGTCACGGGCGAGCCGTTCGCGCTCCAGCAGCTTGACCCGATCGAGCTCGCGCAGCCGGACGGTGGCACGGAAGCGGATCGCGGTGCCCAGCGTGGCGGCGGCGAACATCACCGCGAAGCCGGCGACCAACTCGCCCACGTCGATCGAGCCGGCCAGGCCGGCGGCGGCCACCTTGGCCACCACGAAGGGCGAACCGATCACGACGTCCCGGCCGGAGCCCCAGCGGAACAGCGCGTAGACCAGGAGGACCAGGAAACTCGCCGTGAACATCCGGCAGGCATCGCCGGGCAGCACGAACGGGGCGACCGTGGTGAAGCCGAACGCGGTCGCCACCATCGCGAGCGGCTCCGTACGCCGCCACAGCAGCGTGGGCAGCAGCGCGAGCGCGACGATGAGGCAACCCACCCGCCACGGCAGGTCGGGCCGGAGAATCCCCTCCACCACGATCGCCGGCGCGAGGACCGCGATCAGGGCCCAGTCGCGCCAGACCCGGAACGGGGCGTGGGGGACACGCGGCTCGGCCAACACACCGTGCAGGCGAGGGTGCATGGAACCATCGTACGAACGGTGGTGCGAATCCAGATCGTCCCAAAGTACGACGACTGATTCGTCCGTGACACGATCAGGGGATTCTGTTCCGGTAGCGCTGCCGGGCAGAACGGGTCGTCCTAGTGTCAGCACGTCCAACCCCCACGTTCTCCGGCTGGCGACCCGGTTCCCCGCGAATGCTGGGCGCCCGGCCCTGTTCGGACCGCAACACGAAGGGCGAACATGGGCGACAACGGGCGAGCCGAGCAGATGCACAGGCGACAATTCGTCAAGTTCTCGGGAGTCGCCGGCACCACCGGACTCCTGGGGCTGGTCGGGGCGGACCGAGCGCTGGCCGACGGGGGACGGCCCACCGATCCCTCGCTGCCGGCCCCTGCCGATCCTGGCGGCCTCTCCTGTCCGGCACCGTCGAACCTGTGCGGATTCCCCGGCGACACCGCAGGCAGGTACGACCTCTGGGACAGGGTGCAGGTCTGCCTGGGAACCAGGAGTACGCCGCCGACCAACTGCCTGCGAACGACCGCCACCTATGTGGTGCTGCACGGCTCACCGCAGACCGATCACAATTTCCTGCTGCTCCCCACCTGCCGCGTCAAGGGCATCGAATGCCCGTTCGTCGTGACCTCCAGCGCGCCGAACTACTGGCTGGAGGCGTGGGACAACGCCCAGCCGGGACAACCCGGGCACGTGGTCTATCCGCAGATCGGTCTGGGAGTCAACTCGGCCGGTGACCGACAGCAGGACCAGCTCCACATTCACCTGGCCGGAATGCACTCGGGAGTCCAGACACAACTCAACATGCACGACAGCTCGATCACCAACAATCCGGCGAGCTGGCGGAGCCAGATCGTTCCGATCTGGGGTCTCACGGGCACCGGGATGTCGGCTCCCCGTTCGTACCGGGTGCTGCAGGTCGCGAACCTGAACCGCAACCTCTTCACGCTGCTGCGCGACTACGTGGTCGCACCGACCGGAGCGGACATGGGAGCGCAGATGTTGGCGGTGACACCTCGGCTGACGGGCAACGGGGGCTTCTACGTCCTGAACAGCGAACCCGGTCTGCAAACCCCACCCGGCCAACCGGGCGGCACCGGTACGGTCGATCTCCTGCTCGCCTACGCGTAAGCCGGATCCCGGAGCCCAGGTACGATCAACGGCGTGGCGTTGCGACCTGTTCAGGTGAACGTGAAGGCGCTCGACAGCTTGGCGGTCGGGCGGTTCTGGGCGGAGGCGCTCGGCTGGACTGCCTACCAACCCGGCGTGACCACCTACGTAGGACCCGTCGGCGCCTTCGTGTGGCCGGACCCGGTCGTCGTCGGCATCGACGTCGTTCCGGTCCCCGGACCCGGGACAACGACGAAGAACCGGCTGCACCTCGATCTCGCCACCACCTCCGCGTCCCACCAGGCAGAGCTGGTCGCCCGACTCCGGGCTCTCGGCGCGACCTCCGCCCACGTCGGCCAGGGCGAAGTGCCGTGGACGGTCCTCGCCGACCCGGAGGGCAACGAGTTCTGCGTGCTGGAGCCTCGGGAGGTCTACCGGGACACCGGGCCGATCGCCCGGATCGTGGTCGACTGCGCGGACCCGCGAGCCATGGCCCGGTTCTGGGACGAGGCGATGGACTGGACCCTGCACGAGGTGACCGATGATCACGCGGCGCTGCGCTGCGCCAGGGAGGTCGGCCCGTACCTCGAGTTCCGGCGTACGCCCGACGTGAAGACCGCGCCGGACCGCGTCCATCTTGACCTGATGCCGTACCCCGGTGACGACAAGGCGGCGGAGGTGGCCCGGCTGCGGGCCCTCGGCGCCAGCGACCTCGACATCGGTCAGGGTGACGTCCCGTGGACGTGCCTGGTCGACCCGGAGGGCCACGAGTTCTGCGTCCTCGCCCCGTCCTGAGGCGGCGACGTCCCGACACGGGAGCCCTGTGTGCTCGACGACCCGGGTGGCCCGGGGGCGGCAGACAGACACGGGGGAGCGGCCAGGACGACCGCGAGTTCGGGCCTGTGCAGCGACCCCACCGGGTCGGTAGGGTCGTCCGCGTGGACGTGGACCAGACCGCCGCCCGGCTCGGGGTACCCGTCGAGGAGATCGACCGGGTGCACCGTCTCGCGGGTGACCAGCCGTCGGCTCCGCTGCCCGCCAGGGCCGACGCGCCCGCGATCCTCGACCGGCTCGCGGTGCGGCCGGACGACGCCGCCGAGATCATGGCGGGCTGGCCCGACTCCGACTCTCCGGCCTGGACTCCGGAGCTGCGCTGGCTGCTCGACCGCTCGATCGCCCTGGTCCGCGCCGATCTCGGGGGCCACGGCTGGCTGTCGCCCGGTCCGGCGCTGCCGCGCGAACGGGGTCCCGCCTGGCGGCATCTCTACGTGTACGCGTACCTGGCCCTGGTCGACGTCGTCAGGGTCTACCACCGCGACCACGGCATCCCCGATGCCGTGTCCTGGGTGACCCTCGCCGACCTGGGCCGTAACCTCGCGATCGATCGGCGGATGCACCGTGAGGGCTGGCCGGTCATGCAGAGCTGGCTGACGCTGCACGCGCGCGGCGCCGTGTACGAGCTGGGCCGGCTTCAGCACCACCGCGGCGGCACCAGCATCGACCTGCACGTCCCCGAGTCGGGGCCGTTGACCCCGGAGGCGGTCGCGGCGTCGCTCGACGAGGCCCGCGCGTTCTTCCCGCGCCACTTCCCCGACGAGCGCTACACGGCGTTCGCCTGCGGCTCCTGGCTGCTCGACCCGCAGCTGCTGGAGTACCTGCCCGGCGACTCCAACATCGTCCGGTTCCAGCGGAGGTTCGAGCTGGAGCCCTACGAGGAGCCGGAGGGGCTTGACGCCGACGTCGAGGCGCTGCGGTTCGTGTTCCGTACCCTGACCACGCCGCTCGACCAGCTGCCGCGCCGCACCGTGCTCCAGCGCGCGATCGTCGACCACCTGCAGGCCGGCCGCCACTGGCGCTGGCGGCGCGGCCGCTTCCCGATCTGCGACCTCCCGGACGTCTGACGAACGGTCACTTTCACGACCGTTGAGGATGGCGAACACTGCGTATCCTGATGCCCACTCAGCGGAGTGGTGGGCATGGCGGACACGTACACGCGGTTGCCGGGCGGCATCGAGGCCGCCGCCCGTACCGGGGTGGCCCGGCTCGCCCTCGGGGCGCGACCGGCCCGGCTGGCCGCCGCGGCGGGCGCTCCGCCCGCACCGGAGTGACCCGCACCGACGGGCCGTCGCAGGCTGTTGCGGCGGCCCGGAGACCGACCGGACCGCCCACCCCACTGCTCTGGCTCTACCTCCAGGTCGTCGGGGTGGTGGGCGGCGTCGGTGTGGCGCTGGGCACCGTGTTCTTCCACGGTCACCGTCCATTGGCGCAGCCCTACATGGACGCGATCGTGCGGTGTTCCCGGATCCACGACGTCGATCCGACCCTGCCCGTCGGGTTCGACGCCACCCGGGCGACGCAGTTCCTGCCCTGCATGTCCGACCCGGCCCGGTTACGCGGGTTGGTGATGCTCGCCGGCGGCGTCCTGCTGGTGGCCGGGCTCGCCCTGATCGTCGCGCTGACCCCGGTGGTCGATCACTGGCGGCTGCGTCGGCACCGACGTTCGGCCACGATCGCCGGTGCCGAGCAGCGGTTCGCCGAACTCTGCGACCGGCAGGGCCCGCACGGTCGGCACCGTCCCCGGCTGTTCGTGGCGGGACCGTCGGTGCGGCAGGCGTTCACCACGGTCCGGCCCGGCGGCCGGCCACTCGTGGTGCTTCCGGCCGCGGTGGCGGTGGGTTACCGGGGTCCGGCGCGCTTCGATCCGGTCGTCGAGCACGAGTTGGCGCACGTGCGAGGGCGGGACGTCCGGTGGGTTTCGGCCGTGCGCGGTCTGCTGTGGCTGGTCGTACCCGCGGTGGTGGTGGCCAGTGTTTCCGGGATCCACACGGAGGGGGTCACCGAGATCCCGGTCGTCACGGTCGGTCGGGCGCTGGTGCTGGTACTGCTGCGGGCAATGGTGCTGCGATCGCGCGAACACGAGGCGGATCGGCAGGTCAGCCGGACCGGTGACCCGACCGCGCTGGTCCGGCTGCTGGGAGCCGGCACCTCGCCGAGGTGCCGGCTGCCCGATCTCGGCGATCAGCGGGCCGAGGCGATCAGCGGGCCGACCAGTCGTGGTAGGTGGTCTCGGCGAGGACCGCACCCTCCGGGGCGACCAGGACATCGCCGGGCACCGCACCGAACATGCCGGCGGTCGGGTCGACGACCACCGTGCGTTTGTCGTCCTCGGCGGCCAGTGCGGCGGGGCCCCACTCGTCGAGGGTGAAGACCTCCGGGCCGGCCACGTTCCGGGTGCCCCGCAGCGGCGCGCCCACGGCGACCTCGGCCACCGCCTTCGCGACGTCGGCCGACGCCATCGGCTGCACCGGCGTGGCGGGCAACCGTACGGTGTCGCCGTCGGAGGTCCAGGAGAGGATCGCGCCGACGAACTCGAAGAACTGGGTGGCACGGACGATCGAGTACGGCACCGGGCCGGCCTTCAGGATCTCCTCCTGCAGCAGCTTGGCGCGGTAGTAGGCGAGGTCCGGCACCTGGTCGACACCGACGATCGAGAGGATCACGGCGTGGCCGACGCCGGCCCGCTGCGCGGCCGTCAGCAGGTTGTCCATGGTCGTCCGGAAGAAGTCGGCCGATGCCTCGTCGAAGGTGGGCGAGTTCGTCAGGTTCAGTACGACGTCGGCGCCTTCGAGGCCGGTGCCGAGGCCCTCACCGGTGAGCAGGTTGACCCCGTTCGACGGGGATAGCGGCACCGCCTCGTGCCCCTCCCCCTGAAGGATCTTGACGACCTGCGACCCGATGAGCCCGGTACCACCCAACACGGCGATCTTCATGTCTCTCACACCCCTGTCTCGTTCCGGAGGCCGGGCGTTCACCCGGCTACGCCAGCTATGACCGGGCAGCACCGCCGGTTGTGACTGACGCGCGGGTCACACCGAGAGCGCGTGTCGTTGAAGGGTGAGCAGGTCGGTCAGGTCGAAGCCTTCGCCGGCGGCGGGCAGGGTCGGCTCCCAGTCCGGTTCCAGGCCCAGGTAGCTGGCCTGGTCGGCGCGGAGCAGGCCGATCAGCACCTCGGTCACGATCCGGCCGCCGACCGGGCCGAGCCGGTCGCCGTCGCCGCGGTGCTGGGCCTCCTTGAGGACGTAGAACCACAGCGGGGTGCCGTGCGGCCAGGCCTGCCCCAGCTCGTCGGGGGTCAGCGGTGCCGCGCCGACGAGTCGGGCGATCGCCTCGCCGCCGGGTAGCCCGGTGGTTCCGCCGCGCAGCAGGTCGCGTACTGCCAGGGACCGGTAGGCGGCGCTGTCGACGGCACCGGTGACCTGCTCGGGCAGTCCGATGAGACTGGCGGCGAGCCGCCCGTCGATGCGTTTGGCGCGCTGTGCGGGTGGGTGGCCGGGCACGTCGAAGACCTGTGTGAGGTCCAGTTGCCGGTCGGCGGGCAGCGGGCGGAATCCGGCCAGGTCGGGGAAGAGCGGCACGGCCGGGCCGTCGTCGACCAACCGGTAGGTGTGCCGGATCTGACCGTGGCCGTAGCGGAAGGCCGCGTCGGCGAACTCCAGCGGGATGTACGCCTGCTGCGGCGACGGCGCGAACCATCGTCCGCCCTCGGCGAGTACCTGCTCGACCAGGCTCGCCCCGACGAGCCGGGGCAGGAAGTCGTGGACCACGACCCACTGGTAGTGCCAGGTGAGGGTGGTCCGCGCCCGGTCGAAGACGTCGGACTCGGGCACCCCGTTACCGCGCAGTACGTCGACGATCCGGTTGTGCGCGTGCAACAGGGCGACGTGCAGGGTCAGCGCGAACACGTGCACGTCGTTGCGGGGGTCGCCGATCAGGGCCACGCCCTGGTGGTTGCGCGGCACGTCGGCGCCGTCCGGGCGGAGCAGGAACTTCGCCGGGTCGCCGAGGTCGAACAGGTACGGCGAGCCGATCGGGCCGTCCGAGTAGATGATCTCCAGGTTGAGCTTCGGGTACGGGAATTGCGCAGCGCCTCCGGGTCGGCACCGCCGGTGATGGGCGAACGGTCGGCGGTGATGTCGTGGGCGATCAGCTGGCCGAAGAACGGCCAGCCGGCGGCCTCGGTGGCGTCGTCGCCGCCAGCGTCGAGCCGGTCCAGGGCCGCGGCGGCGTCGCAGATCCCGCCGTCGCCGCCGGCCTGCATCAGCAGCTGGGGATCGGTGCTCAGCGGGTCCAGGTCGGGGAACATGCGTCCGTAGCGGGCCGCCCCGGTGGGCCGGTCCACGGCGCGCACCAGGCTGAGGCAGTGGTCCCGGGCGGCCACGTGGGCGCCGCTTTCAGGCATCTCGGTCTCCGTTCCGCCCGTCGGCCCGTGAGCCGTCTTCCAGGGCCTTGACCGCACCGAGAAGGCTACGGACGCCCGCCTCCTCCCGCTGGGCTTCCGCCGGATCGAACATCCACTCGTCGTTCGGTACCGCGAGGGCGTCCTCGGGTCGGCTCGTCTCGATCGCGGTCAACTCCGCCCTGACGTTGCGTTCGAGCCCGTGCAGGAAGGCGTCGTCGCTGGTTGGCAGGCTCATCTCTTTCCTCCGTCGGTACGCGGGTGAGCACCAGCCAAGACCGGACAGCCCGGCGAGCTGTGACACGCCGGGCGGGGTGTCACAGATTCCCCGGCTGTCCGGTCCTGACCGGTGACGACACGGAGCCGCGACCGCGGTTCCCGGCCGGCGATCAGCCGGGCCCGGCCACCAGCAGCGAGGACGGAACATGAGGACCAGTCGACTTGAGGCGTTCAGTGATGGGGTCCTTGCCATCATCATCACGATCATGGTGCTGGAGCTGAGAGTGCCGGAGGAACACGACCTCACCGGCCTGCTCCACACCACCGGCGTGGGGCTGCCGACCTACCTCCTCAGCTTCGTCTATGTGGGCATCTACTGGAACAACCACCATCACATGTTCCATCTCGTACGGCAGGTCAGCGGCGAGGTGCTGTGGGCGAACCTGGCGCTGCTGTTCTGCCTGGCGCTGCTGCCGTTCACGACGGCCCGGATGGACGAGTCGACGTTCGCACCGACCCCGGTCGCCGTCTACGGCCTGAAGCTGCTCGCCGCGGCCCTCGCGTACTTCGTGCTCCAGACGGTGATCATCCGTCAGCAGGGACCGGAGTCGCCGCTGCGGCAGGCCGTCGGCAGTGACCGCAAGGGCAAGCTCTCTCCCGTACTCAACCGGGTCGGGGTCCTCGGCGCCCTGCTGATCGACCGTGGTGGTCACGTCGGCGTCTGGATCGCCCTGGCGTGTTTCGTCGGCACGGCGATCATGTGGCTCATCCCCGACCGCCGCATCGACCGGGTGGTGCACCAGCACGAGACCGTGGGCTGAGCCGTGGCGGTGTCGCGCCCGCGATGACGGGGTCATTCGTGCCGTGCACCCCGCGCGGCATCGAACTGACCGTTCAGGCCCCGGCCGAGCCGGGGATGATCGCCGCAGAGCGGAAACCCGAGCGGTGCCGATGGGCTGGTGGGACCGGATTCACGTTGAGGATCGTCGATGTTGCCGCGCGGCTCCAACCGTGTTGGAATGGCTCATATCGCCGCAGCGCGGGGGCAACCGCGCTGGGAACGGCCAGCACGGGAGCATCGCAGTGTCGGCAGCGCGCCGCTTCGACGGGCGTTCGCGTGCCGCATCGCCGGGCCATCTCTACGACGACGACGGGCATCCTGCCGGGCGGGCGCCGCCCGCCCGTCGTACGTGCCTGCGAACACGTGTCCCCGCGACAGCCGACGCGCCCGACGTCCGACCCGCCATGGGCGTCCGATGCGGTCTGCCAGCGCACCAGAACCGGCGACGAGGTGAGAAGCAATCATGATTTTCCGGGAGAGTTTCGTGGGGTGGTACCGAAACCGCCTGGTGTGGGTGGCGGTGGTCCTGCTGGCGGTGTCGGCCGGCGTGGTCGTACTGAACCGGGCCGGCCAGGAGGTGGAGCCGGCGGATCTGCAGGGGCAGATCGTGACCCGGATGCGTAGCACGCTGGAGCGGGCGGATCCGGGGCAGCACAACCACGCCGGACACGGTGGCCAGCAGGCGGCCGGCGGGGAGGAGAAGCCGGCGGTGGTCTGCGGGGTCCGTGTCTACGGCTACGAGCCGGCCGAGGTGACCGCGCTCGCCGACGTGCGGACGGTCTACGGCTTCCATCTCTGCGGGGTCGCCGAGCAGCGGCGCCCCTGGGACGTGGCGGTCAAGCTGGCCGGTCCGGTGATCGTGGACATGTCGACCGAGCCGCCCGGCATCCGGGTGGTCGAGGCGACCGCCGACGTCATGTTCGTCGACCGGCTGCGGGAGATGTTCCCGAACAGGTACGCGGAGCTGGCGCTCAGGGAGGCGCTGGCCGAGTCGGAGATGGCCGACCTGCGCCGCCGGTACGACACCGCGGCCGGGTTGTGACCGCGCGGGGCGTCCCGCGTGGGACATAACGATATAGATCGACATTGATATTTAAGTTCATGGATGTAATAGTTGGTTTGGGAGCGTTCCCATCCTGATCTCTGGTACCGAGAAACGGAGGATGAACCGTGCGTTCATACACGTCCGATCAACCCGCCGGACCATCCCGGCCGGCCGCCCGTCAGTCCCTCCGAGTGCTCGTCCTGCTCGTCGCCATGGTGGCCGCCATGCTGCCCTTCACCGGCGCGGCCCAGGCCCACGGCACGATCATCAACCCGGCAAGTCGCGCCTACCAGTGTTGGAAGACCTGGGGCAGCCAACACACGAACCCGGCCATGCAGCAACAGGACCCCATGTGTTACCGGGCGTTCCAGGCCAACCCCGACACCATGTGGAACTGGATGAGCGCGCTGCGGGACGGGCTCGGCGCTCAGTACCAGGCCCGTACCCCGGACGGGCAGTTGTGCAGCAACGCCCTCTCCAGGAACGACAGCCTGAACCAGCCCGGAGCGTGGAAGTCCACCACGGTCGGCCGCAACCTCACCGTCCAGATGTACGACCAGGCCAGCCACGGTGCTGACTACTTCCAGGTCTACGTCAGCAAGCAGGGGTTCAACCCGGCCACCCAGCGCCTCGGGTGGGGCAACGTCGACCTGATCACGACGACCGGGCGCTATGCGCCGGCGCAGAACATCTCGTTCAACGTCTCGATTCCCTCCGGGCGCAGCGGGAACCACGTCCTCTTCGTGATCTGGAAGGCGTCGCACATGGACCAGGCCTACATGTGGTGCAGCGACATCACCATCGCCTGATCGGCAAGACCGACGATCGCGGCACCAATCCGGCCCGGGGCACTCACGCCCCGGGCCGGATCGTCCGGTCAGTGCCGTGCGATGAGGTCGCTGGTCGCCGCCAGCAACGCCGCGGTCTGCGACGGGTGAGGCGATCCAGGCGTACGTGGTCGACGGTGTGCCGGCGTTCCATCCGGACCAGCAGGCCGGCCACGGGTTGGCGGCGGGTCACCTCGTCCGGCCGGTACGAACCGACGAGCAGCCGTGGCCCGCGCTGGTCGGCGATCCGCTCGAACAGCGCCGCGCTCTCCGAGTCGGCCCGGTGCAGGTCCTCGAAGACGATGACCGCCGGGGCGTCGCCGATCAGGTCGGCCAGGATGGCGAGGCCGGTGTGCAGGCGCTCGACCGGGCTGCGCCGTGGGTCCGCGAGGGCCGCGAGCTGCTCCTCGTCGACCTCCGGGCGGCCGTCGATGGCGTCCGGGAGCACCTCGTACGGCCGGGACAGCGAGCCGGGTTCCGCCTGGCCGACCAGTACGACGGTCTCCGCCGGCACGGTTGCCAGCAACTCGCGCACCAGCCGGGTCTTTCCGATTCCCGGCTCGCCCGCGATGATCGCGACCGCCGGCTCGCGCGACGAGGCGAGCCGCGCCAACCGGCGCAGCTCGCTCTCCCGCCCGATCATCACCGGGCTGGCACCGCCGCGGATGGTTCGCACGACGACAGGTACCGGTGGGTCGTCCGCGTACGGCCGGGGCTTTCCGGGCCCGGCGGACCCGGCGGGCGCTGTTGAGCAGGCGCCCCTGGTCGGCCTCGGCGATCAACTCACGGCGACGGTCGTTTCGCCAGAACCAGCAACGTGTCCGGGTGCATGAACATGGCCTGCCTCCTTGTCAACCGCTGATGGATCAATCGTCGGTTGACGAGGGTGCAGCCACATCGGGAGCGCTGACCTGTCTTCACCGGCCAGCCGGGCTTAGCGGGGTACGCGAGCCGGTCTAGGCATACCTAGACCGGCCCGGCGCCCTCACTGGGAACGGCGCGGCAGCTTCCAGTCCGGTCGCGGGAAGTGGCAGGTGTAGCCGTCCGGGATGCGCTCCAGGTAGTCCTGGTGCTCCGGCTCGGCTTCCCAGAACGGACCGGCCGCGGTGACCTCGGTGACCACCTTGCCCGGCCAGAGCCCGGACGCGTCGACGTCGGCGATGGTGTCCTCGGCGACCCGCTTCTGCTCGTCGTTCTCGTAGAAGATCGCCGACCGGTAGCTGGTGCCGATGTCGCCGCCCTGACGGTTGAGGGTGGTGGGATCGTGGATCTGGAAGAAGAACTCGAGCAGGTCCCGGTACGACGTGGCCGACGGATCGAACGTGATCTCGATGGCCTCCGCGTGACCCTCGTGGTTGCGGTAGGTGGCGTTCGCGACCTCGCCGCCGGTGTAACCGACCCGGGTCGTGACAACACCGGGGCGCCGGCGGATCAGGTCCTGCATCCCCCAGAAACACCCTCCGGCCAGAACCGCCTTCTCCGTAGCCATGCGCGCCCCCTCATCCGTCGTCGGCCTCCCAGCATGGTCCGCGTGCCGCTGCCGCGCACTGTCGCCTCCGTCACCAGCCTAGGGTCAGCGGGGCCCCGCTCCCGTGGATTCGTGCGACTGTGGTGACACTGCGTGCTGCCTGAATCGACCGTCGGGTCGTGACCGGGTGCCTACGGGATCAGCACGATCCTTCCGAAGACCTCGCCAGCGTCCATTTTCCGGTGCGCCAGCACGGCGTGCTCCAGCGGCAGCACCTCGTGCACCACGGTCTGGAGAACGCCGCGACCGGCGGCGGCGAACTGCTCCGCCCGTACGGCCCGTCGGGCGGGCTCGGCCACCGTCGCCGCGCTGAAGGTGGCGAACGACAACGACCGTTGGAACGCGGCCATCAGCCGGGTGCCGAAATCCGCCGGCGGCTGGCCGCCGACCGCGCCGACGACCACGAGTCGACCGTTGGGGTTGAGCCGGTCGAAGAACGAGGGCATGTCCGCACCCGCCACCACGTCGATGATGACGTCGTAGCCGGCGGGACCGTCCGGCCCGGTGTTCCCGGAGCGGTCCAGCACGTGGGTCGCGCCGAGGTCGCGCAGTCGACGGCCCCGCTCGGGGGAGGAGGTGGTGACCGCCACCGCGCCGGCACCGCCGCGAGCCGCGAGCTGGACCGTCATGATCCCGATGCTGCCGGCCGCGCCGCGCACCAGTACGGCGTCGCCCGGGGAGAAGTGGGCGTGGGCGAGACCGAAGTGGGCCACCACCCCGGAGCTTCCGAGCGTCACGGCGTCGGTGGCGGACAGGCCGGCGGGGAGGGGCAGGACCTCTCCGATCGGTGCGATCGCCTGCTCGACATAGCCGCCGCCCGTACCGGTGAACGCCCAGACGCGTTGCCCGACCCAGGCGGGATCGACGCCGTCGCCCACCTCGGTCACCGTCCCCGCCACCTCGCTGCCCGGGACGAAACCCTCCCGGAAGCCGTAGGCGGCGAGAGCGCCGCTCCGGACCACGGCGTCGACCCCGCCGACGCCGATCGCCTCACTGGCGATCGACACCTGGCCCCGCGCGGGAGCCGGGCCGGGGAGGTCGACGACCGCCAGCCCCTCGGGACCCCCGAACTCCCTGATCACCACTGCCTTCACTGCTGTCCCTCCTCGTGAGCTGGAGCGGAGCCGCATGTGAGGCGGCCCTCGGTCGCTCACGGACGCTAGCGGACGCCGGCGTCCGTTTGGCTAAAGTGAGGCAATGGTCGACGGTCTGCCTCAGACGCTGCGTTCGGACGCGTTGGACAACCGCGAGCGCATCCTCGACGCGGCCCGGGCGGTTTTCGCCGCCGAAGGGCTGAACGTCCCGATGCGCGAGATAGCCCGGCGGGCCGGCGTCGGCCCCGCGACCCTGTACCGCCGTTTCCCCACCAAGCAGGCGCTGGCCACCGAGGCGTTCACGGAGCAGATGCACGCGTGCCAGGCCATTGTCGAGGAGGGCCTGGCCGACCCTGATCCGTGGCACGGCCTCTGCCTCGTGATCGAGAAGCTCTGTGAGCTGCACGCCCGGAACCGGGGCTTCACCACGGCGTTCACCACGGCCTTCCCGCACGCCATGGATCTCGCCGCCGGACGCAGACACGCACTCGCCTCGCTCGCCGAGCTCGCGCGCCGCGCCGGGGAGACCGGCCACCTGCGGTCTGATTTCGTGCTGGATGACCTGATCCTCATGCTGATGGCCAACGGTGGCCTGCACGCCGTGTCGACGGACGCCCGGGTTGCCGCCTCCCGCCGCTTCGCCGCGCTCGCGATCCAGGCGTTTCGCGCCTGAGTCGGCACTCGCCGAAGGCCCTTGGTCCGCAGCGGGCGCGCTCGCCCGCCGTTCCCGGCTCTCATCGCGGCGGTGGCGCCACCACCGGTCCCGCCGCGATCGGCGCGCCGGAGTGGATGCCGTCGAGCAGGACCCGCAGGTAGCGATCGACGCGCTCGTCCGGTTCGCCCCCGATGCGCAGGGCGAACGCGGTGCCGCAGACGAGGTGGTGCAGGTCGTCGTCGGTGAGGCCGGGTCGCAGGGATCCCGCCTGTCGGGCCCGATCGAGGACGGAGCGGGTCAGGGCGTCGAACTCGCCGCGATGGGCGGTGGTGCGCGCGGACGCGTCCAGGTCCGACCCGGTGGAGATCACCTCGGCGAACGCGGGATCGGCCAGCTGTCGCACGAGCAGTGCCCGCAGCAGGACCTCGACTCCGGTCCAGGCGTCGTCGTGTCGGCTCGCGGCTCGGGCCTCGTCGAGCAGCGTGGTGAAGGCGTCGTCGGCGAGGGCTTCGAGGAGGGCTCGGCGGGTGGGGAAGTGCCGGTAGACGGTGCCGACGCCCACCTGTGCCCGGCGGGCGATGTCGTTGAGTTGCAGCGAGAGGTCACCCTCGGCCAGCGCGAGGCGGGCCGTCGCCACCACCCGGTCGCGGTTGCGGGCGGCGTCGGCGCGCAGCGGCGGGGTCACCGGGCCAGTCTACCTAACCGGATTGACAATCCGTTTCGGGTGGCCTCTAATCGGATAGGTCATCCGTTTAGTGTTGGGGGAACCCGTGGAGCACACCGCGTGGACCGTGGCCGATCTCGTCGACCAGACCGGCCGTACGTCCGTCGTCACCGGGGCCAGTAGCGGCCTCGGTGTGGCGATCGCCCGCCACCTCGCCGCACGCGGCGGCCGGGTGATCATGGCTGTCCGTGACCCGGACAAGGGCGGTCGCGTACGCCGGCTGCTGCGCACCGAGAACCCGGACGCCGACCTGGACATCCGCCGTCTGGACCTGCTGGACCTCGACACCGTGCGCGCCTTCGCCGAGGGCCTGCATGCCGACGGTGTCACCGTCGACGCCCTGATCAACAATGGTGGCATCGGCACCGTGCCCCGGCGACTCAGCCCGCAGGGCGTGGAAAGCCAACTCGCCACCAACCACCTCGGCCACTTCGCCCTCACCGGCCTGCTGCTCGGCCTGCTGACGGCGGCACGCGATCCGGTGGTGGTGACCGTCGGGTCCGGTCTCTACCGGATGGGACGGCTCGATCCGGCCGACCTCGCCGCCGAGCGCGGCTACTCGCCCGGCGGCGCCTATGCCACCTCGAAACTCGCCAACGTGCTCTTCGCGTTGGAGCTGGACCGTCGGCTGCGCGTCGCCGGGTCGCCGGTACGCAGCCTGCTCGCCCATCCCGGCATGGTCGAAACCGACCTGGACCGCGACGCGCCACTACTGACCCGTGCGGTCGGCACACTGATGGGACTTCTCCTGCGCCGCCCGATCGACGAAGCCGTGGCGCCGATCCTCTACGCCGCCACCGAAACCGGGGCGCCCACCGGCCGTCACATCGGTCCCGGACGGCCCCTGCGCCCGGCCCGCCCCACCTTCGAGAAACTCTCCGGAGCGGCCACCGACCTCGACCTCGCGGCGCGACTGTGGTCGCGGTCCGAGGAGATCACCAATCTGAGGATCACGCCGACCGCGCTACGGCCGTGACGGGCCGGAGCCGGACACCCGGACCTCGGCCGGCTCGGGGAGCGGGGTGCGTGGTGGCACCGGGCCGCTGGGCCGGCTCGCCTCCGGCGACCGGGGCGGCTCGCGGATTCCGCGTTGCGGAATTCGTCCACGCGGTGCCGGTCCTCGCGGGCAAGTGCCCGACCCGTGCGGGCGCTCGGAACGGTTGATCAAGTGGGGCGGGAACTCACAGCTCGTTACGGAGCAGGGACTGGATCGCCCGGGCCGCCCGGACCACCGCGGGCGCGTGGGCCCTGCCCGCCTCGTGGGTCGACAGCCGGCTCGCGGGTACGGCGATGGCGACACCGGCCAGGGGAGCGCCGATCAGGTCGCGGACAGCGGCACCGACCGCGCTGATGCCGTTCTCGCTCTCCTCGATGTTCAGCCCGAAACCCGTCTGCCGGATCTGGGCGAACTCGTGCTCCAGTGCCTTCCACTGCGTCGTGGACTGCGGGGTACAGGCGGCAAGCTGCTGGCCGGAGTAGCGACGTTTCAGGTCCGCCGGGGGAAGGGAGGCGAGGATCGCCTTGCCGGACGCCGTGCAGTGGGCCGGCAGCACCAGACCGGTGCGTGAACCGACCCGTACCGACCGTGGGCTCTCCACGCAGTCGATGAACCGGACCGTACGGCCTTCGAGCAGGACCAGGCTGCTGGTCTCCTGGGTCTCGTCCCGCAGGGTCTCCAGGATCGGGCGGGCGACTCTGCGGATGTCGATGCGGCCGATCGCGGCCAGGCCGATCTCGTTGAGGGCCGGTCCGGGGCGGTAGGCGCCGTTCGGTTTGTCCTGCATGACGAAACCGCGCTCGCGCAGCGCGGCGAACAGCCGGTGGGCGGTGGACCGACCGACACCGAGCAGGTCGGCGGCCTCGGAGACCCGGAGTGCCTGGTGTTCGCCGACCAGTTGGAGCAGGTAGAGCGCGTTGTCGACCGAGCTGGACGTCGCCGGCTTCGGTAGGTAGGTGTTCGACATAGAGGAATCGTAGGGTCTGGAACTTCTTAAGAACAGAATCAGCCAATAGTCTCTGGTCGTGACGCCAGCCACTGCCGGCCCTCGTCGCCGGGCGGGACGCGCTGCTCGGCGTCGTGGACCCGCTGGTCCAGCCGCTCCGTGCCGACGAAGGAGAACCCGTGAGCATCGACCTGCCGTCGACGAAAGCGGACGCCGAAGGTGAGCTGGGCGCGCTCTACGAGGCGCTCGCCCGAGCGGATCTCGCCCCCCTCTGGAACATCACCGACCAGTTGCTGACCCCCACGCCCCGGCCGAAGGCGGTGCCCTGGCTGTGGTCCGCCGAGACCCTGCGACCACTCGCCGAACAGGCCATCGAACTCGTACCGATCGAGCGGGGCGGCGAGCGTCGGGTGCTGAGCCTGGTCAACCCGGGGCTGGGTGGTCGCCCGTACGCGGCGGGCACGCTGTGGGGGGCGTTGCAGTGCCTCGGCCCGTACGAGTCCGCGCCGGCTCATCGGCACAGTCCCGGCGCCATCCGCTTCGTCCTGTCCGGCTCCGGTGTCTGGACCACCGTCGACGGAGACGCCTGCGACATGGCCCCCGGCGACCTGGTTCTCACCCCGGCCTACAACTGGCACGACCACACCAACGGCGGCGACTCGACCATGCTCTGGTTCGACGGGCTGGACCTGCCGATGGTCGAGGCGCTCGACGCGGTGTTCTTCGAGGAGTACGGCGAACTACAGCAGCCGCACCTGCGACCGCACAACCGGTCCGAGGCCGAGTACGCGGCGGCCGGTCCCCGGTTCGTCCCGGACGCGGTCACCGGTCAGCTGGATCCCGCGCCGTCGCCTTTGCTGGTCTACCGGTGGGCGGACACCGACGCCGAACTGTCCCGGCTCGCGGCCGGCACCGACGCGCCCCGGGTCACCCTCGAATTCACCAACCCCCGCTCGGGCGCCAGCGTGCTGCCCACCCTGGGTTGCTTCATGCACCGGATCGCGGCCGCCGGGGCGAGCCTGCCCGAACGGCAGGCCGGTAACCAGGTGTTCGTGGTGTTCGACGGCCACGGTCACAGCGTGATCGACGGTGAGTCGTTCGAGTGGTCCGCCGGTGACTGCTTCGTCGTGCCCTCCTGGTCGGCCGTGGAGCACCACGCGCGGGAGCGGGCCGACCTGTTCAGCATCAGCGACGCCCCCGTGCTGCGTGCGCTGGGACTGTTCCGCCGGCAGACCCTGGACGCGGCGCAACCCGTGCTCCGGACGTTCCAGCCGCGCTAGCCGCTCCGACCGAGGACGCACCTGCCATGCGGTTGGCTATTTTCGACGACCATCGGCTGGGTGCGGTGGTCGACGGCGGGCTGGTCGACGTGACCGACGTGCTGCCGTGGGCACACGATCCCGACCCGTTGACGGCCGGCTGGTGGCGACGGCTGTGTCGGGACTTTCCGGCGGTCCGCGACCGGCTCGTCAAGACGGCGGGGGAGGGGCCGGTGCTGCCGCTGGACCGGGTCCGGCTCGGCGCGCCGGCACTCGGGTCGCCCGGATCATCGCGTACGCGTCGTCGGTGATGACGTTGCTCCCCGGTGACCTCGTCTTCACCGGGGCTCCGCCCGGTGTGGGACCGGTAGCCGCGGGGGACGACCTGCGTACGACCATCAGCGGGCCGGGTGAACTGCGCACCCGGGTACGCCGGGCCGACTGACCGGCGCGGGGTGGCATCCTCCGGAGTGGACTCGGGCCGCGCCTGCCGTCGGTGGCGTGCGTCCGGCGGGCCGGTGCTGACGCCCACGCGCGGCACGGGCGGCCCCTTTTCGGCCGACCCGGTACCCGGTCCCGATCGCCCGGCTGTCCTTCTTGCGGGCGGCACCAATGTTGGTAGCATTCCGCCATGGCGAACGACGCGTTGACCCCCGTCAAAGGCCTCGCCTCTGTGGATAATGCCCTGCGGTTGCTCGGCCTTCTCGGTGAGCACCAGGTGCTGCGCGTCTCCGAGGCGGCCGACGAGCTCGGCGTGGCGCGCTCCACCGCGCACCGGCTGCTGGCGGCACTGCGTCATCGTGGGTTCGTGATCCAGGACCGTCCGAATGGTGCCTACCGGTCCGGTCCCGCGTTGAACGAGATCGGCATCGCCGCCATCGGCCGGATCGACGTACGTCGTGTCGCCGCGCCGATCCTGGAGGAACTGCGCAACGCGACCGGCGAAACCGCCAGCCTCACCCTGCTGGAGGGAAACCTCGTCCGGTTCCACGACTGCGTCGAGAGTCCCCGTGCCGTCCGGGTAGGTGACCGGACCGGGGTCGTGCTCCCGGCCCACTGCACCGCCGGTGGCAAGGCCATCCTGGCCGGACTCGAACCGCACGACCTGGAACGGCGTTACCCGACGCGGTCGCTCGACGGACGTACGCCCTCCTCGGTCACCACCTGGCAGGACTTGACCGAGGAACTGGAGTCGATCCGCCAGCGCGGGTACGCCCTCAACTTCGAGGAGGGCGAGACCGGCATCTGCGCGGTGGCTACCGCCGTCCCGGATCTCGCCGGCAGCCCGTTGGCGGCCATCGCCGTGGTCGTCCCCGCCAGCCGGATGGCCGGCGTGCGGGAGGCGGAGGCGTTGGTGCCGCACCTGGTGGCCGCCCGGGAGAGCGTCAAGCAACGCGTGCACGCGGCGCTGTAGCCCGCTCGGCACACCCGCCGGTGACGGATCCCGGCGCGTAGCGCGTTGACACCACCGGACCGTGAGCACGTCCGCGTTCGGGGTCGCCGTGCTCGTCGTCGTAGGTCTCGGCGTGCTGGCCCGACGGGCACCGCGGGCCCGCCCGGCGCTGCGGCGGGCGCTCGCCGAGGGCGGCATCGACTACGTGCCGGGACGGCGGCCGTGGGCGCGCATCCTCTTCACACCGGGTGCCGTGCGACGTCGCGACGTCGTCCGGGTACGGGAACATCGCCTACGGCGACGCGGGCCGGCACAACCGCCGTCGCCGCATTCTGCGAGGCGCGTCGGCGTTGAACCGTGCACCTCGGCTCCCGACACCGGCTCCGAACACGCACACGGCCGCCGGAATATGCTGGGCACCCACTCCCTCACCCGGATCGGTGGACCATGGCCGAAAACGTAGGAACGAGTCCGGTGGGCAGGTCCCGGCCCGTGCTGCGGAGCGCGCTGACCCATCCGCTGGTCTGGTCGGTGCCGGTGATGGCGTTGCTGGCCTGGAGCTCCATGCCGTTCAACGACGAGCTCTACGGGTTCTGGGTCAACGACGACCCGCAGGGTGCCGCCCAGCAGCACGAGTGGTCCCACGCCACGCGAATCTTCCGGTACACCTCCGGAGTCCTCGGTGGACAACTACTGGCCCTGCTGGCCGGCGTCGCGCTGGTCCGCCGCCACGGCCAGGTGACCGCACTGGCGGTGGCGCTTCCGCTCGGGGTGCTGCTGGCCGGGGTGACCGTGCTGGTGGCGTACCCGGTTGCCCGGTCGCGGGAGGCCGGCCACCGGGTCGGCCCCGCGTTCGACGACCCGGTGCTGCTCCGGGTGCTCCTGTACGAACTGTCTGGTTATCCGCTGCTCGCCGCCGCCGGGGTCGGTCTCGGGATCCTGCTCGCCGGCCGGCGGACCGGCCAACGCGGCGCGCTGCTGGTCCTGCTCGGCATGTTCTGGTACGGCGCGACGCAGGTGGGTCTGGCCCAGGACGACGAGTTCGCCGGGCCGGCCTGGCTACTGTGGACCGTTCCGCCGATCGCGGCCGGCACCGCGCTCGCCCTCGCCGGTCTGTCGCTCGACGTGTGGTCCGATCCTCCGGTCCTGGTCGGCGACTGGGGGCACGGTGCCGGCGTCGCCCTGCTGGTGGGCGCCGGAGCGTACGCGCTCGGGCTGAACCTGCTCGGCGCCCTGGTCGAGCGGCGCCGAGCCCGGCCCACCCCCACCGGACCGGTTCGTCCTACGCCCCGGTGGTGAACTGCTGCAGGTTGTGGATCACCGCGGCCAACCGCCCCGGTCCGTCGGTGCAGTCGAGCGCGGCGCCGATCGCCCCGTCGCTCAGTGGTTGGTAACCGATGACGTCGATCCCGGCGGTGGCCGTACCCATCCAGAGTGCGCCCTCTTCGGTGCCGGCGAACCAGCAGGGACCGCCGCTGTAACTGCCCCACACCGTCTCGAAATTGAACGACTGCACCTCGGCCGGATCAATGATCAGATTAACGCTGTCGACCAGCGTGAGTTGACCGGTCGAAGTGTTCGCGGTGAAGTACCAGAGATTGTCGTCGTCGGCACCCACCGAGCAGTTACCGACGAGGATCTTGTTTCCCGAAACGGAGACGCAGTTGATTCCGCGCTGGGCGGAAGGATTGAAAACCGTCTGGGACAGGATCGTCCTGCTCGGTACGCGGACGATCGAGAGGTAGCCGTCGTCCGAACCGGCGATCACGCTGGCGTACGGGCCCGAGGTGACGAGCGGTGCGACCTCGTAGACCGCGTGCAGGCCCCACGGGTTGACCGGGTTGGGGTTCTGCACGTTGACCTGCCCGCGCGAGCGCAGCGTACGGGTCCACGGCTCGAACGACCAGAAGGACAGGTAGCCGTTGTCGTGGCCGACCACGAGCAGCGACAACTCGCCGAAGAAGGTGCCACCCGTCGCCGCCCCGAGCGTCGGCTCGTAACTCGCGGTGCCGCGCAGGCGCAGGTCCGCCCACCGGTCGGAGGTCGTCCACCAGACGGAGAGTGAACCGGCGTCGTTGGAGGTGACCAGGGTGCGGCGGGGGAGCACGGTGATCATCCGTACGCCCTGGGAGGAGGGGGTGTTCACCACGTCGGTGATGATCGGACCGACGTACGGGGCGGTCTCGAAGTCGTAGACGCTCATCGTGCCGTCCCACCGGCCGACCGCGAAGTGCTCCTGGTCGAGCCACCGGACCACCTGCGCCAGGTTGTAGGTGCTGCCGTGCTGGACGATCGGCAGCGCGGCCGAGGTGGTCGGCGGGGACAGGGCCTGCCGGGAGCGCACGGCAGGCGGTAGCGGCACCGGGCCGGCCGGCGCCGACGGCCGGTCCGCGACGCGTACGGGTGCCGAGGCCGTGCCCGCCGGTCGGGCCCGGCCGTGGGCCGCCTCCGGCAACGTGACGCCGACACCGACGGCGGCGAGACCGGTGAGGAATCCCCGGCGGCCAATGTCCATTCTCGCTCTCGTCCGGGTTGCCGCCTCCGTTCGGGTTGGCGTTTCCGTCGATGCTTGCGCTTTTGCTGGGATTTGCGCTTCCGCTGGAATGGTGCCATCGGCGGTCATGATCGGCCTCTCGTCGGGCTTGGGTCACTGCGCTGACGGAAAGGCACGCTAGAGGCAATGGTGGAGCGGGTCAATGTGTCCGACTCGTTCACGTCGGAACGGGCGAGTGCGTTTCGGTGCGTTGGTGTCGCCCCGGATGGTCGGCGGAACGAATCCGCGTTCTCGGCGGCCCATTCGTGGTGGCCGCGTGGAGGGTGACCGATGATCTCGTGGACCGCGAGCCGTCGCGTGATCGTCCACCGGTCGGTTCGGCCGGGCGGAGGCCGGCACCGCGCACCCGAGGTCGTTCGGCCCCGGTGCCCGAAAACCGCACGTCAGAAGCCGAACGCGGGGTTTCGGGCGATACGGCGCCGAGGTTGGGAACAAACTTGATCTGTTCCAGAAAAGTGGGCTATCTTGATCGCGTGACGTCCGACTTCGAGGCGCAGCTGCGGGCGGTCTCGTTGCGCGTGACCCGGCCCCGACTGGCGGTGCTCGCAGCGCTGCGCGACCACCCGCACGTCGACACCGACACGGTGATCGCGCTGGTACGGGCGGACCATCCGACGGTCTCCCATCAGGCGGTGTACGACGTGTTGCGCGCGCTCACCGACAGCGGTCTGGTGCGTCGTATCCAGCCTGCCGGTGCGACCGCCCGCTACGAGTCCCGGGTCGCCGACAACCACCACCATGTGGTCTGCCGCTCCTGCGGTGCGATCGCCGACGTCGACTGCGCCGTCGACCACTCTCCCTGTCTGACCGCCTCGGACGACCACGGTTACGTGATCGACGAGGCGGAGGTCGTCTACTGGGGCACCTGCCCCGACTGCGCGGCCGAACGCACGTCCCAGCGATCCGTCAGTTCGGAAGGAAACAGATGAGCGACACCCAGGACAACGGTCCCTCCAGTGCGCAGGGCGTGGACCCGGCGGCGGGCGGCTGCCCGGTCGCGCACGACTCCGTGACCGCGAGCGGCAGCGAGAGCGAGAACCCGGCGATCGACTCGCCGACCCCGAAGACCGGTGGTCGTCCGCGGACCAACCGGGACTGGTGGCCCAACCAGCTCGACCTCTCGGTGTTGCACGCCCACTCGTCCAAGGGCAGTCCGCTGAAGGAGGACTTCAGCTACGCCAAGGAGTTCGAGAAGCTCGACGTCGAGGCCCTCAAGCAGGACATCGTCGAGGTGCTCACCACCTCGCAGGACTGGTGGCCGGCCGACTTCGGTCACTACGGCGGCCTGATGATCCGGATGAGCTGGCACGCCGCCGGCACGTACCGCATCCAGGACGGTCGCGGCGGTGCCGGCGACGGCGGCCAGCGGTTCGCCCCGCTCAACAGCTGGCCCGACAACGCCAACCTCGACAAGGCCCGCCGGCTGCTGTGGCCGGTCAAGCAGAAGTACGGCCAGAAGATCTCCTGGGCCGACCTGCTGGTGCTCGCCGGCAACGTCGCCCTGGAGTCGATGGGCTTCAAGACCTTCGGCTTCGGCTTCGGCCGCGAGGACGTGTGGGAGCCGGAGGAGATCTTCTGGGGTCCGGAGGACGCCTGGCTCGGTGACGAGCGCTACGTCTCCGACTCGCAGATGGCCGAGGGCGTCGGCGCGACCGAGATGGGGCTCATCTACGTCAACCCCGAGGGGCCCCGGGGCAGTGGGGACTTCCGGGCGGCGGCGCACTTCATCCGCGAGACCTTCGGCCGGATGGCGATGAACGACGAGGAGACCGTCGCCCTCATCGCCGGCGGTCACACCTTCGGCAAGACCCACGGTGCCGGCGTCGCCGACACCCACGTCGGCGCGGAGCCCGAGGGGGCACCGCTGGAGGCGCAGGGCCTCGGCTGGCTGAGCACCCACGGCAGCGGCAAGGGCGGTGACACGATCACCAGCGGCCTTGAGGTGACCTGGACCGACCGGCCGACGCAGTGGAGCAACCGCTTCTTCGAGATCCTTTTCGGGTACGAGTGGGAGCCCGCCACGAGCCCCGGCGGCGCCAAGCAGTGGGTCGCCAAGGACGCCGAGGCGATCATTCCGGACGCCTTCGACCCGGCGAAGAAGCACAAGCCGACGATGCTCACGACCGACCTGTCGCTGCGCTTCGACCCGACGTACGAGAAGATCTCGCGCCGTTTCCTGGAGAACCCGGACGAGTTCGCGTTGGCCTTCGCCAAGGCCTGGTACAAGCTGCTGCACCGCGACATGGGTCCGGTCAGCCGCTTCCTGGGACCGTGGGTGGCCGAGCCCCAGCTGTGGCAGGACCCGGTGCCGGCCGTGACCGACGCCCTCGTGGGTGACGCCGACGTCGCCGCCCTCAAGGCGAAGGTCCTGGAGTCCGGCCTCACCACCGCCCAACTGGTCTCCACCGCCTGGGCCTCGGCCGCGAGCTACCGGTCCACCGACAAGCGCGGCGGCGCCAACGGTGCCCGGCTCCGGCTTGAGCCGCAGCGCAGCTGGGAGGTCAACCAGCCGGAGCAGCTCGCGACGGTCCTGGAGACCCTTGAGGGGATCCGGCGGGAGTTCAACGACGCGGGCGGGGCGAAGATCTCGCTCGCCGACCTGATCGTGCTGGCCGGTTCGGCCGCCGTCGAGAAGGCGGCCCGCGACGCGGGTGTCGAGGTGACCGTGCCGTTCCGTCCGGGCCGTACCGACGCGACCCAGGAGCAGACCGACGTCGAGTCCTTCGCGGTGCTGGAACCGCGCGCCGACGCGTTCCGCAACTACCTGCGTCCCGGCGAGAAGACCCAGCCGGAGGTGCTGCTCGTCGACCGGGCGTACATGCTCAACCTGACCGCGCCCGAGATGACCGTCCTCGTCGGCGGCCTGCGCTCGCTCGGGAACAACGTCGGGGGCAAGCAGCACGGTGTCCTCACCGACCGGCCCGGGGTGCTCACCAACGACTTCTTCGCCAACCTGCTCTCCCCGGGCACCCGGTGGAGGGCGTCGGAGTCCGACGAGCACGTGTACGAGATCCGCGACCTGGCCACCGACGAGGTGAAGTGGACCGCTACCGCGGTCGACCTCATCTTCGGCTCCAACTCCCAGCTGCGGGCCCTCGCCGAGGTCTACGCCAGCCAGGACGCTCGCGACAAGTTCGTCACCGACTTCGTCGCGGCCTGGACCAAGGTCATGGAACTCGACCGGTTCGACCTCGTCTGACCGGCACCAAGGCTTTAACCGGCGCGCCCCGGTCGATCGATCAGTGATCGGCCGGGGCGCGCCGTCCCTCGGGCGGGTCGGGGAAGCCGACCGGTGCGCGGCACCCCGATGCGTTCACCGCGAGTCGCGTGAGCGGGCCTCCAGCGCGCGGACCACCGCAGCCATGTCTTCGGCTGCGTACCCGGCCTCGGCTGTTTCGGAAAACAGCTCCTGGCAGACGTCCAGCAGCGGGGAGACGACACCGGCCCGCTCGGCGGCCCGGACGATCAGCCCGCTGTTGTAGAGCACGTCGCGGATCGAGGCCTGCACCTCGAAGTCGCGGTCCAGCAGTTTGCGGCCCTTCACCCGGGAAACCGTGCTCGCCATCGGCCCGGCGTCCAGCGCCGTCAGCAGTGTCGCCCGGTCCAGGCCGTGCCGGTCGGCGAAGTGGAACGCCTCCGCCAGCCCGGTCACCATGCTGATCAGGAACGTGTTGACGGCCAGCTTGGTCAACAGCGCGTCGGGGACCGGACCGCACCGCAGGATCTCGTGGCACATGGGCCGCAACAGGGGCGTCACCCGCTCGACGTCCGGTCGTCACCGGCCAGCATGGCAACCAGCCGGCCGGCTTCGGCGGGCCCTCGCGACCCGGAGACCGGTGCCTCCACGTACGCCCCGTCCACGGCCCGTACGTCGGCGGCGAGCCCGCGCGAGTAGTCGGGCTCGGTGGTGCCCATGTGCACCACCGTCCGTCCGGTCAGCTGCCGGGCGAAAGTCTCCGTGCCGCGGCCCAGGACATGGTCGATGGCGGCGCCGTTCGCCAGCATCACGATCGCGGTTTCGGCCTTCGCGAAGACCTCGGCCGGACTACCTGCCACGGCGGCGCCGGCCGCGCTCAGCGGCTGCGTCCGTTCCGGCGTGCGGTTCCAGACGATCAGGTCGGTACCGGCTCGAACCAGGTTGAGCGCCATCGGTTGTCCCATGACACCGAGGCCGAGAAATCCCACAGTCACCCGTTGCACGCTACGCAGCGGCCGGCCCGGTGGCCGCAGCCAATTCGACGGGATTGGCCTGGGAGAGGATCACGCGGCCAGCATGGCGTACCGGCCGTTGCCGTGGATCAGGGTGTCGTGGGTGCCGTGTTCGACGATCCGTCCGTGGTCGAGCACCGCGATCTGGTCGGCGTGCCGCACGGTGGAGAGCCGGTGCGCGATGGTGATCGTCGTACGTCCCTCGGCGAGCACGTCGAAGGCACGCTGGACGGCCCGTTCGGTCTCGGTGTCCAGGGCGCTGGTGGCCTCGTCGAGGATCAGGACGCGCGGGTCGCGCAGCAGGGTGCGGGCGATGGCCAGGCGCTGCTTCTCCCCACCGGAGAACCGGTGCCCGCGCGAGCCGACCACCGTGTCGTACCCGTCGGGCAGGCCGGCGATCAGGTCGTGGATCTGCGCGGCGCGTGCGGCGGTCTCGATCTCGGCGTCGGTGGCGTCCGGTCGGGCGTAGCGCAGGTTCTCCCGCACGGTGGTGTGCAGCAGGTACGTCTCCTGGCTGACCACGCCGACGATCGCGGCCAGGTCGGCCAGGCGCAGGTCGCGCAGGTCGACGCCGTCCACGGTGATCCGGCCACTGCTCGGGTCGTGCAGCCGGCTGACCAGCGCGGCGAGGGTGCTCTTGCCGGAGCCGGTCTCGCCGACCAGGGCAAGGCTGGTGCCGGCGGGTACGTCCAGGGTGACCCCGGCGACCGCGGCGGTGTCGCTGCCGGGGTAGCTGAAGGTGACCTCGTCCAGCCGCAGGTGGCCGCGGACCCGGCGCGGGTCGATGCCGGCCGGCTCGGCCGGGTCGGCCACCTCGACCGGGAGGTCCAGGTACTCGAAGATCCGGGCGAAGAGCGCCAGCGACGCGGTCAGCGAGACGCCCACGTTCAGCAGACCCATCAGCGGGCGGAACAGCCCGCCCTGCAACGCGGTGAAGGCGACCAGGGTGCCGATGCTCAGCGTGCCGGCGGTGCCGGGCAGCCCGGCGCTGAGGTAGATGATCGCCGGGATGGCGGCGAAGATGACGCTCATCGAGGCCATCCGCCACCGGCCGGCGAGTTCGCTGCGCAGCTCCAGGTCGACCAGGCGGGCGGAGGAGGTGGTGAACCGTTCGATCAGGGTCGGTCCGGTTCCGAGGGTCTTGGCGAGCTGCACGCCGCTGATCGACAGCCCCTCCTCGACGGTGACGTTGAGGTCGGCCAGTTCGCGCTGGCGGCGTGCGGTGATCTCGCGGCGCAGGTGGGCGACGCGGCGGGTCAGCCAGATCGCGGGGGGAAGCACGATCAGCGACACCAGGGAGAGCCGCCAGGAGAGCGCGACCATGGCGACGGCGGTGGCGATGACCGTGGTCAGGTTGGACGCGACGCCGGTGGCGGTGGAGGTGACCACCGACTGCATGCCGCCGATGTCGTTGGTGATCCGGGACTGCACCTCGCCGGTACGGGTCCGGGTGAAGAATCCCAGTGACTGCCGCTGGAGGTGACGGAAGACGTCGGTGCGCAGCCGGTGCAGGACCTCCTGCCCGACCCGGGTGGAGATCCAGGTCTGTATGACGCCGAGGAGTGAGGTGACGGCGGCCACCCCGACCATGCCGAGGACCAGCCAGACGAGCAGCGGCAGGTCGCGTTCGGGCAGGGCGCGGTCGATGACGTGACGGAGCAGGAAGGGTGAGGCCATCGCGATGACCGAGGAGGCCACGATGATCGCGGTGACCATGGCGAGCGCCGTCCGGTGCTGGGTGAACAGCCCGGCTATGCGGCGCAGCGACACGTGGCGGGCCTGTGCCTTCTCGTCGGCGCTGACGGTGCGGGGGCCGCGGTCGCGGCCGGAGGGGGTGGGTTCCAAGGGGGGTGTCTGCCTTTCGACGGGGAATATTGCTGAGGTTGCCTCATCATGAGGTAACAACCGTATCCCCTGCTACCGTATTCCCGTGACCGAGGCGGACGGCGACGACGAGACCCTGGCGGAGGCGTTCTGGGGGGTGGCCCGCAGGCTGCGGCAGCGCAGCCGGGAGGCGCTGGAGCCGTGGGACGTCACCCCGAGTCAGGCCCGCGCGCTCGGCGTCCTCGCGCGGCACGACACGCTGCGGCTCAGTGCCCTCGCCGAACACCTGCGCATCGCGCCGCGCTCGGCCACCGAGGTGGTCGACGACCTCCAGAGCCGGGGGCTGGTGCAACGTCGCCCCGATCCGGGTGACCGACGGGCCACGCTGGTCGCGCTGACCGAGGAGGGCAACCGGATCCACACCGCCATCCGGACCGCCCGGCAGACCGAGGCGGAACGTCTCTTCGCCGACCTCGACCCCGCCGACCGGGACGAACTCGCCCGCATCCTGCGTACCCTGGGCGGCTGATCCGCCACGGCGGACCCGGCTCGGCCGGGCGAAGTGCAGGGCATGCTCGCCCTTTCTGATGGCCAGCCGTTGACTTTTGCTCAATCGAACGAAAGTTCTGATTGATAGATGTATAGATATGGACAGTTGAATGAAAGCCCCCTACCGTGTCCGTCACGTCCCTCTCCCGTCCCGGAGGAACAATGGGCATACGGTCCTTGTCAGCCGTCCTCACCGCCGCCGGTCTCCTGACCGGCAGCCTTGTCATCGCACCCGGCGCCGCCGTCGCGGCGCCACCACCACAGGAGCCCGGTGTCACCCTGCGCGTCTTCGACGTACAGGTGCCGCTCAGCGAGATCTGCGTACTCAAGCCCGGACAGACGCCCAACGTGGACAGGAAGATGTCCACGATCAACTGGACCGCCACCACCGATTTCGGGTTCGGTGACAACTTCGTCAGCCAGGTCACCGGAAACATCAACATCGCCACCGCCGGGAGCTACACCTTCCGGCTGAGCAGCGACGACGGGTCCGAACTGCGGATCGACGACCAGCTCGTGATCGACCACGACGGGTTGCACGGCGTGGCACCGCCCAAGGAGGGCACCGTCGCGCTCACGGCCGGCTACCACTCGCTGCGGATCGACCACTTCGAGCGGGCCGGCGACCAGCAGATCACCCTCGACTGGCGTACGCCCGGATCGTCGTCCTTCGTCCTCGTGCCCAACAGCGTGCTCAGCACCGATGCCGGCGTCGTACGGGTCACCGCGCCGGGCCGCAAGGAGTGCGAGGGCGTCACCGACGCACCCGGCGACGGGTTGCCGCTGACCGGCGTCCACCCCAACTACACGTTGACCAACCTGCGGCCGACCGGCTTCCAACCACAGGTGTCGGCGATGGACTGGCTGCCCGACGGGCGGCTCGCGATCACCACCTGGGGCGGCACCGACAACTCGCTCGGCGAGGTCTACCTGCTGTCGAACGTGACCGGCAGCACGAGCCCCGCGCAGGTAACCCACCAGCGGATCGCCCAGGGGCTGAAAGAGCCGATGGGCATCAAGTACGTCGACGGCAAGCTCTACGTGTCGGAGAAGCACCGGCTGGTCGAACTCAACGACACCAACGGCGACTGGGTCACCGACAGCTACCGCCAGGTGGCGACCTGGCCGTTCGGCGGCAACTTCCACGAGTTCGCGTTCGGGCTGCTCTACCAGGCGCCGTACTTCTACCTCAACCTGTCGATCTCGATCAACCAGGGCGGGGCGACCACCAACCCGCAGCCGGCGCCCAACCGTGGCACGACGGTCCGGATCGACAGGTTCACCGGCGCGCTGCACTACGTCGCGGGCGGTCTGCGTACGCCCAACGGCATCGGTTGGGGTCCGGAGGGCGGCATCTTCGTCCTCGACAACCAGGGTGACTGGCTGCCGTCGTCGAAGCTGCTGCACATCAAGCAGGACCGGTTCTTCAACCTCAACATGAACCCGCCCGGCCCGTTCCAGGGCAATCCGGTCACCCAGCCGGTGCTCTGGCTGCCGCAGAACGAGATCGCCAACTCGCCGAGCACACCGGTGATGGTGTCGACCGGCCCGTTCGCCGGGCAGATGCTGATCGGCGACGTCACCTACGGTGGGCTCCAGCGCGCGTTCCTGGAGAAGATCAACGGTGAGTACCAGGGCGCGGTGTTCCGGCACACCCAGGGACTGGAGATGGGCGTGCTGCGTACGTCGATCGGCCCCGACGGCGCCATCTACGTCGGCGGGCTCGGCGCGGGCGGCAACTGGGGCCAGTCCGGCAAGCTGACCTACGGCCTGCAGAAGCTGACCGCCAACGGTGGCAACGCGTTCGACATCCACTCGATGCGCGCGGTGGCCGGCGGATTCGAGCTGACCTACACCCAGCCGCTGTCCCCGGCGACACTCGCCGGACTCGCCGCCAAGTACAAGGTCAAGCAGTGGCGGTACGTCCCGACGGCGACCTACGGCGGCCCGAAGGTCGACGAGCAGACCCTGACGGTCAGCTCCGCGACCCCGTCGGCCGACGGTAGGAAGGTCACCCTCCAGATCACCGGCCTCCAGCCCGGCCGGGTCGTGCACCTGCGGTCGCCCCGCCCGTTCACCGCGACCAACGGGCAGGAGCTGTGGAGCACCGAGGCCTGGTACACGCTCAACTCGCTGGTCGGCGGCCCGCCGCCGCAGACGGGAACGTTGGAGGCGGAGAACGCCTCGCTCGCCGGCGGCGCGGTCGCGATGACCGACCACGTCGGCTACACCGGCAGCGGGTTCGTGGCCGGCTACGGCACCCAGGGCGCCTCGACGACGTTCACCGTGAACGCGGCGGCCGGCGCCCACAACGCCGTACTGCGGTTCTCCAACGGGCCCAACGGCGGCACCGGCGCCAAGACCGTCAGCCTGTACGTCAACGGCACGAAGATCCGCCAGACCAGCCTGCCCAGCACCGGCAACTGGGACACCTGGGCGACCAGGTCCGAGCCGGTCACCCTCAACGCCGGCGCCAACACGATCGCCTACCGGTACGACGCCGGCGACATCGGCCACGTCAACCTCGACAACCTGACGGTGACCTCGGTCGGCGGCGGTGGCGGTGGCGGGCCCGGCACGATCAGCGGCATCGGCGGCAAGTGCGTCGACGTCGACAACGCCGGCTCCGCCAACGGCACGAAGATCCAGCTCTGGACCTGCAACGGCAGCGCCGCCCAGCAGTGGAGCCGGGTGGGCACGACCTACCAGGCCCTCGGCAAGTGCCTCGACGTCGACAACGCCGGCACCGTGAACGGAACCAAGGTGCAGCTCTGGACCTGCAACGGCAGCGGCTCCCAGGTCTGGCAACCGCAGGCCGACGGCTCGCTGCTCAACCCGCAGTCCGGGAAGGTGCTCGACGCGCTCGCCGGCAGCTCCGCCGACGGCACGCAACTGCACATCTGGGAGTACGCCGGCGCGGCGAGCCAGCACTGGACGGTCCGGGCGGCCACCAACCGGACCGTGCTGTTCGACGGCACCGCGGCGTCCCAGACCGCCAACTGGCAGCACACCAGCGGCGCCAACCCCACCTGGACGATCACCGGTGGCGGCATGCAGGTCAACGGCGGTGACATCCGTACCCGGCAGAGCTACGGCGACTACAAGCTGCACGTCGAGTTCTGGCTCCCGCTGTACGGGCCGGAGGTGACCGGCCAGGCCCGCGCCAACTCCGGCGTCTACCAGCAGGACCGCTACGAGGTGCAGGTGCTCGACTCGTACGGGGACAGGTCGCTGGCCAACGACGAGGCGGCGGCGATCTACACCAAGAAGGCGGCGGACGTGAACGCCGCGACGGCACCGCAGACGTGGCAGACCTACGACATCACGTTCCGGGCGGCCCGCTGGAACGGCACCACGAAGACGGAGGACGCGCGGATCACGGTGGTCTGGAACGGCGTGACGGTCCAGAACAACGTCGCGGTCAACGGCCCGACCGGCGGCGGCGCGGCCGAGAGCCCGTCGGCGGGCCCGATCCGCCTCCAGGACCACGGCAACCCGATCCGCTACCGCAACATCTGGATCGAGCCGGCGTAGCTCCCGTCCGACGAGCGCCGACCCCGCATTCGGGGTCGGCGCTCGTCGCCGTCCCACCGGTGACCGTTCGCGCGGGTGAGCGGGGTGCGTCGTCGCCTCGGCGGTTTGTGTCGGGCGGACCGGGGGTAGCGCTCTTCCCGACCGTCGTCGAACCGGACCGGCGGCGGGAGCAGGTGTCGGGGGCGTGGGATGCCGGTGTTGGACGGGCGGTACCGCCTCGATCAGCGGATCGGGGCAGGGGGCATGTCGGAGGTCTGGCACGCCCACGACGAGGTGCTCGACCGGCCGGTCGCGGTCAAGCTGATCACCCTGCCGTACGCCGATCCGGCGGGCGGCCGGGCGATCGTGGAACAGGCCCGCACGGAGGCCCGCGCGGCGGCCCGGCTGGCTCATCCCAACATCGCCGGTGTGCACGACTTCGGCCTGGTACCCCTGCCGGACGGCCAACTGGCGCCGTACATCGTGATGGAGCTGGTGGAGGGCGAGACGCTGGCCGTACACCTGCGTTCCGGGGCGCTGGACTGGCGGATCGCGGTCCGGGTCTGCGCGGAGGCGAGCGCCGCGCTGGCCGCGGCCCACCAGGGCGGCATCGTGCACCGGGACGTCAAGCCGGCGAACATCGTGCTCACCCCGTCCGGAGTGAAGGTGCTCGACTTCGGCATCGCGGCACTGACCGGCGAGCGTGACCCGGTCGCCCCGGGCGAGGTGGTCGGCACACCGGCGTTCGTCGCCCCGGAACGGCTCGACGGGGTCGTCGCCAGCCCGGCCAGCGACGTGTACGCCGTCGGCGTGCTGCTCTATCTCAGCCTGGTCGGGCGGCTGCCGTGGCCGGTACACACGCAACCGGACCGGCCGCTGTCCCACGTCCACCGGCCACCGGACCCGCTGCCGCCGGTCGCCGGCCTGCCCGCCGACGTGGCCGAGCTGTGCCTGTCGTGCCTGAGCGCCGATCCGGCCGACCGGCCGACGAGTGTCGCCATGGCACTGCTGCTCGCCGAGGCGGTGCAGACGCAGGTGTACGTGCCGATCGGTGTCCTGCCGTCACCCTCCCGCCCGCCGGTCTCGGCACCCCGACAGCCGGTGTCGGCCGACGACCCGGCGCTGCACGAGGTGACCTACGCGGCGGCCGTCGAGCCGTTCTCGTCGTCGTCGCGGAGCGCCGAACCGCGAGTCCCGCGCCCGGGGCGGCACCGCGCCTGATGCCGTACGTCGCCGGGTTCGCGGTGCACGCGTCGACCGTCGTCGACTCTTGACAGAGACGGCCAACGATATAGAAGCTTCTCTACGCGATCGCTCTGCTGCACGGTGTGCCCGGCGGAGACCGACGGAGAGAGGTGCGACCGTGCAACACCTCGAACGGCCCAGGTACGGGATGGGCGGCGTACCCGGTTGGCGGGCGGCGACCGCGCTCGGGACCGTACTCGTGCTCGCGTCGCTCAGCCTGCCCACGACGGCGGTCGCCGCGCCCACGACCAGGGCGGGTGGCCTCGCCCCGGTGCTCGCCGCGGCGCCCGGCAGGGCGGTTCCGGACAGCTACCTGGTGGTGCTCGACGGCGCACCGGGCACCGCCCGCGCGAGCAGGGCCGCCACTGCGGCCGTCGCCCGCGCCGAGGCCGCCGGAGTCCGGATCGAGCACCGGTACGCACACGCCCTGAACGGCTTCGCCGCCTCACTCAGCCCGGCGCAGCTGACCGCGCTCCGGGCTCACCCGGACGTCGCCTACATCGCCGGCAACGAGACGGTGACCGTCGACACCAACCCGACGATGGTCGTCAACGACTCCCAGAGCCCGGTGCCGAGCTGGGGACTGGACCGGGTCGACCAGCGTCCCCTGCCGCTGAACAACCGCTACGACTGGTACGCCACCGGCGCCGGGGTGACCGTCTACGTCATCGACAGCGGTATCCGGGCCACCCACTCGGACTTCGGCGGGCGGGTCGCCCCCGGATACCCCGCGCCCGACTACGGCATGACCGACTGCTACGGCCACGGCACCCACGTCGCCGGTACGATCGGCGGCACCGCCCACGGCGTGGCGAAGGGCGTACGACTGGTGCCGGTCCGGGTCCTCGACTGCGCCGGCAGCGGTACGGTCGCCGGGATCATCGCCGGCATCAACTGGCTCACCGCGCTGAACCGACCCGGCCCGTCGGTGGCGAACCTGAGCCTCGGCGCCCCGGCCAATCCGGCGCTCGACACGGCCGTCAGCAACTCGATCAGCGCGGGAATCACCTATGTGGTCGCGGCGGGCAACGGTGGAACCAACGCCTGCTCCGTTTCCCCGGCCCGGGTGGCCGGTGCGATCACCGTCGCCGCGACCAACCGCACCGACAGCCGTGACAGCTACTCCAACTACGGCACCTGCGTCGACATCTTTGCCCCCGGCACCGGCATCACCTCGGCCTGGCACACCTCGAACACCGCCGTGAACACCCTCAGCGGCACCGACATGGCCGCCCCGCACGTCGCCGCGATCGCGGCCCTCCACCTCCAGGGTCACCCCGGCGAGTCACCGGCCGCGGTCACCGCCTGGGTGGTCGTGGAGGTCGCGACCTACAACGTGGTGACGAACCTGGCCGGCTCGCCCAACCGGCTGGCGTACTCGCTGGCGCCGAGCAGGTTCGCCCACTGGGCCTGCCTTCCCGGCGCCACCCTGCTCAGCGGCGACTTCGACGCCGACGGCCGTGACGACCTGGCGCTCACCGGCGCCCCGAACGCGACGACGATCCCGGTCGCCCTCTCCACCGGCGGCGGGTCGTTCACGCTGGTCAACCAGTACCTGGCGGACTTCCCGGCCCGCGCGGCGGCGTCCGGGGCCCAGAAGGTCAGCGGCGACTTCAACGGTGACGGTCGCGACGACGTCGCCGCGGCCGGCGGGACCGGGTGGACGACGGTGGCCGTGGCATTCTCCAACGGCGACGGCACCTTCACCCCCGCCAACCAGCCGGTTGCCGGCTTCCCCACCTGGGCGCAGGCCACCGGGGCGAAGTTGGTCGGCGGCGACTTCGATGGTGATGGTCGGGACGATCTGGCGGTGGCGGGTGGGGCCGGGTGGACGACGGTGCCGGTCGCGTTCTCGAACGGGAACGGTACGTTCACCACCGTCACCCAGCCCGTCGCGAGCTTCCCCGGTTTCGCGCAGACCAGCGGGGCGAAGTTGGTCGGCGGCGACTTCGACGGTGATGGTCGGGACGATCTGGCGGTGGCGGGTGGGGCCGGGTGGACGACGGTGCCGGTCGCGTTCTCGAACGGGAACGGTACGTTCACCACCGTC